>JAIXYT010000038.1 GCA_027490095.1 Sphingomonadales bacterium | reverse complement strand
CGTGACCCCGCTGTCGCTGGGCATCGAGACGCTGGGTGGCGTGTTCACCCGCATGATAGACCGCAACACGACCATCCCGACCAAGAAGTCGCAGACCTTCAGCACCGCCGACGACAACCAGTCGGCCGTCACCATCCGCGTCTTCCAGGGCGAACGCGAGATGGCGGCCGACAACAAGATGCTGGGCCAGTTCGACCTCGTCGGCATCCCGGCGGCGCCGCGCGGCGTGCCGCAGATCGAGGTCACCTTCGACATCGACGCCAACGGCCTCGTCGCCGTGAACGCGAAGGACAAGGGCACCGGCAAGGAGCAGCAGATCCGGATCCAGCCCTCGGGCGGCCTTTCGAAGGACGACATCGAGAAGATGGTGAAGGAGGCCGAGCAGTTCTCGTCGGAAGACAAGAAGCGCCGCGAGGCCGCCGAGGCCCGCAACCAGGCCGACAGCCTGGTGCACGCGACCGAGCGCCAGCTTTCCGAGCATGGCGACAAGGTGGACGCCGAGACGAAGACCGCCATCGAGACGGCGATTGCCGATGTGAAGGCGGTGCTCGATTCGGGCGACGCCGACCAGATCACGCCCAAGGCGCAGACACTCGCGCAGGTGGCGATGAAGCTCGGCGAAGCGGTCTATGCCGCCGAAACGGCGAAGGCCGAGGGCGCATCCGCCGACACCGCCGAGGCGAAGCCGGCCGACGATGTCGTCGATGCCGACTTCACCGAAGTGGACGACAGCAAGAAGTAATGGAGTCCGGCCGGGGGGCATCGCCCTCCGGCCGCACAGTTCGAAGGCCTGTCGGGGATGCACGCCGAGATCGACTATTACGAGCTGCTGGAAGTGGAAAAGGGCGCGGACGACGCGACCCTCAAGTCCGCCTATCGCAAGCTCGCCATGCGCTGGCACCCGGACCGCAACCCCGGCGACCAGGCAGCCGAGGCCCGCTTCAAGGCGATCAGCGAAGCCTATGGCGTGCTGTCGGATCCGGACAAGCGCGCCGCCTACGATCGCTACGGCCATGCCGCCTTCAAGGGCGGAGCCGGCGGCGGCGGCAGTCCCTTCCAGGATGCATCGCCCTTTTCCGACATCTTCTCCGACATCTTCGACCAGTTCATGGGCGGAAGTCCCCGCGGGCGGCGCCAGGGCCCACAGCGCGGTGCCGACATCCGCTATGATCTCCAGGTCAGCTTCGAAGACGCCTTCCACGGCGCCGAGGCCGACATCGCGCTGGATGTCGCCGTGGCCTGCGATCATTGCGCCGGCACGGGCGCCAAGCCCGGTGCCCGCGTCCAGGCCTGCAGCACCTGCAGCGGCCGCGGCCAGGTGCGCATGCAGAACGGCATGTTCATCGTGGAGCGCACCTGCCCCACCTGCCACGGCTCGGGCCAGGTCATCTCCGATCCCTGCGGCCACTGCCATGGCGAAGGCCGGGTGGAGCGTGCCAAGCAGCTGAAGGTCAAGATCCCGAAGGGCGTCGACGACGGCACCCGGATCCGCCTCGCCAACGAAGGCGAATCCGGCCCGCGCGGCGGGGCGCCCGGCGACCTCTACATCTTCGTCCACATGAAGCCCCACCCCATCTGGAAGCGCGACGGCACCACCCTGTTCGCACAGGTGCCCATGAGCTTCGTCGACGCGGCGCTCGGCGGCGACCTGCAGATCCCCGGGCTCGACAAGCAGCCCGTGGACGTGAAGGTGCCGGCCGGCACCCAGTCGGGCCGCCAGTTCCGGGTGCGCGGGCGGGGCATGCCGGCGCTGAACGGCCACGGCATCGGCGATCTGGTGGTGCAGGTGGAGCTGGAGACGCCCACGAAACTGTCCCCCCGCCAGAAGGAGCTGCTGGAGGAATTCCGCGGCACCGAGAACCCGCACGAGGCTTGCCCGAAGTCCAAGGGCTTCTGGGATCGGCTGAAGGGCGCCTGGGACGAGCTCACCGACTAGGCGCAACGGCCCGAAGCAGGGTTAACGCGCGCACATCGCCCTTGCCGCAGGCGCGGTTCGCCCGCATGCTGGCCACGGGTCGCCAAAGGGGCAAAGACACGGACGGATGGGTGTGACGCGCGTTTCCCACACCGTGGCCGACACAGGCAGTGCCGGCACGCCGGATCTGCTGCACGACCATCTGCTGGTGGTCGGCGACCATCCACTTGCCGATGGCGTGGTTGCCGCCGCCGCGCGCCGCAATGCCCCCGTCACCTGGATCACCAACGGCAGGGTGGCAAACCCCATGCCCGGGGTCGAGCTGGTGGCGGCCCCCTGGGGCGCACAGCACGCCGGCCATGCGGCAACCGCGGCACGCGCAATTGTCGCCTTCGCCGACGAGACCCGGCAGATCCCGGCGGTCGAGGCGCTGCGCGCCAGGGCCCCGTCCCTGCCGATCATGGTGAATTTCACCGACAGCTGGTTCGCCGATCGCGGCAACGAGACGGCGGGGCTTTCGAACGTCCGCTTCGTCAGCCAGGTGCAGCTCGCCGTGCGCGACCTCCACTGGCGCAACCCGCCGCCGCTCATCGCCCGCAACCTCGGCCATGCGCGCATCCACGCCCTGCTCTTCGGCTTCGGCCGGGGCGGCGACTGCATCCTGACCGACCTGCTGCTCTGCGGCCTGACCGGCTATCTCGACACCCCGCGCATCACGATCGTCGACCGCCGCGCTGCCGAGGTGCGCGACGACCTGCTCCGCCGCTGTCCGGAAATCGGCCAATCCGCCGAAATCCATTTCGTCGAGGCGGGCGACGTCGACGATCCACGCCATATCCCTGCAGACGCACTGCTCGCCGCAGCCGCCGAAGACCCCTTCACCTTCGCCCATGTGTCGATCGACGCCGACGTCCGCGCGCTGGCGCTGGCCCGCGCCTTCCACGCGCTGGCCACGCGGGAGCGCTGGCAGATGGGCCCGGTCTTCGTGCGCCAGGCCGGCGGCGGCGAGTTGCCGCGCCTTCCCGTCACCGACGAACCGGCCGAGCTGCTGATGTTCGGGGCCAATGCCGACTTCGCCGAAGCGATCGGCCTGTTCGACCCCGACATCGACCTGCTCGCCCGCATGTTCCACGAAACGTACCGGCGAACCGCCCGCCCCGGCACGCCGGCGAACTGCCCCTGGGAAGAGCTTTCGGAAGAGTTTCGCGAATCCAACCGGCGCCTCCTCGTGCACCTGCCGGCGAAGCTGCTGACGGCCAAGGTGGACCTCGCCGCCTGGCTCCGGACACCCCTCCCGGTGACCAACGAGGCCGGCGGCATCCCGCTGCCCGACCTCGAGGCCGACCCCGCGCTGATGGAAACGATGGCCGAGCTGGAACATCGCCGCTGGATGGTCGATCGGCGCCTTTCAGGCTGGCACTACGGCCCGGTGCGCGACAACGACGCGCGCCACCACCCCGACCTCGTCCCCTACGAAGCGCTCGACGAATACACCCGCGAGCTCGACCGGGCGATCGTGCGCGAGGCCTGGGAAACGCTCGGCACATCGCGGGGCAGCGGCTTCTTCCCCCACGGCGGGGCCATGCAGCGCGTAGCGAAGGGCTAGGGGGGAAAGTCGGCCAAATTCGCGGGGGTCAGGCGAAGCCTGCCCTCTCCGCTTGGTTCTGAAACCAGAAGGAAAGAGGGGTCCGGCCAAGCCGGACTCGTCGGACGGGTTCGCCGGCCTGCGGGCCGACGCCCCGCCGTCCGTGATTGCGGCGAGTCCGCCGATCAGCGCTGCGCACTGACGGCGGCCGCCTTCATCAGAACCCCCAGGGCAGCTGCAACATGTACCAGCCCACCAGGATCGCGGTCCAGATCGGCACCAGCCACAGCGTGTAGGGCAGCATCATCGCAATCACCGTGCCGACACCCGCATCCTTCACATATTGCTGGCAGAAGATCACGATCAGCGGGAAATAGCCCATCAGCGGCGTGATCACGTTCATCGGCGAATCCGCCACCCGATAGGCCGCAAGCACCGTCGCAGGGTCGCTCCCCAGCTGGATGAACAGCGGAATGAAGATGGGCGCGAAGATCGCCCATTTCGGAATGGCGCCCGGCATCAATATGTCGAGCACGAGGATAGCGGCCACGAAGCCCAGGATCAGGGTGACGGAGCCCAGATTGGCCGCAACCAGCGCGTCGGCCATGTTCACCGCAAGCACCGTCGCAATGTTCGTGAAGCCGAAGAAGGCCAGGAACTGGGCGATCACCAGGAACAGGAAGATCAGCGGACCCATCCCCTTGAAGGCCTTGTCGATCATGCCGATCGCCTCCGACACGCTCTTCAGCGTGCCGGCGCCCGCGCCATAGGCTGCGCCCACCGCCAGGAACAGCAAGGCCACCAGCACGATCAGCCCCTTCATCAGCGGGCTGTCGGAAATCAGCGACCCCGTCTCGGGGTTGCGGAACACCGCGCCCTCGCCCCAGCTCAGCGCCACCACAAAGGCGATGAACGCGATCAGCGCCCACAACGCCCAGCGAAGCCCGCGCGCCTCGTCCTCGGGCGCCTGCTTCGTCGCACAGTCCTCCGCAGTCGTGCCCGCAGCTGCAACCGGGCCGGCGTCGGCCGGATCATAGGTGCCAAGGTGCGGCTCCACCTTCTTTTCGGTGATCCACGCACACAGCGCCGACATCAGCACCAGGCTGACGGTCGAAAACCACATGGTCGCCGTCAGGTCGAGCGTGGTGCCGGGGCGGACAAGCGCGATCGCGTCGTTGGTGATCTCGGTCAGCGCCCCATCCAGCGGGGTGATGAGGACATTCACCCCGAACACCGCCGACACCCCGGCAAAGGCCGCCGCAATGCCCGCCAGCGGGTGCCGGCCGAGACTCAGGAAGGCCATGGCGCCGAGCGGGATGAGGACGACATAGCCGGCGTCCGCCGCAACCGAGGACAGCCCGCCCAGAAGCACGATCACGAAGGTGATGAGCGACGGTGGCGTCACGGCGACGATCTTGCGAATGAGCGCCGCGACAAGGCCGGTCTGCTCGGCAACGCCCACCCCCACCATCGCGACGAGGATCATGCCGGTCGCAGAGAAGGCCATGAAATTGTCGACCCAGCTCGTCAGCATGAAGCGGACGCCCTCGGTCGACAGCAGGCTGCGCACCGCCACCACCTGCCGGGTCACCGCGCCGTCGGCACCGGCCGTTTCCAGCGTCACCGCGGCGCCGAACGCCGACATGATGACCGAAGCCAGGATCACCACGCCGATCATCACCAGGAAGATCACCGCCGGGTGCGGCACCTTGTTGCCCACGCGCTCGATCACGTCGAGCAGGCGGTCCATGCCGGTTCGCGGGCTTTCGGCCTCCGCCATTCGCTCTCCCCCAATTCTCCCGGAGCACAGAGCAGCCCCTTTCGCGCCTGCTGTCAACCGGCCGCCACAGTTGATTTGCGGGGCGGCTTGCCCCAGCGTGCCCCAAACCCGAGGGGGGAGCCTGCCGCTTGAGCGACATCACCATCGTCTTCCTGATCATCGTGGGCGCCGTGATCCTGTTCGTGCAGAACAGGCTCCCTGTCGTGATTGTCGCACTGCTCGTTCCGCTGGCACTCTACCTGACCGGCGTTCTGTCCCTGCAGGAGGTGTTCTCGGGCTTCGGCGACCCGACCATCATCTTCATCGCCAGCCTGTTCGTGGTGTCGGCAGGCCTCGAGGCGGCGGGCGTGACCGCCTGGGCCGGGCAGAAGCTGATCGACTGGGCCGGCGATGAAGGGCGCGGCAGGCTTCTGGTGCTGATGATGCTGATGGTCGCCGTGCTCACCGCCCTCATCAGCGTGAACGGCGCGGTCGCAGCGCTGCTGCCCGTGGTCGTGGTGCTGGCCATCCGCACCGGCACGGCGCCCTCCCAGCTGCTGATGCCGCTTGCCTTCGGGGCCCACACGGGCTCCAAGCTCACCCTCTCGGGCACCCCGATCGCCGTCATCGTGAACGATGCGCTCCAGGATGCGGGCGGCGAGCCGTTCGGCTTCTTCGAATTCGCCTGGTCGGGCCTTCCGCTGGTCATCGGCGGGATCGCCATCGTCTACTTTCTCGGGCCCAGGCTGCTGCCCTACACCCAGGGGCCGTCGCTGCCGGCGGACTTCTCCGCCCACGCGCGCACGCTGACAGAGCAGTATCGACTGAGCGGTCGCTGGTTCCAGCTGAAGCTGCGCGAGGGCTCGGCCTGCGTCGGCAAGACAGCGGCAGATATCGACACGTCGGCCTATCCCGGCCTGGTGCTGGCGCGCGGCAAGACCGATGCGGGCGAGGCAGTGGCGGCGGATACCCCGCTAGCGCCCGGCCATTCCCTGATCGTATCGGGGCCGGCTGACATGGTCGCGGCCTTTGCCGAGCGCCACGATCTCGCCGTGCTCGGCAGCGGCGATGGCGACATCGGGGACACGCTGTTCAACCGCAATTCGGGCCTCGCCGAGGTGGTGATCCCGCCGCGCTCACGGCTGGTGGGAGAGACCGCCTTCCCGGGGATGACCGCCGCTTCCGGAGACCTTGTCGTGCTGGCCGTGGAACGCGCAGGCGAGGCGCTGGGGCCCGGCAGCCACAAGCTCGCGGCCGGCGACACGCTTCTGATGCAGGGCAGCTGGCAGGCGCTCGAAACCCACCTCGCGGATCCCGCGGTGCTGGTGGTGGACAGCCCGGCCGTCGTGCGCAAGCAGGCCGTCCCGCTGGGGCTGGGCGCGAAGGCCGCCATCCTGATCCTCCTGGGCATGGTTGCGATGCTGGCCTTCAACCTGGTGCAGCCCGCCATCGCCGGCCTGATCGCAGCGGGCGCCGTGATCCTGACGGGCCTCTTGAAGGTGGAAGAGGCCTACCGCGCGATCAACTGGACGACGATCATCCTGGTCGGCGCCATGATGCCGCTGTCGACCGCCATGTTCCAGACGGGCGCTGCCCAGCTTCTCGCCGACAATCTGGTTGAGCTCCTGGGCGACAACAGCCCGCGCGCGCTGCTGATCGGGCTGTTCGTGATTTCCGCCGTGCTCGGCCAGGTGATCTCCAACACCGCGACCGCCCTCATCGTGATCCCGGTGGCCGTGCTCGCGGCCGGCACCATGGGCGTGAACGTGACGCCCGTGCTGATGAGCGTGAACGTCGCCTGCGCAGCCGCCTTCCTCACGCCCATCGCAACGCCGGTGAACCTGATGGTCATGGGCCCGGGCGGCTACAAGTTCAGCGACTACTGGAAGCTCGGCATCTGCATGATGGCGATGTTCTTCGTGGTCAGCGTCTTCTGGGTGCCGGTGGTCTGGCCCTTCTAGGCCCGGGCAGTCCGACCGGCGCGACCGCTTTTCCTGTGGCCATTGGGGCGGCAGGTCGGGCATGGGGCAGCCGTTCACCCTGAAGGAAGCAGTCGAGGGCATGCGGCGATTCCTGAACCTGACTGTGCTGTTGCCGACGCTTGCGATCGCCGCGATCGGCTTCGCGATCTGGGGCTGGCATGCCCAGGCCGCGGCGCTGAACCTCACCTGGCTCGACGTGCTCTACCATTCGCTGCACGCGGTCACGCTGTCCAACCTCTATGCCTTCTCCGAACGGTACAACCAGGACTGGCGGATCGATACGGCCCGCGTGCTGGGCGCGATCGCCTTCGTGGTGGCCGCGACCAAGGCCGTGCTCGCCCTCCTGTCCACCCACGCCAGCCGGATGTTCGGCCGCTATCGGCGCGGGCATCTGCTGGTGGTCGGCGACCATGGCGTCGCCCGGGGCGTGACCGAGGCCGCCGCCGCCCGCGCGGCAACCGTCACCTGGATCTCCAATGCCGAGGAAGAGGCCCTGCCGATCCCGGGCGCGCTGATCGTGCCCAAGCGGTGGGAACCTTCGCTTGCGACAAGCTTCGCCGCGAACCATGCCGCGCGTGCGGTCGTCGCCTTCCGCAACGAGGTGCAGCAGGTCGCCGCCGTCCGCGCGCTCAGGGCGGTGTCGCCGCGGCTGCCGATCGTCATGAACTTCGCCGACGCCTGGTTCGCCGAGCGGATGGACGAGCTGGAGAATATCCAGGGCGTCCGCTTCGTCAGCCAGGTCCAGCTGTCGGTCCGGGCGCTGCACTGGCGCATTCCGCCCTTCCTCATCGCCCGCCGGCTCGGGCATCGGCGGCTCCATGCGCTGATCTTCGGGCTGGGCCGCGGCGGCGAGGCGGTGCTGACCGACCTGCTGCTCTCCTCGCTCACCAGCTTCCTCGGCAAGCCGCGGGTGACGATCGTGGATCCGCGCGCCCGCGAGATCCGGGCCAGCCTGTTCCAGCGCTGCCCCGGCCTCTCCGAAACCGTCGACATCGAGTTGATCGACCCGGAGCTTGTGTCCGATGTGCGGCTGCTGCCCACGAACGCGCTCGCGCTGGCCCAGTCCGAAGACCCCTTCACGCTCGCCTATGTCGCAATCGACGAGGACCTGAGGGCGATGGCGCTCGCAGTCTCCCTGCAAGCCGTCGCACGCCGCGAAGGCTGGGCCATGGGCCCCATCTTCACCCGGCTGGTGCATGGCGGCGCGCTTCCCGAGGCGCCCAGGGACGGCGAGGTCGCAGGCCTTGTGCAGTTCGGCGCAACCGCCGACTTCGCGGCCGCAATCGGGCTCTTCGATCCGGACTTCGATGCACTGCCGCAGATGTTCCACGAGGCCTATCGGCGAACAGCTCCCTCCGACGCGCCCGCCAACATCGAATGGGAGCGGCTGCCCGAGGAGTTCCGCGAATCCAACCGCCGCCAGCTCGTGCACCTGCCGGCCAAGCTCGCAAGCGCCGGAGTCGACGTCGCAGCCTGGCTTCGGCGGCCGCTGCCGCCCACCAGCGCGACAGGCGGAATCCCGCTGCCCAGCCTCGATTCAGACCCGGATCTGCTCGAACGCCTCGCCGAGCTGGAACATCGGCGCTGGATGATGGACCGCACCCTGTCCGGCTGGCGGCCGGGCCCGGCGCGCGACAACGCCCGGCGCATCCACCCAGACCTCAAGCCCTATGCCGAGCTGACCGAGGCAACGCGCGAGCTCGACCGGGCGATCGTCCGCGAAGCCTGGGCGGCACTCTCCAGCGACAAGGGCAGCGGCTTCTTCCCCGACGGCGGCTGGGCGCTCGAGACGCCGGCGCTCCGGGCGGCGGCGGAATAGGCCCCGCCGCGCCGGCTCTACAGGATGAACTTCGACAGGTCGTTGTCCCGCGCGATCGCGGCGAGCTGCTTTTCCACATAGGCCGCATCCACCACCAGCGCCCGCGGGCCGCCATCGGCCGCCTCGTAGCTCAGCTCCTCCAGCAGCTTCTCCATCACCGTCTGCAGCCGCCGCGCGCCGATATTCTCCACCCGGTCGTTCACCTGCGCCGCAATGTCGGCGACCGCCGCGATCCCGTCCTCCGTGAAAGACAACTCCACCCCCTCGGTCGCCATCAGCGCGATATACTGCCGCGTCAGCGAGGCCTCGGTGTCGGACAGGATGCGGATGAAGTCGGCCTTCGACAGCCCCTTCAGCTCCACGCGGATCGGCAGCCGCCCCTGCAGCTCCGGCAGCAGGTCGGCGGGCTTCGCCACATGGAAGGCGCCCGACGCGATGAAGAGGATATGGTCGGTCTTCACCGGGCCATATTTGGTCGCAACCGTCGTGCCCTCGATCAGCGGCAGCAGGTCGCGCTGCACGCCCTCACGCGAAACGCTGCCGCCCCGCACATCCGAGACGGCGATCTTGTCGATCTCGTCCAGGAACACGATGCCGTTGGCCTCGGCGTTCTTCACCGCCTCGCGCGTCAGGTCATCGGTGTCGAGCCTCTTGTCGCTCTCCTCGTTCACCAGCAGCTCCCAGGCGTCCTCCACGGGCATCTTGCGGCGCTTCATCCGCTTGCCCATCGCGCCCTTCAGCATGTCGCCCAGGTTGATCATCTGCATGCTTCCGGGCATGCCGGGCACCTCGAACGGCATCTGGCCGCCCGTGTCCTCCACCTCGATGTCGACCTCCCTGCCTTTCAGCTGACCCGCAAAGATGCGGTCGCGAAAGGCCAGGCGCGTCGCCTCGCTCGAATCCTTGCCCACCAGCGCGTCGAGCAGCCGGTCGAGCGCGGCCTTCTCGGCGGCCTCGCGCACGCTTTCGCGGCGCAGCTCGCGGGTCAGGCGGATCGATTCCTCGACCAGGTCGCGGATGATCGAATCCACGTCGCGGCCGACATAGCCGACTTCGGTGAACTTGGTCGCCTCGATCTTCAGGAAGGGCGCGTCCGCCAGCTTCGCCAGCCGCCGGCTGATCTCCGTCTTCCCGCAGCCCGTCGGCCCGATCATCAGGATGTTCTTCGGGTTCACCTCGTCGCGCAGCTCAGGCGCCAGCTGCTGGCGCCGCCAGCGGTTCCTCAGCGCCACGGCAACCGCCTTCTTGGCATCGGTCTGCCCGACGATGTGGCGGTCCAGTGCGGCCACGATGGCCTTGGGCGTCAGGGTGTCGAAGCCACCGGGCACAGGGTTTGTCACAGCATCCATCACAGGGTTTCCACGGTCAGATTGGTGTTGGTGTAGACGCAGATGTCGGCCGCGATCCCCATCGCCTTGCGGGCAATGGCTTCCGCGTCGGCATCGGTGTCGATCAGCGCCCGGGCGGCCGCCAGCGCATAATTGCCGCCCGAGCCGATTGCGGCGACCCCGTCGGTCGGCTCCAGCACATCCCCGGTGCCGGTCAGGATCAGCATGGTCTCGGCGTCGGCCACGATCATCATCGCCTCCAGCCGCCTGAGATACCGGTCCTGCCGCCAGTCCTTCGCCAGCTCCACGCAGGCGCGCGTCAGCTGGCCGGGATAGCGCTCCAGCTTCGCCTCCAGCCGCTCGAACAGGGTGAAGGCGTCGGCGGTCGAACCGGCAAAGCCGCCCACCACCCGGCCGTCCGCACCCAGCCGGCGGACCTTCTTCGCGTTGGGCTTGATCACGGTCTGGCCCAGGCTCACCTGCCCATCGCCGGCCACCACCACCCGGCCATCCTTGCGCACGCCAAGGATGGTCGTGCCGTGCCAGGTCAAACTCTCGCTCATCTAGGGAAACTGCCTTTCCATGGGGGCCGGGCAAACGGCGCGGCCCCGTGTCTTCAGCGATGTAGGAACCGCACCCGGCAGTTTGAAGGCTTGCAGCGCGCAGAGCCACGCTGCATCAGTCGGGGGTGTCGCTCGACAACCGCCTCGACGCCTGGGTTGCCGAAGGTCTCATCGACCTGTCGGCCGCAGATGCCATCCGGGCCTTCGAAGCCAGGCGCGAGAAGCCGGTCGCCCGCTGGGCCATCGCGGGGCTGGGCCTTCTGGCCGTGGTGCTGGGCATCATCCTCCTCATATCCGCCAACTGGGACCTGATCCCGCGCGGCGTGAAGCTGGGCGGCCACCTCGCGCTTCTGGCCGCCACCGCCGCAACCCACTGGTGGGCGCGAAAGGCCGGACACCTCCGCGTGGCGGAAGGCGCGCTGTTCCTGTTCGCAGGCCTCGTGCTCGCCGGCATCGCCCTGCAGTCGCAGATCTACCAGCTCACGGGGCCGGTGTGGCACGCGCTGCTTCTCTGGTTGCTCATTGCAGGCCCTGCCCTGCTTCTGGGCGGCACGACCCGGCTCACCGGATTCGCCCTTGCCGCAATGGCGCTGATCGGGCCCGCCGCAATGGCAGCCGACACGGTCGACGCCGGCGGGCCCTGGCGCCTCGCACAGGGGGCAGCGATGGCCGTGCCGGCGCTCCTGATCGCGCTCTCGATCGCGCTGACCGGCCGGCCGGGGTTCCGCCTCGCGCTGCGCGAGGCCGGGATCGTCACCATCCTCATGGGCGCGGGCATCGCCCATTTCGCCTGGGCATCGACCATCCGGCCCGAACAGGCGCTCGACAACGCCGTGCGGCTCATCCCGGCCGCGCTCGCAAGCCTCGGCGCGATCCTGCTGGCCCTGCGCCGCCCGCACGAGCTGCCGCGATCCCTGCTCCTTCCGCTGCTCGCCGGCCCGCCCCTTGCCTTCGCGCTTGCGCTCGCCATCCCCCATCCCGACACGATGGCAAGCCGGCTCGCAGGCATCGCCGTGTTCATGGGCCTGTGGGCGGCCATCGCCCGGGCAGCCGCCGCCGAGGGCTGGACCAGCCTGTTCGGGGTCGCGATCGCGGCAATCGGGCTTCGCATCTTCATCGTCTACATCGAACTGTTCGGATCGCTCGCGGCCACCGGCGGGGGCTTGATCCTCGGCGGGGCCCTGCTGGTGGGGCTCAGCTGGCTCTGGCACCGGATCGTCACGGCACGAAAGGCCGCCGGATGACCGGGCGCCGGAACTGGGCCATCCTCGCAGCGCTCGCCCTGCCGCTCGCCTGGCTGGCAGCCTCGGCCGCCGTCCAGGAACGCGCGCTGGGCAGCGCCCGGGAATGGCGAATCCCGATCGAGGGCTATGACCCGCGCGATCCGCTGCGCGGGCAATATGTGCGCTTCGCCTACGGCTGGGCGCTGGCCGGCGCGCCCGGCCTGTGCCTGCGCGAAGGCTGCCGCCTCTGCCTGTCGGACGAAGGCGGCACGGTCACCGCAACCGCGCGCCCCGCCGCTCACAGCTGCCGCTTCCCGGTCGATCTCGCGGCCAGCAGCATCGGCGTGCAGCCCGGCTTCCGGGGCGAGGCGCCGGTCCGCTTCACCTCCCGCATCTTCGTGTCCGAGGCGACTGCGCCCGCCCTCGAGGCGCAGCTGCGCGAGGGGCCGATGGTGGTCGTCGCAGCGCTCACGCCGGACGGGCGGCTGGTCAACCGGCGGATCGAACCGCTCTAACGCCGGAACAGCGCCCGGTCTTCCGGGCCATAGCCGATGCGCCACATCAGCGCTGCGAACAGCAACAGCACCCCCGGAATCGTGACCAGCATCTGCCACAGCTCGGGCAGGCCGCGGGCGGCAAGGCCCAGCGCAAAGGCCGCCGCACCGGCCCCAAGCAGGCTCCAGCGCCACAGGCCGACAGGGCGGGCGAGCACATGGCTCAAAAGGATCTGGCGCACGATGCCCACGGCCGTGACCGACAGCAACAGGGCCGCCGCAGCGCCCGCCCCCCCGTAGCGGGGGATCAGCCACAGGCTCAGCCCGGCCTGCAGCAGCAGGCCGGCTGCCGCAATCGCGAGGTTCGCCTTGGGGCGGGCAAAGATCAGGCCCATCTCGGCGAGGCTGCTGCCGGCGGCTGCAAGCTCGGTTGCAAGCAGCAATGCCAGAACCAGCCCGCCGGCCGCGAAGGCGGGCCCGAACAGGCCGAGCACAGCTTCGGCCGGAAGGCCGAGTGCAAGAACGACGGGAAGCTGGAAGCTCAGCACCCAGAAGCCCACCTGGTTCAGGCTGGCAGCCGCGTCATCGGGTCGGCCGGCCTTCATCGCGCGCGACAGCATGGGCACGAGGATCGGGTCGAACGAGGCGCGGATCTTGCCGGCAAGCGAGGCGACCTGCTGGGCGACATAGTAAAGCCCCACCACCTCCGCCGACGCAAAGCGGCCCAGGATGAACACGTCCAGCCGGCGGCTCCCCCATTCGACGAGATCCGCGCCGGCAAGGGGAAGGTTGCGCCACACGATTGCAGCCAGCCGCCCGGCAGACGGCCGCCAGCCGCGCGGCGGCCCGAACGCGCGCACGGCCGGCAGCAGCGAGGCGACGGTGGCCGCAACCAGCGAGACCAGATAGGCGATCAGCAGCCCGCCCGCCTTCAGCGCCGTGAAGGCCAGCAGGGTTGCGGCGATGGTCAACACCCAGGGCTCGATCACCGACCGCGCGCGGACGGCAACCCCGATCCGGTTCCGAAAGGCCAGCGCGGCAAGCGACACGTCCGCAACAACGATCGCCGGCACGATCAGCGCAAACCAGCGCCCGGGGCCCTGCACGGGGCCATCCGGAAACATGAGGCCGGGCACAAGAACCAGCGCCGTCGTCCCGATTGCCGCCAGGATCATGCCCAGCAGCAACCCGTCCGCCAGCACATGCGCATCAGGTCGGCCGCCGCGCGCCAGCTCTCCGGAA
Organism: Sphingomonadales bacterium; assembly: GCA_027490095.1. GTDB lineage: Bacteria > Pseudomonadota > Alphaproteobacteria > Sphingomonadales > Sphingomonadaceae > Sandaracinobacteroides. The sequence goes on along the minus strand of JAIXYT010000038.1, from coordinate 95,607 downwards.
AGCCCCCGCTTCAGCCCGACGGTGGCGAGCGCAGCCACGAACTCCACCACCATCGTCGCATAGGCAAAGCGCCCCAGATCGTCCGGCCCATACAGGCGGGCTGCAAGCACCAGGAACGGAAACCGCGCCGACAGCCGCAGCAGGAAGCCTGCGAAATTGGTTCGGCCGCCGCGTGCAAGGGCGCTTGCACCGGCTGCCCCAGCCACCGTTTCGCCGGGGTCTCCTGCACTGGCCATGCTGCCCCCCTAGCGTCGCCGACCCAGTTCCGGCAATAAGCGGCCCGTGGCCTTCTGCCACGGGGAACTCCATGCGAACGCGGCTCGCCCATCTGCTTGCCTGGTGCAGCCCCGGCCTCCCGGTCGCAGCGCTCGGCCTCCCCCTCGTCGTCTATCTGCCGCCGCACTATGCCGGCACGCTCGGGCTGCCGCTGGCGACCGTCGGCTTCATCTTCGCGTTCGTCCGAATCGTCGACATCCCGCTCGACCCCCTGCTGGGCGCCCTGATGGACAACACCCGCAGCCGCTGGGGCCAGTTCCGGCCCTGGATCCTGGGCGGGTCGATGGTGATGATGCTGGGGGCCTTTCTCCTGTTCCAGGCAGAGCCCGGGGTCACCGCGGTGCAGGCCTTCCTCTCGCTCTTCATCCTCTACATCGGCTTTTCCTGCATGAACCTCGCCCAGGTGTCCTGGGGCTCGCGCCTCTCGGGCGACTATGGCGAGCGCGCGCGGATCTTCGGCGTGTGGACCGCCTTCAACGTGTTCGGAACCCTCACCGTCCTGTTCATCCCGCCGATCGTGGCAAAGGCCATGCCCATGGCGCCGCCCGCCGCGGGCATCCATGCCATGGGCTGGTTCATCGTCATGCTCGCCCCCCTCACGGCGCTTGCGGCGGCAGCGATCGTTCCCGAGGGCGAGGCCCCGTCCGAAAGCCACCGGGTCCGGCTCGCCGACGTGCGGCGCGTGCTGGCCGACAAGCGGATGGTGCGGCTGCTCCTTGTCGACCTCCTGCTGTCGGTCGCCTCCGGCTTCACGGGCGCGCTCTTCCTGTTCTTCTTCACGGCGGCCCGCGGCGTGCCGCAGGGCGTCGCCTCGATCCTCCTGCTCGGCTATTTCGTCGCCGGGCTCGTGTCCGCCCCGATGTGGGTGCGGCTTGCCAGGTCCTGGGGAAAGCATCGGGCGACCGCCCTTGCGGGCTTCTGGTTCGGGATCGCGATGCTCGCAGTCCTCCTCGTCCCGCAAGGGAACGTCGCGCTGGCCGCCGTCACCATGGCGATCGCCGGTGTTCCCTTCGCCGCGCCGAACTTCCTGCTCAGGGCCATGCTCGCCGATCTGAACGACGCCCAGCAACTCGACCGCCGCCTCGGCGGGTCCGACGGCGCGGAAACCACCGGGCTCAACTTCGCGATCCTCACGGCAACTGCCAAGCTCGGCTACGCGATCCCGGTCGGCCTCACCTACCCGCTTCTCGATCTCGTCGGCTTCAATCCCGAACCCGGCGCGCGCAACAGCCACACGGCGATCCTGGGCCTCGAACTTCTCTTTGCCCTGCCTTCGGCCATGCTCGCCGTGCTGGCGGGGCTGCTTGTGTGGAAGTGGCCGATCACGGCCGCAGCGCATGCCGACATCCGGGCGCGGCTGGCAGCCGGCTGACCCTTCAGCGCTGCGGCTTTTCCGGCAATACCCTGTCGCGCCCGGCCCGCTTGGCCGCATAGAGAGCCGCATCGGCCCGATCGACCAGCGTCTCGACCATGTCCTCGGCCCGCAGCAGGGCAATTCCGGCCGAAAAGCTCACATGGCCCATGCACTGGCCGTCGTCGGCCTTGCGCAGCACCTGGCGCGCAAGGATCGCGCGGGCATTGTCCATGGCAGCCGCCGCGGCCGACAGCCCTATTCCGGGCAGGGCAACAAGGAACTCCTCGCCGCCATAGCGGCCCACGATGCCCCGGTCGCCGGCGGTCCGGCGGGCATGGGCCTGCAGATGGGCGGCAACGCAGCGCAGGACCTCGTCGCCGATCGAATGGCCCCACTGGTCGTTGATGCGCTTGAAATGGTCGATGTCGGCAAGCCCGACCGTCAGCGGCACCCCCTCTTCCAGCGCCCGCGCGACATTCTTCTTCAGGGCATCCATCAGGCCGCGGCGGTTCGGAAGGCCGGTCAGCGGGTCCGTCCGCGCGGCACGCTCGGCCGATTCCAGCCGGTCCAGCAGACGCGAGGTCTCCAGGGTCGCAGCCGCGATATCGGATTCCAGCCGCCGGTTGGCCGCCATCATCGCGGCATTCGCCCGGCGCAACCGCTGGATCAGGTCGGCCAGCTCCTGGGCGGTCCGGCTGGCCGCCAGCGCTTCGTCCTGCGCGGCGATCGCGGCATCATAGGCCTTCAGGTCGGCATGGCCCCGCTCCAGCCGGTCCGCCAGCGCATTCGCGCTTTCCTGCGCCGCCTCCACCAGCTCATGCACTTCGGCCGCAGCGATCGCGCCCAGATGCACCCGGCGGAGTTCGATCACCCCTTCCGGGGTCAGCGCCCCCTCGGTCAGCAGGCGCTCCAGCGCCCGGCTGAGCGCAGGGTCCGCCTCGGTCACGTGCATCCAGAACAGCTCATAGCTTTCCGGCTCAGGCTGAAGACCCGTCGCCACGAACAGGTCGCGGATCGCATCGAAGTGGATCAGGCCGGGATGGCCGAGGCCCCGCATGTTCAGCGGCCCGTCGGCAGTGCCCAGCGCTTCCAGTCCGGCAACCTGTTCCATGCGTTCGTCCTTCCTGCGCCCTCGTTCCGGGGGCTTGCCCTGCAGATACGGCATGGCGGCCATGCAGTTTATGGGCTGCTTGCCGCACGGTTTCCGCCGTTCTAGGAGCGGATGCGCAGCGCCCCCCGGGCGACCGGCACAAAAAAAGGACAGAGGCGACCATGACTGCGATCGGCCACGACCGGCTTTCCACCCGCCGCACGCTCACCGTCGACGGCAAGGCGTATGATTATTTCAGCCTCGAAGCCGCAGCCGCCCGCATCGGCGACGTCTCGCGCCTCCCCTTCTCGATGAAGGTGCTGCTGGAAAACCTGCTCCGCTTCGAGGATGACTTTACCGTCAAGGTCGCCGACGTCGAGGCGATCGCCGCCTGGCTGAAGAACCCCTCCTCCAACCACGAGATCCAGTATCGCCCCGCGCGCGTGCTGATGCAGGATTTCACCGGCGTCCCCTGCGTCGTCGACCTCGCCGCCATGCGCGACGCGATTGCCCGGCTCGGCGGAGACCCACAGAAGATCAACCCGCTCGTCCCCGTCGATCTCGTCATCGACCGCTCGGTGATGGTGGATGAATTCGGCACCCCGCAGGCCTTCGAACACAATGTCGAGCTGGAATATGCCCGCAACATCGAACGCTACGAATTCCTCCGCTGGGGCTCCAGCGCACTCCGCAACTTCCGCGTCGTCCCGCCCGGCACCGGCATCTGCCACCAGGTGAACCTCGAATATCTGGCGCAGACGGTCTGGGTCAGCGAAGCCCCCGACGGCAAGATGATCGCCTACCCCGACACGCTGGTCGGCACCGACAGCCACACCACCATGGTGAACGGCCTCGTCGTGCTGGGCTGGGGCGTCGGCGGGATCGAGGCCGAGGCCGCAATGCTCGGCCAGCCCGTCTCCATGCTCATCCCCGAAGTCGTCGGCTTCAAGCTCACCGGCACCATGGGCGAAGGCATCACCGCGACCGACCTCGTGCTCACCGTCACCCAGATGCTCCGCAAGAAGGGCGTCGTCGGCCGCTTCGTCGAATTCTATGGCCCCGGCCTCGATGCCCTCACGCTGGCCGACCGGGCCACCATCGCCAACATGGCCCCCGAATATGGCGCCACCTGCGGCTTCTTCCCCGTCGACGACAAGACGCTGGAGTATCTCCGCTTCACCGGCCGCGAGGATCACCGCATCGCGCTCGTCAAGGCCTATGCCCAGGCCCAGGGCATGTGGCGCGACGCCAACACGCCCGACCCGGTCTTCACCGACACGCTCGAGCTCGACCTCGGCGCCGTCCAGCCCTCGCTCGCCGGCCCCCGCCGCCCGCAGGACCGCGTGCTCCTCAACCAGGCCGACGAAGCCTTCGAGGCCGAACTGATCGGCGGCTACGGCAAGTCCGCCAACCCGGACCAGCGCGTCCCCGTGTCCACGGGCAAGCACGACATCGGCCACGGCGACGTCGTGATCGCCGCCATCACGTCCTGCACCAACACCTCCAACCCGAACGTCCTGGTCGCAGCCGGCCTCGTCGCCCGCAAGGCGAACGAACTCGGCCTCAAGCCCAAACCCTGGGTGAAAACCAGCTTCGCCCCCGGCTCCCAGGTCGTCACTGACTATTTCGACAGGGTGGGCCTCTCGGCCGACATGGACGCGATCGGCTTCAACCTCGTCGGCTACGGCTGCACCACCTGCATCGGCAACTCCGGCCCGCTCCCCGAACCGATCTCGGAGGCGATCAACGCCAACGACCTCGTCGCCGTCTCCGTCCTCTCGGGCAACCGCAACTTCGAAGGCCGCGTTTCGGCCGACGTTAAGGCGAACTATCTCGCCTCCCCCCCGCTCGTCGTCGCCTATGCGCTCGCCGGCACCATCCGCTCCGACATCACCGAAACCCCGCTGGGCACACGCGCCGACGGCACCGACATCTTCCTGAAAGACATCTGGCCGACCAACGGCGAAGTCGCCGACATGGTGCAGAAGGCGGTCACGCCCGAGATGTTCCGCGCCCGCTACGGCGACGTGTTCAAGGGCGACAAGCACTGGCAGGCCATCCGCGTGACCGGCGGCGACACCTACAAGTGGAACCCCAGCAGCACCTACGTCCAGAACCCGCCCTATTTCGAGGGCATGACGATGACGCCGGCGCCCGTCACCGACATCGTCGGCGCGCACGCGCTCGCGGTGCTCGGCGACAGCATCACCACCGACCACATCTCGCCCGCAGGCTCCATCAAGGCCGACAGCCCGGGCGGCAAGTATCTGATGGAACGCCAGGTCCCCAAGGCCGAGTTCAACAGCTACGGCGCGCGCCGCGGCAACCATGAGGTCATGATGCGCGGCACCTTCGCCAACATCCGCATCAAGAACCGCATGGCGCCCGGCACCGAGGGCGGGGTCACCACCTACCTCCCGACGGCCACGGTGATGCCGATCTACGACGCCGCCATGCTCTACAAGGAAACGGGCACCCCGCTCGTAATACTGGCCGGCAAGGAATATGGCACCGGCTCCAGCCGCGACTGGGCGGCCAAGGGCACCAACCTGCTGGGCGTGCGCGCCGTCATCGCCGAAAGCTTCGAGCGCATCCACCGCTCCAACCTCATCGGCATGGGCGTCCTCGCGCTCCAGTTCGTCGACGGCCAGTCTGCGGAAAGCCTCGGCCTCAAGGGCGACGAGACCTTCACCCTCTCCGGCCTCCAGGCACTCAAGCCCCGCCAGCAGCTGACGGTCAGCTTCACCCGCCCCGACGGCAGCACCGGCGAATTCCAGACGCTTTGCCGGATCGATACCGAGAACGAGATCGACTATTTCTACGCTGGCGGCATCCTGCCGTACGTGCTCAGGAAGCTTGCTTCCTGAGCACGATAGGCGGCTGCGGCCTGGACCGGGATTGCGCAGCAATCGCGGGAAGGTCCGCAGACTCGCCGACGGCACGGCCGGCGGGGCGGAGGCCCTAAGGCCGACGAACCCGTCCGACGACCGCGCGGGCTTTGCCCGCGCGTTCTTCTTTCTGCCCTCTGCCATCGGTTTGCGTCACCCGAGGTCAACGCTCGCCATGAATACCGAATGACGCTCCGTTCCTGGCACGCAGACCTGCCCCCCGGCACGCGCCGCCGCGTGACGGGCGTGCTGTTCGTCATCCTGCTGCACGCAGCTCTGGGCCTGCTGTTCATCTCCATCGCGCCCCGCTTCGCCGCCGTGAAAAAGGGCGACCTCGTCGTCTTCTCGATCAGCGCGCCCGAGCAGGAGAAGGCCGCCGAGACCCAACCCGAAAAGGCCGAAGACAGCCGCGAAGCCGAACAGGCCAAGCCCGAACCGACACCTCCCGTCCCCACCCCGCCGCGCGATCCCCCGCCGGTCGAGGTGCCGCCCACGCCCGACCCCGTGGCGCTCGCCCCGCCGCCCGCTGCGCCACCCGCCGCCCCCAAGCCAAGCTACGGCCCGCCCGACCTCCGCCCCAAGGGCCCGCCCGACAGCGAACGCGTCGAAGGCTCCGGCCCCAACGGCGAGCCGCTCTACGCAGCCGCCTGGTACCGCGAACCCTATGACGACGAGCTCTCGGGCTATCTGTCGACCGCGCGCGGCCCCGGCTGGGGCCTCATTGCCTGCCGAACGGTGCCCAGCTACCGGGTCGAGGACTGCGTGATCGTCGGCGAATATCCGCCGGGGTCGGGCATCGCCAGCTCCGTGCACGCCGCCGCCTGGCAGTTCCGCGTCCGCCCACCCCGCATCGGCGGCCGCGACCGCTATGGCGAGTGGGTGCGAATCCGCATCGACTATGGAATGAGGCCCGATGGACGTGCCCGCTGACACCATCGAACTGCTGATCGAGATCGCCGGCTGGATTGGCGCCGGCCTGATCCTCATCGCCTACGCCCTCGTCTCCACCGGCCGCATCCAGGCCCGCTCCGTCAGCTTCCAGCTGATGAACCTGTTCGGCGCCGCCGGCTTCGTGATCAACTCCGGCTTCCACGGCGCCTGGCCCAGTACCATTCTCAACGTGATCTGGATCGGCATCGCAGCCGTCAGCCTCGCGGGGATATTGCGAGGCTGACGGCGCGCGCGGCTGCCCCCCTCCGGGCAGCCCAGGGCCTCATGCGGTCAGCGCGTCCCGCCGGCGCCGCATCACGCCGCCCACAAGCCCGAAGCCCGCGATCATCATCGCCCAGGTCGCAGGCTCGGGAATGACCCCGGGGGTGACACCGCCCCCGCCGCCCGGCACCACTGGCAAGGCATTGTTGTTGCCGACGATGAAGCCGCCCACCGGATTGGCGAGGTCGGTCAGGATCAGCGATCCGAACTTGCCCATCAGGTCCACGGTTCCGGTCGACGAAAGGCCTGCCGGCTTGCAGCAGAGGTCATACACCCGGAAATCGGCGACCTCGATCCAGCTCGAGGAATCGGTCGGGTCGTCCCCCATGAAAACCGTGATCCAGTCGGCTTCGGCGTCGAAGTTTGCCGGATCCTGGTTGGCTGGAAAGCCCGTCGCGTTCACAGTCAGCGTGATGATGCCGAACTGTTCCTGGTTGAATTGCGGACCGTCCGACGAAGTCGTCCAGATCCGGAACGGCAGCAGGCTGGTGCGGTTCAACAGCGGTGTCGCCCCCCCTCCGGACCAGTTGCCGTTCTGGAAGGTGATGGTTCCCAGCCGGAATTCCGTGCCCGGCGAGACGTTGGCGAATGTTGCCCCGGCGAAGCTGATCACATTGTATTGCGGGTCGGTTGGCTGCCAATAGATTTCGCCGAACTCCACGCGGTTGGTGCCCGGCGCAAAGGTCGTTCCACCGAACTCCCAGGTAACGCTGCCGCCCGGTCGTGTCGGAATGGACCTACCATCAAGCGTAGGGGTGACCCCGTTGATCAAGCTGCCGACGGATTGGGGGGATTCGCCGGGGACGAAAGGCGGAAAGGTCACCTGGACCGGCCCACTGAAGCTCAGGAACTCGAAGTTCACCGATCCCGAACCGGTTGGCGTCGTCGCAGTCGCCGCCGACGCCGCAAGCATCAGCACAGCAGTCCCGATCGCGCGCGAAGAGTAGTTCATCATCACATGCCCCAATCCTGTTTGCCCTGGCTGCGACGATAAGGGGAACTCACTTGAGGCCGCCATAGAGCATATGCTTCATTCCACGGACATTCGGGGCCGTTAACCAATACACGCGTTTGTCACTTGCTTGGGGGTTGTACCGGCATGCCTGCTGGAGCGCTCAGTCGTCTGCTGCTCGGCCTGCACGAGGCCGCCTTCGCAGCACCTGTCGAGACCACGAAGGAAGCCCTGCTCGGGCGCTTGCGCACCGCAATCCCCTTCGATTGCGCCATCTGGGGCTCGGGCGCCGAAGACCCGCCGATGATCTTCGGAATCGCAGCCGTCGACCTCCCGCTCGAACTGCTGGTGGCCTATGGGGCCTGGCAATCGCACGACAGGTTGCGTGCAGCCGCAACCGCCAGCCCCGGCACGGCCCTCAGGCTCGAGGACCTGACCCCGGAAGAAGCCGCTCGCCAGGCCGTCCTGCACGAAGGGTTCTGCCGGCCGGCCGGAATCGACCACACCCTGGGCATTGCAGACCTCGACGCCAAGACGCGCGTCGGCGAACTCATCTACCTGTTCCGCGGTCCCGCATCGCCGGCCTATTCCGATGCCGACTGCGATCTGCTGGAGCAGTGCTTCCCCCACCTGCTGGCGGCCCGCAAGCGCCGGATGCTCAGCGCCTTTGCGGGCCCGAACGGCAAGCCACAGCCGGCCGAAGCCGACACACGGGGCTTCGCCATCGTCGACGACAGCGCCCACGTCCACGCCTCCGACCAGGCCTTCGGACAGATCATTCACCAGGTTTTCCCCGACTGGCTGGGGCCGCTGCTGCCCGACCTGCTGGTAAAGCTGGTCGGCAATGGCGCCGATTACCTGAAGGCCGGCAGCGTGACGTTCAACCTGAAGCGGGGGCAAGGCCGGCACCTGCTGCGCATCGCCGATCCCGCGTTCGCAACGCTCTCCCCCGCCGAACTCAAGGTCGCCCGCCTCTTCGCCGAAGGCGCCACCTCCGCCACCGTCGCCGAACGGCTCAACCTCAGCCCGCTCACCGTGCGCAACCACGTCACCGCCATCTACCAGAAGCTTGGGATCCACTCGAAGGCCGAACTCGCCCGCCACATGGCCCGCATCGAAGGCTAGCGACAGGCCAGCCGCAACCGGCCGATCGCGCCTCTCCACCACAACACATTCATTTACAATCGCTTCCATTGTGCCGCGCGCCGGCGGCAGTTAGGTTAACGCCGGTAAGGATGTTGTGTTCGAGGAGAAGCGCCATGGTTCGGCCGGAACTGCTGCTTGCCGCAGCCATTCTGCTGTCCGCCTGCAGCAAGAGCACGCCCCACTCGGACGGCGGCACCCAGACCGTCAGCGTCGACGGCGACGGCGTCGGGGTCCAGATCGAAGGCGACAAGGGCCGCAAGGGCGTGCGCTTCAACTTCTGGTCCAGGGAATGGCCCGAATCCGCCCCGGCCTTCGCCCCCGCCTATCCCGGCGCCGACATCTCGATGATCCGGAACGATCGGCGCGACGGCTTCGATGCCACCAGCGTGACCTTCAACACGCAGGATTCGGTCGACGCCGTGTTCCGCTTCTACCAGGACAGCGCCCGCAGGGGCCGCCTCGGGCCCCTCACCCGCACCGGAGACCGCCGGAACGGAATGCTGTCCGCGAAGAAGGCGCAGAAACTGCTGCTCGTCATGGCCAGCTCGACCGACGCGTCCACCAAGGTCTCCGTCGTGTTCGCCGACGTCGGCCTCGGCGACGCGCCCTGACGAGGCCGCAAACCCTCTCTCAACGACCGGTTTCGCAATCCGCCTCCGCTGTTACTCTCCCACCCCAGGGAGACGTGACATGCATGATCTGGTGATCCGCAACGGAACCATCGTCGACGGCACCGGCAACCCGGCCTTCGTCGGCGACGTGGCGATCGACGGCGACCGCATCACAGCCGTCGGCGAGGTGCCCGCAAAAGGCCGCACCGAAATCGACGCGACGGGCTTGCACGTCACCCCGGGCTTCGTCGACATCCACACCCACTACGACGGCCAGGCCACCTGGGACAGCGAGATGGCGCCTTCCAGCTGGCACGGCGTCACCACCGTCGTCATGGGCAATTGCGGCGTCGGCTTCGCGCCCGCCAAGCCCGACAAGCACCAGTGGCTCATCGGCCTGATGGAAGGCGTGGAGGACATCCCCGGCACCGCGCTCGCCGAAGGCATGAGCTGGAACTGGGAAACCTTCCCCGAATATCTCGACGCCCTCGAACAGCGCCCGCGCACCATCGACGTCGCAACCCACGTGCCCCACGGTGCCGTGCGCGCCTATGTCATGGGCGAACGCGGCGCCCGCAACGAGGACCCGACCGAACACGAGATCGCCCAGATGTCGGCGATCGTCGAGGAAGGCCTCAAGGCCGGCGCGCTCGGCTTCTCCACGTCGCGCACCATCCTCCACAAGTCCATCGACGGCGAGCTCGTCCCCGGCACCACCGCCACCAAGGAAGAGCTCATCGGCATCGGCCGCGCCGTCGCCCGCGCCGGGCACGGCGTGTTCGAAATGGCCTCCGATCTCCGCCGCGAGTGGGACGAGTTCGGCTGGATGGGCGCCCTCTCCAAGGAAACCGGCCTCCCCGTCACCTTCGCCATGCTGCAGTCCATCGCCAAGGAACTCCCCTGGGAAGAGCAGATGGCCGAAACCGCCAAATGGAACGCAGCCGGCGCCAACATCGTCGCGCAGATCGCGCTGCGCGGAAACGGCATCCTCATGGCCTGGCGCGGCACCGTCCACCCCTTCCTGTTCAAGCCCGCCTGGGCCGAAATCGCCGAGCTCCCGTGGGCTCAGCAATGGGCGAAACTGAAGGACCCGGCCTTCAAGGCCCGCATGCTCTCCGAAACCGACGTCTACCCCGAATCCGACGTCCAGATGCTGCTGATGGCCGTCGCGCAAGGCTTCGGCCTCCACTACGAAATGGGCGAGGGCTTCAACTACGAGCCCACGCAAGCCGAAACCGTCGCCGCCCGCGCGGCAGCCGCCGGCCGCGACCCCGCCGATTACGCCTATGATCTCCTCTGCGCCAACGACGGCGCCGGCTTCATCTACTTCCCGATCCTCAACTATGCCGACGGCAACCTCGATTTCGTGGCTGGCCTGCTCCAGCGCGACGACATCGTCATCTCGCTCTCCGACGGCGGCGCCCACTGCGGCACCATCTGCGACGCCGCCTCCCCCACCTTCCTCCTCCAGCACTGGGTCCGCGACCGCACGCGCGGCACCATCAGCATCGAAAACGCCATCAAGCGCCAGTGCAGCGACACCGCCCGCCTCTACGGCCTCAACGACCGCGGCCAGATCGCCCCCGGCCTGCTCGCCGACCTCAATCTCATCGACTTGGGTGCCCTGAAACTCGGCAAGCCCTGGATGGCCTTCGATCTTCCCGCAGGCGGCAAGCGCCTCCTCCAGAAGGCCGACGGCTATGTCGCCACCATCAAGTCCGGCGTCGTCACCTTCCGCGACGGGCAGATGACAGGCGCGTTGCCGGGCGGACTGATCCGCGGCCCGCAGGCAAGGCCATCGCTGGCAATGGCCGCCGAATAGCGCCCAACCGAGCAGAAAGCGGCACGACACCGCGGCCAACCGCCACCAAACGCGCAAAATGTGCACACCGAACGCACGCCAAATGCACGCGACATGTCATGTATGTGATGCAGAGAATGCACCCGCCGTCGCCCCGGGCTTGACCCGGGGCCCAGCTGTTCTGTTGGAACATTCCCTACACGGAATCGCACCAACACGTTGATTGCAAAGCGAATAGGATTGTTCCACGTGGAACTATTTCAGATATATCGATAACCATATCGGCAAGCGCGGCCGGCGGCAAAGCCGCCGAGTCCGCTCGAAAGTCAAAAAAACAAGAAATTGCGGGCAAGCCCGCTCGTCGGACGTGTCGGCGGAAGTCTCCGCCGCACGCCGGCCGCATCTGCGCGGAGTCCTCCGATTAGCGCTTCGCGCTAACGGAGGCCCGCTTCGATGGCGTCCATATCCGCATCACTCAACCCGAAATGATGCCCCACCTCGTGCACCAGCACATGCGTCACCAGATGCTCCAGGCTGTCCTCGCCATTGGCCCATTCGTCCAGCAGCGGCCGCCGGTACAGGAAGATCGTCGGCGGCAGCGCGCCCGTCATCTCCCCGGCCAGATCGCCCACATGATGGCCCCAATACAGGCCCAGGATGTCATAGGGGCTCTCCAGCTCCATCGCCGCCATAACCTCCTCGTCGGGGAAGTCCTCCACCCGCAGGATCACGCGCGAAAGATGCTGGCGGAACAGCTCGGGCAGCCGCTCGACAGCCGCTTGCGCAAGCAACTCGATCTCGGCCAAGGAGGGGGCGAAACGGGCCATCCGCCCGAGATAGGGGAAGGCAAGCCGATGGTCGAGAAGCTGGACGATGCCGCCCGCAGCCAACTGGCAGCCACCCTCCCCCACTGGACGCTCGACGGCGAACACCTGAAGCGAACCTTCCGCTTCAAGGACTTCTCCGAAGCCTTCGCCTTCATGACCCGCGTCGCCCTGCTCGCCGAGCAGCAGGACCACCATCCCGAATGGTTCAACGTGTACAACCGGGTCGAAATCGCCCTCACCACCCACGACGCAGGCGGCCTCTCCGCCCGCGACCTCAAGCTCGCAAAGGCAATCGACGCCCTCCTGGCCGGCGCCTGACGCCTGCGGCGCACTGACGCGCGCGCCGCTGCCACGCTCAACTTGTCACCAACAGGGCCCACCTGCCGGGTGGCCGCCAGTTCTGCGGTCCGCAACCCATGAGGCCCGTTCCATGAAGATCCTGTTCGCTGCCGCCGCCCTCGCGGCCCTCGCGCTCGCCCCCACCACGGCCCAGGCCATGCACCATGAAAAGAAGGACATCGTCGACACCGCCGTCGCCGCCGGCTCCTTCAAGACCCTTGCCGCCGCCCTCACCGCCGCAGGCCTCGTCGACACGCTCAAGGGCCCCGGCCCCTTCACCGTCTTCGCCCCCACCGACGCCGCCTTCGCCAAGTTGCCCGCCGGCACGGTCGAAACCCTGCTGAAGCCCGAAAACAAGGCCAAGCTCACCGCGATCCTCACCTACCATGTCGTCGCCGGCAAGGTCCCGGCCTCGGCCGTCGCCGGCAAGGTCACCGACGCCACCACGGTGAACGGCGCCACCATCAACGTGAACGGGACCAACGGCGTGAAGGTGAACAACGCGACCGTGGTGCAGGCCGATGTCATGGCCTCCAACGGCGTCATCCACGTGATCGACACCGTGCTCCTGCCGCCGACGAAGTAACCCGAACAGAAAAGGGCGGGGCCCAAGCCCCGCCCTTTCCCCTTCAGCGTGTCGGCCTCAGCGCGGCGCCATCCGGATCGAACCGTCCAGCCGCACATCCTCGCCGTTGAAATAGCTGTTCCGGCACATCTCCAGCGCCAGGCTCGCATATTCCTCCGGATTGCCCAGCCGCTTGGGGAAGGGCACCGACGCGCCCAGCGCGTCCTTCACATTCTGCGGCGCGGCCTGCAGCAGCGGCGTGTTGAAGATGCCGGGCAGGATGGTGTTCACCCGGATGCCTTCGCTCGAAAGATCGCGCGCGATCGGCAGCGTCATGCCGACCACCCCGCCCTTCGACGCCGAATAGGCCGCCTGGCCGATCTGCCCGTCCTCGGCCGCCACGCTCGCCGTGTTGATGATCACGCCCCGCTCGCCGAAATCGCCCAGCGGCGGCAGGCTCATCATGCCGGCGGCCGACTTCGCGATGCAGCGGAAGGTGCCGACCAGGTTGATCTGGATGATCATGTTGAAGGCATCCAGCGGAAAATGCTTGATCTCGCCGGTCTCCTTCGAACGGCTGGCGGTCTTGATCGCATTGCCGGTGCCGGCGCAGTTCACCAGGATCCGCTCCTGCCCGATGGCCGCCCGCGCCTTCGCAAAGCCGGCGTCAACCGAGGCCTCGTCGGTCACGTTCACATGGCAGAAGACGCCGCCCAACTCGGCCGCAACCGCTTCGCCCTTTTCGCTGTTCATGTCGAAGATGGCGACCTTCACGCCCTCCTTCGCCAGCGCCCGTGCAGTCGCCGCGCCAAGGCCCGATGCGCCGCCCGTGACGACCGCCGACAGTCCCTTCAGTTCCATGGAAGTCCCTTCCCGCAAGGTGAGATATGTGGGCGCAGCCTTGGCCCGCCCGGCCAAGCCATCCCATCGGCGAAAGTGGGAGGTTTCAGCCCCGCCGCCCCGCCCTCTCGCGCGCCAGCGCCCGTTCCCTCAGCGCAAGGATGATGGTGGAGGCCAGGATCACCGTGCCCCCGACGATGGTTGCCACATCATAGCGCTCCCCGAACAGCAGGATCCCGGCCAGCGTGATGAGGCCGAAGCGCACGAAGTCGAAGGGCAGCACGGCCCCCGCCTCGGCAAGGCTGAACGCCCGGCTCAGCGCCAGTTGCCCCGCCGCCGCACAGGCCCCCAGCCCGAACAGGATCGGCCACAACCGGTCCGACGGCCAGCTCCAGAAGGGCAATGCCAGCAGGAACGACACCGGCGTCGTCAGGATGAAGCTCCACACGGCAATCGCCCGCGGATCGTCGTGTCCGGTCAGCGCCTTGATCGCCAGATAGGAAAAGGCGGTCGTGATCGCCGAGATGACGGCCGCCCACAGCCCCGGCGTCATCTCCGCGCTGCCGGGCCGCAGCACCAGCAGCATGCCCAGGAAGCCCATCGCCAGCGCCAGCCCTCGCACCCAGCGAACCCGCTCCCCCAGGAACAGCACGGCCCCGATGGTCGCGAACAGCGGCGCCGTGTAGTTGATCGCCAGCACGTTCGCCATCGGCGCATTGGCGACCGCATAGAAGGTCGCGAAGGTCGCGATCACCCCCGACGTCGCGCGCCGCATGTGGCCGCCCAGCCGGTCGGTCTTCAACAGGCCCGGCGTCAGCAGAACCATCGGCATCAGCCACATGAGCCCCAGGAAGTTCCGCCACACGACCAGCGCAAAGGGGTGCAGCTCCTCGCTCCCCAGCCGGATCATCACCCAAAGGCCCGCAAAGGAAATGCAGGCCAGCACCATCCAGAACATGGCCCGGATGTGGGGTGGGAAGATGGGCAAGGTGCGCGAAGGCTCCTAGTGGTTGAAGTGGCGAAGGCCGGTGAAGGCCATTGCAAGGCCGCGCGCGTCGGCAGCCGCGATCACGTCGGCGTCGCGCATCGAGCCGCCGGGCTGGATCACCGCGGTCGCGCCGGCATCCGCCGCAGCCAGCAACCCGTCGGCAAAGGGGAAGAAGGCGTCCGACGCCACTGCGCTGCCGATCGTGCGGGGTTCGGCCCAGCCCGCGGCCTCCGCAGCATCGCGCGCCTTCCAGGCCGCGATCCGGGCGCTGTCCAGCCGGCTCATCTGCCCGGCGCCGATGCCGGCCGTCGCACCGTCCTTCGCATAGACGATCGCGTTCGACTTCACATGCTTCGCAACCGTCCAGGCAAAGGCCATGTCGGCCAGTTCCCGGGGGCTCGGCTGGCGCTTCGTCACGATGGTCAGCTCGCCCATGGTCTGGTTGTCCCGGCTCTGCAGCAGGAAACCGCCGGCCACCGTCTTCAGCACCAGACCGGTGCGCGCCGGATCGGGCAGCGGGCTCAGCAGCAGGCGCAGGTTCGGCTTCTTCGCGACAACCGCCTTCGCCGCCTCGTCGGCGCCCGGCGCAATTATCACCTCGGTGAACAGCTCGGTGATGACGGCGGCGGTTTCCGCATCCAGCGGCCGGTTCAGTGCGATGATCCCGCCGAAGGCCGAGACGGGATCGCAGGCCTTCGCCGCGCGATAGGCCTCTGCCAGTGTCGAGGCGCTCGCCACCCCGCAGGGGTTCGCATGCTTGATGATCGCAACCGTCGGCGCGGCGTCCCGAAACTCCGAGATCAGCGCCAGCGCCCCGTCCGCGTCGCCGATATTGTTGTACGACAGCGCCTTGCCCTGCACCAGCTCGGCACCGGCAAGCCCCGACGGCACGGCAGACGCCGCGTAAAGCGCAGCAGACTGGTGCGGGTTCTCGCCATAGCGCAGCTCGGTCACCCGCCGCGCCGTCAGCGGCAGAACCGCCGGGAAGCGCTCTCCCTGGTCGGCAAAGGCGAACCAGCTGGCGATCGCCCCGTCATAGGCAGCCGTCGCCTGGAAGGCCTTGGCTGCCAGCCGCCGCCGCGTCGCCAGCGAAAGCCCGCCGTCGGCAAGCTCCTCGGCCAGCGCCGCATAATCGGCCGCATCCGTCACGCAGGCCACGAATGCGTGGTTCTTGGCAGCCGAACGGACCATAGACGGCCCGCCGATATCGATGTTCTCGATGATGTCATGGCGCGGGGCACCCTTCGCCACCGTCGCCTCGAACGGGTAGAGGTTGATCACCACCATGTCGATCGGCGCGATCCCGTGCGCCTGCGCACTCGCCTGGTGGCCGGCATCGTCCCGCAGTGCCAGCAGCCCGCCGTGCACCTTGGGGTGCAGCGTCTTCACCCGGCCGTCCATCATCTCGGGAAAGCCCGTGTGGTCCGACACGTCGGTCACCACCAGCCCCGCCTCGCGCAGGGCCTTTGCCGTGCCGCCGGTCGACAGCAGCTCGGCGCCATGGGCTGCAAGCGCGCGCGCGAAATCGACAAGGCCGGTCTTGTCGGAAACGGAAAGCAGCGCCCGGCGGATGGGGAGGATGTCTGTCACGGGGACTCTCGTATCGGGGAGAAGGCTCGGAAGCCCGGTGCCTCAGCCAGCCGCACAGTGCAAGTGCAGGCCAGCCATGCGCATCCAACAACCCGGTGATCGGAACCGATCACCGCAAGCGCGACCGCGCGCCGGCGGCAGCCCGCCGAAGCGAACTGCCCAGGCAGTTCGTGGCATGGCCCTCACCGCGAGCGGCGCTTGAAGCTCCAGCTCACATCGGCCGTCTGCCCGGGCTCCACCATGGTCGTCAGCAGGATCTGCTGGATCTCGTGGGTCTGGCCGTCCGCCGTCACCAGCAGGCTGGGCTCGATCCCCAGCAGGCCGGGGGCATGGTTGAAGCTCGCGCGGAAGGCCCAGGCAAGATCGGGCTGGCCGCTGCGCTCCGCCTTGCCGGTGCCGGGCAGGGTGATGAGGACGCCGCGGCCGTCCTGCGTGGGGGTCGCGACCGCACCCGCGCCCAGGTGGAACCGGATCGCGACCGCAAGCGGCGCACGCTGGCGCGACAGGGCAAGCGCGCTGCGCACCGGCACCAGCTGGTCCTCGCCCCTCAGGTCCGTGCCCTCGGCGTTCAGCCAGAGCCGGCGCAGATGCTCGAAGCCGTGGCGCCGCGCATAGCCGTCGTGCCGGGCTTCCAGCCACTGCCCCTCGCGCGTCATCCGCGATTCGACGACCACCTCCTCCACCCCGCCCAGCCGGCGCGGGCCGCCGTCGGGCAGACGGCTGCTGTTGGTGTCGGCCAGCACGAGGGTGCTGTGCCCGGCAGTCGATCGCAGGCCCATCACCAGTTCCGGCGGAAAGGCCCGCTCGCCCTCGGCTCCGCGTTCCGCCCCGCACGACACGATGATCGGCCGGTCCCCGTCGGTGAAGACGAAGGCCAGGGTGGAGGCGTGGGTCGCCGGATTCAGCCGGGCCGGCGGCGGCGGCCCGGCGTCCATCACCAGCCGGACGGTGCCGGCAGCCAGGCGCTGGAACCCGGAGGACCTCGGCGGCGGCGCGGTGCCGGGCGTCACGCCAAGCCGCACGATCTGCGCCTTCGACGGCTGCCCGCCATGCCAGGGCGCCGGAAGCCCATCGCCCATCGCCAGCGCGCCCAGGGTTCGGCGGACCAGGTCCAGCGTGCGCTCCACCGGAGCCGAGGGCTTCTGCATGCGCGCCGCATGAAAGGCGGACAGCACCAGCATCAGGTCGCCCAGCTGCGCCAGGTCCAGGGGGGCGCGCGACACCGGCGCGCCATCCTCGCCCAGCACATCGGCAAGCGACTGCTCCAGCAGGGCAAGGCCGCGCGCCAGCCGTTCCTCGCCGCCCGGCAGGATCAGCGCGCTGCCGATCAGCCCGGCGATCGCCTGCACCCGCGGCAGCCCGGCCTGCATCCGCGGCGCGGCGCGGTCGAGGTGCCGGCTCCAGCGCGCAATGGCGTTCAACACGGCGGACCGGTGCACATGGTCCTTGCCCGGGATCACCAGCGGCGCGTGGCAGCAGGCCATCAGGATCCGGCTGCCCGTCACATCGGGCGCCCAGGCCTCCTCGTCATAATCGTGGAAGCGCGCCAGCCAGCGCTTGGACAGGGCCTCGGCCCGTGCCACTTCGGACTGGGTCAGCCCTTCGGCTGCCGACAGATCCCTCAGCCAGCCCCAGCCGTGCACCCAGCGGCGCCACGATGCGGGTGCGTTCGGGCTGTCGAGCCGCCCGTCCAGCATGCCCTGCCCATAGCCGTCGCGGAACAGCCGCCCGGCCCGCAGCCGGTTGCCCAGCGCCGGGTCACCGGGGATCGGGTCCTCGGGAACCGCGATCAGCTTCAGCGGGAACCGGCCCTTCAGCCGCATCCGGTGAAAGGGCGAGGCAAAGGACAACCGGTCCAGCCGGTCCGACAGCCGCTCGGCAAGCGATGGGCCCCGGTCGCCCAGGCCGCGCGTCAGCCGCAGCGCATCGGCCTCGCCCGCCTCCTCCGGCCCGGGGTCCGCCTTGCCCGTCATCCAGCAGCCTTCAGCGCCGCGATATTGGCGGCATAGGCGGATGGGCCACCCCGGAAGCTGGCAGTGCCGGCCACCAGCACGGTCGCGCCGGCTGCTGCCAGCCGCCCGGCATTGGAGGCATCGACCCCGCCGTCCACCTCCAGCTCAATGGGCTTTCCGCTCACGTCGATGCGGCGGCGCAGCTGTTCGATCTTGGGCAGCGCGCTTTCGATGAAGCTCTGCCCGCCGAAGCCGGGGTTCACGCTCATCACCAGGATGAGGTCGAGCAGGTCCATCACATGGTCGATCGCCCCGATCGGCGTCGCCGGGTTCAGCACCACGCCGGCCTTCTTCCCCAGCGCCCGGATGCGCATCAGCGTGCGGTGCAGGTGCGGCCCGGCCTCGGGATGGACCGACAGGATGTCGGCGCCCGCTTCGGCGAAGGCCTCCACCAGCGCATCCGCCGGCGACACCATCAGGTGGACATCGAAGGGCTTGGCGGAGTGCGGTCGCAGCGCCTTCACCACCATCGGGCCGATGGTGAGATTGGGGACGAAATGATTGTCCATCACGTCCACATGGATCCAGTCCGCACCCGCCGCATCGATGGCGCGGACCTCCTCGCCCAGCCGTGCGAAGTCGGCGGAGAGGATGGACGGCGCGATACGGATGGGCTGCATTTTCGAGTCCTAGCGAGTGCCCGGGGCAGCGCCAAGACGGCACGTCAGGATGGGGCGCGAATTCTTTCCTGCGCGCGCTGGATTGTCGCGCGCCGTTCGGAATCCGCGGCAGTCGGCCAGGCCGCGATCTCGTCCAGGGTCCGCCCGCAGCCGGTGCAAACGCCCCGCTTCACTGCGCAGATGTTGCGGCAGGGCGAGGGCACGGAACTGGCGACGAGGGGCGGCATTGCGCCCGACATCTGGCGTCTTTGATCTGCAATGGGAAGGGGGCATAGCCGCGCTCCTCGACATTGCGGAGACGAGCGGATGGAGTTCGGGATCGGGCGGCGGCAGTTCGTGGGCGGCCTTGCCCTGCTGGCGGGGGGACCTGCATGGGCCCAGCAGGTCGGGAAACCGCCGCGCCTTCCCGGCTACCCCTTCACCCTGGGCGTTGCCGCGGGAGACCCGGACCCGTCGGGCTTCGTGATCTGGACCCGGCTTGCGCCGCTCCCCGGCCTGCCGCTCGCCGGGCTCGAACCCCTTGCCTACCCCGTCGCCTTCGAGGTCGCAGCCGACGAGGGCTTTTCCCGCATTGTCCAGCGCGGCGAGGCGCTCGCCCGCCCGGAGCTTGGCCATTCGGTGCATGTGACACTCGTGGGCCTCGAGCCCGGTCGACCCTGGCACTACCGATTCCGGATCGGCGACGCCGTGTCGCCGACGGGCCGCGCGCGCACCCTGCCGGCTGCCGGGGCGGACATCGCGCAGGTCCGGCTCGCGGTCGCCGGTTGCCAGGATTACCAGTCCGGACTCTACACCGCCTATGCCGACATCGCGCAGGCCGATGTCGACGCGCTGTTCCACTATGGCGACTATATCTACGAGGGCGGGTCCTCAGCCAGCCGCACCGACTGGGACAGTGGCGAGCTGCGCGCCTCCGTGCGCCTGCACGACGCGACGACAACCTTCAGCCTCGACGACTATCGCAGGCGCTACACCCTGATCCGGCGCGATCCGGACCTGCAGGCCGCCCATGCGTCCACGGCCTTCCTGTGCAGCTTCGACGACCACGAAACGTCGAACAACTGGGTCGGCGACACCGACCAGGGGAACACCCCGCCCGAATATTTCCGCCTGCGCCGGGCCGCTGCCATGCAGGCCTGGTACGAGTTCATGCCCGTCCGCGCCGACGCGGTGCCGGTGAACGGCTTCTCCGGCCCCTGGCGCCAGTACCGCTTCGGCCGGCTGCTCGATGCGCGCATGCTCAACACCCGGAACTGGCGCACAGACCAGCCCTGCTCGGACCGCTACGGCACCATCTGCCCCGAAGTCGCCCGCAAGGATGCCGAGGTGCTGGGCGCCACGCAGGAGGCCTGGCTGGTGAAGGGCCTCCGATCGTCGCCGGCGCGCTGGAACGCGCTGCTGCAGCAGATCATGATGATGGACCTCGACCGGGCGCGAGCCGACACCAGAGGCATCAACCCCGACACCTGGGCCGGCTACCAGGTGCCGCGCGACCGCCTGCTGAACAGCCTCGGGGGCGTCCCCAATCTTGTAGTCCTGACCGGCGACGAGCATCAGCATTTTGCCGGCGAGGTGCGCCCGACGGCCGCCCGACCCGATGCGCCCCCGAAGGCCATCGAGTTTGTGACCACGTCCATCTCGTCGGGATCCGACGGACCGGGCGAGCGCCGCGAACATGCCGAGGTTCTGCGCCGGAACCCGGGCCTGAAATATGTTCGCGACGAGCGCGGCTGGTCTCTGATGACCGTGACGCCAGGCGGCTGGCAGGCCGACATGCGGGTGATCGACACCATCCGGCGGGCGGGTGGCAAGGCGACCACGGCTGCCAGCTGGCGGGTCCCTGCGGGATCGCTCCGTCTCGAACGGGTCGGCTGAGCCGTCAGGGAACCAGGAAGCTGGTCCTGTCCACGCCGGTCGCACCCGTCTTCGTGTCGAACGCAGAGACCGTCACGACATAGGCGCCGGCGCCGCCGAGCGGCAGGTCGCCGACGAACAGGCCTGTCCGCCCGCCATAGGCTAGCTTCATCTCGCTGGCGCCGCCGCCAGGACCGCGGACCGTCGCGCGGACATCAAACCCGTTGGCATCCCACATGCCGCCCGGCGTGATCGGGCAGCCGCACAGCATCGAGACATTGACGGCAAGGCGCCGGCTTTTCGCGCCCTTTTCCAGCTGCTCGTGCGCAGCGGGCTCCACCGCATCGACCACAAGGCCCGGCAGCTCCAGCAGCCAGCCGTCGCCGATGGTCACGCCGCGCCCCGGCAGCACCCAGCGCTGGCTGGTCACCGTCACCATGGCCTGCGGCTGGGCGAGCGGCCCGCGCGCCACCAGCTCGATCAGCCGGGGCACCGGAAGGTCGATCATGCCCTTCCAGACGGCAGACCCGTCGGTCGACAGCGGCACGCCGCGCGGTTGCCCCCCCATGATGCGCGCGGTGTCGCCGGTCGAGCCCTGCACCAGCCCGCCCGCGAGTGTCTCGCCCGTGTGCACGTCGCGCAGCACCAGCTCCACACCCCCCATCGACGTCCCGATGAACTTCGCCCCCTGGCTCAGCACCCGGACATGGATTTCGGTGGGCACGGCAAGCGCGGGCGTCGATGCCAGAAGAGTCGCGAACAGGGCCATCATGCGCATCGGGATCATCCTTGGTTGCGGGTCACGACGACCTTGGCGTTCGGGAAGCCGGCGGCCCGCAGCGGCAGCTCGAAGGTGCGGGCAACCGACCGGTCGGCATCCGCATTGGCCTGCGCCATGGGCTTGTCGCGGCGGGCTGCTTCCTCGGCGTTGGCCGTCAGGGCGGCAAGCGCCGTTTCGGTCAGCTTCTCCTCGGCGCCAGACACCCAGAGCACGAAGCCGTTGGACACCTCCACCTTGGCGGCGATCCCGGCGATCTGGGGCCCGCGCAGGGTGATCGCCGGGCGGCGAACGGTCAGCGTCTGGCCGGCTTCGTCCCACGACAGGTCGGTGTCGGCCATTCCGCCCAGATCGACCACATAATCGATCGTCACCGGCACCCGGACCGACTTGCGGGTCGAGATCAGCTGCCACAGCAGGTCGGGAACGCCATCGGGCCGGGCCATGAACAGCGGCTCCTCGGTCACTGCGCTCGCATCGAAACGGATGCTGCTGACCAGCAGCTGCTGCTCGCGCTTCTGTTCCTTAAGCGCTGCACGGGCGACGACCAGCGGCCCCGGGCAGTCGCAATTGGCTGCGACCACCCTGTCGACCAGCGCCTGCGGCGGCGCGATCCAGCCCCAGGCGGCAATGCCCAGCGCACCTGCCAGCAAACCACCGATCCATCCGGCTTTCATGTCGTTGCCTTCCACGCGTCACCGTCGCGCACCACCTGCCCGCGCGCCTGGAGATCGTTGAGGTGCGCCAGCACGCTGCGCCCGGCCGCCGGCCAGAGCCGCTTGTCGACCGCGGCATACATGCGCTCCACCATCGCCGGGATCGCCTGCGGGCCTTCGGCCAGCAGGCCCAGGATCTGCGTCTCGCGCTGGCGGCGGTGGGCGATCATGCCCTTCACCAGCCGCTGCGGCTCGTCCACCGGCGCGCCATGGGTGGGGTAATAGCGCGTGTCGGCCCGCCCCATCAGCTTGGCGAGCGAGGCCATGTAATCCGCCATGTCCCCATCGGGCGGGGCAACCACCGTGGTCGACCAGCCCATCACATGGTCGCCCGAGAACAGCGCCCCTTCTTCCTCGAGCGCGAAGCAGAGATGGTTCGAGGTGTGGCCCGGCGTGTGCACCGCCCGCAGGGTCCAGCCCGGCCCGGACACCGCCTCGCCGTCGGCCATCACCTGGTCCGGCGCGTAGCTGGGGTCGAAGCCCGCATCCGCCCGCGGGCCATCGTCGCTGAGCACCAGCGGCGCGCACCCCGCGATCAGGCCACCCAGCCGCGCTTTCAGCGGCCCGGCGCCGGGCGAATGGTCCATGTGGGTGTGGGTGATGACAAGGTGGGAGACAGTCTCGCCCGCCACCGCCGCGGCAACGGCATCGAGATGTTCGGGGTCCGCCGGGCCCGGGTCGATGATCGCGACCGTGCCATGGCCCACGATGTATGTGCCGGTGCCGGTGAAGGTGAAGGGCGACGGATTGCGCGCGAGCACGCGCCGCACCAGCGGTGACAGGGCCTCGGCAGCGCCATAGGGCGCGGCGTCGACGAGCATTTCGAATTCGGGGTTCACGGGGGTTCTTTAGCGGCCGCGGGCCAAGCCCGCGAGTCCGCATGGAAGCAGACGAAAAGAAAGACGAATGGGCGCGGCAAAGCCGCGAAGCGCCGCCTGCCCTAGCGAAGGCGAGGGTCGGACATGCAGAAAGGGCAGCCCTGTTGGGGGCTGCCCTTTCTCATGCCGGCCGGGCCGGCGGCGAGTCTGCCGATCAACGCGTGCCGCGTTGACGGCAGCCGCCTCTGGCCTAGTTCCGCTGACGCCGCATGAAGGGCGGAATCCGCGTCTCGTCCGCATCCTCGTCGACTTCGGGTTCGGGCGCCAGCGTCTCGACCGGCGGCTCCTCGGCCTTGGGCTTGCGGGCGAGGTCCATCATCCGTTCGAACAGGGTCTGGCGGCGCTGCGACTGCGCCGGCTCTTCCGCCACCACGGCGCGGCGCTCGGCTTCCGGAAGCTCCAGCCGGGTCGGCGGGGCGAGCGGAAGCTCGGCCACGACAGGCTCGGGCTCGGGCAGGTCCATCTCGGGCTGGGGCGCCGCTTCCATCGGATCGCCAAGTTCCAGGATGTCGTCGTCCGAGAAGCCGCCGTCATCGGCCATCGGCTCGAGCGTTTCGTCCGAGGCTGCCGGTGCGAACTCCTCGCCGCTGGCCGCCGGGCGGAAGGTGCCGGCCGGCGTGCCGAAGATGCCTGCGGCCATGGGGCCGGCCACGGGCGAGGTCTGCGGGCGGAACCCGCCGCCGCCACCGCCGCCACCACCACCGCCCGACGGCGGGGTCGGATCGACTTCGCCGGCGCCAGGCGCTGCCGGCGCGATCATCGGCCGTGCGCCGAACACCGACGTGCTCGTGGCCGGCCGGGCCGTGCTGCCGGCCATGCCGGGAAGGGCGGCCTGCGACCCCTCGATCCCGGTTGCCACCACCGACACCCGCATCTTGCCGTTCAGATGGTCGTTGAAAGCCGAACCGACGATGATGTTCGCGTCCGGATCCACCATCTCGCGGATGTGCTGGGCGGCTTCCTCCACTTCCATGAGGCCGAGGTCGTCGCCGCCGGTGATGTTGATGATCACCGCCTTGGCGCCGCGCAGGGACACTTCGTCGAGCAGCGGGTTGGAGATCGCCTTCTCGGCGGCCTCGATCGCGCGGCGCTCGCCCTCGGCTTCGCCGGTGCCCATCATCGCCTTGCCCATCTCGCTCATCACGGTGCGGACGTCGGCGAAATCGAGGTTGATGAGGCCGGGCAGCATCATCAGGTCGGTGATGCCGCGCACGCCCTGGTTCAGCACCTGGTCGGCCATGGCGAAGGCCTGCTTGAAGGTGGTCTGCTGGTTGGCGATCAGGAACAGGTTCTGGTTGGGGATCACGATCAGCGTGTCGACGTGGCGCTGCAGCTCGGCAATGCCTTCCTCGGCGCTGCGCATCCGCTTCAGCCCTTCGAAGGCGAAGGGCTTGGTGACGACGCCAACGGTCAGCACGCCGCGTTCACGCGCCGCGCGCGCCACCACCGGGGCAGCGCCCGTGCCGGTGCCGCCGCCCATGCCGGCGGTGATGAAGCACATGTGCACGCCGTCCAGCACCTGGTCGATCTCGCCAAGTGCTTCCTCGGCGGCAGCCGCGCCGATCTCGGGGCGGGCGCCGGCGCCCAGCCCCTGGGTGATCTTCAGGCCCAGCTGGATGCGGGTCTGCGCCGGGCTCAGCGCCAGCGCCTGCGCGTCGGTGTTCGCCACACAGAAATCCACGCCGGAAAGTCCGTCGTTGATCATGTTGGCCACCGCATTGCCGCCGGCGCCACCCACGCCGATCACGCTGATGCGGGGCTTCAGTTCGACGAGGCTCGGGGTCACGAAATCAAAGGCCATGGGAAGCTCCTCAAGTGTCCGGATTGGGGGGTCAGATCTGGCGTTTCAGTTGCTGGAACAGGCGGGCGAAAGCGGAACGGGGCGGTGCCTCGCCGGTGCGGCCACCGGCGCCCCGGGAAACAGGCATGCGGGCAAGATCCAGCCGCGGCTGGCTGCCGTAGAGGATCAGGCCGGCGAGCGTTGCGAACGCGGCCGTGCCTTGCGCTTCGGGCAGGCCAATGAGCCCGCGCGGGCGGCCGACGCGCACATTGCGGGCGAGCGACCCTTGCGCGAAGTCGGCGATTCCGCGCAGCTCCGCGCCACCGCCCGTCAGCACCACCTGGCGCCCGGCGGCGCCCGTGAAGCCGATGTCCTTCAGGGCCGAATCCACCTCGCCGAACAGCAGGTCCAGCCGCGCCCGGATCACCGCGATCAGCTCGGACCGCGGCACCCGTCGCGGTTCCTGCCCGTCCTCGGGGTCCAGCGGGGGGATCTCGATCATGTCATGATTGTCGCGCGGCGCCGAAGTCGCCGCACCCGACAGCGTCTTCAGCCGCTCGGCCGCCGCCCGCCGGGTTGCGAAGCTTGCCGCGATGTCGGCCGTGATGTCGCCCGCGCCGATCGGGATGGAGGCAAGCCCTGCCAGCATCCCGCCCCCGTGGACGGCGACGGTCGTCACGCCCGCGCCGATTTCCACCAGCGCCACGCCCAGTTCGCGCTCCTCGTCGTTCAGCACGCTGGCCGATGCCGCAACGCCCGAGGCGACGATCGCCTCCACGTCCAGATGCGCGTTGCGCACGGCAAGGTCGAGGTTGCGGCACGGCGGGGTCGCCGCGGTCAGCACATGGATGTCGACGGCGAGGCGATCCGCATGGAAGCCGCGCGGGTTCGTCACTCCTTCCAGCCCGTCGATTGTGTAGAGTGTCGGCTCTGCATGCAGGGTGGAGCGCCCCGCCTTGCTGATCGTCTCGTCGATCCGCGCGCGCCCCGCCTGCAGCAGCGCGCCCATGTCGTCCTCGGAAATCCGGTGACCGGCGATGTCGATCTCGACCGAGGTGACGTCGCTGTCCAGCCCGCCGGCCGACAGGTTGACGATCACGCTTTCGATCTCGACGCCGGCGGCCTTCTCGGCCTGCATCATCGCTGCCCGGATCGCCGTCTCGGTCTTCGCCATGTCGGCGACCAGCCCGCGCTTCAGCCCGTTCGACGCGCGCACGCCCGAGCCGATCACGCGGGGCATGTTCTCGCCGTCGGCCATGGCCACGAGCGCCGCGACCTTCGAAGAGCCCACGTCGATCGCGGCAATCACCCGCTCGGTGCGGGGCTTCAGCAACTGGGTCGGGTTGAGCACCGCGACTGCCATCAGATCGTTACCTCCTGGGGGGTTTGTGCGTGTGGACCGGCTGACCGGGAGGCCGTCTGCGCCGGGCCGGGCGCGCGGGCCGCCGCCACCGGCGGATCGGCCTGCGGCACGGCCGCAACCGGCGGCTGGGCGGGCTGAAGGGTGCGGGGCTCCGGGCGGGGCTTCACCGGCTGGCCGGGCTCGCCGCCCACGCGCACGACCATCTTGTCGGGGAGGCGCAGGTCGAAGCGGACGAAGCCGCGCCCCAGCAGCGGCGTCTCGCGGTGGATGGCGGCAAAGCGCAGGAAGGCGGCCTCTGCCGCCGGCCCTTCCGGCAGGGAGATGGTCTCGCCCGATTTCATGCGGATGTCCCAGCGCCGCTGGCCAACCCACAGCGCGGCCTCCATTTCGCGCGCGAGCTCCGGCTGCGCGGCCACGATCTTCAGCAGCCCGGGCGCCTGCAGCCGCGCGTCGGCCCCCACCAGCAGCGGAAGCTCTGCGAACTTCGCAAGGTCCGGCACCGGGAGCACTTCCCCCTCGGCATCGATCAACCGCAGCCGACCCTTGTGCTGCCAGATCGCGGCGGGCTCGCGCTCCTCGATGCGGATGTGCAGGCGGTTGGGCCAACGCCGCGAGATGCTGGCGTCCTTCACCCAGGGCAGCGCCACCAGCCGGGCGCGCATGGCCTCCAGGTCGGCGAGCAGCATGGAATCGCTGCCGCCGTCCAGCACCTCGCGATAGATGGACAGGCGCGGCTGATGGCGCGCGCCGTCGATTTCCACCTGGCGCACCACGAAGCCGGCCTCGGACGACGCGGTCGCAAGCCCCAGCGTTGCCTGGCGCGGCAGGCCCGCCGCCACGGCCCAGACGATCGCCGCCGTGCCGCCGAGCGCCGCAAGGCCGCCGACGATCACCCGCCAGGCCGTGCGCGGCGACACGGGAACGGCCACGGGCGGCGCCTTCGACACCGTCGACTGGCGCGGGGCAGCGCGGCGGGATGCGGGCTTGCGGGCGCTCATGCCAGCGCACCTGTCTCTGAGAATTCGCCCACGAGGGCGCGGGCAATCAGCCGTCCCACCAGCGCCTCGTAACTGAGGCCCCGGGCCTTCGCCTGCTCGGGCACGAGGCTGAGCGGGGTCATCCCCGGCTGGGTGTTCACCTCCAGCAGGTAGAGCCCGTCCTTGCCCTGCGCGGGATCATAGCGGAAGTCGGCGCGCGAGACGCCGCGGCAGCCCAGCACCCGGTGGGCGAGCGCCGCCTGCTCCAGCGCCATCGCAGTCACCTCGGCCGGGATCTCAGCCGGGCACACATGCACCGTCTTCCCGTCGGTGTATTTCGCCTCGTAGTTGTAGAACCCGCTCAGCGGCTTCAGCTCGGTCACCGCCAGCGGCTCCGCCGTGCCCGTCTCGCCCTCCAGCACCGCGACCGTCAGCTCGAGGCCGGCGATGAAGGGCTCGGCCAGAAGCTCGGGATAATCGGCCCAGGGGCCGGGCGCGGTGCGGCTGATCGGGTTCCCGTAGTTGCTGCTGTCGGTCACGATCGCGACGCCGACCGACGAGCCCTCGTTCACCGGCTTCAGCACATAGGGCCTGGGCAGCGGGTCGCCCTCGTGCAGGCTTTCCGACGTCACGATGCGACCGCCTGGCATCCGCACGCCGGCGGGAACAAGGATCTTCTTGGTCAGCTCCTTGTCGATCGCGATCGCCGAGGTGGTGACGCCCGAGTGGGTGTAGCGAAGGCCCATCAGGTCCATGCATCCCTGCACGGTCCCATCCTCGCCCGGTGTGCCGTGCAGGGCATTGAAGACCACGTCGGGCTTCGTCGCCGCCAGCCTTGCGGGGAAGCTTGCCCCGTCGGCGGCGGTTGCGCCCATGTCGAGCTCGGTCACCGAATGGCCAAGCGTGCGCGCAGCCTCGGCAATGCCCTTGCCCGACACGAGGCTCACCTCGCGCTCGGCGGACCAGCCGCCCATGAGGACCGTCACCCTCATGCCGGGCTGTCCTTCGCTTTGCCGGCGTCCGCCGGCAGGCCAACCCGCTGGATTTCCCATTCCAGCTCGATGCCCGACTTCGCCTTCACGCGGCGGCGCACCTCCTCGCCCAGCGCCTCGATGTCGGCGCTGGTGGCGGTGCCGGTGTTGATCAGGAAATTGGTGTGCTTTTCCGAAACCTGTGCGCCGCCCAGCGTCAGGCCGCGGCAGCCGGCTTCGTCCACAAGAGCCCACGCCTTGTGGCCGGCGGGGTTCTTGAAGGTGGAGCCGCCCGTCCTGGTGCGCAGCGGCTGGCTTTCCTCGCGGGCCTGCGCGATGCGGTCCATTTCGGCCTGGATCGCCGCCGGGTCGCCCGGTGCCCCGCGGAAGGTGGCGGCGACCACGATCGCGCCTTCGGGCAGTTCGGAATGGCGATAGGTGTAGCCGAGCGCGTCCACCGGCAGAGTCACGCGCTCGCCCGAGTGCAGCAGCACCTCGCAGTCGACCAGCACATCGGCCACCTCGCGGCCATAGGCGCCGCCATTCATGCGCACGAAGCCACCGACGGTGCCGGGAATGCCGCGCAGGAACTCGAGGCCGGCGATTCCGGCGTCGCGGGCAGCCGAAGACACTGCGATCCCGCTTGCACCGCCACCGCACCGCAGCGTCGTCGCGTCCAGCGTCTCGATGCCGGCAAAGGCCTTGCCCAACCGCACCACCACGCCCGGCACCCCGCCGTCGCGCACGATCAGGTTCGATCCCAGCCCCAGCGCCATAACGGACACATCCGGTGCAAGCCCGGCAAGGAACAGCGACAGATCTTCTGCGTCCTTGGGCTCGAACAGCCATTCGGCAGCGCCACCCGCCTTGAACCACACCAGCGGCGCGAGCGGCGCATTCGCCGTCAGCTTGCCGCGCAGGGCAGGCGTTCCTTCGGGGCGACGGACAAGCGCCATCATGCCGCCCCCGCCGTCTTCAGCGCGCCCGCCAGGTTCGCCGCCCATTTGGTGATGTCCCCGGCGCCCAGGCAGATCACCATGTCGCCGGCGCCCAGCAGCGGCGCGATCGCAGGCGCAAGCTCGGCCTCGCCCGACACCGTCAGCACCTGCCGGTGGCCAGAGCGCCGGAGCGCCTCGGCAAGGCTTTCGTGGCTGATGCCCTCGATCGGCTGCTCGCCGGCCGCATAGACGGGCGCGATCACCACCGTGTCGGCATCGTTGAACGCGCTGCGCCACTCGTCGAACAGGTCGCGAAGCCGCGTGTAGCGGTGCGGCTGGACAACTGCGACCACCTTGGCCTTCGCGCCTTCGCGCGCGGCGGCCAGCACGGCCTTCACCTCGACCGGGTGGTGGCCGTAATCGTCGATGATCGTCACCGTGCCATCGCCTACGGCCAACTCGCCGACCTTGGTGAAGCGCCGCTTCACCCCGCCGAACTTGCCGAAGCCCTCGCGGATCTGCGCCTCGCCGATGCCCAACTGGTCGGCGACCCCGATCGCCGCCAGCGCGTTCAGAACATTGTGCCGTCCGGGCATCGGCAGCTCGAGGCCTTCATAGCGCCGCTCGGGCGCGCCGAAGGTGCGCAACGTCACGTCGAAGCGGTTGCCGCCGGGAATGGGGACCACATTGTCGCCCCTGACATCGGCCTGGCCCGCGAACCCGTAGGTGACGATCCGCCGGTCCGACACGCTGGGCAGCATCGCCTGCACCTCGGGGTGATCGAGGCAGAGCACGGCCGCGCCGTAGAAGGGCACCTTCTGGATGAACTGGCGGAAGGCGGCCTTGGCAGCCTCGAAGTCGCCGTAATGGTCCAGATGCTCGGGATCGATGTTGGTGACGATCGCCAGCGTCGGCGGCAGGCGCAGGAAGCTGCCGTCGCTCTCGTCGGCCTCCACCACCATCCACTCGCCGTCGCCCAGCCGGGCGTTGGAGCCGTAGCTGTTGATGATCCCGCCGTTGATGACCGTCGGGTCCAGCCCGCCGGCGTCCAGCAGGGCGGCGACCATCGAGGTCGTCGTCGTCTTGCCGTGGGTGCCGGCGACGCAGACGGTCGACTTCAGCCGCATCAGCTCGGCCAGCATTTCCGCGCGCCGCACAACCGGGATCCGCCGTTCGAGCGCGAGGTCGACCTCCGGATTGCCCTTCCTGATCGCGGTCGAAACCACCACGACAGCCGCGTCGCCCAGATTCTCGGGCCTGTGGCCGATGTGGACGGTGATCCCCTTGTCGCGCAGGCCCTGCACCACATAGCCCTCGGAAATGTCGGAACCCTGGACCGTGAAGCCCAGGTTCGCCATCACCTCGGCGATGCCCGACATGCCGATGCCGCCGATCCCGATGAAGTGGATCGGCCCGACGGTTGCGTTGAAGGCAGCGCCGCCCGCGCGCGGAAAGAGGCTCATGCCGCCTTCCTTTCGCCGAAGTCGCGAACCTGCTGTTCCACCAGGTCCGCCAGCCGCGCGGCCGCATCCGGAATGCCGAGGCTCCGGGCAGCCGCAGCCGCGGCCGAAAGGGCTTCGGGCGAGCCCATGAAGCCCTTCAGCTCGCCGGCAAGCGTGGCCGCGCTCGCCTTGTCCTCGGGCATCAGGAAGCCGGCACCCGCCTTCACATAGCCGGCGGCATTCGCCGTCTGGTGGTCGTCGGTCGCAGCCTTGAAGGGGATCAGCACGGCGGGCCGACCCAGCACCATCAGCTCGGCCATGGTCGATGCACCCGCCCGGCTGATCACCAGGTGGCTTGCGCCCAGCCGTGCCGGCAGGTCGGCCATGTAGGTCTGGCACTCGGCCTCGACGCCTGCGGCCCGATAGGCTTCGGCGACCGCCGACAGATCCTCGTCCCGGCACTGCTGCGTCACGCGAAGCCGGCTGCGTTCCGCATCCGAAAGACGGGCAACGGCCTCGGGCACCAGCCGCGACAGGATCCGCGCCCCCTGGCTGCCACCGACCACCAGCAGGTGGAAGGGCGCACCCGACGCCGGGGCATCGAAGGCGTCGTTGCGGGCTGCCAGCACGGCCTCGCGCACGGGGTTGCCGGTGTGTCGGGCCTTGCCGGGCTCGGCCAGCCGCGCCGTGTCCGCATAGGTCAGGGCGATTGCCGATACCCGCCCCTGCAGCTGCCGGTTCACCCGGCCCAGCACGGCATTCTGCTCGTGGATCACGGCCGGCAGGCGCAGCTGCACGCCGGCGAGGATTCCGGGCAGAGAGGGATAGCCACCGAAGCCCACCACCACATCCGCATTGGCGGCCCGGGCGATGCGCTTGCCCTCGCGCGCGCCCTTCCAGATCGCGATCCCCGCCTTCAGCCAAGCAAAGGGGTTCAGGCCCGAGGCGGTCGCGCTGTCCAGCACATGGCGGTCCGTCCGCTCGAACAGCCCCGGAAAGCGCAAGCCCCGCGCATCCGTCAGCAGCGTCACGCGGTGGCCGCGCCGCTGCAGCTCTTCCGACAGGGCATGGGCCGGGATCATGTGCCCACCCGTGCCGCCGGCGGCGATGAGGACGGAAAGGCTCATGCCGCGCGAGGCCTGAGCGGGGCGAGGCCCGATTGCAGATAGGGGCTGGATTTCAGGTGGCGGTTGCGGCGCGTGATGGCCAGCAGCAGCCCCATCGCAAGCGAGGTCGCGAGGAAACTGGAGCCGCCGTGGCTGATGAACGGAAGGGTCATGCCCTTGGACGGAGCGAGCGCCAGATTCACCGACATGTTGATGAGCGCCTGACCCCCGAACTGCGCGACAAGGCCCGTCGCCGCGATCAGCGTGAACGGGTCGTCCTCATCCAGAAGTTGTAGCAGAACGCGAAGGACAATCGCAAGATATAGTAGGGCGAGCGCAAAGCAGACGATGGCCCCGAACTCCTCTCCGATCACTGAGAAGATGTAGTCGGTCTGCGCTTCGGGCAGGTGGAACTTGGCCGTTCCCTCGCCGGGGCCGGCGCCATAGAGCCCGCCCGAGCGGAAGCAATCGAGCGCGCGATCGACCTGGTAGGTGTCCCCCTCGCCGTGCAGGAAACCGTCGATCCGGTTCTGGACATGCGGCTCGAACTGGTAGGCCAGCACAAGGCCCGCAAACAGGCCGACAACCGCAAGGCCGAGAATGATCAGCGGCAATCCGGCCAGCACGGCCTGCACCAGCCAGACGGCGATCAGCAGGGCGGCCTGGCCGAAATCGGGCTGGATCACCAGAAGCCCCACGATCACGGCCAGCACCATCGCCCCCGCCGGGATGACGGGGAGCGACCGGTCCTCGAAGCGCAGCGCGAACAGCCAGGCAGTGGTCACGATGAAGAAGGGTTTCAGGAATTCGATCGGCTGCATCTGGAATCCGGGCAGCTGGATCCAGCGCTGGGCCCCGTTGTTCTCGGCGCCGATGAAGGGGACAAGCGCCAGCAGCACGAGGAACAGCACGAAGCCGCCAAGCGCCACCCGCCGTGCGGCATTCTTGGTCAGCATCGACACTCCGAGCATGAGGGGCAGGCCGATCGCCACCCAGATGAGTTGCCGCCACAGGAAGTGCAGCGGCGGGATCTCCAGCGCGCCGCCCGAGAGCCGCAGCGCAGCCGCCGGCGAGGCGGCCGCAACCGCGATGATGCCGCAGCCGATCAGCACCAGAAGCATGAACAGCAGCGGGCGGTCGATGGTCCAGAACCAGCGCGCAAGCGGGGTCCGGTCCGCCCGGCCGAAGGACAGGGTGAGGCCGCTGATCTTCATTGCTGCAGCCTCTCGACGAGGGCCCGGAAATGGGCACCCCGGGCTTCGTAATCGCGATACTGGTCGAACGAGGCGCAGGCCGGCGACAGCAGCACCGTGTCACCGGGCTCCGCCACCCGCGCCGCACCTGAGACGGCGGCCTCCAGCGTGCCCGCATTGGACACGGCGAGGTGCGGCGTCAGGATGCGTTCGAACAGCGGGGCTGCCTCGCCGATCACATAGGCGGCCTTCACGGCCCCAAGATGCGGCAGGCAGGCGTCGAGCTCGGCCGTCTTGGCCTGCCCGCCGAGGATCCAGTGGATCGCGTCGAACGCCTGCAGGGCCGGCGCGACGCTGGTGGGGTTGGTGGCCTTGCTGTCGTTCACATAGCGGACGCCGCGCACGGTCGCCACGATCTCCATCCGGTGGGCAAGGCCGGGGAAGCTCCGGAGGCCCTGCTCGATCGCGTCCTCGCCTGCGCCCAGAAGGCGGGCAGCCGCTACGGCACAGGCGACATTCTGGGCATTGTGCGGGCCCTGGAGGCTGGGCCAGCGGGCCTGGTCGTCGGCGCGCACATCGGCGGCCGACACGCGGGTCAGGGCGAGGCCCTGCGGCAGCGCCGCGGCTGCGGCCCGCGTCCAGTCATCGTCGACCGCGATCACGGCATGGCCGCCGGGCTTCTGCATGGCGAAGATGCGGGCCTTGGACGCAGCATAACCCGGCATCCCGTCGTAGCGGTCGAGATGGTCGGGGGTCAGGTTGGTCCAGATGGCGATATCCGAGGCGAGGCTGTGCGCAAGGTCGATCTGGAAGCTCGACAGCTCGAACACATAGACCCCGCCCGCGGGCAGCGGGTCGGCATCGAGCACCGGCAGGCCGATGTTGCCGCCGAGCCGGGCGGCGAACCCCGCCGTTTCCAGAAGATGGTGAACGAGCGCAGTGGTGGTCGATTTGCCGTTGGTGCCGGTGATCCCTACCAGCCGATGCGCCGGAAGGTTGGCGCGCGCCTGCTGCCACAGTTCCATGTCGCCGAGGATCGGGCAGCCCGCCGCCCGGGCGCGGGCGGCGAGCGGATGGCGGTTCAGCGGGACGCCAGGGGAGACCACCAGCCCGTCGATGCCGGCCAGATCCAGCGTCGCGAAATCCGCGAGCTCCAGGCCCGGAAAGGCGGTCGCTGCCGCCTCCCGGGTCGCGGCATTCTCGTCCCACGCAACCGCTTTCGCGCCCGAGCGCGCGAGGAACCTGAGCGCCGACTGCCCCGAGCGCGCGAGGCCGTAGACGGCATAGCGCCGGCCGGCCAGTGCAGGAGCCGTCACGCCCGCCATCACCTGAGCTTCAGCGTTGCGAGGCCGGCAAGCGCCAGCACGAAGGAGATGATCCAGAAACGGATCACGACGGTCGATTCCGGCCAGCCCAGCTGCTCGAAATGGTGGTGGATGGGCGCCATCTTGAAGACGCGCTTGCCGGTCATCTTGAAGCTTGCGACCTGGACGATGACAGAGACCGCCTCCAGCACGAACAGGCCGCCCACGATCACCAGCACCAGCTCGTGGTTGGTGATGACGGCGATGGTGCCGATCGCGCCGCCCAGTGCCAGGCTTCCGGTGTCGCCCATGAACACGGCCGCCGGCGGTGCGTTGAACCACAGGAAGGCGAGCCCCGCGCCCACCAGTGCCCCCACGAACACGATCAGTTCGCCCGAGCCGCGCACGAAGTGGACGCCCAGATAGTCGGCGAACACGGCGTTGCCGACGAGATAGGCGATGATGCCGAAGGTCATGGCGGCGATGATGACGGGCATGGTGGCCAGCCCGTCGAGGCCGTCGGTCAGGTTCACCGCGTTGCCGGCACCAACGATCACCAGGGCACCGAAGCCGACATAGGCCCAGCCGAGGTCGACCCCGGAATCCTTCAGGAACGGGAAATACAGGGTCGTGCCGGTGAAGATCGACACATAGTAGACGGCGGCCCCTGCGATCAGGAACTCGGCTGCCAGCCGCACCTTGCCGGAAACCCCCGCGGTCGAGCGCTTCATCACCTTGTTGTAATCGTCGAGGAAGCCGATCACGCCGAAACCCAGCGTCACGAACAGCGCCGCCCACACGAAGGGCAGGTCCCACTCCATCCACAGAAGGGTGGAAACCGTCAGGCATATCAGGATCTTGAGGCCGCCCATGGTGGGCGTGCCCTTCTTGGTGATCAGGTGGCTCGCCGGCCCGTCCTCGCGGATGGGCTGGCCTTTCCCCTGCTTGGAGCGCAGCCAGGCGATGAAGCGCGGCCCGATCAGAAGCCCGATGGCAAGCGCCGTGACCAGCGCTGCGCCGGAGCGGAAGGTCAGGTAGCGCACGAGGTTGAGAACACCCGGAAAGCCGAGCCATTCGGCGAGATGGTAGATCATGCCGCCTGCTCCACCAGTGCCGCCACCAGCCGGCCGAGCTGAATCGAGTTGGAGCCCTTCACCAGCAGCACGTCGCCATCCTTCAGTGTTGCGCGCGCCCAGTCCGTCGCGGCGGCGGCATCGGCCAGGTGCACGGCACCCGGCACCTGAAGCGCCGCCATCTCGGGCCCCACCAGTGCGAGTTCAACGACGCCCGCGTCGGCGATCGGCGCGGCAAGCCCGGCGTGAAGGGCCTCGCCCGCTGCGCCCAGTTCGCGCATCGCGCCCAGCACTGCGATCCGGCGCTTCGCCGGGGTGTCGCGCAGAACGGCAAGCGCTGCTGCCATGGAGACGGGATTGGCGTTGTAGCTCTCGTCGATCAGCGTCGCCTTGCCGCCGGCTGCCTTCACCGTGCGCCGCGCGCCGCGGCCCGGCAGGTCGGACAAGCCGGCAAGCGCAAGGCCGGCTTCGGCAATGTCGCCGCCCGCCGCCTTCACGCAGGCAAGCACGGCAAGCGCATTGCCCACCCAGTGGCGCCCGGCCATGCCCACCGTCAAGTGCAGCTCCTCGCCCATCACGTCGGCAACCAGTTTCGTGGAAGCGGCACCGACATCCGCGGCCAGCACGCGGACGTCGGCGCCTTCCTTCCACCCGAACCGAATTGATTTCGCACCCAGTTTGTCGGCCGCAGCCGCCAGGATCGGCGCATGGGGGTTGTCAGAAGGCCAGATGGCAACGCCGCCGGGCTCCAGCCCCTCGAAGATCTCGGCCTTGGCCCGGGCGATCCCGGGCTCGCCGTCGGCGAAATTCTCGATGTGCGCGTTCGCCACCCAGGTGATCACCGCCACATGCGGGCGCACCATCCGCGTCAGCGCGGCGATTTCCTGCGCATGGTTCATGCCCATCTCGAACACGCCGAAGCGCGTGTCGGCGGGCATCCGTGCCAGGCTCAAGGGCACGCCGGTGTGGTTGTTGTAGCTTTTCACCGAGGCATGGGTCGCATCCGGCGCTATGCGTTCGAAGGCAAGGCGCAGCGCCTCCTTGGTGCCGGTCTTCCCGACGCTGCCGGTCACCCCGACCACCGTTGCGCCCGTGCGCGCACGCGCCGCGATGCCCAGCGCCTCCAGCGCCCGGAAACTGTCGGCCACCTGTACATGGGGCCCATCGACCGGCTGCTCCACCAGGAAGCCCGCAGCGCCCCGTGCGGCGGCCTGCGCCACATAGGCATGGCCATTGGCCGTGCCCCCACGCATCGCCACGAACAGCTCGCCGCCGATCACCTCCCGGCTGTCGAAGGTCACGCCTTCGACATCGAAGGGGGCGGAGAGCCGCCCACCGGTCGCGGCCGCGACCTCTTCACCGGTCCACAGCGGCCTCATCGGGGCAGCTCCGCAGCCGCCGCGCGCGCCACCTCGGCATCGTCGAAGGGCAGCACGTCGGTGCCGACGATCTGCCCCTGTTCATGGCCCTTGCCGGCCAGCAGCACCACGTCACCCGACTTCGCTTCGGCGAGCGCCGCGCGGATGGCATCGGCACGGCCCGGCACCTCGCGCGCACCCCCGGCGGCCGCCATGATCTCGGCCCGGATTGAAGCTGCATCCTCGGTGCGCGGATTGTCGTCGGTCACGATCACGTGGTCCGCGTCGCGCACCGCGATCGCGCCCATCTCGGGCCGCTTGCCCCGGTCGCGGTCGCCGCCGCAGCCGAACAGCAGGATCAGCCGGTTCGCGGTGTGCGGCCTGAGGGCTGCAACCGCCGCCTCCAGCGCGTCGGGCGTATGGGCATAGTCGATGTAGACCGGCGCGCCCGTCGGCGTGATGACGGCGCGCTCGAGCCGGCCGCGCACACCCGACACCCGGCCGAGCAGCTTCAGGGTCGAGGCCACATCGGCCCCACCGGCCACCACCAGCCCCGCCGCCACCAGCGCATTGGCCGCCTGGTAGCCGCCGATCAGCGGCAGGTTCAGCGTGTGGGCCACGCCTGCGGCCTCGATCGTCAGCGTCTGCCCCAGCAGGGTGGGCACGCGCTTCACCAGCTTCAGGTCCGCGCCATCGGGCCCCACGGTCAGCAGCGTCACGCCGCGGGCCCGGCAGGCATCGACAACGCGCCGGTTGTAGGCTGCGCCAGTCGCCTGCCCGTCCAGCCACACCACCGCCGTGCCGTCGGCATCCAGCACTTGCGTGAACAGCCGCAGCTTGGCCTGGAAATAGGCCTCCATGTCGCCGTGGTAGTCCAGGTGATCGCGCGTCAGGTTGGTGAAGGCCGCCGCCCGCACGGGCAGCCCTTCGGTCCGATACTGGTCGAGCCCGTGCGACGAGGCTTCGAAGGCAAGGTGGCTGATCCCCTCGCGCGCGAGCCCTGCGACATTGGCAAGGAAGGTCACGATGTCGGGCGTCGTCAGCCCGCCCGAGCCTGCCTTCGCATGGTCGGAGGCCGTCACCACGCCAAGCGTGCCCATCGAGGCGGCGCGCTCGCCGGCCAGGTGCCACAGCTGGCGGGTGAGCTCGACGGTGCTCGTCTTGCCGTTGGTGCCGGTCACCGCCGCCGTCATCGCGGGGAAGGGCGCGAAAAAGCCCGCCGCCAGGCGCGCGAACATGCGCCGCGGCTCCGCGTCGGCGATGTGGAGCGCGCCCTCCACCTTCGCCTCCGGCCGGGTGACCACGGCGATCGCGCCCGCCTTCACGGCGTCGGCGATCACGCTCTCGCCATCGAAGCGGCTGCCGCGGAAGGCGCCGAACACGGTGCCGGGCGCCACCTTGCGGTGGTCGATCGCAAAGCCGGTGATCCGGTCACGCACGGGGGCCAGCGGGTCGCTCATCGCGGCGCACCTGCAACCGGCATCGGCATCAGCCCTGCGCGGATGTTGGGATCCCGCTTGGGGTCGCGCGGCGTGTAGAGGCCGGCGAGTGCGGCAATGTCGGGCTCGGACCCTCCGCTGGTGTCCGGCGCCACGCCCAGCACGGGCGCCACCCGGTTCACCACATTCTTGAACACCGGCGCGGCCACTGCCCCTGCCGAGCGCAGGCCCGCCGACGGATCGTCGACCATCGTGACCACCACATAGCGGGGCGCATCCATCGGGAAGGCGCCGGCGAAGGTGGTGATGTTGCGCCGACGGTCATAGCCGCGCCCGGTCTCCAGCACCTTTTCGGCCGTCCCCGTCTTGCCGCCGACCCGGTAGCCGTCGGCGTCGGCCTGCCTGCCGGTGCCGTCCAGCACGGCCAGCCGCAGCATGCCGTTGACGAGCTTCGAACTCTCGGCACTGAACACCCGGGTTTCCGGACGTTCGACACCCGGCGGCACCTTCAGGAAGGTCGCCTCGCGGTGGATCCCGCCGTTCACCAGCGTCGCGTAGGCGTTGGCCAGATGCAGCGGCGTCACTGCGATGCCGTGACCGAAGCCCACGGTCATCACGCTGGAAAGGCCCCAGTTGTTCGCCGGCGGGGTCAGCGCGCGGCCCGATTCCTTCAGTTCGCCCGGCGCGCGGCCCATCATGCCCAGCCTGCGCAGGAATTCCTCCTGCCGGGCGCGCCCCATGCGCTCGGCCATCCGCGCCGTGCCCACGTTCGACGAATAGATCAGCACCTCGGGCACCGACAGCGGATAGCCCTTGGGGTGGCTGTCCGAGATGCGGTGGCGGCCGACCGCGATCGGTGTCGTCGGGAAGCGTTCGGCAA
The DNA here is from genome assembly GCA_027490095.1 of Sphingomonadales bacterium. Taxonomy (GTDB): domain Bacteria; phylum Pseudomonadota; class Alphaproteobacteria; order Sphingomonadales; family Sphingomonadaceae; genus Sandaracinobacteroides. The sequence continues at coordinate 56,446 of JAIXYT010000038.1, read as the reverse complement.
GGTCGGTCACGACCCCGGTGTCCAGCGCCATCGCGATTGTGAACGCCTTGAAGGTCGAGCCCAGTTCATAGACGCCGAGCGTTGCGCGGTTCATGTGGCTGGGCATGCCGGTCAGCCCGCCCGGCCGGTTGGCGTTGAAGGCCGGCAGCGAGGCCATCGCAAGCACTTCGCCGGTGTGAACGTCCATCACCACGCCGGCGGCGCCGGCAGCCTTCTGGGCCAGCATCTGCGCCTCGAGCTCGCTTTCCAGCGCCTGCTGCACGCGCACGTCCATTGCCAGCACCAGCGGCGTGTCGCGCTGCGCGGGGTCGGTCAGCCGCTCCTCGAAGGCGCGCTCGATCCCGCCTTCGCCACGCCCGTCGATGCCCGTGTAGCCCACCAGATGCGCTGCAAGCCCCACATGGGGGTAGAGCCGCTCGGCCTCGCGCTCCAGCGTCAGGCCGGGCTCTCCCAGGCGCCGGATCGCCTCGGCCTGCTCGGGCAGGATGCGCCGCGTCACATAGCGGAACTTGCCGTCGTGATAGACGGCCGCGCGGATCGCCTCCTCGCCCCGCTCGGGAAGGATCCGCACAAGCGCCGCGACAAGCGCCTCGCGGTCGCCCACGATGTCGCGGGGGCGGGCGGCAAGGGCATAGGCCTCGAAGCTCGAGGCGAGCGTCACGCCGTTGCGGTCCAGGATGTCGGCCCGGATCTCGGGCGAGGCGACCACCGGACGGGCACGCCGCGGCGCGCCGTCGAACAGTGCGAGCTCGACCAGTCGAAGGCCCAGCAGCAGCGTGAAGGCGACGAACAGCAGGATCCCGATCGCCAGCCGCTGGCGCGCCTGCCCCAGGGCCATCTGGCGATGGCCGGGCAGTCGGACTGCCTCGCGGGACAGGGCGGCGGGGCTCATCGGCTCAGGGCTGGGGCAGCGGTTGGTCGCCGAACGACATCTCGACCTGCTGCAGCAGGTCGGCAGGCGCCGCCTCGGGCGCCGGCCGTTCCAGCGCAGGGGCAGGAACGGCCCGCGCGATTGGGCCCGCGGCGCGGGGTGCGGCCGGCACGTCCGCCTTTACCAGCACGGGCCGGGCCGCAGCCGGTGCGGGCTGGGCCGGCAGGTCGCGCACGGCCAGCTGCACGCGCGGCTGGGCCGGCACGGCGGGGGCCGCGCCATAGGATGCCAGCTGCACCGGGTTCGCCAGATACTGGGTGGCCGAAATCGGCACCAGGCCGAGCACGGTGTCGTTCCAGCGCTGCAGCTGGGGCATGCGCATGCGCACCCTCAGCTCCGCGTCCTGGGCCTTGAGGTCCGCCTGAAGGGCGCGGTTCTGTCGGGCCAGCCGCTCCACCTCGCGGCGCTCGGACGCCACCTGGAGCGACAGCGTGTAGCTCGTCACGGCAACGGCAATCGTGCCTGCGACCAGCCAGGCGGTCGCGGCCCAGGTCCTTCGCCCGGCGGATCGCTGGGCGCCGTCGGCCCGCCATCCCCGGCCGTCGACAGTGGTGCGCATCATCGCGTTCATGCCCTGTCCTCCCCATGTGTTTCGGCGCGTCCGTTGGCGCCTGTCCCGGCGCCCCAGGCCTGTGCGCCTGTGCGGCGCGCCACGCGCAGCGTCGCCGATCGCGCGCGCGGATTTGCCAGCAGCTCGGCGTCCGATGGCCGTCTGGCCTTGGCCGGCCGTTCGAAGGTCGGCGCCCGCACATTCCGGGCCTCGGGCAGGTAGCGGGAGCCCGACGGCAGGCTGCCGGACCGCTCGGCAAGGAAATGCTTCACGATCCGGTCCTCGAGGCTGTGGAAGCTGACGACGGCCAGCCGGCCGCCCGGCTTCAGCACGGCTTCGGCCGCCTCCAGGCCGCGCTCCAGTTCACCCAGTTCGTCGTTCACCCGGATGCGGATGGCCTGGAAGCTGCGCGTTGCCGGATCGCGCTTCGTGTCCTTGCCGCCCTTCCCCGCCTTCACAACCCGGCGCACCAGCCCGGCCAGCTCACCCGTCGTGCGGAACGGGCGGTCGGCCACGATGGCGCGCGCGATCCGGCGGGCGGCCGGCTCCTCGCCATAGAGGTAGAGGACATCGGCGATCTCGGCCTCGCTCGCGCCGTTCACGAAGTCGGCTGCGCTTTCGCCTTCGCCCGACAGGCGCATGTCCAGCGGGCCATCGGCCTGGAACGACAGGCCATAGGCCGGATCGTCCATCTGGATCGAGGAGTAGCCGAGGTCGAGCGCCACGGCATCGGCGCTGGCAGGCCCCAGCGCCTGTGCCATGCCGGCAAAGGTGCGGTTGATGAGGCGAAGCTGCCCGGCCGAGGCATCGGCCATCGGCGTGCCGCGCGCCACCGCGCGCGGATCGCGATCAAATCCCGTCACGATCGCGCCGGCGTCCAGCGCGGCCTTCGCATATCCGCCGCCGCCGAAGGTGCCGTCGACGACATGCGCGCCCGGCTCGATCTCAAGGGCGCCGATCACTTCGGCCAGAAGGACGGGGATGTGGGAAAGACCCTGGGCGGAAGAGGCAGGTGCGGCGTCGGGAAGGGACGGGGTGCCGCGGCGCGAGGCGGCACTCATTGCGCCCTCCCGGCGATCAGCGCCTTCACCAGCTTCAGGACGCGCGGATCCTGCCCGGGCTGGGCGAGGAACTGCTCGGGCGACCACAGCTCGAAATGGTGGCCGACGCCGATGAAGACGACATGGGCGCCGATCTCGCCCATTTCCCGCATCAGCGGCGACAGGATGATGCGGCCCGTCTCGTCATATTTCAGATGCTCGGTCGCGCCGAAGACGGAGCGCGCCTTCAGGCTCCGCCCGGGGCCGAAGTCGGCGGCGAACTCCTCCTCCAGCCGGGCCTCCAGCCGGTCGAAGTAGGTGACATCATAGCCGATCAGACATGGCGCATGTTCGTCCGGCCCCAGCACCAGCTCCCGAGTCTGGCTGCGGGCCTCGATGGTCTCGCGCAGGGACGCAGGAACGGACAGCCGATGCTTGGCATCGACTCCGTTCACATAGATCCCTGAAAAATAACCGCGAATGACCCGATCCCCTCTTTTGGGGCGGATGCGCGGTGCCGTTCGACAAGGCGGGGGAAGGCCCTGGAAAGAACGGGCAAGCCGCACGCCAGCCCTGTGGAAAAGGGATAGCATGGGCTTTCATGGGTATTCAATGGGATTTTATGGTCGTTCCGGATGCCCTTTCGATAAGCATCTGGCAAAGCTTGTCTTTTTTCGGCGCGGTTCCGCGCGACGGAATTGCAAACAACTGTGGAAAACCCTGTTCGCAACCGGGCTCCGCTGGGCGTGGGAATGGCCTGGCCCATGCAGGCCCATCCGGGCCCGGGTCATGGCAGCGGCTCCGTCACGCGGAAGGCGAAGCGTCGCGCCGCCCGCACGTCCGCCCGGGTGTCGGATGTCAGGCGCAGATGATAGCGACCCTCGCCATCGGGCACCTGCTGCACGTCGATCACCTGGCCGTCGGCCATCCGCACCCGAAGCTGGCGCGCGCCCATCCAGCTGACGGTGGCGCCTGCCACGAAATCCGTCGGCGTCAGGCCGGCCAGCGTCTTCGCCACGCCGACCGCCGCGTCGGTCGGTAGCGCAACCGGTCCCTCGGGCGTCAGGCGCTCCACCAGCGCGACATCTTCAGGCGCGATCCTGGGCGGTGTCAGGCTGGCCCAGGCCGATTGCCACAGCGGAAGGGGTGGCGCCGAGCCGACCGCCAGCCGGGTGCCGCCGGGCAGCCGTGCCGCCTCGCCCGTCCAGAAGGCGGCGTGGCCGAGAACGCGGCCGCGGGCGTCCGACAGCCGGATTTCCAGCGGCTCGCGCTGCTGGCGCGGCGTTCCCTGAGGAAGCGGGCGCCCGCGCAGGGTCGCCAGCCGGTCGATCGTGGCGCCGATGCGCTGGTCGTTCCCCGGCGCGTCGGCGGCCGACAGCACCTCCCAGGCCCCCGTGTCCATCCGCTTGCCCAGCACGACCTGTTCGCGCCCGCGCGCGAGTTCGATCCGTGCGACGGACGTCCGGTCGAGATCGGGCAACAGAAGCTCGGTGCCTGCCTGCCGGCGTGCCAGCTGGACGCCGAAGATCAGGACCGGCGCCAGCAGCAGCGCCAGCAGGACATGTCGAACATTCATGGAAATCAGATGGCGACCGGGCGGCCCGGATCGGCATTTCCACCCGAAGCAGTCGGGCTTGGATAGGCGGGGTCGCCGGCCTGGCCATCGGATGATGGCCCGGCCGATGGCTGCGCCTCGAGCGCAGGGCCCTCGGGTGGGGCAGGCACGGCGTCCTCCCGACGCGCCTCGTCGGCCTTGTCGCTGCCGGGGGCCACGCCCAGCTGCGCAAGGGGTTCGCCGGGCTGCTGCTGCTCGACAGGGGGCGGGTCGGCCTCGTCAGGGCCGAACAGCAGCGATGCGGCTGCCGTCACGAGGAAAACGACTGCGAGGCCCGTCAGGCCGGCACGGATGCGATCCATGTCCTGAGTCTAGACCCTGACCCGCACCAAGTCGAGACCGGCGCGCACATCAGGATTCGCGCCAGGGCGGCAAGGGCAGGCCCCGGGCCACCAGCCAGTCCGGGTTCCAGATCGTCGAAAGGTAGCGACTGCCGTTGTCGCACAGGATGGTGACGATCCGTTTGCCCGGCCCCAGGTGGCGGGCCAGCTTCTCGGCACCGGCCACGTTGATCGCGCTGGAAAGCCCGAGGTGGAGCCCGTCCTTCATCATCAGCTCGTGCAGCACCGGAAAGGCCTCCGCGTCCGACACCCGGAAGGCGACATCCACCGGCGCGCCCTCCAGGTTGGCGGTGATCCGGCTCTGCCCGATCCCTTCCGACACGCTGTTGCCGTCCGCCTTCAGCTCGCCGCAGGTAAACCAGCTGTACAGGGCAGCGCCATCGGGGTCCGCCAGCCCGATGGTGACGGTCTCGCCCAGTTCCTTCAGCCCCAGCCCCACGCCGGCGATCGTGCCACCGGTGCCTGCCGCGCAGATGAAGCCGTCGACCTTGCCCTCCAGCGCCTCCCAGATCTCGGGCGCGGTCGACTTGATGTGCGCCAGCCGGTTGGCGACATTGTCGAACTGGTTCGCCCACACCGCGCCGGGCAGTTCCTCGGCCAGCCGCCGCGACGTGTGCACATAATGCCCCGGGTTCGCGTAGCTCGTCGCCGGCACCAGCACCAGTTCTGCCCCCAGCGCCCTCAGCGTGTCCTTCTTTTCCTGGCTCTGCGTCTCGGGCATCACGATGACGGTGCGATAGCCCAGCGCGCCACCGATCACGGCAAGGCCGATGCCGGTGTTCCCGGCCGTCCCCTCCACGATGGTGCCTCCCGCCTTCAGGGCGCCCGATCCTTCCGCGTCGCGGATGATCCACAGCGCGGCCCGGTCCTTCACCGAGCCGCCGGGGTTCAGGAATTCGCACTTGCCGAAGATGTCGCAGCCCGTCCGTTCGGAAGGCCCCTTCAGCCGCACGAGGGGGGTGGAGCCGACAAGGCCGGCGATGTCGTTCGAGACCCGATGCATGCGCTCCTCCTACCACGCCGGTTCGTGCTTGCCAGTCCCGTCGTTTGTTGCGAACGGCTCCGGCATGCACGCCTTCCGCCGATTGCTGCCACTGGTGCCGCTGGGCGCAGTCCTTCTGGTCGGTGCCTGCAAAGGCAGCGACGCACAGGACGAGCCGCTGCAGGTGGATGCGGTCGGCGCTGCGGCCGAACGGGCCATCGTCGCCGGCGCCATTTCGGAAGGGCTGACAGCCCGCGACGCGGCCGGGCGGGTGGTTCCGGGCCTCGCGCAGAGCTGGCGGGTCTCGGACGATGGCCTGTCCATCGTGTTCCGTCTGCGCCCTGCCAGCTTCGCCGGCGGCCGGCCCGTCACCGCCGCCGACACCGTCGCCTCCCTCCAGCGCGCCCGCACCGGCCGGGCCGGGCCGCAGGTCCGGGACCTGCTTGCGGGCGTCACCGCAATAAGCGCCCCGCTCGACACCGTGGTCGAGGTCCGCCTCTCGACCCCGCAGCCCGAGTTGCTGGAACTGCTTGCGACCCCCGCCCTTGCGGTCCGAAGCAGCGGCTCGCGCGAAACCGCCGGCGCATTCCTGATCGGCCCCTCGCCGACCGGGGCCGACCCGGCATCGGCCGACCCGGCGCCTGCCCGACTCTCCCGAAACCCCAATTTCCACGCTGCCGCGACCGTCGCGCTCGAAGCCGCCGACGTCCGCGCCTTCGAGGCCGAGGCTGCCATCCGGCGCTTCAACCGCGGTGCGGCCGACCTTGTCATGGGCGGCGGGCTGGAGGGGCTGGGCACGGCCCGGGTGACCGCCAGGCGCGAGGCGCTTCTGCTCGAACAGCCGCGCGCCGCCCTTCTGCTGCTGGTGAACTACAAGCGCCCGCCGCTGTCCGACCAGCGGGTCCGCCGCGCGCTGATCCTGGGGGTCGACCGCGCAGCGCTCGGCCAGCGCTTCTTCGGCAGCGCGGCGGCAGCCGAGGTGCGCAGCCTCGTTCCCGGCAACATCGCCGGCTACCGCCCGCCCGAGGCCCAATGGTCGGATCAGCCCTATGTGGGCCGCCAGGAAGATGCGCGGCGCCTGCTTGCCGAAGCCGGGGTGGACAGTCTCGCCCGGCCGCTGACGCTTGCGGTCGCCATCCAGGATTCCGACGCCGAGGCGCGGCTGATGGAGCTGGTTGCCCGCGATTACGCCGCGCTGGGAATCACGCTCCGGCTGGAACGGCGCGACCCGGCCGCCCACAGGCGCGCGATCACCTCCGGTGCGTTCGACCTTGCCCTCATCCGCCGCGAGACCCCGATCGACAGCCCCATTCCCTTCCTCACGCCCCTGCAGTGCAGCCGCAACCGCCACGGTGTCTGCCTGCCCGAGGCCGACCGCCTGCTCGCCGACAGCTGGAAAGCGCCCAGCCGCAGCGCCCGCCTGGCCGCGCTCGCTGCGGCCGAGCGGCTGTGGGCAGAGGACGGCGCCGCGATCGGCCTGGTGCAGCCACTCGGCTGGTCACTGGTTTCGCGCCGGATCAGTGGCTTTGCCCCGAACCCTTCGGGAACCCATGCGCTCAGGCATCTTTCCATCGAACAGAGGAGACAGCTCCGATGACCGCCCTTTCAGACATCGTGATCACCGCCGCCCGCCGCACCGCCATGGGCGGCTTCCAGGGCGACTTCCGGGACGTGACCGCGCCCGAGCTCGGCGCCGCAGCCCTGAAGGCCGCCGTTGCCGACAGCAGGCTCGGCAGTGCCGATGTCGAGCAGGTGGTGATGGGCTGCGTGCTGCCGGCCGGGCAGGGCCAGGCGCCTGCCCGCCAGGCCGCGCTGAAGGCCGGGCTCGACCTCGGCACGGCGGCCGTCACCCTCAACAAGATGTGCGGCTCGGGCATGAAGGCGGTGATGGATGCGCATGATGCGCTGAAGGCGGGATCGGCCGAGATCATCGCGGCCGGCGGGATGGAGAGCATGACCAACGCCCCCTACCTGCTGCCCAAGGCGCGCGGCGGCTATCGCATGGGCCATGGCCGGGTGATGGACCACATGTTCCTCGACGGCCTGGAAGACGCCTATGAACCCGGCCGGGCCATGGGCACCTTCGCCGAGGAATCGGCGCGGGCCTATCAGCTGACGCGCGAGGCGCAAGATGCCTATGCGCTGGAATCCCTCTCTCGCGCACAGGGCGCCATCGCGTCCGGCGCCTTTGCCGCCGAAATCACGCCCGTCGCGGTCAAGGGCGGCGACGTCAGCGTCGACGAGCAGCCCGGCAAGGCGAAGCCCGACAAGATCCCCCTTCTGAAGCCCGCCTTTGCCCCCGACGGCACGGTGACGGCCGCCAACGCCAGCTCCATCTCGGACGGGGCGGCAGCGCTGGTGCTGATGCGCCGCGAAACGGCCGAGGCCCGCGGCCTCACGCCCATCGCCACCATCCTCGGGCACAGCGTCCACGCGCAGAAGCCGGCGCTGTTCACCACCGCGCCGGTGCCCGCGATGCAGAAACTGATGGGCAGGCTCGGCCTCACGGTCGACGCCGTTGACCTGTTCGAGGTGAACGAGGCCTTCGCGGTCGTCTCCATGATCGCCATGCAGGAGCTCGGCATCCCCCACGCGAAGCTCAACGTGAACGGCGGCGCGACCGCGCTCGGCCACCCCATCGGCGCCTCTGGCGCGCGCATCCTGGTCACGCTGATCCATGCCCTGCAGAGGCGCGGCGGCGGCACCGGTGTCGCATCGCTGTGCATCGGCGGTGGCGAGGCGACTGCGGTCGCGATCAAGGTCGTCTGAGCACGACCTTGCACCGCAACAAGCTGCTTTCGCGCGCACGGCCTTTCTGTATAGAAGGCCAAGGGAAATAGCTCTGGCAGGGAAACCTCAACGCATGAAGCTGGTCGTCGAACGCGCCACCCTCCTCAAGGCGCTCGGGCATGTGCAGTCCGTTGTCGAGCGGCGGAACACCATTCCGATCCTCTCCAACGTCCTGCTCGCGGCCGACGGGCAGAGTGCCAAGCTGATGGCGACCGACCTCGATCTCCAGATCGTCGAGGATGTGCCGGCGACGGTGGAAGCCGCCGGCGCCACCACGGTTTCGGCCCACACCCTGTTCGACATCGTGCGCAAGCTGCCCGACGGGGCGCAGGTCACGCTCGAGGCTGCCTCCGGCAAGGTCTCCGTCACCGCCGGCCGCGCGCGGTTCTCGCTCCAGACCCTCCCGCGCGAGGACTTCCCGGTGATCGGCGAAAGCGACCTGCCGGTCAGCTTCACGCTTCCGGCCGAAACGCTGGTGACGCTGATCGACAAGACCCGCTTCGCGATCAGCACCGAGGAAACGCGCTACTACCTCAACGGCATCTTCTTCCATGCACCGGCCGGTGCGGGCACGCTGCGCGCGGTTGCGACGGACGGCCATCGGCTGGCCCGGGTGGAAATTCCCCTGCCCGAGGGCGCGGCCGGCATGCCCGACATCATCATTCCGCGCAAATGCGTCGCCGAGGTGCGCAAGCTGCTGGATGAACGCGGCGGCGAGGTCGGCATTTCGCTGTCCCAGTCCAAGATCCGCTTCGCCATCGGCCAGGCGGTCCTGACCTCCAAGCTGATCGACGGCACCTTCCCCGATTACAGCCGCGTGATCCCCACCGCGAACGACAAGCTGCTGAAGATCGACCCGGCAACGCTTGCCGAAGGCGTCGACCGCGTGACGGCCATCGCCAGCGAGAAGACCCGCGCGGTGAAGCTCAGCCTCGATCGCGACCGGGTGACGCTGTCGGTCACCAGCCCGGAAAACGGCACGGCCAGCGAGGACGTGCCGGCCGACTATGCAGCCGCCGGCTTCGATGTCGGCTTCAACAGCCGCTACCTGCTCGACATCCTGGCGCAGGTTGAAGGCGACCTGGTCGAGGTCCATATGGCAGACGCCGCCGCACCCACCCTGATCCGGGAATCCGAAGGGTCCGAGGCGCTGTATGTGCTGATGCCGATGCGGGTCTGAACCGCCCCGGCGTCTCCCCCGGGAAGGACTGTCGCTTATGCCCCTGAAGAAGCCGAAGGCAGTGAAGCTGCCGACGCCTTTCGCGGACCAGAGCGCCTCTGCCGACGACGACGCCCGCCGCCGCGCCATCCTGATGCGGCGCGAGCTTGAGCAGGCGGAGGGCTTTTCCTGGAACGAGGAGCAGCCCGGATTTGTCCGGCGCATTCGCGAACAGCCCCTCTACAAGACGCTGTTCGCCCTTGGCGCCATCGGCATGGGTGCCGCCATCGTCAGCGCCTTCCTGGTCGCGATGGACAGCGGCATCCAGGTGCCGGAGCGCATCGTCTACATGGAAAGCTGGCGCGGCGACCGCACCGCGCAGGAGGCGGTCGACGAGCGCGAAGAGGCGATGGACAAGCTTCGTGCCCAGGTGGAGGCGAACCGCCGCGCCTACGAGGCCGAGCAGGCGCGCCAGAAGGCACTCGCCGCCGAACGCGCCGCCGCCGCCCAGGCGAGCAGCTGAGTGGCGGAGGACGGTCTTGCGGGTGTCGGCTGACGCCGACGGGCGGCTGATGGCGGCGGCGCTGGCGCTCGCCCGCCGCGGCCGCGGTCGCACCGGCGCCAACCCCAATGTCGGCTGTCTGCTGGTGAAGGATGGCCTGATCGTCGGCCGGGGCCGGACCCAGGACGGCGGCCGCCCCCATGCCGAGGCAACCGCCCTGGCCGACGCCGGCGACCGTGCAAGGGGCGCGACCGCCTATGTCACCCTTGAGCCTTGCGCCCACGAAAGCCCGCGCGGTCCCGCCTGCGCCGAAACCCTGATCGCTGCCGGAATCGCCCGCTGCGTGATCGCGATGACAGACCCGGACCCGCGGACCGCCGGCCGTGGCATCGCCGCGCTGAAGGCCGCCGGGATCGCCGTGACGGACGGCGTGCGCGAAGCCGAGGCCCGGCTGGAACTGACCGGTTTCACACGCCGCCTGTCGGGCGGACGGCCGGAGCTCACGCTCAAGCTTGCCCTGTCCCTCGATGGCCGCCTCGCCATGCTGGACGGCACCAGCCAGTGGATCACCGGCGAGCCCGCCCGCCATTTCGCCCACGCGTTGCGCGCAGAGGCCGACCTGATCCTCGTGGGCGGCGGCACGCTCCGCGCCGACCGCCCGCAGCTCACCAACCGCCTGCCCGGAAGCACCGCGCCCCAGCCGCTGCGCATTGCCCTGACCAGCGGCCCGGTGCCGCAGGGCTTCACCGCCCTCCCCTCGCTCGACGCGCTGGACGGCCTTTGCCGCGATATGCAGGTCAACCGGATCCTCTGCGAAGGCGGCGGCGCGCTGGCATCCGCCCTCCTCGCAGCCGATTGGGTCGACCGCCTCGTGCTGCTGCGGGCCCCCATCCTCATCGGGCGCGGCATCGGCCTCGAAGCGCTGCGCCCGCCCAGCCTCGCCGACACCCATGGCCGCTGGCAGCTGGAAGGCCGCCGGGCGCTCGGTGCCGACGTCCTTGAGCAATATCGGCGGACGGACTAGGCCCGCAGGCATGTTCACCGGAATCATCACCGACATCGGCCGCATCGCAGACCTCGAGCGCCGCCCGGGCCACGACCTTCGCCTCGCAATCGAGACCGCCTATGATCTCGACAGCGTCGCGATCGGCGCCTCCATCGCCTGCTCGGGCGTGTGCCTCACCGTCACCACCAAGGCCGGCAACCGCTTCACTGTCGATGTCTCGGGCGAAACCGTGTCGCGCACGGCCTCGGCCATGTGGGCCGAAGGCGCGCGGCTGAACCTCGAACGGTCGCTGAAGCTGGGTGACGAGCTGGGTGGGCATATCGTGACGGGCCATGTCGACGGCATTGGCACAGTCGAGCTGGTGGAGGCCATCGAGGGCTCCACCCATATCGCCATCCGCGCGCCGGCAGCGCTTGCCCCGATGATCGCACCCAAGGGCTCGATCACCGTCGACGGCGTGTCGCTGACGGTGAACGCCGTCGAGGACTCGGCCGACGGAAGCACACTCTTCCACCTCAACATCATCCCCCACACCGCGGACTGGACGACGCTGGGCGCTGCGAAGGCAGGCCAGCAGGTGAACCTCGAGATCGATGTGCTTGCCCGCTACCTCCAGCGGATGGCCGGATCGCGCCTCACATCCTGATGTGAGGAACAGGATTGAATCTCACATTCTGATGTGAGACAGGGCGGGAATGGCAACGCACATCCTCGACCGAATCCGCGACCATCTGGTCGAAACCGGCCTCAGCCGCTCGGGCCTCGCAAAGGCGGCCGGGCTCCACGCCAACACGCTGCGCGATCTCGACGCCACGGACTGGAACCCGACGGCCGACACGCTGCGGAAGCTCGAATCCTACCTGTCGGGCGCCGGGCCGTCACCGCTGGTGCCGATCGAGGAGATCATCGCCGAGGCGAAGAACGGCCGCATGTACATCCTGGTCGACGACGAGGACCGGGAAAACGAGGGCGACCTGATCGTGCCCGCGCAGATGGCGACGCCGGACGCCATCAACTTCATGGCCAAGCATGGCCGTGGCCTCATCTGCCTTGCCATGGCAAAGGCCCGCGTCGAGCAACTCGGCCTGCCGCTGATGAGCCGCTCCAACCGCACCCGGCACGAAACCGCCTTCACCGTGTCGATCGAGGCGCGCGAGGGCGTCACGACCGGCATTTCGGCCGCCGACCGCGCCCGCACCGTGGCCGTTGCCATCGACGCGTCCAAGGGCGCCGACGCCATTGTCACGCCGGGGCATGTGTTCCCGCTGGTTGCGCGTGATGGGGGCGTTCTCGTCCGCGCCGGCCACACCGAGGCCGCGGTCGATGTGTCGCGACTTGCAGGCCTCAATCCCTCGGGCGTGATCTGCGAGATCATGAACGAGGACGGCACCATGGCCCGCCTCGACGACCTGATCCCCTTTGCAAAGGCCCATGGCCTCAAGATCGGCACCATCCGCGATCTCATTGCCTACCGCATGCGCCACGATCACCTCGTCCAGAAGATCGCCGAGGTGGAGATCGACAGCGAGCATGGCGGCAAGTGGATGGCGATGACCTACGCCAATACCGCCGAATATGCCGAGCATATCGTGCTGATGAAGGGCCGCATCGACCCGACGAAGCCCACCCTGGTCCGCGTTCATGTGCAGAGCATGTTCACCGACCTCTTTGCCGAAACCGGCGGTCGCTCGGGCCTGATCCCTCGCGCGATGGAGGCCATCGCCGACGCCGGCGCGGGCATCCTGATCGTCATCCGCGACGCGCGGCCAGACGCTATTTCCGAGCAGATGAAGGCCAAGGGCCAGGGCGAGCCCTTCACGGTGCGCGACTATGGCGTGGGTGCACAGATTCTCGTCGACCTCGGTGTCACCGAGATGGAACTCCTCACCACCTCCCACCGCGCCTATGTCGGCCTCGAGGGCTATGGCCTGAAGGTCGTCGGTGAACGCCAACTCGCCGCCTGAAGAAGGATATCCCCATGGCCAAGGTCCTGATCGTCGGCGCCGGATTCTACCGGCACATCTATGATCTGCAGCTCGCCGGCGCCCGCGCCGCGCTCGAGGCCGGCGGGCACAAGCATGAGCTCGTCGAAGTCCCCGGTGCGCTCGAGATCCCGGCTGCCATCGCCATGGCCGCCGAGACGGGCGCCTATGATGCCTATGTCGCGCTCGGCTGCGTGATCCGGGGCGAGACCTACCATTTCGAAATCGTCTCGAACGAGAGCGCGCGCGGGATCATGGCGCTCACGCTCGACGGTGTCCCCATCGGCAACGGCATCCTGACCGTCGAGAACGAGGAGCAGGCGCTCGTCCGCGCAGACCCGGCGAAGAAGAACAAGGCCGGCGAGGCCGTCGCCGCCGCGCTTCAACTGCTGGAGCTGCGCAAGCGCTTCGGCTGAACCGTCAGAAGCGGAACTGCACGCCCGCGGTCGGCCCGTGGGTGAGCACGTCGTAGACGAAACGGTCGCGGCCGCTGCCGGTTTCATACTTCACATAGATCGCCCGGTAGCCGAGGATCGCCTTGGACTTGTTCCCCAGCCGGAAGCCGAACGCCGGCCAGGCCTGGACGGCATAGTCGGACGCGATACCGAAGCCGCCCACATCGGCCATCACGGTCAGGTCGATCGTGCGGCTCAAGGGGAAGTTGGTGCGGATGCCGATGAGCGGGTCCACCCAGGTCTCGGTGCGGCTGGCCGAACGCGGGTTGCCGAGCGGGCCGGTGCCGGAGATGCCGGCGCCGATATTGTTGATGCGCGCGCCCACATAGGCCTCTGCGAACTTGTGCACCCGCATCAGAACCATCGGCGTGTAGGCCCCCTGGTGGCCGTCGAACTGCGCGCGGCCGCCGGGGCCGTCTGCCGACAGGTCCATGTAGGTGAGGTCGACCGCGAAGCCGAACTTGCCGTTGTTGGCTTCGAGGATCCCCATCGCCCCCCAGTTCAGGTTGCGGAAGATGTCGGCGGGCGAGGCGGACACGTTGATGTCGACCGGCCCGATGGCGGACTTCCCGTCCATGTTGGGCGCCATGAAATAGGGGGTCAGGCTGAACTCCCAGCCTTCGGCCTGGGCGGGCACGGCGGCGACTGCAGCGACGGCCGCAGATGCAACGAGAATATGGGACATGAGCGCAGGCATCGAAGATATCCTTCAGTCGGGGACCGGTTCGCGACTTAACGGCTTCGACTGCGTGCAACCAGCTATAATTGTGCAATCTGTGCCCGTTGCGCCACCTTCGCCGCCACGGCCGCCGCCCTGCGGCACCGGCGAAACTTGAAAGCCTAAGGCCAGCCTGCCAAGGGGCGCCCATGGCAACGCTTCCGGCGACCGACATGTCGCGCATCCGAAATTTCTCGATCATCGCCCATATCGACCATGGGAAGTCCACGCTTGCCGACCGGCTGATCCAGCAGACAGGCGGCCTCACCGAGCGCGAGATGAGCGCGCAGGTGCTCGACAACATGGACATCGAGAAGGAGCGCGGCATCACCATCAAGGCGCAGACCGTGCGCCTCGATTACCGGGCGAAGGACGGCAAGGACTATATCCTGAACCTGATGGACACGCCGGGCCATGTGGACTTCGCCTATGAAGTCAGCCGGTCGCTCGCCGCCTGCGAGGGCGCGCTTCTGGTGGTGGACGCAGCGCAAGGGGTGGAGGCGCAGACGCTCGCTAACGTCTACCAGTCGATCGAGCATGACCATGAGATCGTGCCGGTGATCAACAAGGTGGACCTGCCGAGTGCCGAGCCCGAGAAGGTGAAGGCCGAGATCGAGGAGATCATCGGGCTGGACGCCAGCGACGCGGTGCTGACCAGCGCCAAGACCGGCATCGGCATCGGCGACGTGCTGGAGGCGATTGTCCACCGCATTCCGCCGCCCAAGGGCGACATCACCGCGCCGCTGAAGGCGATGCTGGTCGACAGCTGGTACGACCCCTACCTGGGTGTCGTGATCCTGGTGCGGGTGATCGACGGGGTCATCACCAAGGGCCAGAACATCAAGTTCATGGCCGGCGACACCACGCACCTGGTCGACCGGGTGGGTGCCTTCCGGCCGAAGATCGAGCAGCTGCCGAACCTTGGGCCGGGCGAGATCGGCTTCATCACCGCGCAGATCAAGGAAATCGCACAGGCGCGCGTCGGCGACACCATCACGGATGCCAAGCGGCCGGCGAACGCGCCGCTGGAAGGCTTCAAGGAGGTGCAGCCGGTGGTGTTCTGCGGGCTGTTCCCGACGGACGCCGCCGATTTCGAGAAGCTGCGCGAGAGCATCTACAAGCTCAGGCTGAACGACGCGAGCTTCAGCTTCGAGATGGAGACGAGCGCGGCCCTGGGCTTCGGCTTCCGCTGCGGTTTCCTGGGGCTCTTGCACCTGGAGATCATCCAGGAGCGGCTGAGCCGGGAGTATGACCTGGACCTCATCACCACCGCGCCCAGCGTGGTGTACAAGATCCACCTGACCAGCGGCGAGGTGATCGAACTGCACAACCCGGCCGACATGCCGGACCCGGTGAAGATCGACCATATCGAGGAGCCCTGGATCGAGGCCACAATCTATGTGCCCGACGAGCATCTGGGGGCGATCCTGAAGCTGTGCCAGGACCGGCGGGGCATCCAGAAGAACCTGACCTATGTCGGCGGCCGGGCGCAGCTGACCTACGAACTGCCGCTGAACGCAGTGGTGTTCGACTTCTATGACCGGCTGAAGAGCATCAGCCGGGGCTATGCCAGCTTCGACTATCACCAGACCGGCCACCGCGAGGGGGATCTGGTGAAGATGACCATCCTGGTGAACGGCGAGCAGGTGGATGCGCTGAGCATGATCGTCCACCGCGATGCTGCCGAAGGGCGCGGCCGGCACATGTGCGAGCGGCTGAAGGACCTGATCCCGCGGCACCTGTTCAAGATTCCGATCCAGGCCGCGATCGGCGGCAAGGTGGTGGCCCGCGAGACGATCGCGGCGCTGCGCAAGGACGTCACGGCCAAATGCTATGGCGGGGACATCAGCCGGAAGCGGAAGCTGCTGGACAAGCAGAAGGAAGGCAAGAAGCGGATGCGGCAGTATGGGTCTGTCGACATTCCGCAGGAGGCCTTTATCGCCGCTCTCCGCATGGGCGACGAATGAGGCTGGCGACGATCAGCGCTCCGCGCTGAGCGTCGCTGCCGTCTGTCGGCGCCTTGCCGCCAGGCCCACGACCCCGAATCCCAGGATCATCAGCGCCCAGCTAGCCGGTTCCGGCACTGCGCCGAACACGTCGGCGCGCACGTTCCACGCGCCCACCGACTGCCCCATGGCGAAGCCTGCGTCATTGTCGAAGCGCCAGTGGACCCCGCCCCACACGCGGCTGTTCACGCTGTCGATCGCGGCCGCGCTGAAACTGCCCCAGCAGCGCGTCACGCCGAGCGACGTGAGGCAGAAGTTGCCGGAGTCGCCGAAGGCGTCGGCGAGAATGGTGTAGGCAGCCCCCGAAACGGCGGCATGGGCGGACCCGTAGCTGGGGTGCGGCGGCGTGAAGATCAGCGGCAGCCAGTTGTCGACTCCATCGGTGGCGCCGTTTCCATCGGTTTCGCCCGCGCGGATGCCCGTGACCGGACGCCAATAGTCGTAGTGATACTTGGTGTCCCAGATGGCGATCACCGCGTCGCCGACGCCGGTCGCCAGCCGGGCGAAGGTCGTGGCATTTTCGAGGGTCGAGGTGCCGGTGGCTTCGGCGCGGTCAATCGCGGCCTTGATCCAAGGCCCCGGGCCTTGCGCGCCCGCCCAGAACTGGGCGGACTCCGTCTGGTCGGGGGTACGCGTGGAGCCGACATTGATTCCCAGCGTCTTCACCTCGTTGTAGGCCGTCGCATAGGCTTTGCTGTCGATCGCGGGCGGGGGCCCGGCGCGGAACTGGTCCGGACTGTTCATCACCCAGGGTGTCGCGACCGCGAGACCCGGCTGGACCGCCGGCTGGAAGGCCGGCGGCGTCGGCGCCCAACGGCCGGGCAGGCCGGAGGGCGTGTAGGGCACGACGGTGGTCTGCCCGTCATCGGCACGGTTGGCGAACAGCGCTGTGGCGATGGCGGCGCCGTTGGCCATGCCCTTGGCCTTGGCAGGACCGTCGGGCACCAGGGCCAGGCTGGCGGAGAGCGCTGTGTTGAACTCGGCTGTGCGCGACGGCTGCAGCTGGACCAGCACCGCATGGGCGGCGACCGAAGTTGCCGCGCGCACGTCGCCGCCGGCTGAGCCGATCGAGCCCAGGAAGCCGTAGTTGGGTCGCCCAAGGCTGACGTTGACGGCATCGTGGAGCGCGATGTTGAGCATTGCGGCTGCGCGCTGCTGACCCGGATTGTAGGGCAGCCCGCCCAGGAAAGTCTGGTTCCAGTAGAGCACCGGATCGCCGTCAGTTGAGACGGCCGAGGCCGGCGCTGCAACCGCAAGCATCGTGGACGCAACCAGGGCCAAACGCCCGTAAACGAGACCAGTCATGCGGATCGCCTCCCTGTCGGCAGCCCGCCCCTGCTGGACTGCCGACGGCTGACTAGCGCCGCGCAATGCCGGCCACATCACCCCTGCGGGTGATGCAAGACGCCAGAGTCCGCGTGCATTCATGCCGTGCGAGGCGCCCGGCTTTGGCGCGACTCGCATGCCTGTGCGATAGTGTTTGCACACAGGAGGAGAGACTGTCGTGAGGGACATGGGTCTGACTACTTCGCTCCGGCACGCCCAGAACGCAGGTTGCCCGCCCGATTGATCGACCTGCATTCTGTGTGCCCGGCTCCGACACTTTTGCGGAGACGAGCATATGGACAGCTCCCGCACGACCCTTTCGCCGATACGCCACCTTGAGGGGCAGGCGGCATCCGTACCCGTTGATGACCTTGCGTCCCACCTGCTGGACGCCTTCTCGGTCGCGACATTCGTTGTGGATGCCGGCACCCGGATCCTGGTGCAGAATCGATCCGCGAACCACCTGCTCAGCCGCTCGAACTGGCTGGAAAGGCGCGACGAGCGGCTGGCCCTGCGGCACACGGTCCCGACGCTTGCAACGATGCTGAAGCTGGGCAGCAGCAGTGGCGAAATGCGGCGGATCGCTCCTCCTGCCAAGCAGGGCGAGCCCGAACTGCTCGTCCGGCGCCTGTCCGGCAGCGGCCTCTGGCTGATACTGGCGCACGAAGCCGTGCCTGCACTGCCCTGGCTTCAGCGCCGGTTTGGCCTGACGCCGGCCGAGACCACGCTTGCAAGCGCGCTCAGCAACGGCACCCCGCAGGCCGACGTTGCCGTGCAACTGGGCGTGTCCGTCAACACCGTGAAGTCGCAAGCCAAGGCGCTCTATGCAAAGGTCGGCGTCTCGCGACAGTCGGAACTTGTCTGGCTGATGGCATCGGCGCCGGAATGCCTACTGGACGTGACAGAAGACCCTGCGCCCCGTGGCCGACGCTGAGCCGGCGACGAAATTGCCTTGGGCGTCAGTCCCGCAGGGTCGTGAACGCCCGATCCCCGCGCAAAGCGCCCCACCAGGTCAGCGGGTTCAGTGACTGGGAGCCATCGAGCGAGAAGGTGATGAACTCAGCCCGGCCGACGATATTCTCGTAAGGAACCAGCCCCAGCCCGCCGATTTCGGGAGGCACGCGGCTGTCCATCGAATTGTCGCGGTTGTCGCCCATCAGGAAGACGAAGCCGTCCGGCACCGTCACCGGTCCGAAATTGTCGCGGTCGGTCAGTGTCATGTCCAGCGTGTCGTATTGGCGGCCGTTGGGCAGCGTCTCGCGGTAGGTGGGGAAGCGGCAGACGGGCGTTCCGTCGGCGCGAAGCCCCCGGAACTGCGGCATGTAGGGGCAGTCGCTGTTTGGGCTGACGACCACCTCGGAGTCCGGGCGCTGCACCCGCGGGAGGGCCTTGCCGTTCAGGTAGAGGACGCCGTCGCGCAGCTCCACCGTGTCGCCGGGCAGGCCGATGGTGCGCTTGATCCAGTCCGCGCCGTCGGCCGGGCTCTTGATCACGACGATGTCGCCGGGATCGGGATAGCGGCCGAACAGCCGGCCCTTCATCTGCGGCAGGATGGGGACCGACGGGCTGAGGTAGGAAAAGCCGTAGGGGAATTTGCTGACGATCAGCCGGTCGCCCACCAGCAGGTTCGCCATCATCGATTCCGACGGGATGTAGAAGGGCTTGGCGAGGAAGCTGTGGATGCCGAGCACAATCAGGATCAGCACCGCCCATTGCTGGATTTCCTGCCGCCAGCTGAACGGCGGCTTGGCGGGCTTCGACAGGTCCGGCGCTGGTGCGTTCATTCGGGACTCGCGGTTATGAGCACGATCGCCTGGGCCCATGGGTGGTCGTCGGTGAGCGTCAGGTGAATGTCGGCCTTATGCCCGACAGGGGTGATGGCGGCAAGGCGCGTGGCTGCACCGCCCGTCAGGTGCAGGGTGGGCCGTCCGGAGGGGAGGTTCACCACCCCGATGTCGCGGAAGAACACGCCTGCGCGAAAGCCGGTGCCCAGCGCCTTGGCGGCGGCCTCCTTCGCGGCGAAGCGCTTGGCGTAGGTGGCGGTGCGCGTCAGTTGCCGCCGGTTGGCCTTGGCCTGCTCGACAGGCGTGAAGATGCGGTCGATGAACCTTTGGCCGAAGCGGTCGATCGAGCTCTGGATGCGCTCGATGTTGCAGAGGTCCGAGCCCAGGCCGATCACGGTGAGGCCGGGCGGGATCATGCGCGGGCAGCCTCCATCCGGGCGCGCATCTCGCGGATCGCGGCCTCGAGGCCGGTGAACACCGCCTCGCCGATCAGGAAGTGGCCGATGTTGAGCTCGGCCAGTTCCGGCAGCGCGGCGACCGACCCCACATTGGCGAAGCCGAGACCATGGCCGGCATGCACCTCCAGCCCCAGCGACGCCGCGAGGCGCGCCGCTTCGGCCAGCCGGGCCAGTTCGTCGACCGACCCGTCGGAATGGGCGTAGGGGCCCGTGTGCAGCTCGATCACCGGGGCGCCGAGCTTGTGGGCTGCCTCGATCTGGCGCGGCTCGGGTGCGATGAACAGCGAAACCCGGATGCCCGCGGCCGACAGCCGCTCGACGATCGGGGCAAGCGTGTTGTGCTTGCCCGCCGCGTCCAGCCCGCCCTCGGTGGTGCGCTCGGCCCGGCGTTCGGGAACGATGCAGGCCGCGTGGGGGCGGTTCTTGAGCGCGATGGCCAGCATCTCGTCTGTGGCGGCCATCTCCAGGTTCAGCGGCAGGTCGATTTCGGCCACCAGCCGGGCGATGTCGGCGTCGGTCATGTGGCGCCGGTCCTCGCGCAGGTGGGCGGTGATTCCGTCGGCACCGGCCGCGGCCGCCTGATGCGCCGCCCGAATGGGGTCGGGGTGGTCGCCGCCACGCGCGTTGCGGATGGTTGCGACGTGATCGATGTTGACGCCGAGGCGCAAGGCGCGCGCCGTCATGCCGCCCGGCTTCCGGGCTTCACGGCCGGAATTGCGGCGAGTTCGGGGGGCAGCGCGTCGGGGCTGTAGCTGGGCACGGCCAGCCGGATCAGCGGGGTGAAGGGGACGCCGAGGTCTGCGGTGCCGGCCGAGCGGTCGACGAGGCTCGCCGCGTGGATCACCCGGCCGCCGGCCTCTTCCACGGCCTTGATGGCTTCGCGGCTGGAGAGGCCGGTGGTGACGACATCTTCCATCAGGATGACGGGCATTCCTGGTTCCAGGCGGAAGCCGCGGCGCAGCTCGAAGGTGCCGGTGGGGCGCTCCACGAACATGGACAGCAGCCCGAGCGCGCGGGCGAGTTCGTGGCCGCAGATGAGGCCGCCCATGGCGGGGGCGATCACGGCCTTCGCCTCAGCCTTCACTTGCGCCGGGATTTTCGCCGCGAGCGCCTTCGCCAGCCGTTCGGCGCGGGCCGGGTCCATCAGCACGCGGGCGCATTGCAGGTAGCGCGGGGAGCGCAGGCCGGAGGAGAGGATGAAATGCCCTTCGAGAAGGGCGTCCGCGGCGCGGAATTCGGCGAGGATCTCGTCGTCGGTGAGGGGGGCGTCGGTCATGTCTCGGGGCATAAAGCGCTGCCGGGCGGATGTCATCCGCCCGGCAGCCGGCTTTCGCCTCAGAAATCGTAGACCAGCGTGATCCGCGACGTCGTGTCCAGCTTCTCGAGGCCGAGCGGCGGCTCTTCTTCCCAGGCGAGGTTGAAGGACAGCCGGGCCGAGAGCGCCCCGAACAGCTTGGACGTCAGCGCGGCGGTGTTCTGCACGCTGCCGGCATCGTCCCAGAACATGAAGGTGTCGTTGGTGAAGGCCGATGTGTCGGAAAGCTGCCACAGGAAGCGCGAGGCGCCCCGGACGGCGAATGTGTTGTCCTCGCCGTCGACGAACAGGGTCTGCCGCAGCGCTGGGCCGGCTTCGAGGTCCCAGGTCACGCGCTCGGCGGCAACCGCGCGCCAGCCCAGACCGGCGGATTCGGCGAAGCGGCGCTTGATTCCGGCTTCGCGGTTCTTTTCATATTCGAACCGACCCCAGGCGTAGAAGCGCTCGGAGAATTTGTAGTCGACCTGGTAGCCGGCGAGGATGCGCTGCTGGTCGTTGCCGTCGTCGGTGTCGAGGATGTCGAACAGCGCGTTGGCGCGGTGGCGCCAGCGGATCCCGTCGCGCTTCAGGTCGAGGCCGGCGGTGAAGCTCTTCTGCTCGACGTTGCCGGTGGTGACGGCGGCACCCAGCTGGCCCGAGCCGGTCCAGTTCTCGAAGAAGCCGGCGGTGGCGAGCTTCGCCTCGCGTTCGGCGGCCTGGGCGGCGCTGATGTCGGCGACGATCTTGTCGATCTCGGCGTCGGCGCCCTTGTTGGTTTCCTTGGCGATGGCAACCACGGCGTCGATCTTGGCCTTGTCGCCCGACTTGGCGGCAGCCTCCACCATGGCGCGGACGCTGTCAGGCAGGGCGGACTGGGCAATGGCGGGTGTGGCGACCGCAACTAGCGCGGCGGCGAGGATCAGGCGCATGGTTTCCCCCGAAATTGGACTGCTCCGCCGCCTAGTAGCGGCAACGGGGCCCGTGGACAGCCCGTTTTTGCGCGTTTGCGCCCCGGTGTAGGTCAGCCCTGCATGCGCTCGGCGGTCACCACCAGGTTCGGCGCGCGCAGGCCCACCACAAGTTCGGTCAGATGCTTCAGGTCGTCGACCTCGACATCCATGATGAAGCGGTGGTGGGCGCGGTCACGGTCCTTCAGCTGCAGGTTCACGATGTTGGCGCCCTGCTGGGCAAGGATCGCGGTCACCTGGGCAAGTGCGCCGGGCTCGTTCATCACCACCACCTCGATGCGGGCGGTGCCCGAGGCCACGTCCGGCGCCCAGCGGAGGTCGACCCAGTCGCCGTCTTCGGCCGCGGCCAGCCGCGGGCAGTCGATGGTATGGACTGCGATCCCCTCGCCTGCCCGCGCCACGCCCACGATGCGGTCACCGGGCACGGGCATGCAGCACTGCGCCATCGCCATGCCGCCGGCGTGGGCGTCGCCATCGACCAGGATCGCACCCTCGGCGGATTTGGGCGGGCTCTTGCGGCGGGCCTTGCGCTTTTCGGCGGAGCCGGGAACCAGCGCCTCCATCAGCTGCACGTCGGTGACCGTCTGGCGGGCGAGCGCGACGAACAGGGCCGACTGGTCGGGCATCTTCAGCCGCTTCAGCGCGGCGGAGATCGCCTCGGCGCCGATTTCCACCTTCAGCCGCTTCACCGCGTCGTGGAACAGCGCTTCGCCGGTCTTCAGCTGGGCGGCCTTTTCGCGCTGGCGCTGGTGGCGGCGGACGGCCGAGCGCGCCTTGGCGGTGATCACGAACTGGTCCCACGCCGGGTCGGGCGTCTGGGCGGACGAGCGCAGGATCTCCACCTGGTCGCCGTTGTTGAGGCGGGTGCGCAAGGGAACGACCTTGCCGTTGACGCGGGCGCCGACGCAGGTGTCACCCAGCGTGGTGTGGACCGCATAGGCGAAGTCGACCGGCGTGGAGCCGCGCGGCAGCTGGATCAGCTCGCCCTTGGGGGTGAAGCAGAAGAGCTGGTCCTGGAACATGGCAATGCGGGTGTGTTCCAGCACCTCCTCGGGGCTCTGGGCATGTTCCAGGATTTCGAGCAGGTCGGTGAGCCAGGGATAGGGCGTGCCCTGGGCGCCCTTCTTCTGCTTGTAGGCCCAATGGGCGGCCATGCCGTATTCGGCCTCGATGTGCATGTCGGCGTCGCGGATCTGCACTTCGATCCGCATCCGGGCGCGATCGATGAGGGTGGTGTGGATCGAGCGGTAGCCGTTGCGCTTCGGCGTCGAGATATAGTCCTTGAAGCGGCCGGGCACCATCGGCCAGCGGCGGTGGAGGGCGCCCAGGGCACGGTAGCAATCTTCAGGGCTGCGGGTGATGACGCGGAAGGCCATCACGTCGGAGAGCTGCTCGAACGCGACATGGCGCTCCTGCATCTTGCGGAAGATGGACCAGGGGCGCTTTTCGCGGCCGCGCACGTCGTCGACCACGACTCCGGCGGATTCCAGCGTGTGGCGGATGCCGCTTTCGATGCGCTTCACCGTGTCGCCGCCGCCGGCGCGCAGGGTTTCCATCCGCCTGGTGATGGACTGGTAGCCTTCGGGCTCGAGCTCGGCGAAGCTGAGCTCCTTCAGCTCGTCCATGAAGCCGTACATGCCGATGCGTTCGGCGAGCGGCGCGTAGATGTCCATCGTCTCGCGGGCGATGCGGCGGCGCTTGTCGGGGTTCTTGAGGTATTTCAGCGTCCGCATATTGTGCAGGCGATCGGCGAGCTTCACCAGCAGCACGCGGATGTCGTCGGACATCGCCAGCAGGAAGCGGCGGAGGTTCTCGGCGGCGCGCTCGGTGTCGGTCTGCGCCTCGATGCGGGAGAGTTTCGTGACGCCGTCGACGAGCCTTGCGACGTTCGCGCCGAACAGGCGCTGGATGTCCTCGGGCGTGGCGACCGTGTCCTCGATGGTGTCGTGCAGGATGCCGGTGGCGATGGTCTCGTCGTCGAGGCGGAGATCGGTGAGGATACCGGCGACCTCGATCGGGTGGGAGAAATAGGGGTCGCCCGACGCGCGCAGCTGGGAGCCGTGGGCCTTCATCGAAAAGACATAGGCGCGGTTGAGGAGATCCTCATCCGCGTCCGGGTCGTAGGCCTTCACCCGCTCGACGAGTTCATACTGGCGCAGCATCTTGGATGAATATGTAGGAAGGCGGCTGCGATACCAGAAGAGATTTGTTGAGGACGGCTCAGTCCGCCCGTCGACGGGCCATCCAGATGGCGGCCACGCCGACAAGCACAAGCGTGGGCAGGAACAGCCAGGGCTGGGCGGCTGCGACAAACCCGGGCCGGGCATCGATCCACTGGGTCAGGCGCATGATGCCGACAGCCGCGAGAATACAGCTGAGGACACCGACCAGAATTGCCAGCACAACGGCAACTGCCTTCATCTGCAACACCTTCCGGGCTGGGCGTGTTCGAAAGATATAGGCGCAGAGCCGCATGCTCAAACGATTTTCCACAATAGCCGCACCTTTGCAGGCATTCATGCCTACCGCCGATAGACTTCCCGCCGGTTGCCGAGGCGGATGACTGTGATCAGCATCACGCCGTCGTCGAGGTCGGCGATGATGCGCCAGTCGCCGACGCGGTATTTCCAGAAGTCGCCGAGCTCCTTGCCGCGGAGCGCTTCGCCGAGGCTTCGGGGGTCGTCGAGGGGGGCGAGCCGGTCGCGGAGGAAGGTGAGGATGCGCCGGGCGACCTGGGGGTCGAGCTTGCGGAGTTGCTTTGCGGCGCTTTCGGAAACCTCAATCCGCCAGGCCATGTTCGGCCAGCAGGTCGGTCAAGGGGATGCGGGCTTCGGTGCCGGCGCGGATGCGGTTGCGGATTTCCGCGGAGAGATGGGCGTCTTCCAGGTCGTCGAGATGCTCGACGATCGCCTCGGTGGCGTAGAAGGTCTTGGAGCGGCCGGTGAGCGCTGCGAGCGCGGTGAGGCGATCCTCGATCTCGGATGGGAGGCGGAGGGACATGGGCATGATGGTGACGTAGCATTGCGATACGTGTATCGCAAGAGCGGCGAGAAAAAGATGACCCCCGGGTCAAGCCCGGGGCGACGGAATTCCTGGTTCTGAACTCAGGTCCAGGGTTTCAAACCCTGGCGGGGTCCCAAGGGGCAGAGCCCCTTGGTTCACTCGTAATCAGGGCCCAAATTCTGGTTCCGCGGAGGAGCCGCAGCAGTCAACCTGAGCGCTTCGGCGGCGGCGGCGAGGCTGCCGACTTCGTCTGCGACGTCGTCTTCGTCGATGCGGACCTTCTGCAGGTCGAGGATGATCTTTTCCTGCAGGACTTCGGGGATGACGGTTGCGTCGGCGATTTCGCGGAGCGCAACGACGGGGTTCTTGTCGCGGTCGCGGTCGATGGTGAGTTCGGCGCCGCCCGAGATCTGGCGGGCGCGCTGGCCTGCGAGCAGGACGAGCTCGAAGCGGTTGGGCACCTTTTCGATGCAGTCTTCAACGGTGACGCGTGCCATCGAGGCCTCTTCGTTTCTGGAATTCGGGCAGGTGGGCGGCTTTAGGGGGCGGGGGCAGCGAGGTCAAGGATTCGGTTGACCTACGGGAGAGCCGGCGCTAGGGGGCCCGCTTCGCATTCGGCCCCGCACGCCTGGTGAAGCGGTGGCCCGGTTGTTTCGCATGAAACAGTCGCGCGGATCCAGGCATGCTCTTTCTTCGGAAAGGGCCGTGCCCGGCAATGGTGCCGGGGACAGCGAAGGATGATACCATGTCGAAGCGCACGAGCGCCAAGTACAAGCTTGACCGCCGCATGGGCGAGAATGTTTGGGGCCGCCCGAAGAGCCCCATCAACCGCCGCGAATATGGCCCCGGCCAGCATGGCCAGCGCCGCAAGAGCAAGATGTCGGACTTCGGCCTGCAGCTGCGCGCGAAGCAGAAGCTGAAGGGCTATTACGGCGACGTCACCGAGAAGCAGTTCCGCAAGGTCTATGCCGAAGCGGTGCGCATGAAGGGCGACACCAGCCAGAACCTGATCGGCCTGCTGGAGCGCCGGCTGCAGAGCGTTGTCTATCGCGCCAAGTTCGCGCCGACCCCGTTTGCTGCGCGCCAGCTGGTGAACCACGGCCACATCCTGATCAATGGCCGCAAGTGCAACATCGCGAGCGCGCTGGTGAAGCCGGGCGACGTGATCGAACTGGGCTCCAAGGGCCGGGAAATGGCGCTGGTGCTGGAAGCCAGCCAGTCGTCGGAGCGGGATGTGCCGGAATATGTGACCGTCGACGGCTTCAAGGCCACCTACGTCCGTGTGCCGACGCTGGATGAGGTGCCTTATCCGGTGAAGATGGAACCGAATTTGGTGGTCGAGTTTTACAGTCGATAAGCGGCTGCGGCCAACGCGCAGAGTTGGTCCGCAGACTCGCGTTCGACTCGGACGGCACAGAAAAAGGCGGGGCTTCGGTCCCGCCTTTTTCATGTGTCCGACGGCGCGGCTTTGCCGCGCTTTTCTTCTCTTTCTCCGGCCCCAGTTTTCCCAGTTTTCGCGCTGACTCGCGTACGCGCGCGAGAAAGCCGGACTCTGCGGGTTCCCCGCAGGCCGGCTCACCTTGCCGCGAACACCCCGAGCGGCACCACGCAGGTGAAGTTGAACCCCCCGCGCGCGTAGCCCGCCGCGCCCTCCGGCGCCGCCGCCATGCGCTTCACCCCTTCGGCGCAGACCGTGAGCGTGACGCCGAGCGCTGCACGTTCGGCCTGGGCGGCGAGGCCGATTTCGGGGCCGGCGAGGACGGAGGCGGTTGCGAGCGTGACGCGGGCGACGTCGAGGGCTGCGAGCGTGGCGCCGAAATCGGGTGCAGCACCGTCGACGAGGCCGAAGACGAGGCGGCGGACCTCGGCCTCGGCGGCGCCGACGACGGCGCGGATTTCGGGATCATGGGCGCCGGGCAAGGGTGCTGCGAGCGTGGTGCAGCCGGCGAGCACTGCGAAGAGGGGCAGTTGGAAGATTCGCATTGGTTGTTCCTTTCGTGGAAAACAACCAATATGGTATGCTCAAATCCATCCTGTAGGACAGACGGGGAAAGCCCTGCCGGTCAGGCCTTCGCGGCGCGCGCCTCGTCCACGGCCTTTTTCAGCTCGTCATAGCCAACCGCGCCGGACAGGATCCGGTTGCCGACCACATAGCTGGGCGTGCCGGTGAGGCCCAGCGCACGGCCGAGATCGAGGTTTTTCTGCACTTCGGCGGAAATGGCCTTGCTGTTGAGGTCGCCTGCGACCCTTGCCTCGTCGAGGCCGGCGGCGCGGACATGGCGGATCAGCCGCTCCTGGCTGAGGGTGCCCTGACCCTGAAACACATCGGTGTAGAAGCGGCGGTAGCGGCCCTGTTCGGCGGCCGAGAGGCTTGCGCGGGCGAAGCGTTCGCTGTCGGGCCCCAGCACCGGCAGGTCGCGGAACACGACCTTCAGCTTCGGGTCTTCCTTCAGCAGCCGGTCGACGTCGGCGATGGACTGGCGGCAATAGGGGCAGTTGTAGTCGAAGAATTCGACGAGGACGACGTCGGCGTCCTCGGCGCCGGTCCAGGCGCCGGCGAACGGGGTCTCGATCGCCTCGCGGTTGGAGGCGAGGAGCTTTTCCACCTCCATCTGCTGCAGGCGGTTGATCGCGTCGGGGATCACCTGCGGGTCGGCGAGGATGGCTTCGCGGACCATTGCGGCGGTCGCCTTGTCGGCCTTGACCGGGGTCGGATCGGAGGGGCGGACGAGGGTGAGCGTTGCGGTGGCGATGAGGACGCCCATGCCGAGGCCGGCAGCCCACCAGCCCCAGTGCACGGCCGTTGGCGGCAGCAGCCTTTTGGGCCACGGCTCGCGGTCCAGGGCCTTCGCCACGGTCAGGTTTGCATCTTCCTCGATCACCGACGGCCCTTCTTGTCGCGCTTCTCGTCTTCCGCGCGGTTGCGCGAGAGAAGCATGATGTCCTGCGCCCGGATCCATTCCGGGGTTCCCTGTTCCAGCCCGTTCGAGGCGACGGTGGCGGCGTTGAGCGCCGCGACCGGGCTGCCGCCGGTGAGCGTGAGCCGTTCGGCGGTGGCGAGCGCGAGGCGGGGCTTGTCGCCGCGGCGTTCGTAGACGGTTTCCAGCTGCAGCCAGGCAAAGGGGTTGTCGTCGTCGCGGGCGAGCGCGGTTCGCAGCACCTTTTCGGCTTCGGCGAAGGTGGCGGGATTGCCGCTGCGTTCGGCGGACTGGACGAGTGCGTGGCCCAGCATCCCGGCGATGAGCGGTTCCCCGCTGGATGCGGCGACGGCGGCCCGCAGAGGGGGGAGCGCATCATCGACGCGACCCGATTCGAGGAGGATCTGGCCCTTCATTTCGAGCAGATAGGGATCGCGCGGGGTTCGTTCGAGCAGGGCGTCGACTTCGGCGAGCGCCTTGTCGGGTTCGGCCATCTTGTGGAAGGCGTAGGCGCGCGCGACGCGGGCGGGCGCCGTGGTGTTGGAAAGCGGGTAGGCCTTCAGCGTGTCCCTGGGTTCGGACACATAGCCGATGAGCTTTGCGCGGAGGCGCTGGTAGCGGGCCTGGAGTGCGGGATCGGCGCCCTTGCCCCAGTAGGGCGAGGCCTTGAGCACAAATTCCAGCGCTGCGATCCGCTCGCCCGACAGGGGGTGGGTTCGGTTGTAGCTGTTGTCCTGCGGGATCGCGAGGCGGTATTCCTGCCCCTGCAGCTCCTTGAAGAAGGTGATCATTCCGGTGCCGTCGACACCGGCCTTGGCGAGATACTGGGCGCCCGCCTGGTCGGTGCGGCTTTCCTGTTCGCGGCTGAAGGCAAGATACTTGCCCTGGGCGGCCTGTTGCCCGGCCATCATCGCGGCAAGCCCAGCATCGCCGGCGCCGGCGGCGAGGAGGGCCGCCCCGACGACCAGGCTGAGGAGCGAGATGTTGGAGGCGGGGCCGGCACCTTCGTTGAAGCGCACGGCATGGCCGCCTGCGACGTGGCCGAGTTCGTGGGCGAGCACACCCTGCACTTCGAGCACGTCGTCGGCTGCGACGAGGAGGCCGGAGTAGAAATAGACGCTCTGCCCGAGCGTTGCGAAGGCGTTGATTTCGGGCGAGCCGACGAGGCCGATGGAGACGGCGCGCGGATCGAGGCCGGCGGCCTCCATCAGGGGCTTGCCGATATCGCGGAAGAAGGCCTCCGTCTCGGCGTCGCGCAGAAGGGACTGGGCGCGGGCGGCGGGCGCGAGGATCTGCGCGGCCACGAACATCACAAGCGCTGCCAGCAGCATCGGAAGACGCAGCAGACCCGTGGGGGCAGGCATGCAGATGGGCCGGGCCATGTTCATCGGGTTGCCGTTTCGGGCTCTCCCTGTCTAGAGGGTCGGCTTTCCCGGGCCTGAACGTGGCCGCAGGTGCGCCGAGGGAGTGACCGACGTGAAGCTGATTGCCGGCAACTGGAAGATGAACGGCCTGAAGGCGAGCGTCGCCGAGCTGGACGCGCTTCTGGCGGCGCCTGCGCCCGAGGGTGCCGAATTGCTGGTCTGCCCGCCGGCGACCCTGGTGGCGAGCTTTGCGCGTCGGGCGAGCGGCAGCCATGTGAAGGTGGGCGGGCAGGACTGCCATTGGCTGGAATCCGGCGCGCACACGGGCGACGTGTCGGCGGAGATGCTGGCCGATGCGGGTGCGACCCACATCATCGTCGGCCACTCGGAGCGGCGCGCGGACCATGGCGAGACGGACGCTGTGGTGCGGATGAAGGCGCAAGGCGTGGCGCGGGCGGGGCTGGTGCCGATCCTGTGCGTGGGCGAGACGCTGGCCGAGCGCGATTCCGGTGCCACGCTGGAGGTGATCGCGCGGCAGCTGGAGGGATCGGTGCCGGATGTGCGCGCGCTGGTGATCGCCTATGAACCGGTGTGGGCGATCGGGACGGGGCGGACGCCGACGACGAGCCAGGTCGCCGAAGTGCATGCGGCGATCGCGGCGCGCATGGGGGCGGGGGTGCGCATTCTCTATGGCGGGTCGGTGAAGCCGGGGAATGCGGCAGAGCTGCTGGCGGTGCCGCATGTGGACGGCGCGCTGGTGGGCGGTGCGAGCCTGAAGGCGGCGGATTTTCTGGCGATTGCAGCAGGTGCTGCTGCATGATCCTGGTGATCGACAATTACGACAGCTTCACCTTCAACCTGGTGCATTATCTGCAGCAGCTGGGGCCGGAGGTGGAGGTGGTGCGCAACGATGCGCTGAGCGTGGGTGCCGCGCTGGACCTGAAGCCCGAGGCCGTGCTGCTGTCGCCGGGGCCCTGCACGCCGAACGAGGCGGGGATCTGCCTGGAGCTGATCGCGGCGGCCGCCGACACGGGGCTTCCGCTGTTCGGGGTGTGCCTGGGGCACCAGGCGCTGGGGCAGGCGTTCCAGGGGCGGGTGGTCAGGGCGCCGAGCCTGATGCACGGGAAGACGAGCCCGATCTTTCACGATGGCGCCTCGGTTTTTGCGGGGCTGCCTTCGCCGTTCACGGCGACGCGCTATCACAGCCTGATCGTCGACCGGGCGAGCCTGCCGCCGGTGCTGGAGGTGACCGCCGAGACGGACGGGCTGATCATGGGCCTGAAGCACCGGGAGCTGCCGCTGCACGGGGTGCAGTTCCACCCGGAGTCGATCGCGACCGAGCATGGGCACCGGATTCTTGCCAATTTCCTGGATCTGGCCGGGATTGCCCATCGGGCGCCTGAGGGGCTGAGCGCCTGATGCGGCTGCCGGATCCGTCGCAGCCGCTGGATCGTGCGCAGGCGGCGGAGGCCTTTGACCGAATCCTGGGGGCGGAGCTGGCGGATTCCGAGATCGCGGCGTTCCTGGTGGCGCTGGCCGAGCGCGGCGAGACGCCGGCCGAGATTGCGGCGGCGGCGGACGTGCTGCGCGGGCGGATGCTGCGGGTCGCAGCGCCCGACGGGGCGATCGACGTGTGCGGGACCGGCGGGGATGGATCGCACAGCCTGAATGTCTCGACCGCGGTTGCCTTTGTGGTGGCGGGCTGCGGGGTGCCGGTTGCCAAGCACGGGAACCGGGGTGCCTCGTCGCGGTCGGGCACGGCGGACGTGCTGGAGGCGCTGGGCTGGCGGGCGGACATGGAGGTGGCTCGCGCCGAGGCCAGCCTGCACGCGGTGGGCGTTTGCTTCCTGTTTGCGCAGAGCCACCATCCGGCGATGGCGCGGGTGGCGCCCATTCGCCGGGCGATCGGGCGGCGGACGATCTTCAACCTGCTGGGGCCGCTGGCCAATCCGGCCGGGGTGAGGCGGCAGATGATCGGGGTGTTTGCGCGCGAATGGACGCGGCCGGTGGCGGAAGCCGCGCTGGCGCTGGGCGGCGAGGCGGTGCTGAGCGTGCACGGCGGCGGGTTGGACGAGGTGGCGGTGCATGCCGAGAGCACGCTTGTGCGGGGCGATGCGGCGGGTGTGCGGGACGAGGTGTTCGTGCCGGAGGCGCATGGGCTGGGGCGGCACGGGCTTGCGGACATTGCGGGCGGGGAGCCGGCGGAGAATGCAGCGGAGTTGCGGGCGCTGTTTGCGGGTGCCGGGCGGCCGGCCTATCGCGACATCGTGCTGGCCAATTCGGCGGCTGCGCTGACGGTTGCGGGGCGGAGCTGGGAGGCGGCGATGGCCGAGGCGCGGGGTGCATTGGACAGTGGTGCGGCGGCGGCCGCCCTCGCACAGTTCCTGGCGTTCCGCTAAAGGGCTGCCGCATGGGTGACAGACTGCAACCGATCCTGGAGGCGAAGCGCGCGCATGTGGCGGCGCGCAAGTGCGTGCGGCCGGCGGACACGCTGGACAGACACGCCTTTGGTGCACCGCGCGGCTTTGCGGCGGC
The DNA here is from genome assembly GCA_027490095.1 of Sphingomonadales bacterium. Taxonomy (GTDB): domain Bacteria; phylum Pseudomonadota; class Alphaproteobacteria; order Sphingomonadales; family Sphingomonadaceae; genus Sandaracinobacteroides. Next base: position 24,719 of record JAIXYT010000038.1, on the reverse strand, counting down.
ACTGAAGGCGGCGCGGGCGGCGGGGCGCTATGGGCTGATTGCCGAGGTGAAGAAGGCGAGCCCATCCAAGGGGTTGATCCGGGCGGACTTTGCGCCCGACGCGATTGCGGCGGCCTATGAGGCGGGCGGGGCGAGCTGCCTTTCGGTGCTGACGGACGAGCCCTATTTCCAGGGCAAGGACAGCTATCTGGCGCAGGCGCGCCATGCGGCGCCCTCGCTGCCGGCGTTGCGCAAGGACTTCATCGTGGACCGGTACCAGCTGGCGGAGTCGCGCAGCCTGGGGGCGGACGCGATCCTGCTGATCGTCGCTGCGCTGCCCGATGGGCTGATGGTGGAGCTGGAGGCGGAAGCCCGGGAGCTGGGGCTGGACGTGCTGGTGGAGGTGCATGACGAGGCGGAGCTGGAGCGCGCGCTGAAGCTGGAGACGCCCTTGGTGGGGGTGAACAACCGCAATCTGAAGACGATGGCGGTGGACCTGGAGGTGACCGAGCGGCTTGCGGCGATGGTGCCGGACGGGCGCCTGCTGGTCGCGGAATCCGGGCTTTTGGTGCATGCCGACCTGGCGCGGCTGGAGGCCAATGCCGGGGTGACGACCTTCCTGGTGGGCGAGGCGCTGATGCGCGAGGCCGACGTGGAGGTGGCGACGCGCAGGCTGCTGGGCGGACGGTGAGGACGGGAATGGGGAGCAAGCTCACCCATCTGAACGCGGCCGGCGAGGCGCACATGGTGGACGTGGGCGCCAAGGCTGTGACGAGCCGGGTGGCGGTTGCGGGCGGGCGGATCCGGATGTCGGAAGAGGCGCTCTCGGCGATCCGGGAAGGGACGGCGAAGAAGGGCGACGTGCTGGCAACTGCGCGGATCGCCGGGATCATGGCGGCCAAGAAGACCAGCGAGCTGATCCCGCTGTGCCATCCGATCGCGATTTCCGCGGTGGCGGTGGAGCTGGTGCTGGAAGCCGACGGGGTGGCTGTGACGGCGACCGTCTCGACGGCCGGGCAGACGGGAGTGGAGATGGAGGCGCTGACGGCAGCGTCGGTTGCGCTGCTGACGGTCTATGACATGGCGAAGGCGCTGGACCGGGGGATGGTGGTGGAAGGCGTGCGGCTGCTGGAGAAGCGGGGCGGCAAGTCGGGCGACTGGCGGGCGCCGGAGACACATGCCGGCTGAGGGGCTGCTGCCGTTCGATGTGGCGCTGGCGCGGATGCCGGCGCTGGGGGCGGCGCTGCCGGCCGAGACGGTTTCGCTGACGGCGGCGGCGGGCCGATTCCTGGCCGATGATGTGACGGCGCGGCTGACGCAGCCGCCGGCCGATGTGAGCGCGATGGACGGCTATGCGCTGCGCTTTGCGGAGCTGCCGGGGCCGTTCCGGCTGGTGGGGGAAGCTGCGGCCGGGCGGCCGTTCGGTGGGGCTGTGGGGCCGGGCGAGGCTGTGCGGATCTTCACCGGGGCCGTGGTGCCGGCGGGCGCGGACACGGTGGCCGTGCAGGAGGATGCGGTGGTCGCGGGCGGTGCGGTCGCGTTTCCGGCGGAGGGGCCGCCGCGTGCTGGAGCGCATGTCCGGCGGGCCGGGCAGGATTTCGCCGCGGGCGCGGTGGTGGCGCGGGCGGGGGAGCGGTTGAGCGCGCAGCGGATCGGGCTGCTGGCGGCGGCCGGGCATGGTGCGGTGCCGGTGCACCGTCGGCCGCGGATTGCGCTGCTGGCAACGGGGGACGAGCTGGTGCCGCCCGGGGTGACTCCGGGGCCGGGGCAGATCGCGAGCTCGAACGGGGTGATGCTGGCGGCGCTGCTGGGCGCCCATGCCGAGGTGACGGACCTGGGGATCGTAGCGGACCGGGCAGACGCGCTGGCCGACGCGATCGGGCGGGCAGCCGGGCATGATGTGCTGGTGACGATCGGCGGGGCTTCGGTGGGCGACCATGACCTGGTCAAGCCGGCGCTGGAGGCGGCGGGCGCCGCCCTCGATTTCTGGCGGATCGCGTTGCAGCCGGGAAAGCCGCTGATGGCGGGGCGGATGGGTGCGGCAATCGTGGTGGGGCTGCCGGGCAACCCGGTTTCGGCCTTCGTGTGCGCGCGGCTGTTCCTGGTGCCGCTGCTGAAGCGGATGGCGGGCGATCCGGCGCCGGAGGACTGTTATGGCACTGCGGTGACGGCGGTGGACCTGCCGGCGAACGGCATCCGGCGACAGTTTCTGCGCGCGGTGCTGGCGGACGGCGCGGTGACGCCGGCGACCTCGCAGGACAGCGCGATGCTGTCGGTGCTTGCGGGCGCGAATGCGCTGCTGATGCGCCCCGAACATGCGCCAGCCGCACCGGCTGGAACAACCGTTCCGGTGCTAACCCTCTGATCGGGGCCGAAAGCCTCTTGACCTGTTCCCTGAAGTTCCCGTAATGTTCTTGGCATGTTCCTGCGACCCTAGGAGTGGGCGATGCTGACCGCCAAGCAACATGAGCTGCTGCTGTTCATCCACAGGCGCCTGGATGAGACCGGGGTTTCGCCCTCGTTCGAGGAGATGAAGGCGGCGCTGGACCTGAAATCCAAATCGGGCGTGCACCGGCTGATCGGGGCGCTGGAGGAGCGGCAGTTCCTGCGGCGGCTGCCGAACCGGGCGCGCGCGCTGGAGGTGATGCGGCTGCCGGGGGCTGCCCAACCTTCGGGTGGGGCAGGCGGTGGCGCCGTGGCCGACCTGGCTGCCGCGCGTGCGCGCAAGGTGCAGTCGGCGCTACCTGCCGATGCGCCGGCGACCGCCGTTCCGCTGGTGGGCAGGATTGCGGCCGGTCTGCCGATCGAGGCGATCGAGGACCATGAGCAGCTGGCGGTGCCGCAGGCGCTGCTGGGGCCGGGCGAGCATTATGCGCTGCAGGTTTCGGGTGATTCCATGATCGAGGCGGGCATCTTCGACGGCGACTTTGCGCTGATCCGCAAGTGCGAGGAGGCGCGCGAGGGCGACATCGTGGTGGCGCTGATCGACAATAGCGACGCCACGTTGAAGTATTTTCACCGCGAGAAGGGGATGGTGCGGCTGGACCCGGCGAACAGCCTGTATGAGCCGCAGCGCTATCTGCCCTCGCGGGTGAAGATCCAGGGCAAGCTGGCGGGGCTGCTCAGGCGCTACTGAAGCGCTTGAGCGGCGGCGACGGGGTGCCGGGCGTGGCGGAGGAGGCGAGCCCCGAGGCGCATGCCGCGGCCGTGATCGGGCTGTACCGTCGCCATGCGGATGCCTTCATGGCGGCGCGTTCGACGCGGCTGGTCGAACAGGGCTGGATCGACCGGTTCCTGGCGGTGGTGGGGCCCGGTGGGGCGATCCTTGATGTCGGATGCGGATCGGGCAGGCCTCTTGCGGCCCATATGGCCGGGCGGGGACATCCGGTGACCGGCGTCGACAGTTCGCCCGAGCTTATGAGAGCCTTTGCCGGCAATGTGCCGGGAGCGAAGGCAATCCTGTCGGACATGCGGATGTTGCGGCTTGCACAGGTGTTTGCCGGCGTGCTGGCCTGGGACAGCCTGTTCCACCTGAGGCAGGACGACCAGCGTGCGGCGCTGGCGCAGCTGGCGGTCCATGCGGCCCCCGGGGCGGCGCTGATGTTCAACAGCGGGCCGGCGGACGGCATTGCCATGGGCGTGTTCGAAGGCGAGCCGCTGTTTCAAGCGAGCCTCGACCCCGACGACTATCGGGCGGTGCTGGCGCGCGGCGGCTTTTCGCTGGTCGCGCACCGGGCGGACGATGCGACGTGCGGTGGCCGGACGGTCTGGCTGTTCCGGAAGGACGGCTGAGCCTAGAAGTCCAGCCGGGCGTCTTTCCCCCAAGCCAGTCCGCACGCCTCCACGGCCTTCCTTGCAATTCGTATCTTGGTTGCGCTGCTTTCGTTGGTTCCCACGAACCAGCCGTCTGGGAGCTTGGCATTGGACCTTGCCGCAATGTCGGGCTGACCTGGGTAGATGTCTGCAATTGTGCGGGCGATGTTGTTCCGGCTGCGCGTCCTGACGGCCTCAGCAATGGCCTCGTGCCGATCTGGGTGCCGGCGGAACAGAGCTGACAGGAAGTCGACCCATACGGCAACCTGGGACTTACCGGTTCCGAATTCGGCACCCAGTCTCCACGTGAGCGAAGCGGCATCCGAAGCCGACGGTTGCGCGAGAAGTGGCTGACCCGTGAAATGCCCATCGGCGCGGGCGACTGGAGCCGAGGCCGTTCGCCGTCCGGCCGGTTGCGATCCTTGCCGACCTGTGGGCTGCTCCTGGATCACGGACGACAGGAACGCTGCCACAGCCTCGTCGGATGGGCGATGCCCGGACAGGGATTCAACCGTGTCCTGGAGCAGCCTTGCGAGGTCCGGGTCCGGCCCCCGCAACATCTCTGCCCAAGCCTCCGGGAGCTTCGCGGCAGCTCGGCGGCGGGCCGCCTGGTCGTGGTAATCGGCACTGGCATCCAAGAGCGCTTTGCCGTTCTGGATGCGTGCCCGGTCAAGATAGCGGGTCAGCCGATGCTCGGCTTCCGCCTCATCTCGCTCGAGCAGATCGAGTTGAAAGACCCTGCGCTCATCATAGGAGCCGAACTGGCCGGGCAGGTAGAAGCTCCAGACCCGCCCGTCGGTAAGGACGGCAATCTGCGCGCCTTCGTGGAAGGCATATTCGAACAGCTTACGGTCAGCCTCGCCCGACTTGCCGACCCCCTTCACTTCAACAAAGACTGCCGGAGAGCCGGCCATCGACGCCAAGGCATAATCAACTCGGCCTTTGCCGGTGGCATATTCCGGCTTGACCACGGTGGGGTCGGAATCGTCCCAGCCCAGCTCACGCAGGACCGGGACGACTATACTGGTCGAGACGGCACGCTCGTTCGGATAGGCGCCGCGGCTGAGCCCATCCCGAATGCGTTGCAGCAGTTGCCGCATTGCCGATCAGGCGCCGCCGAGGGCGCCTTGCGTGACCATGCAGTAGAGCATGGGGAGCGAGAGGACCGTGTTGGTGCGGCTGAAGATCATTGCGGTGGAGGCGGCCTTCGCCTTGGTGTCGGCGTCGGCTTCGACGATTCCCAGTGCCTTCTTCTGGTTGGGCCAGATGATGAACCAGACGTTGAAGGCCATGATGAGGGCGAGCCACATGCCGAGCCCGATCAGGCGGTAGGGCGACTGGAGGGTCAGCGCCTCGATCATGTAGCCCGAGAGCATGGAGACGATGAGGCCGGTGATGACGGTGAAGAGGGCCGCCCAGCGGAACCAGAACAGGGCTTCGGGCGCGATGTACTTGGAAACGGCCGGCTTCAGTTCGGCCGGGACCTTGGGCATGGTCGGGATCTGCACGAAGTTGAAATAGTAGAGGAGGCCGATCCACATGATGCCACAGAGCACATGGAGGAAGCGGAAGAAGCCGTTCGCATAGCCGTCGGCGGACACGAGGCCGCCGTGGAAGCCGAACAGGACGACAAGAAGAAGCGCCGTGCCGAGCAGCACCGCGTAGCTCAGGTTTCCGAGCAGTTTTGCCATGGACCGAGAACCCCTTTTCCCAACCGATTGCGGACCGCATTGGTGCGGCTTGCCGGGGCCTCATGCCAGCGCCGCCGAGCGGTTGCAATCATTTCGCAAAGGCTGCAACGCTTGGACGCAATGCGCGCCGGGCCCATCCTTCTCTATGTCGTGGGCATCGCCTTCTTCTGCGGGATGGACGCGCTGATGAAGCAGCTGGTGGCGGACAACCCGGCCGTGATGGCGAGCTTCTGGCGCTATGCGGCGGCGGTGCCGTTCATCGTTCCGCTGTGGTGGCGCGAGGGACGGCCTGCGATCACCCGCGAGATGCTGCCGGTGAATTTCGTGCGTGCGCTGTTCGGCAGCGTGTCGGCGGTCACCTTCTTCTGGTCGCTTTCCGTGCTTCCGCTGGCCGAGGCGGTGACCATTGCGTTCATCGCGCCCCTGCTGATCCCGCCGCTTGCCGCACTGATCCTGAAGGAACGCATGCAGGGCGGCAATGTGGCCGCCGGGGTGATCGGCTTTGCGGGCGTGCTGGTGGCTGTGGGGATCGAGCCTTCGGGCTATCCGCGCGAGCGGCTGCTGGGCGTGGGGGCAGCGCTGTTCGCGGCGCTCTGCTATGCGGTGACGATCGTGTTTACCCGGATGCGGGCTGCCCGCGACGGCCCTTCGATCCTGTCGCTGCTGAATGCCCTGTTCGCCAGCTTGTTGATCGGCCTGGTGATGGTGGCCCGCGTGCCCGCCGAAGAGTGGCTGCCGCGGGGCCTGGACTGGTGGCTGGTGGCTGCCGTGGGGCTGTGCGGCGCGATCGCGCTGCAGCTGCTGGCGCGGGCCTATGCGCGCGCTGAGGCGCAGGTTCTGGCGCCGTTCGAGTATACGGCGCTTGGCTGGGCGGCTCTGTTCGGCTGGCTGTTCTTCGGTGAGCCGGTGTCCTTGCGGACCTGGGTGGGGGCGGCCATCATCGCGGGGGCATGCCTGTGGCAGGCGCGGCGCGCGGCGGCGGTGCCGGCGCCGTCGAGCCCCGCGGCCTAGGCCGCAGAGCAAGACTGGCGGCCTAGGCGGCGAAGCTTGGGCGGGCCTTGCAGCGATCAAGGAAGCCGGGGAGCCAGCCGAGGCCCTGCGGCAGCGGGGCACCGGATTTCGCGCCGAAGAGCAGGAAGCAGCCGAGCAGGATGTCGGCGAGGCTGAAGCGGTCGCCCGAGACCCAGGTGCGGCCGGCCAGGAGGGTGTCGAGCTCTGTGAGGTTGCCGGTGAGGAGGCCGAGCATCTCGGCGCCGGCGGATTCGGAGAGGAGCGGCATGCGGGGTGCGAAGAAGGGGCGGCCGGCGGTTGCGCGGAAGCCGGCCATGAAGGGCTCCATCACGCGGTGGTCGATGCGGCGGCACCACATGCGGGTTTCGGCGCGTTCGGCGGCGTTGGCGCCGATGAGGGCGGGCTGGGGGTGCAGTTCCTCGAGGAGTTCGCAGATGGCGGTGACCTCGGCGATGACCTGGCCGCTGTCGAGCTCGAGCGCGGGGAGCTGACCCATGGGGTTCTTGGCCTTGAAGGCCTCGCCGCGGTTTTCGCCGCCCAAGATGTCGACGGGGACCAGATCGAGGGTCAGCCCCTTTTCGGCGGCGAAGGTGCGGACGATCTGGGGGTTGGGGCCGACGCTGTTGTAGAGACGCATGCTGTGTTCTCCCGCTGCTGCGGGCAGGCTTAGCCGAGGATCCGGCGGCTTTCGCCCCCCCGGCCTTGAGAGCTTGCCGGGGGACTTGCGACGGGCCTAGGCCTGATGCTCGCGCATGGGAGGCGCAACGCACATGGCAACGAAGCCCTTCAGCTGGTCGACGGACACGCTGGACGACCGGATCGTCAACCCGGCGGTCTACACCGACATGCCGACGTTGCTGGCGGACTATGCCACGTTGCGCAGCGACGACCCGGTGCACTGGACGGAGCCCCAGGGCTATCGGCCCTTCTGGGCGATCACGCGGCATGCCGACATCGTGGCCGTCTCCAAGGCGAACGACCGGTTCATCAACCGGGAGCGGACCTATCTGAGCCCGATCGAGGGCGAGCAGTGGATCCTGAACATGACGGGGGACACCCACCTGTTCCGGACGCTGGTGGACCTGGACGACCCCGAGCACCGGAAACTGCGGCAGGTGACGCATGCCTGGTTCCAGCCGGGGGCCGTGAAGGCGAACCTGGAAGCCAAGGTGCGGGCAATCGCGCGCGAGCATGTGGCGCTGATGCAGGAGAAGGGCGAGACCCTGGATTTCGTGAACGAGGTGGCGCTGTTCTATCCGCTGCGCGTGATCATGGAGATCCTGGGGGTGCCGCGCGCGGACGAGGCGATGATGCTGAAGCTGACGCAGGAGACGTTCGGGGCGCTGGACCCCGACGTGATCGCGCGCTCGCAGATCCTGACGGAGGGCGCCGGCCTGTGGGGCGGGACGACGGGCGACAAGCAGGTCGACCTGCTGCAGCTGGCGCAGATCTTCTTCCAGTATTTCGCGGCCGTGATTGCCGACCGGCGGGCGAACCCGCGCGACGATGTGGCGAGCGTGATCGCCAATGGCACGATCGACGGGCAGCCGATCCCGGAGCGGGAGGCCTTGTCCTACTATGTGATCACTGCGACCGCCGGGCACGACACGACCAGTTCCTCGGCGGCAGGCGGATTCTGCGAACTGGCGCGCAATCCGGGCGAGCTTGCCAAGCTGAAGGCGGACCCATCGCTGATCCCGCTGTTCGTGGAGGAGGCGATCCGCTGGACCACGCCGGTGAAGCATTTCATGCGCACCGCGACCGAGGATGCGGTGGTGGGCGGCAAGACGATCCGCAAGGGGGACGGGCTGTGCCTGTTCTACCTGTCGGGGAACCGGGATGAGGGGGTGTTTGCCCAGGCCGACCGCTTCATTGCCGATCGCAATCCGAACCCGCATGTGAGCTTCGGGCATGGGGTGCACCTGTGCCTGGGGATGCACCTGGCGCGGCTGGAGCTGCGGATCCTGTTCGAGGAGCTGCTGCCGAAGATGGCTCGTGTGGAGCTGACCGCGGAGCCGAAGCTGAGCACTGCGAACTTCGTGAACGGGCTGAAGACGCTGCCGGTGCGCGTTGCGTGGGCCTGACCGCATGGGCCTGAAGGACGAGGCCTGGCGGCTGGTCCCGGGTGCCTATCCCCGGCGCCTGACGCTGTATCCCCGCTATGGCGACATGGATGTGAATGCGCATCTGAACAATGTGGCGATCGCCCGGCTGTTCGAGGAGACGCGGGTGCAGACGCTGAGTGCCTTGCGGGGGCAGCCGGTTGGGGGCGGGGACCCTTCGTCGATGATGATCGTGCATGTGGGAATCGATTATCTGGCGGAAGGTGCCTATCCCGACGCAATCGACGCGGGGCTGGCGGTGACGGAGATCGGGCGCACGAGCTTCCGGCTGGGGCTGGCGCTGTTCCAGACGGGCCGGGCGATCGCGCTGGCGGATTGTGCGATGGTGAACCTGGCCGAGCGGCGGCCGGGCGCCATCGGGCCCGAGTTGCGGGCAGCACTGGAAGGACTGAGACATGGGTGAGACCACGGGCTTTTCAGGGCCGCCGGAGGATGTGGCAGCGATCCGCGCCTTGCACGACCGCTATGCCGATGCCGTGAACCGGCGGGACGGCGATGCCTGGGGTGCCCTGTGGGCCGAGGATGCCGTTTGGGATCTGATGGGGACGCGGGTGGAAGGCCGGGCGGCCATCGTGGGCCTGTGGGCGAATGCGATGGCGGGCTTTTCCTTCGTGGGCTTCTTCAGCCAGCCGGGCGCGATTGTCGTGTCCGGCGACCGGGCCGAGGGGCGGGTGTGGACGCACGAGCTGCTGGAAGGGCCCGAGGGCGAGCGAAGGCCGCTTGGACGATATGACGATGTTCTTGTGAAGCGTGGGGGCGCCTGGCTGTTTGCCGAGCGCCGGTTCAGCCTGAGGAGACCCTGACATGCCGATCGTTGTCACCGGCGAAGTGGACCTGGCACCCGGGCAGCGGGATGCAGCGCTGGCCGGCGCGAAGGCGCTGATCGACGAGGCGCTCGCCGAGCCGGGCTGCCGCCATTACAGCTGGGCGGCCGACCCCTATCTGCCCGACCGGATCCATGTGTTCGAGGAGTGGGACACCGCCGACCAGCTGGCGGCGCATCTGGTGGCGCCATCCTACTTCGGGATGCTGGGGCATCTCTCTCAGTTCGGGATCGTGGGGGCGGTGACGCGCAAGTATCGGGTCGACCTGATCGAGCCGGTCTATGGTGCCGACGGCGTGGCGACGGCACGTTTTGCAGGAGAAGCCGCATGATCCGGCTGGACGGAAAGGTCGCGATCGTGCTGGGCGCTGCCGGCACGGACAATATGGGGCAGGTGATCGCGCGGGCGTTTGCGGGTGCCGGTGCGAAGGTGGTGGTGGCGGGTCGGAAGGAGGCCCCGCTGAAGGCGGTGGCGTCCGCGATCGGCGGGGACTGGCTGCTGGCCGACATCACCAGGAAGGCGGAGGTGGAGGCGCTGTTCGCCGAGACCGTGAAGCGGCATGGCAAGGTGGACGTGGCGGTGAACGCGACGGGCTGGGGGCTGCTGAAGCCGCTGACCGAGATTTCGGAAGCCGAGCTGGATGACCTTGTGGCCCTGCAGTTCAAGGGCGTGCACCATTTCCTCAGCAGCGCCGTCACGCACATGACGGGCGGCGGGTCGATCATCCAGATCTCGTCGGCCTCGACCTTCGCGCTGCTGTGGAACCATGCGGCCTATATCGGCACCAAGTCGGGCGCGGATGCGCTGATCCGCTGTGTGGCGAATGAATATGGGGCGCAAGGGTTGCGGGCGAACAGCATTGCGCCCGGGCTGACGGCGACCCCGATGACGGCCGATGCGATGGCGGCGCCGGGGCTGGAGGCGGCCTTTGCGAAGGAGTATCCGCTGGGCCGGATCGGGACGTCGGACGATGTGGCGGACGCCTGCCTGTGGCTGGCATCCGACGGGTGCTTCGTGACCGGGCAGACGCTGCAGGTGAACGGCGGGCTGACGCTGCGGCGGAACCCGACGCCGGACGAGATGCAGGCGGCCGTGATGGCGGCGATGGCCGCTATGCAGCAGCCCGGATGAACCCACCGCCGAGGACACGGCTGCCGGCGTAGCAGACGGCAGCCTGGCCGGGAGAGACGCCGAACTGGGGCTCTGCAAGCGCGAGGTGGGGTGAGGCGCCGCCGAACAGGCGTGCGGCTGCGAGCGCGGCCATGGAGCGGAGCTTCACGGTGACGTCGAGGCCTTGCGGCGGGATCGGACCGGCGAGCCAGTTCAGACTGTCGAGTTCGACCGTGGAGACGGCGAGTGCGGCGCGCGGGCCGACAACGAGGCGGTTGGTTTCGGGCTCGAGGCGGACAACGTAGAGCGGCTCGGCCTGGCCGCCGACGTCGATGCCGCGGCGCTGGCCGACGGTGAAGCCGACGAGGCCCGTGTGGCGGCCGAGGATGCGGCCCTGCATGTCGACGATGTCGCCGGGGGCTTGCGCCTCGGGGCGGAGCTTCTTCACGACGGCGCGTTAATCGCCATTGGGCACGAAGCAGATGTCCTGGCTGTCGGGCTTGTTGGCGACCCGGAGGCCGAAATGCTGCGCGAGGAGCCGCACGGTGGGCTTGTCGAGGCCGCCGAGCGGGAAGCCGAGCCGGGCGAGCTGGGCTCCCGTGGTCGCGAAGAGGAAGTAGCTCTGGTCTTTCGACGGGTCTGCCGCGCGGTGCAGTTCGGGGCCGTCTGACCCGTCGAGTCGCTGGACATAGTGGCCGGTGAGCAGCGCGGTTGCGCCGAGATCGTCGGCGACTGCCATCAGGTCACGGAATTTCACGGTCTGGTTGCAGCTGATGCAGGGAACGGGGGTGCGGCCGGCCAGATAGCTGTCGGCAAAGGCCTCCATCACCTCGGCGCGGAAGGCCGACACATAGTCGAGCACATAATGGGCAAAGCCTGCCCTGTCGGCGACCGCGCGGGCGTCGGCGATGTCGGAGCCGGCGCAGCAGGCGCCTTCGCGCGAAGGGGCGGCGTCGCTGTCGGACAGGCGCAGCGTGACCCCGATGGTTTCGCACCCGTGCCAGTGTGCGATCGAGGCGACCACGCTGGAGTCGACCCCGCCGGACATGGCAACGACGACGCGGCTGCCTGGGGCCGGAAGTCTGGCGGCAATGTGACGAAGTGCAGCCGAAACGGCGTCTTCACCGGGCTTCGGCGGCTGATCCGAATCTTCGTTAACAATGCTTTGCACCACTTTGCGCACGTTTCGGGGTACCTACACTCATCGATGGTCTCAAGGCGGGCTCAAGTCTGCCGTTGCTTGGGAGAAGGCAAGCAGAAGGCCAGCGATGTCGGGTTGGAAAGCGGATCTGCCGCCGACCGCCCGGGACGGTCCCGCACATGGGACGCCCGAGCGGAAAGCACAAGAGCCGCAGCCATCCAGGCGGAAGGTGCCGACGCGGGTGACAGGTGAGGCTGTTCACCCCGCAGGTGCCGACCGGTGGAGCGGTGGCCCAACCATGTGGTGAGACGTTGCGTGGCATTCACTGCTTTGTCGGAAGAGCAAGGGTTGAACAGATGAAGACATACGAGGCCAAGGACATCGACGGCGGCATGCCCGGGAGCGGCGCTCCTGCAAGCGGTGCGCGTGCCGACGACAACCGGCCCATCGAGGTTCCGGGACCGCTGGGTCGCCCCATCACGCTGGACAGTCTGCCTCCGCCTGACACGCGTCGGTGGGTGGTTCGCCGGAAGGCCGAAGTGATCGCTGCCATCCGCGGCGGCCTGCTGACCGCTGCCGAGGCCTGCGCCCGGTACCGGTTGAGCCCCGAGGAGCTGGAGCTGTGGCAGGAATCGATCGACCGTGCCGGGGTGCCGGGCCTCAGGGTCACGCGGATCCAGCTGTACCGCGATTATCCGGTGAAGCCGCCGGCGCCCGAGGTCGAGCGCCCGGAGACCCGCGACCTGAGCCGCCCCTGGGCAATCTGACGGACGCCGCCGCGACAGCACGGACAGACAGCACGGACTGGGGACTGACCCGAAATTCTCTCGGATTGCGGCCGTAGAGGCTCGCAAGCCGGAAAGGACAACAAGACGATGGCGTTGATGAACACGAGTGGATCCCGAAGTCCGGTCAATGGCCTTGACGGACTCCGCGTGAATGGTCGCAGCGAGGGTGCGCCCGAGGCGGACGCCCGCAGCGCCGACGCGGGGACCGAGATGTCGAAGGCGGCAGCGCCCTCGCGGTCGCGCTTTGCAGCGCCGCAGCGCACGACGCGCCTGCTGCTGGTGGAGGACGACCGGCTTCTGTCGGATGCGCTGAGCCGGATGCTCGAGCTGGCGGGCTTCACCGTGTATGTGACGGGGTTCGGCGAGGACGCGCTGGACCTTGCGCGGGCCTACCGCTTCGATGTCGTGGTGCTGGACCTGACCTTGCCCGACATGACGGGCAGCCAGGTGCTTCAGCAGCTGCAGCAGATGCGGCCGGACACGCCGGTGATCATCCTGTCCGGTGAAGCGGCGCTTGAATCCAAGATCGAGAATTTCCTGGAAGGCGCCGACGACTATATCACCAAGCCGTTCCACCGGGACGAGCTGCTGGCGCGGGTCCATGCCGTTCTGCGGCGCTCGCGGGCGGCGGCCCCGCAGGAGATTCACCTGGGTGCGCTGACGCTGGACCTGGTGGCCCACCGCGCCTCGGTTGCGGGCGTGCAGGTGCCGCTAACGGGCAAGGAATATGCCTGCCTGGAGTATCTGGCGACGCGGCGCGGCATGACGGTCACCAAGGAAATGTTCCTGTCCCACCTGTATGGCGGCCGCGACGAACCGGAGATGAAGATCATCGACGTGTTCATCTGCAAGCTGCGGCGCAAGCTGTCGGAAGCCGGCGCGCCGCCGGTGATCGAGACGGTCTGGGGCCGGGGCTACACGATCGCCACCGACGGCTGAGCCGCGCGAGCGCGCGGCTAGGGCCGGGTGCGCCGCTTTCGCTCTTCGGCCAGCGCGCGGACAATGCCGCGCAGCGTGCGGACTTCCTGCGCGGAGAACTGGGGCCGGGTGAGCATGTGCGCGAGGGTGCGGCGCGTGGCGGGCGTGCGGTCGGGCACGTGGAAATAGCCGGCTTCGTCGAGCGCGGATTCGAGATGGGCGATGAGGCCTGCGACCTCGGCGTGGGGCGCGGGCACATGATCGTCCTGGGGAACCGTGGCGGGATCGCCGGACTGGAACCATTCATAGCCGACGAGAAGCACGGCCTGGGCGAGGTTCAGCGAGCCGAAGCCGGGGTTTACCGGGCAGGTGATGATGGTCTGCACGGGTGCGAGATCATCGGCAGTCAGCCCTGAGCGTTCCGGCCCGAACAGGATGCCGGAGCGGATGCCCCGGGCGGCCGCGTCGCGGATCATGGCTGCGGCTTCGCGGGGGGTGACGACGGGCTTCACCATGTCGCGCCCGCGCATGGTGGTGGCGAAGGTGAGCGCGCAGTCGGCAAGCGCGCCGGCGACGTCGTCGTGGACGGTTGCGCCATCGAGCACATGGTCTGCGCCGGCGGCCGGCGGGCCTGCTTCGGGGTTGGGCCATCCATCGCGCGGGGCGACCAGGCGCAGCGACTGCAGCGCGAAATTGCCCATGGCGCGCGCGGCCATGCCGATGTTCATGCCGAGCTGGGGGCGGACGAGGACGATGGCCGGCGAGAGATCGGGGGCGGGGGCGGGATCGGACATGGGTGCGGCTGATGGACGAGGCGGGCGCGCCAGTCGAGTCTGCGGGTGGCGGGGGGCTTCGGCGGAGGCTAAGGGCCGGGCATGGATGCAGCCCTTTCCGAACCGCCGCGCCTGATCCGCGGGCTGGCGACCCTCCCCGGCTGGGCGGCGCTGCTGGCGGCCTTCGGGGCGGGCGCGCTGTCGGCGCTGGCCTTCCAGCCGGTGGGCACGATTGCGGGGCCCGTGCTGGGGGTGGCGCTGCTGCTGATCCTGCTGGTGCAGGCGCCGGCAGGACGGAGCTTTGCGCTTGGGCTGCTGTTCGGGTTCGGGAATTTCGGAGTGGGGCTGACGTGGATCGCGACGGCCTTCACCTACCAGTCGAACATGCCTGTCTGGCTCGGCTGGGTGGCGGTGGTGGGGCTTTCGCTGTTCTTGGGCGCCTACACCGCGTTTGCCGCCTGGGCGGCGCGGCGGCTGACGGACAGGGTTGTTCCCCTGGCGCTGCTGTTCGCGGGACTGTTCACGCTGGCCGAGATCCTGCGGGGGACCCTGTTTTCCGGATTTGCCTGGAACCCGCTGGGGGCGGGCTGGTTGCAGCTGCCGGGCGTGGCGCAGCTGGCGGCGCTGGTGGGGGCGAACGGGCTGTCGGCGCTGGCCGTGCTGGCGGGCGGAAGCCTTGCCGCGCTGCTGGCGGGGCGCGGAGAGCCCGGACGGGGGGCGCTGGTGCTGCTGTTTCCGCTGCTGCTGGGACTGGGCCTGATGGTTCCGCGCGTGCAGGCGCCGCTGCCGGCGGACACGGGCGTGAGGCTGCTGCTGGTGCAGCCCGGCACGCGGATCGAGGACAAGCATTCGGACGGCGGATTGCAGCGGAGCCTTGAGCAGGCCGTGCTGCAGACGCGGGCTGCCCTGGCCGGGCAGCCTGCGCCGGCAGCGGTGATCTGGCCGGAGGCGACGGTGGAGTATCCGCTGGAGGAAACGCCGGGGTTGGGGGCGGTGCTGACGGAAGGCTTTGCGCCGGAAACCCTGCTTCTGACGGGTGGGGTTGCGATCGAGCGCGATGCGGCCGGTTCGATCACGGGGGCGCGCAACAGCCTCTATGCGCTGAGCCATGACGGGCGGGTTCTGGCGCGCTATGACAAGTCGCACCTGGTGCCGGGGGGCGAGTATCTGCCGCTGCGGGTGATTGCGGAGCCGCTGGGGCTGGCACGGCTGGTGCCCGGCAGCCTGGACTTCCTGGCCGGCACGGGGCCGGTGACGTGGAAGCTGCCTGGGCTGCCCGCGGTTGCGCCCAACATCTGCTACGAGATCATCTTCCCTGGCGCGATCGTGGACCGGGCCGAGCGGCCGGCGTTCATCCTGACGGTTTCGAACGATGCCTGGTTCGGCGCGTCCGGGCCGCCACAGCACCATGCGCAGGCGCGGCTGCGGGCGATCGAGGAAGGGCTGCCGGTGGTGCGGGTGACGCCGACGGGGATTTCGGGCGTGATCGATGCGCGGGGCGGGCTGGCTGCGACGCTGCCCGCCGGCGGGGCGGCGCACGCCTTTGTCGACCTGCCAGCGGCGCTGCCGGCGACGCCGTTTGCGCATGCGGGGCTGGCAGCGCCGGGGCTGTTTGCGTTGCTTCTGGTGGTGATCGGGGCCGGGCTGCGTCGGCGCCGTTAAGACAAAAAGACATAAACATCTCTTTATGTCCCTTGCCAATCGGCGAGGCAGCGGGTAGCGCGACGGCATTATCCAGAGGAGTGTCCATGCCCCGCAGCAGCTTCACCTTTACGTCGGAATCGGTGTCGGAAGGCCATCCGGACAAGGTTGCCGACCAGATTTCGGACGCCGTCGTCGACCTGTTCCTGGCGCGCGATCCTGTCGCGCGGGTGGCGTGCGAAACGCTGGTAACGACCCAGCGCATCGTGCTGGCGGGTGAAGTGCGCTGCAACCCGGACGTGTTCCCCACGCTGGCCGACATCGAGCAGGCCGCGCGCAGCACGGTGAAGCGCATCGGATACGAACAGCATGGCTTCCACTGGCAGACGGCGGACTTTGCCTGCCACCTGCACGGGCAATCCGCGCACATCGCGATGGGCGTGGACGAGAGCGGGAACAAGGACGAGGGGGCCGGCGACCAGGGCATCATGTTCGGCTATGCGACCGACGAGACGCCCGACCTGATGCCGGCGACGCTGTATTATTCGCACCGCATCCTGGAGCGGATGGCGGCCGACCGGCATGGGCGGAAGGTCGACTTCCTGGAGCCCGACGCCAAGAGCCAGGTGACGCTGGTGTATGAGAATGAAGTGCCGGTGAAGGCCACCGCACTGGTGGTTTCGACCCAGCACACGCGCGAGCTTTCGAACGACGCCGGGCAGAAGCGGCTTCGCGACTATGTGATGACGGTGTTCGAGGATGTGCTGCCCAAGGGCTGGCTGCCGAATGCGGCCGGCATCTATGTGAACCCGACCGGGCTGTTCGAGATCGGCGGGCCGGATGGCGACGCCGGCGTCACGGGCCGCAAGATCATTGTCGACACCTATGGCGGCGCGGCCCCGCACGGCGGCGGCGCCTTCAGCGGCAAGGACCCGACCAAGGTCGACCGTTCGGCGGCCTATATCGCGCGCTACCTCGCCAAGAACATCGTGGCGGCCGGCCTTGCCAAGCGGGTGACGATCCAGCTGTCCTACGCGATCGGGGTTGCCGAACCGCTGTCGATCCTGGTGGACACGCACGGCACGGGGACCGTGGACGAGGCGAAGATCGAGGCGGCGCTGCCGCAGATCGTGCGGCTGACGCCCAAGGGCATCCGCACCCACCTGGGCCTCAACCGGCCGATTTATCAGCGGACCGCGGCCTATGGCCATTTCGGCCGGACGCCGGACGCCGAGGGCGGGTTCAGCTGGGAGAAGACCGACCTGGTGGACGCGCTGAAGGGCGCTATCTGAGCCGTCGGCTCAGGCCGTGCGGCGGACCAGGGTTCCGGCGCCGCGCCGGGTGAAGATTTCGAGCAGCATGGCGTGGGGGACGCGGCCGTCGAGGATGACGGCGGCGTCCACCCCGCCGTTGACGGCGTTCACGCAGGTTTCGAGCTTGGGGATCATGCCACCGGTTATGGTGCCGTCGGCCTCGAGCGCGGCGACATCGTCGGGGCTGAGGTCGGTGAGGAGCGCACCGTCCTTTGCGAGCACGCCGGGCACGTCCGTCAAGAGGAAGAAGCGGGCGGCACCCAAGGCGCTCGCGATCGCGCCCGCGCAGGTGTCGGCGTTGATGTTGTAGGTGTGGCCGTCGGCGCCGGCGCCGATGGGGGCGACGATGGGGATGAAATCGGCGGCGGTGAGGACATCGAGGACGTGGCGATCGACCTTTGCCGGTTCGCCGACGAAGCCGAGATCGACGGCCTGTTCAATGGCCGATCCGGGGTCGCGGGCTGTGCGGGTAACCTTCTCGGCGGTGATGAGGCCGGCGTCTTTCCCGGAGAGGCCCACCGCCTTGCCGCCGGCCTCGCTGATCCAGCGGACGAGCTCCTTGTTGATGCTGCCCAGCACCATCTCGGCGACTTCGGCCGTCGCGGCGTCGGTGACGCGCAGGCCGTCGACGAAGCGGCTTTCGACCCCCAGCCGCTTCAGCATGGCGCCGATCTGCGGGCCGCCGCCGTGCACGACGACCGGGCGGATGCCGACCTGCTTCAACAGCACGATGTCCTCGGCGAAATCGCGGGCAAGCTCGGGATCGCCCATCGCGTGGCCGCCATATTTCACCACGAAGGTCTGCCCGGCATAGCGCTGCAGATAAGGCAACGCCTCCACCAGCACCTCGGTCTTGGCGAGCATGGTTGGATCAGGGGCGTGGCGCGCGCCGGCGTGCGGTTTTTCGGTCATGGGGGCGCATTGGCACTGTGGGGGCGGCGTGGCTAGGGGGGCGAGCGATCTCATCGGCTTGAAGACGGCCGGCACCATGCCGATACTGGGATCATGGTGTTCGATCTCGGAAAGGCCATGAGCAAGAAGGAGGAGTGGGAGTCCGCACGCCTGCTGGACTTCGAGTTCCGCCGCCGGGCGCGGGCCGCGCGCATGACGGCGCAAGCGCTGGGGCTTGATGAGGCCCAGGCAGCGCAAGTGGTCGCGACGACGGCCGAAGCCGAGATTCCCGAACGACTGGCATCGCTGGCCGGAGCGAATGTCCAGGAGGTGGCTGCCGCCTATCATCGCAATCTCGCGGTCGCGCACATCGAGCTTGTCGCCGAACGGGGTGATCCGACGCCGCATCGGCTGGGCTGATCATGCCTTACATCAGTGATTGACGAGGGCTTCATCCATGCCGCCGACCCCTGCTTTCGCAGGGGCAGGCGGGGCGGGCGCTGCCCGCCACCCGGCAGGGCATTGAATGCCCTGCCGGAAGCAGATACCCTTGCAATCGATTACATTGTGGAAGTGCGGATAGATGCGAGTTCTGCACCCGGGGTCGGTCGCGATTTGGCTATTCTATACCTATTGCATAGCCTGGTTATGTTTCGGAATCTGGCGTTCTGACGGTTGGGTCATAGTCATCCTCAACATTCTCTTCGTGCCGATTTTCGTAGGGCCAGCGGCAGTCGCTACTGCCTTGGCTTGTCGAAGACAGATATCGACACTTGAAGCGGCCTACTGGCTGGTGGTCGAGGCTGCTATTGTCGCAACGATGGGATGGCTGCTCATTTTTCAGTTCCACAAACCAGATGCGCAAGATGGGATTACGCAGATCTGGCTTGTTTTCCTTCAATTCCTGTCAGTTGCGTTCTGCTACGGAATTCTGGCGATTCTCCGCAATTGGCGGAAGTGGCTGACCAGCACGTGGCATAGATAGTACAGCGGCAGATACTGCCGAAGTCATTGCGCGCCGAGGGCGCAATTGAAGCTGGGCCCCGATCCCCCGCCTTCGCGGGCGCAGGCAAGCCCGGGGTGACGGTGTGGGGCTCGTTCAAAATCCGTGGGTGCAGGGAAATCATTTCCCTGCCGGGGTGCAGGGGCAGCGCCCCTGCGAACGCCCTACAAAAAGCGCGCGACTACGTCTCGGTAGCTGCGGCTCACCTTCACCGTCGCGCCTGAGGCCAGGGTGAGGAAGCATTCGCCGTTGGTGTGGGGCTTCACCTGGCGGACGTTTTCGAGGTTCACGATGGTGGAGCGGTGGACGCGTTGAAATTTGCGCGGGTCTAGGCGGCGTTCGAGGTCTTTCATGGTTTCGCGCAGGATGAGGGTCTGGTCTGCGGTGGTGAGGCACATGTAGTCGCCGGCGGCGTCGATCTTTTCGATGGTGTCGACGTCGACGCGGAAGATCTGGCCCTGGTCTTTCACGTTGATGATCTTTTCGAACCGGTCGGCGGCGGGTTCGGCGGCCGGTTGCAGGGTGGAGACCGAGGAGGGGTCGATTTCGGCGAGCTTGGCGGCGAGGCGTTCGGCTTCGTCGCACATGCGCTTTTCCTGGAGGCGCAGGCGGACGCGTTCGATGGTCTGGGCAAGGCGGTCGGTTTCGACGGGCTTCATGAGATAGTCGACCGCCTGGGCGTCGAAGGCCTTGATCGCGTGGTCGGAATAGGCGGTGACGAAGACGAAGAGCGGCGGCGTGATGTCGGCGAGTGCCGAGACGACGGAGAAGCCGTCGAAGCCGGGCATCTGGACGTCGAGGAAGACGAGGTCGGGCTTTTCGGTGCGGATGGCGCGGATGGCTTCGCGGCCGTTCATGGCGCGGCCGACGATTTCCACGTCGGCGAAGGGCTTCAGGCGGAGTTCCAGGCCCTGGATGGCGAGGGATTCATCGTCGACCAGCAACGTGCGGATGTTCATTGGACAACCTCATAACTTGGGCCTGCCAGCCGGTCCGCACGGGCCGCTTCGGCGGCGGAGACGAGCTGCAGGGGGATCTCGATCACGGCGAGTACGCCCGGGCCCTTGGCTGCTCCGGTTTGAACGAGGGGTGAACCTGCGTTGGGCAGGATTTCGAAGCGATGGTCGTCGCCATAGGCCTGTTGCAGCCGTTCGCGGATGTTGGCGAGGCCGACGTTGGTGCCGGTGGGGACGGCCTTGTCGGGGTTCGGCCGTGTGTCGCCGAGGCCGGGGCCGGTGTCTGCGACGGAGAGTTCGAGGCGGTCTCCGAGGCGGCGGGCGGTGACCCAGATGTCGGCGCCTTCCTCGAGCGGGGTGACGGCGTATTTGACGGCGTTTTCGACCAGCGGCTGGAGGAGGAGCGAGGGGATGCGGGCGTTCAGGACTTCGGGCGCGATGTCGAAGCGGGTGCGCAGGCGGTCTTCGAAGCGGGTGCGCTCGATCTCGAGGTAGAGCTGGAGGGCCTGGATTTCCTGGGCGACGGTGGCCTGGCCTTCGCGCTCGCCGACGAGGGAGTAGCGCAGGAAGGAGGAGAGGCGGGAGAGCATGGTGTTGGCTTTCTCCGTCTCGGACAGGAGAACCAGCGTGCTGATGGAGTTGAGCGTGTTGAAGAGGAAGTGCGGGTTGATCTGGTAGCGCAGCATTTCAAGCTGGGCGCTGTTGGCTTGCGCGGCCATGCGTTCGAAGCGTTCGGCCTGTTCGTCGAGGAGCAGATAGTAGTTGATGCCGTAGTAGAGGCCCGACCAGGCGCCGAGGATGGCGAGCGTGAGGAGGATGGCGCCGAAGAATTCGATGCCCTGCGGGCGCCAGCCGGGTTCGTAGAAGGTGGCGTGGGCCCAGACCTCGATCGCGGAGAAGAGGATTGCGGCGCCGGCGAGGATGAGGAGGGAGAGGGTCCACACCCAGAGGGGCTTCATGCGGATGATGGCGCGGTAGGCCCAGGCCATCAGCAGGGTGATGGAGAAGCCCGTGACGGTGACGAGGATGGTGGGGAGGATGAAGCTGATGCCCATCCGGTTGGCGAGGCCGCCCAATGAGCGGAGCAGGAAATAGCCGGCCCAGCCGGCGATCTGGAGGGTCCAGAAGGCGCGGTTCTTGTCGGCGAAGAAGCCTTTGGGGGCGTTTTCGGCTGCTGCCATCACAGGCGAAGTTAGGCGCTTTCCCGGCCCATTCCAAGCCGAGGCTGTGCAAGTGCGGCAATTGCCTGCCAGCCGGCGGTGTCGCCCGGGCTGCGCGGGGTCTTGATGGCCTGCTCGCCTGCGAGGAGGGTTGCGAGTGCGTGGCGGATGCGGGGCATCGGCCAGTGTCGCAGGGACGCGGCGACCATGTCGGCGTCTTTCCAGAAGATCGGCGGGCGGAGCGCCTTGACGGCGGCCTGGGGCTGCTGGCCGCTGTCGACGGCGGCGCGGGCCTCGGCCATCTGGAGGAGGCGGCGCGCGAGCGCGCGGAGTGCGGGAATCGCGCTGCTGCCTTCGAGGAGGCGAAGCTGGCGGTCTGCCGCGGGGCCGTTGCCGGCGATGATGGCCTGGACGAGGAGGCCCATGTCCTCCTCGGCGCTGTCGGCGCCCAGCGCTGCGAGGTGGCTGCGCTCGAGGGATTTCGGGGCCTCGGGGCTTGCGTCGAGGAAGAGGGCGAACTTGGCGAGCTCGGAGGCGAGGATGCCGGTGTCGGCGCCTGTGGCCGAGATCAGCCGGTCGGTGACGCCGCTGTCGAGGCGCAGGCCGAGCCCGCGCGCTTCGGCCTGGAGCCAGCGGTCGAGTTCGGCGCCGGCGAGCGGATAGCTGTGGAGGGCGAGTGCCAGCGGGCTGTCCTCGGCGAGCTTGCGCAAGCCGCTGGTTTTCGGGAGGTCGCCGGCGAGCATGACCACGGGGTTACCGGCGACGGGGGCGGCGAGGAGGATGCGCACGGCTTCGGCGCAATTCTCGGCAGCGCCGGTGACGCGGATCAGGCGGCGGCCGCCGAACATGGAGACGGCGGCGGCCTCGTCGGCGAGTTTTGCCGGATCGGACTTCAGCTCGTCGGCGGTGAAGTCGGTGAGGGCCATGGGGTCGGTGGGGTCGCCGAGTGCCTTCAGGGCTTCGAGGGCTAGGCCGCGGCTTGCGGATTCGTCGGGGCCGGAGAGAAGAATGAGGCGGACCGCAGGATCCCAGGCGGCGAGGCGGCGCTGGAGATCGGGGCGCCTGACGGCCGTCATTGCGGGGCTGCGGGACGGCCCATCAGCGCGAGGCGGGCGACGATCTGGTCGGCGATGTTCTGGGACAGCCGTTCGAGGGTGGTCGATTCCGCGGCGACGACGGCATATTCGGAGCTGACGACGTCGATGCCGGCATCTGCGGTGGCCGTGGTGTCGAGAAGCACCTTGCCGGTGGCGATGTCGGTGAGGCGGTAGCGGGCGCGCAGCGTGCGCCGTTCGCGGATGATCGAGTTGTCGCCGCGGATGCCGAAGCCGATTATGTCGTCATCGAGCGCGACCTCGAGCTTCAGGGTGGGGTTGCCCGAGGGCTGCATGCGGTCGACGAGGCGGCTTCGCACGAGGAAGCCGGCCCGGTCTGGGATTGGGGCGACTTCGACGCTGGCGAGAAGGGACTGCGCAGCGCCTTGCGAGCCTGCGGAGTAGACGGGCTGGAGATCGCAAGCTGCGAGGGCAAGCAGCAGCAGGGCGGCGAGCGCCTTGAGGCCGTGCTGGTCAGGCAACGATGTTCACCAGGCGGTCGGGAACGACGATCACCTTCTTCGGCGCGGCGCCGGCCGTGAGGGCCTGGATCCGGGGCAGGGCCATGACGGCAGCCTCGACATCCGCGCGGGGGAGGCCCTTGGCGAGCACGACGGTTTCGCGGAGCTTGCCGTTCACCTGGACGGCATAGGTGACCTGCGTGTCGACCAGCAGGGCCGGATCGGCGACGGGCCAGGGCGCGTCGGCGATGAGGCCGGTTTCCCCGAGCATCGCCCAGGCTTCCTCGGCGACATGGGGCACCATGGGGGCAACAAGGCGAAGCAGGGTCCTGGCGGCGTCGGCACGGGCGGCCGACGGAGCGGCCTTCTCGATCGCGGCCGACAGTTCGTAGGCCCGGGCGACGGCCTTGTTGAACTGCAGGCGGTCGATGTCGTTGGTGATGCCGTCGATTGCCTTGTGGAGGGTGCGGGTGAGGTCTGTGTTGTCGCCTGCGGGAGCCTCCCTTGCGAGGAGGGCGATGCGCCACAGGCGCTGGACGAAGCGGGCGGCGCCCTCGATGCCGGCGAGGGACCATTGCAGGTCGCGTTCGGGCGGGCTGTCGGAGAGCATGAACCAGCGGGCGGCGTCGGCACCATAGCGATCGAGGATGGCGTCCGGGTCGACGACATTCTTCTTCGACTTGGACATCTTCTCGATGCGGCCCGGCTGCACGGGGGTGCCGGTCGCGATCTCGATCAGGGTGTCGCCGCGCCTTTCGACTGCGCCTGGCTCGAGCCAGTCGCCGCCTTGCGACTTGTACGTCTCGTGCGTGACCATGCCTTGGGTGAACAGGCCCTTGAAGGGTTCGGTGATGCCGATCTGGCCGATGTGGTTCAGCGCGCGGGTGAAGAAGCGGCTGTAGAGCAGGTGCAGGATCGCATGCTCGATGCCGCCGATATACTGGGCGACGGGAAGCCACTTTTCCGCTTCTTCACGGTCGAACGGGCGGTCGGCCGGCTGGGACGCGAAGCGGATGAAGTACCAGCTTGAGTCGACGAAGGTGTCGAGCGTATCGGTCTCGCGCTCGGCGGGCTTGCCGCAGTTCGGGCAGGGGACATGCTTCCAGGTGGGGTGGAGATCGAGGAGCTTCCCCGGCGTGTCGAAGGCGACATCCTCGGGGAGAACCACGGGAAGGTCGGCCTTGGGGACGGGAACCGCGCCGCAATCCACGCAGTGGATGATGGGGATGGGCGTTCCCCAGTAGCGCTGGCGCGAGATGCCCCAGTCGCGCAGGCGGAACACGGTGGTGCCCTGGCCCCAGCCGCCGGATTCCGCGCGGCGGATCACTTCGGCCTTGGCGGCCTCCACATCCAGGCCGTCGAGGAACTGCGAATTGATGATGCGGCCCGGGCCGGTGTAGGCCTCGTCGCCGATGGGTTCATTCTCCTCGCCCGGCAGCGCGACGACGCGGGGCACGGGGAGCATGTATTTTCGGGCGAAATCGAGGTCGCGCTGGTCGTGCGCGGGGCAGCCGAAGATGGCACCGGTGCCATATTCCATCAGCACGAAGTTGGCGATGAAGACGGGCAGGCGGCGCGTTGCATCCAGCGGATGGACGACCGAAAGGCCGGTGTCGAAGCCCTTCTTCTCGGCGGTCTCGATCTCGGAGGCGGCCGTGCCGCTTTGCCGACACGCGTCGATGAAGACCTGGGCTGCCGCGTTGTCGGTGGCGATTGCCGTGGCGAGCGGGTGGTCGATGGCGACGGCGGCGAAGCTGGCACCGAACAGCGTGTCGGGGCGGGTGGTGAAGACGTCGAACGCGGCGGGGACGCCGGCGGGGGGCGTGTCGACCGCGAAGGTGAACCGGAGGCCGCGGGACTTGCCGATCCAGTTTTCCTGCATGACCCGGACCTTTTCGGGCCACTGGTCGAGCGTTGCGAGATCGGCGGCGAGTTCGTCGGCGAAATCGGTGATCTTGAGGAACCACTGGGTGAGCTTGCGGCGCTCGCCCAGGGCGCCCGAGCGCCAGCCGCGGCCGTCGATCACCTG
>JAIXYT010000005.1 GCA_027490095.1 Sphingomonadales bacterium | reverse complement strand
GCGGAACCCTGCAAGCGGGTCTGTGGAATCCAAAGCGCGGGCACGATCGGCAAGGCTGGTCATCCGCACGGCATAGGGACTTTGCTGCACAGTTGCAGCACCCGCATTCTGGGAAATGGTGGACGCACTAGGGCTCGAACCTAGGACCCGCTGATTAAGAGTCAGCTGCTCTACCAACTGAGCTATGCGTCCATTCCGGGCCGTGTCATGGCCAGCGGGAGGCTGTGCTCCCTCGGGGAGGCGCGCCGTTACCAAGGACCTCGGGGCTTGTCCAGCCGATTCTGCTGTGCCGGCGGCAGGCTGGCGCGCCTAGAGGTGCTCGAGGCGCCGCTGCCGATACACGCCCATCACAATGCCGAGCGCGATCATCACGGTCATCATCGCGCTGCCGCCATAGCTGACGAGCGGGAAGGGAATGCCGACCACGGGCGCGAGACCCATCACCATCATCGAGTTGATGAGCACGTAGAAGAAGATCGTCATCGAAAGGCCTACCGCGAGCAGCCGGGCGAACTGGGTGCGCGCCTGAAGGCCAACGCGAATGCCCCAGTTGAGGACGATCCCATAGGCGATCAGCAGCGCGGCGCCCCCCATCAGGCCCCATTCCTCGGCCATGGTTGCAAAGACAAAGTCGGTCTGCTGCTCAGGCAGATACTGAAGATGGCTCTGCGAACCCTTCAGGAAGCCCTTGCCGGTCAGGCCACCGGATCCGATCGCGATCTTGGACTGGGTGATGTGATACCCCGCACCAAGCGGGTCGGCCTCGGGATCGAGGAAGATCATCACCCGCCGCTTCTGATAATCGTGCAGCAGGTTGTAGACCAGCGGCAAGGCGGCCAGACCGGCCACCCCCGGGATCAGGAACCAGCGTAGCGGCAGGCCGCCGAGGAACATCATCGTCGCGCCGCCCGCCAGGATCATCAGCGCGGTGCCCAGATCCGGCTGGAGGATCACGAGCGCAAACGGCATTCCGATCAGCGCAAGCGGCGGCCAGATCCCCGGCAGTCGGGCGGCATAGCCGCGCGGGAGGAAGTGATAGAAGCGCGCCAGCGCAATCACGATCGCAAGCTTCATGAACTCCGACGGCTGCAGCCGGATGAAGCCTAGGTCCAGCCATCGCTGCGACCCGCCGGATATCCCGCCCACGATCTCAACCCCGATCAGGGCCACCAGCACCACCGCATAGAGCGGATAGGCAATCCGCAACCAGAACCCCAGCGGAACCTGCGCAATCAGGATGGCCGCGCCCAGGAAGATCGAGAAGCGCAACGCATGGTTGAAGGCCCAGGGCTGCATGCTGCCACCGGCGGCCGAATAGAGCACGACGACCGCAAAGCCGCCTATGGCGGCAATCAGCAGAAGAATCCGCCACGGAAGGGCCAGAACCCGCTGCGGCCACCTTGAATTGAGCAGGCTTCCCATCATGGTGCCGTTGCTCCCGAAACAGCCGGCGATCCGGGAGGCCCCGCAGTTGCCACAGCGGCTGCGGCCCGCGCAGCCTCCTGTTCCCGCAGAAGCGCCTGTTCCCGGGCAATCCGCGCCCGCTCACGCGCCTCTAGCACACCGGCCAGCTGCTTTTCGGCTGCCGGGCGGTCGAAGATGTAGGTCAGCACATCCTTGGCGATCGGCGCTGCCGCCTTCGATCCACCGATTCCATGCTCCACCACCACGCTGATCGCATAGCGCGGATTGTCCACCGGCGCGAAGGCGATGAACAGCGCATGGTCGCGGAACTTCCACGGCACGTTCGCGCCCCCGCGGGCCGAGCCCTTGATCCGTCGCACCTGCGCCGTCCCGGTCTTGCCGCCCATGCGGACGCCCTGCACCCGCAGTGCCGAGGCGCGTGCCGTGCCGCCGGGGCCGTTCACCACATCGTCCATGCCCTGCCGCACAACTTCCAGATAGTCTGGCGGAATGGGCAGCGGCTCGAACGGCTTCGGGGCCCTGCCGGCCAGCATCCGCGGCTCCACCACCAGCCCCGTCGCGATGCGCGCCGTCATGACCGCCAGCTGCAGCGGGTTCATCAGCACATAGCCCTGGCCGATCGCCATGTTCAGCGTGTCGGCGACCTTCCACTCCTCGCCGAAGCGCGCCTTCTTCCAGGCCGGGTCCGGCACTTCGCCGGGCTTCTGTTCGGGCATCGGAAGATCGAACCGGTATCCCAGGCCAAGCTTGCGGGCCATGTCGGCCACGGCCTGCGGCCCGACCTGTCGGGCCATGGTGTAGAAATAGACGTTGCAGCTCTTCGCAATGCCGGACCGCATGTCGACCGATCCGTGGCCGGACCGCTTGTGGCAGTGCCAGGTGTTGCTCCCCAGCCGATAGCGCCCGTTGCAGACCACCCGCTGTGACGGCAGCGCACCCTCCGCCAGAGCGGCCAGCGCCGTCACGGGCTTGAAGGTGGATCCCGGCACGTACAGACCCTGCAGCGACTTGTTCAGCAGCGGCTTCTTCTCGTCCTCCTGCAGCTCCTTCCACAGCTTCGACGGAATCCGGTTCGAAAAGACATTGGGATCGAAGGCCGGCATGGACAGCAGGCACTTGATGTCGCCGTTGGTCACGTCGATCACCACCACCGAGCAGCTCTCGCGACCCACGCGGGCTGCAGTGAAGGCCTGAAGCCCCCGATCAATGGTCAGCTGCACGCTCTCGCCCGGCACATCCGGCTGGGTGTCCAGTTCCTTCACGATCCGGCCGCGGGCGTTCACCTCCACCCGCCGGGCGCCGGCCTTGCCGCGCAGCGGCGCGTCCTTCCCCTTCTCGATCCCCGACTTGCCGATCCGGAAGCCGGGCAACAGATACAGGGGCTCGCGGGACGTCTTGTACTGCTCGGCGGTGGCGCGCCCCACATAGCCCGTCAGATGGGCAAAGGCCTCGCCGTCGGGATAATGCCGCACATAGGTCCGCTGCGGCTGAAGCCCCGGCATGTCCGCGAGCTCGAGGTTCAACGCGGCAAAGGCATCCCATCCGATGTCATTGGCGATCGTCAGCGCAGCCGAAGGCGGCAGGTCCCTGGCCTCCTCCAGGATGCGCGCCCGATCGGTCGGCGCCAGCGGCACGATCGCAGCAACCCTTGCGATCGCGGACTCAAGATCGCCCACCAGGCTCGGGATCAGCTCCACTGCATAGGCCGGACGGTTGGTTGCGATCGCGGCGCCCGTCGCGTCGACGATCCAGCCCCGCCGCGGAGGGATCAGGTGAAGCGCAACGCGATTCTCCTCGGCCGCCACCTTGTACTTGTCGGCCTGCGCGATCGACAGATACCCCATCCGCCCGATCAGCGCCGTCCCCGCAGCAACCTGCAGGGCCCCCAGGAAAAAGGCCCGGCGGTCAAAGACCCGGCTGGTATCGATCTCGCCCGCCAAAGGCCCCGGCCCGCTCAGTCGGCCGACACGGCAAGGCGGAGCTGGATGCGCGCGGCCATCGCCGCAACCGGCGGATAGGCGAGCGCGGTGAGGGCCGCCTGCGCCAGAAAGGGCGCAGCGGGCGCAGACGAACCCAGGAACCGCAGCAACTGCCAGGCCAGCAGATGCGCAGCCAGCGCGACCAGCCCGGCCATCACCCAGTCGAACAGCAGTGCATGCCCCTCGGTCGAGGCCTCGATCAGCCGGATCACGACAACCGTCGCGGCAAACAGCAGGGCCCAGATGCCGATCGGCCCGCCGAACAACAGGTCGGCAAACAGGCCCAGAAGGAAGGCGCCCCAGGCCGGCATCAGCCGCGGCTGGATGCTGGCCCACAGCATCACGAACAGCAGCGCCACATGGGGCATCACACCCCATGCCAGCGGCAGCGGAAGCGCCATCACCAGCAAGGCCAAGAGCACGGTGCCGGCTGGAACCATGCGGCGCAGGGTCTCGCCCCGGTCGCCGATCCGGCGCGGAAAGTCCGTCATCACCTTGTCACCGCTGCGCCTGCCGCCGCTGCGCCAGCCGCCGGCACGGCGGCCGGCGCCGGAGGCCGGCCGCCAACGATGGCCGCAGGGGCAGCCGCCGGGGTCGTCGGCACGGCACGATCAGGCTCGCCGGGGGCAGGCGCCGCCGCCACGATCTCAGGTGGAGGAAGCCAGGGGGCTTCCACCATCACCGCGCCCAGTCCCGTGGGATTGGCAAGCGGCCGTGCGCGCGGCGGGTTGGCCGTCGCGTCGATGATCACCCCCACCGGAACGCCAGGTGGATAAAGGCCGCCGTCCCCCGATGTCACCAGTCGGTCACCAACGCGGATCCTATCGGTTCCGGACGCGATGTCGAACTGGAAATCCATCAGCGTGCCACCGGTGCCGACGGCGAGGCCCGTCCAGCCCGTACGCAGCACCTTCACCGGAACGCGGCTGTCGGCGTCAGTCAGCAGCATGACCCGCGCGGCCCCCTGGCCAACCTCGGTGACCCGGCCGGCAAGGCCATCCGCTGCGATCACCGGCATCCGCGGCCGCACGCCGTCGGCAAGCCCCGCACTGATGATCGCCTGCCGCTGCCCCGCGCTCGCCGAAACGGCGGATGCCACGGCCGACGCGACCAGCCGGCGCTCCGGCCGACGCAGCCCCAACAGCGCATCCATCCGCTTCACCTCGGCCTCAAGCTTGCCCGCCTGGGCCGCCCGCGCTTCCGCCTCGGCCAGCTCTGCCTTCAGCCGCCGGTTCTCAGCCACCACATTGCGATGATCCCCGATTGCGCCACCGATGCGGCGGATGCCCTCCACGGGCGCACGCGCCACGGAGATGATCGGCGACAGCGCATCGGCGGTCGCGCCGCGCATGCGGCTGCCAAGCTCGGGGTTCACCCGCTGCAGCAGCAGCAGCAGCAGCGCAAAGGCCAGCACCACGCCGGCAAACAGCGCCCCCAGAAGCGCAAGATTGCTGTCGCGGCGCGCAAAACTGGTCCGGCGGGCCGGCCGCAATCGGGAAGGAGGGGGCATGCGATTCATCCGGTCCCCTTGGCGCCAGTCGCTCTCCAGTCGCTTTAGGGTGGCCCTCAGGCCCCCATCAGCACACCCCGGTAGACGGGGTCCTCGAGCGCGCGGCCGGTTCCCAGCGCCACGCACGACAGCGGATCCTCGGCCACCGTGACGGGAAGGCCGGTTGCCTGGCGCAACGCCTCGTCAAGGCTGCCCAGCAGCGCACCGCCACCCGTCAGCACGATACCCTGGTCCACGATGTCGGCCGCAAGCTCCGGCGCCGTGTTCTCGAGCGCAAGCCGCACCGACTCGACGATCTGCGACACGGGCTCCGACAGGGCGTCCGCCACCTGTCCCTGGTTGATGGTGATCTCCTTGGGAACCCCGTTCACAAGGTCACGACCCTTGATCTCGACGGTCACGCCGATGCCGTCCGCCGGCGGCAGCGCAGTCCCGATTTCCTTCTTGATCCGCTCGGCGGTCGAATCCCCGATCAGCAGGTTGTGGTTCCGGCGGACATAGTTGACGATCGCTTCGTCCATCTTGTCCCCGCCCACGCGCACACTGGTGGTGTAGGCCAGGCCCCGCAGCGACAGCACCGCGACTTCGGTGGTGCCGCCCCCGATGTCCACCACCATGGACCCGATCGGCTCGGTCACCGGCATGCCGGCCCCGATCGCGGCCGCCATCGGCTCCAGGATCAGGTGGACCTGGCTTGCCCCCGCGTTGTTGGCAGCATCCCGGATCGCGCGCCGTTCCACCGGGGTCGAACCCGACGGCACGCAGATCACGATCTCAGGCCCCGACGGCAGCCAGTTCGACTTCCCGTGAACCTTGGAAATGAAGTATTTGATCATGTCCTCGGCGACTTCGATGTCGGCAATCACCCCGTCGCGAAGCGGGCGGATGGCCTCCACGTTGCCGGGCGTCTTGCCCATCATCAGTTTGGCGTCATTGCCGACCGCCTTCACCCCGCGGCGGCCGTTCACCGTCTCCATCGCGACGACGGACGGCTCGTTGAGCACGATGCCGCGGCCCCGGACATAGACGAGTGTGTTTGCGGTCCCGAGGTCGATGGCCATATCCTGGCTGAGGAAACCGAACAGGCGGCTGAAGAAGTTCACGGGTTTCTATGGCCTTCTTGTCTGGGCGGATGATGGGCAGCTGGGCGTGCCCGGGCAGGGCCTCGTCCGTTTGGCGGCGCAGCCTTGCCCGACAGGGCTTCCGCGGCCCTCGCCCCCTTGCCCCCTGCAACGTTCGCGGGAAGCTTCGGCCGGGTGTCCCCGCCGAATCGGGCGTCAGGGCCGCTCAGACGCCGTGGCGGACACTGTTGCGGATTGGTTTCTGCGCATAGGCGACCGCCGCCCCCCGTGCAAGGCCGGGAAGCACCCCCATCGGGCATTTGGACGCGATGGCCCACGCCATCGCACTTGTCCCCCCGCCCCGGCGGTGCAACAGGCGTCCCATGCCCATCCGCCGCCTTCCCAGCCACCTCGTCGACCGGATTGCGGCCGGCGAGGTCGTTGAGCGCCCCGCCAGCGTGGTCAAGGAGCTGGTGGAAAACAGCCTCGATGCCGGTGCACGGCGCATCGAGGTGCAGGTGACAGGCGATGGCACCCGGCGCCTTCAGGTCACCGACGACGGCTGCGGCATGGACCCGGCCGAAATGCGCCTTGCCCTCGAACGACATGCCACCTCCAAGCTTCCCGGCGAGGATCTTCTCGACATCGCCAGCTTCGGCTTCCGGGGCGAGGCCCTTCCGGCGATCGCATCGGTTGCCCGCTTCACGCTCGAAAGTCGCCCTGCCAGCGCCGACAGCGGCTGGCGCCTGCAGCTCGATGCCGGCACATGGCTCTACGACGGCCCGGCAGGCGTCCCGCCGGGCACCCGCATCACGGTCGAGGGCCTGTTCGAACGGGTCCCCGCCCGGGCCAAGTTCCTGAAAGCGCCGCGCACGGAAATCGCAGCCATTGCGGATGTTGTTCGCCGCCTCGCCATGGCCCACCCCGCCGTCGGCGTCCGCCTCCTCGTCGACGGCCGCCGCCTCATCGACGTCGCACCAGAGCCGGCGCACCTTGTCGAAGGCGAGCGGGTGACCGGCCTCGCCCGGCGCGTCCAGGCGCTTCTGCCCGACGGCGCCGACATGGTGCCCGTCGACTTCGCCCGCGCGGACCTGGTGATAGGCGGCCTCGCCGGCCTCCCGGCTGCCAGCCGCGCCACATCCGAACACCAATATCTGTTCGTCAATGGCCGGCCGGTGCGCGACCGGCTGCTCGTCGGCGCGCTCCGCGGCGCCTATGCCGAACGCCTGCCCGCCGGGCGCCACGCTCTCGCAGCGCTGTTCCTTCAGCTCCCCCCGGCCGACGTCGATGTGAACGTCCACCCGGCCAAGACCGAGGTGCGCTTCCGCGAACCCGCCCGCATTCGCGGCAGCCTGGTCTCGGCGGTGCGCGGGGCCCTCGAAGCTGCCGGCATTCGCCCCGTCGCTGCCGCCAGCCAATCACTCGCCGCCGCCTTTGCGGCGCCCGCCCCGCAACCCGGCCTTTCCGCTCCCCTGCCGCTTCCCCATGCATTGGAAGGCAGCGTCCCTGCCCCTGCGCCCGCCATGTCCGAAGCGCTGGCCAGCTGGGCGCCTGCCGGCCGCCCGTCCGACAGCCTCGCATGGGCGCCGGAGCCGGCCCCGGCCCGGGCAGGGACAGGCTTCTCCCTCGGGGTCGCGCGGGGCCAGATCGCCAACACCTATATCGTCGCCGAAACGGCAGACGCGCTGATCCTCGTCGACCAGCATGCAGCCCACGAGCGGCTGGTGCTGGAGACCATGCGCGGCCGCGCCGGGGGCCCACCCATCAGCCAGCCACTGCTCGTGCCCGAAGTGGTCGCGCTCGACAGCCTCGCCTGCGACTGCATCGAGGCGGCTGCCCCCCAGCTTGCGGACCTCGGGCTCGAGGTGGAGCGCTTCGGCCCGGACGCACTTCTGGTCCGCGCAGTCCCCGCAGCACTCGGGACTCCGGCGCTCAAGCCCCTGCTGCAGGATCTCGCCGACGAGCTCGCCGAAGGCGATGGCCCCCGCGCCCTTTCGGCACGGCTGGAGTCGATTGCGGCGACGATCGCCTGCCATGGCAGCGTCCGCGCCGGCCGCAGCCTCGCGCTTGCCGAAATGAATGCGCTGCTCCGGCAAATGGAGGCGGTCCCTGCCAGCGCGACCTGCAACCATGGCCGCCCCACCTTCCTGCGCCTCACCAAGGCCGACCTCGAAACCCTGTTCCATCGGCGCTGAGGGCGCGGGCCCGGTGCCGGTTGACCCGCCAGCCCCGCGGACGCATCTTGCCCGCACGATCAAGGGAGAGAATCCGATGCGAGCAGCAGTGCCTGGAACGATTGCGATTGCCATGCTTCTGGCGGGGTGCACCCCGCCCGCCAAGCCCGAAACACAGGCGCCCCAGTGGGGCCGCGGCAGCAACGCCGAAACCGCGCCGCCCCCGCCGGCGGCCCAACCGCAGGCGATCCCCTCGGTTCCGCTCGACACCAGGGCCGACGGCCAGCCCTATGGTTCGGCGACAGCCCGACCGACCGACCAGACGACGCCTGCCCAGCGCGCCGAAGCCGAGGCGGCTGCCGCTACGGCCGGCATGCCCGCCACCCCGCAGACCCGCACCAGCTTCAGCTGCGACAATGGCGAGACGGTCGAAGTGCGCTTCTTCCCCGAACAGGGCATCGCCGTCCTGGTGCGCGGCGGGCAGAACACCGAACTTCAGGGCGAACCGGTCGCCTCGGGTTTCAAATACTCGAACGGCCAGACCACCATCCAGGGCAAGGGCGACACGCTCGACCTCAATGTCGGGATGATGGCGACGGCCAAGTGCACCGCCAAGGCCTGACTGTCTGACACTGGCGGCCGGACCTGCACGGTCCGGCCCCGCAGCGGGCGCAGGCAAGCCGTTTCCTGACCGACCTGCGCGCCGATCAGGCCGGCAGGTCGGTCGAAAGGCCAGCCCGGACGATCTGTTCGGCCGACTGGGCGCCGATGCGGTCGGCCTCCCCGCTCTCGACCCCCAGCGCGCGCAGGATCAACGTCGTCAGCTGCTGCGCCTTGACGACCGCAAATCCCGGCACCGGCTCCGCCAACATGCTCTGCATGCCGGCCTGCACCACGCCGATCACCAGCACCACACCGCAATCGAGCGTCGGAATGGGAAGCCGTCCGGTTGAAAGGCCTTCGCTCAGGTCGGCGACCAGCGGCTGGTTGTAGGGCGACGCAGTGGAAATGTGGGTTCCATGGATCCGCGCAAGCGCAGCCGCGCCCTCCGGCTTCTCGATGGCGTAGCGGAAGAACAGGCAGACCGCGCGCGCAATGCGCCGCGCCGGGTCTGCTATGCCTGCGTTCGCCTGCGCCACATCCTCGTGCAGGGCCGCACGGATGTCGGCAACGACAGCCTCCACCAGCGCCTGCCGGTCGGCGAAGTGGTTGTAGAAGCTGCCCTTGGCCACTCCGGCCTCCAGGACCACCGCATCGATCGAAACGGCATCCACCGGCATGCGCGCGAACAAGCTTTGCCCGGCCTTCAGCAGGGCCTCGCGCGTGGAGGCCTTCCGCGCTTCGCGGCGGCCAACCTCAACGATGGGCATGCGCAACTGCCATTCTCGATCGATCCGGATCCGCCTTTGGGAGACAGCTTTCGCAGCACTGCGACTGAACGGTCAGATTCATTTCCACATGGCGTCAGCTCTTGCAAGAGCGAGTTGGCCGTTGACACCCAAATTGAGCCACCTTATTGACCGTTTAGTCATCAAAACTTGCGCCAAGACGCATGCAGGGAGCCAAGCCGATGGAACAGGACGCCAACCCCGCCGAAACGGCGTCCGGCTCCAGCCGCCGTGATGTCCTCCAGGCGGGCGCCTTCGCAGCCGCCATCGCCTCCCTCGGGGCCGGGACCGCAATGGCAAGGGCACCCAGGGCCCGACCCCACATCCTCTACATCCTGGCCGACGATCTGGGCTTCGCCGACCTCGGCCACCGCGGCTCCGACATCGCCACGCCCAACATCGATGCGCTTGCCGCCGGCGGCGTTCGCCTGCGGGAATTCTACACCCAGCCGCTTTGCACCCCCACCCGGGCCGCGCTGATGACGGGCCGCTATCCGATGCGCTACGGCCTGCAGATGGGCGTCATCCCGTCGGGCGCCAGCTACGGCCTCGATCCCGCCGAGCAGACCCTCCCGGCCCTTCTGAAATCCGCCGGCTACCGCACCAGCCTGGTCGGCAAATGGCATCTCGGCCACGCCGACGAGAAGTTCTGGCCCCGCCAGCGCGGCTTCGACAGCTTCTATGGCGCCCTGATCGGCGAGATCGACCACTTCGCGCACAGCTCGCACGGCGTGAAGGACTGGTTCCGCGACAACAAGCCCATCGACGAGCAGGGCTACGACACCGAACTCTTCGGCGCCGAGGCAATCCGCCAGATCGCGGCCCACGACCGCCAGGTGCCGCTGTTCCTCTACCTCGCCTTCACCGCGCCCCACACACCGCTCCAGGCGCCCCAGCCCTGGCTCGACCGTTACGCCCACATCGAGGATCAGAACCGCCGCGCCTATGCCGCCATGGTCAGCGCAATGGACCATCAGGTCGGCCTGGTCCTGAAGGCGCTGAAGGCCCGCGGCATGCTCAAGGACACGCTTGTCGTGTTCCACTCCGACAACGGCGGCACGCGCGACAAGATGTTCGTCGGCGAAGGCGAAGTCGGCGGAGACCTCCCGGCCAGCAACGGCATCCTGCGCGAAGGCAAGGGAACCGTTTACGAAGGTGGCGTCCGCGTGGATGCCATCCTCAGCTGGCCCGGCCAGCTGAGGCCCGCCGATGTGACCGGCCCCTTCCATGTGGTCGACATGCTGCCCACGCTCGCCGCCCTCGCCGGCGCCGCGCCTGCCCCGCACGGGCCGCTCGACGGGATGAACCTCTGGCCGGCCATTGCCGAGGGCGCGGCCGCGCCCCGAACCCAGATCATCCCCAACATCGAACCGACGACCGGCTCCATCCGCGAAGGCGACTGGAAGCTCGTCTGGACCAGCACGCTGCCGCCCAGAATCGAGCTGTTCGACCTGAAGACCGATCCGTCCGAGAAGACCAACCTCGCAGACCGCAATCCCGAGATCGTCGGGCGCCTGCAGGACAAGGTGATCAAGCTCGCGGCCGAAATGGTGCCGCCCCACTTTGCCGGGAACGCCCTTGCCGCCGCCCTTTCGCAGCCCCCCAACTTCCCGGCCCACCTGGGCCTTTCGCCCAAGAGGCACTGATGGCCGCTCGAACCCGCTACCCCACCGGGAAGGCCATCACCCGCTCGATCACCCAGAAACTCGCGATGCCGCCGATGGCATAGGCCGGCAGCGTGACGGCAAGCCGGCGATCAACCGGCCCGCCTGCGAGCCTGCGCACCAGGGCCGCAGCCCCCAGCAAAAGGGCCACGAACAGCAGCTGCCCGATTTCGACTCCGACGTTGAAGAACAGCAGCGCCAGCGGAATGCTGTTTTCCGGGAGCCCCACTTCGGCCAGCGCGCCTGCAAAGCCGAGCCCGTGCAGCAGCCCGAACGAGAAGGCGACGAGCCAGGGCTTTTCGGACGCAAGGCTCGGATGGCCCTGCTCCCTGCGCAGGATCTCCAGCGCAACGAACAGGATCGACAGCGCGATGATGGCCTCCACCGGCGGGCCGGGCACATCCAGGATGCCAAGCGTTGCAAGCGCCAGGGTGATCGAGTGCGCGACGGTGAAGGCGGTGATGGTCAGCAGCAGCTGCCGCACGCCCTGCACCAGCATCACCAACGCCGCCACGAACAGCAAGTGATCGATGCCAAGCAGGATATGCTCGATGCCGAGCCAGGTGTAGCTGGTGATCACCTCGAACGGGCCGGGGCTGGCGACGGCCACGAACGTCGGCGCCGTCGGGTTCAGCCGTTCCAGCTGCTCGGTTCCGTCCGCCCGGGCCAGGCGGACCAGCACGTCGGTGCGCGTCAGCGACAGCCCCTCGAAGGCAATCGGCTTGCCCTCAAGCCCGCCGGGCACCTCGATCTTCCAGCGCAGCACGGTGGCGCCGTTGGCATAGGCGCCCCGGCGGGGTGTCACCTCCCGCGTACCCGGCGGAAAGACGGGCTTCAGCTTCAGCGTCGTCTGCTCGTCGAGCGCAGGCACCTTCCACAGCACGTCATAGCTGGCTGGACCTGTCTGGCTGATCTGCAGATAGGCGGGCTTGAACTCGTCGGCCGCCACCGGGCCGGCCAGCAGGCCGATCAGCAGCAACAACAGGGCGCGGATCACGGCTCCACAACCACGTCATAGCCGGCGCGCAGGTCGGCGAGACGCGCCGCGCGGGCCTTCAGCCGCCGCTCATTTTCCCACTCGCGCTGGACCTCTCCGCGAACAGCGGCAAGCGGCGGCACGCCGGACGGTTCGCGACTGTCGATCCTGACGACGTGCAGGCCATAGGCAGACACGACCGGGCCGGCCCATGCCCCTTGGGGCGCAGTTGCCAGCGCAGCAGCGAACCGTTCGCCGAACTCGCGGGCCACCAGGTCCAGCGCCATCGGCTGCACCCGGCCCGGCAACAGCGTTGGCTTGCCCGCGGCTGCCGGGTCGGCGCCGCCCTCCAATGCCGACTTCAGCGCTGCTGCGCGGGCCTCGACCTCGGAGTCCGTCCCGTCGGTGGGGACCATCACCTGCGTGAACCCCACGATCGGGGGTGCGCGAAACCGGTCGGGGTTGGCCTTCAGATAGGCTTCGAGGTCCGCCTCGGTCGGCGCGGCACTGTCCTCCTCCTCGGCGATCAACTCATATTTCTGGCGCACCCGGCGCTTGATCACGGCGTCGTCGCGATCGAGCCCCATGGCGAGGCCCTCGCGGTACAGGATCTCGTCGGCGATGCGGCTGTCGATCAGGCCCTTCAGCTCAGCCTCCGTCGGCGGCCGGCCCCACAGTTTCTGGTGCTGCGCCTTCAGGTCGTCGACCATCGCCCGCGAGATGGTGATGCTGTCCCCGCCGCTGTCCGCCGGCGCAACCAGCGCATAGAGGCCGAACAGCAGCAACCCGATCCCCAGGAAATGCACGAGCGGTTCGCGCAGCAGCGTCTTCAACGTCACCCTGTTCTCCCAAGCGCC
Organism: Sphingomonadales bacterium; assembly: GCA_027490095.1. Taxonomy (GTDB): domain Bacteria; phylum Pseudomonadota; class Alphaproteobacteria; order Sphingomonadales; family Sphingomonadaceae; genus Sandaracinobacteroides. The sequence continues at coordinate 56,609 of JAIXYT010000005.1, read as the reverse complement.
CCGGTCGGCGCATGCCCGTCAATTGGCACAGGACGCCGGCTGCAATCGATCCGTCGTGGGCAATTGCCGCGCAAAAAACCGTCAGGCCGGTGAATACCAGACGGGCGAGGTAAAGGCGCGCTCCTGATGCACCTGCGGCACCTTGGGATCCATCGTCTCCTTGAACCGCACCTGGTCATAGGCGGTCCAGCGCGGCGTCGGGATCTCCAGCACCCGCACATAATAGACCGCGCGCTGCTTCGGATCGAACGCGGGATCGGTCCACAGTGCGGTCAGCTCGGCGGCGCCGATGTCGTTGCTGTAGGTCGCGGTCTTCAGATCGACCGTATTGCCGATCGGCGGCAGCTTGCCGCCCAGCCCGGGCTTGCGGTCGCCCGCCCATCTCACGTCGAAGATCTTCTCGCGCGTCTTGCCCGACGCATCCACCCAGCCCTTCACCACCTGCACGCGGTCCAGGTTGGCCCCTTGCGGGTCCTTCATCGCCGCGATCAGGAACGCTGGTGCCTTGCCGGCAGGCGCCGGCTTCAGGTCGCCGCCCATCGGCACGCCCTTGGTGTATCCGGCCTTCACCAGGCTGCCGAGGTCGGCATCGGCGAAGTCGTAGCCGGCGAACAACCGCACGCTCATTCGTGGGCCCGTGGTCGCGAAGGTCTCGCGGCGCTGCATCGCGTCGAAGATCGCCTCACGCGTGTTGGCCTTCGCCCACACGCCCATGGTGCCGGCCGCGGCCTGCTCCCAGCTGGCCATCTCGCCCGGGTTGCCGACGCCCATCAGCCGCTGCGACCAGCGGCCCTTGCGCGGCTCCACGCTCTTGAACTTGCCCCAGAAATTGTCCTCCTCGAAGGTGGAAAGCCCGGTGTGGGTGTCGGTCGCGCCGTTCGCGCCATATTTGAACGGGTTAGCGCCCAGCGTGCCTTCCAGCCTGAGCCCGCTCTTCAGCCCCTCGCGCCAGTATTCGGTGCGGTACATGCTGGGCCGCTTGCCCAGGCCGTTCAGATTGCCGCGGTCCCACAGGTCCCAGCTGGCGAACTCGTCGGTGGGGCTGAGGCTGGGGTGGCTTTCGGACTGGCCCTTGATCTGGGTCACCTCCATCAGCCGCTCCCACTTCTGCCGGCCTTCAGCATAGGCCTTCGTCATGGCGCCACCGGTGAAGGTTGTCTCTTCGAACATGCGCCCGTTCGACAGATTGCCGTTGTGCGGGATCGCGAGCACCTTCCCGCCGGTCTTGGCCTCATAGGCCGCCATCCAGGCCCAAAGCTTCTCGGGGTCCATGGTCTCGAAGGTGGTGAGCGGCAGCACCTGGGCTGCCTTGTCGGAGGCGTCGCGGAAGACGATGTTGCGGTGCAGGTTGTCACCGCCGCCGGCATTCACGGTCCACTCATAGCCGATCAGCGCGGTGAACCTGCCGGGCGCATTGTACTTGTCGGCAATCGCGATCGTCTTCTGCCAGGCCGACACCATCCATTTGGGGTCCATGACCTGCTTCGGCAGTTTGCCGTCGGACTGGCGCTGGATCAGCTCCAGCATAACCCTGCTCGACTCCGCCTCGTCCCCGCTCTTCATCGATTCGTACATGCGCTTCAGGAACGGGTCTGAGATCATCTCGGGGTTGCCCGCCTGGATTTCGTTGATCGTGCCCATCCCGTCGGAGTGGTCGGTGATGACCATCCAGTCCATCGGCCGCTTCAGCTTCACCTTCTGTCCGGTGTTGGAGGTGACCTCCTCGCCGCTCGCCAGCCGAAAGGCATCTTCGGGGCCGGTCACGGCCCCGTCCTGTCCGGCATCTGCCGACCAGCCCGTGTGCACATGGGTGTCGCCGAACAGGGGGCGCTCGGGATAGTCGGTCTCGGCCACGCCGGCAGGTGCCGATCCCTTGTCGGCGGCCGCCTCGGGCTTGTTCCCGCACCCCGCAACAGTCAGCGCCAGCCCCGCGACGCCCGCAAGCATCATCCAATTCCGTGCCGACATGTGCGTTCCCCTTCGGATTCCCGCGCACAGCTTGCACCTGCCTGCCGGGATGATTGCCTCTTATTGGCCAAAGCCCCACAAAGGCCCCATGCACAGCGGCTCCATGTCTCTCGACGACGCGCGTGCCCGTCTTGCGAGGACAGGCTGGCTTGCGGACTGCCCCACGCCCTTTGCCCAGGCCGTGCTGGCCGCCAGCCTCGCCCGGCACCTCCAGCCCGGCGAGCCGTTCAACATCGCCGGCGACATCGAGGCCGGGATCTGGGGGATCGCCGAGGGGCAGGCCTCAGGCATCTCGGGAATCAACAGCCCGGACGCACCGGTCAGCTTCGTGATGCACCCCGGCTATTGGGCCGGCACCGGCCCGCTGTTCGGCTTCCCGCGCATCGGCCATGCCATGGCGCGCACGCCGTCCACCATCCTGCTGGTGCCCTACCGCGCCATGAAGCGCCTGCTCTCCGAGACTCCGGCCTGGTGGGAGCATCTGGGTGCGCTCAACTTCCTGACCATCCGCCATTATGGCTCATTCGCCGTCGACCTGCAGCTGGCCGACAGCCGACAGCGGACGGCAGCCATTCTGCTGCAGGTGGCAGGCCTGCGCTTCGAGGGCGAGGCGCCCCGCACCGTCGACATCACGCAGGACGAGCTTGGTCAGATCGCCAATCTCTCGCGCCATCCGGTCGGCGAACATCTTCGCGCATTCGCCCGCCAGGGCTTCATCACGCTCGGCTATCGCCAGATCACTTTGATCAACGCATCAGCCCTAAGGGCGCTGGCCGACGGCGGCTGAGCCTCAGGCCGGCGAATACCAGACGGGCGAGGTGAAGGCGCGCTCCTGGATGGTCATCCGGGTGCCCGGCAGCGGCTTGTTGCCGAAGCGCTTGGCATCATAGGCGGTCCAGCGCGGCGTCGGAATCTCGATCACCCGGCCATAGTAGAAGGCTGGCTGGCGCGGATCGAACTCGGGGTCGGTCCACACTGTAATCAGCTCCGGCGCACCGATCGTGTTCGTGTAGCTGGCGTCTGCCAAGTCGACCGTCGTCCCCACGGCCGGCAGCTTGCCATTGCCGCCGGCCTTGCGGTTGCCGCCCCAGGCCACGTCGAACACCTTCTCGTGCAGCTTGCCGTTGCGATCGAGCCAGCCTTTCACGATCTGGTAGCGATCGAGGTTGGCCCCCATCGGGTCCTTCAGCGCCGCCACCAGGAAGGTCGGACGCTTGCCGGCAGGGGCTGCCTTCAGCTCGCCCCCCATCGGCACGCCTTTGCGGTACCCCGCTTCTGCCGGAGTCCGGGATTTCGCGTCTTCCGCGGTGAAGTCCCAGCCGGCGAACAGGCGAACCGCCATGCGCGGGCCCGTCGTCGCATAGGTCTCGCGCCGTTGCATCGCCTCGAAGATGGAGGCGCGGGTGTTTTCCTTCGCCCAGACGGCGGCATAGCCCGAGGCGCCGGTTTCCCAGTCCATCACGGCAACGCCGGTCTTGGGGTTCTTGATGAAAGTGCCTGTCAGCCGCTCAGGTGACGGCTCCTGCGGAACGGTCTTGCCGAAGAAATTGTCCTCCTCCAGCGCGGCCAGTCCGTTGTGCGCGTCCGAGCTGCCAATCAGGCCGAACTTGTAGGGATTGAGCCCCAGCGACTGCTCCAGCTTCAGCCCGTTCTTCAACGCCGAGCGGGCATATTCGAACTCCAGCATGGACTTTTCCTTGACGGCGCTGCCGTCGAGGTTGCCCTTGTCCCAGATCTCGAAGTCGGCGAATTCGTCCTGCGGCGACAGGAAGGGGTGGGTCTCGCCCGAACCCTTGGTCTGCGTGACTTCGTAGAGCGGCTCCCACTGGGTCCGGCCCTGGGCGTAGCTGAGGTCGACCGGCTTGCCTGTGAAGCTTTCGATCACCGGGAACATGCGGCCGTTGGAAAGATTGCCGTTGTGCGCGATCGCCAGCACCTTGCCGCCGGTTTTCGCTTCGTAGTTCGCCATCCACTTCCACAGGTCGCGCGGGTTGTCGCTGCCCCAGGGCTTGAAGGTCACCATCGGCACGTCCTGCAGCGCCTTGTCGGCGCCGTCGCGGTAGATGACGTTGCGGTGCAGGTTGTTGGAAGCTGTGTTGGAAGTCCATTCCCAGCCGATGAAGGCGGTGAAGCGGCCGGGTGCATTATACTGTTCGGCGGCTGCGACAGTGTCTTCCCAGGCGGCCTTGTAGGCCGGATTGGCAGGCCCATAGACCAGCGCCTGCGGAAAGGTCCCGTCGCTGAAGGACATGATGATCTGCATGGCCGCCTCGGCGCCCCGGCCTTCCTTGATCAGCTCGTACCACTTCTTCCCCTGCGGATCGGCAACGATGGAGGGCTTCCCGGCGAACAGATCTGGGAACAAACCCATGTTGTCGCTGTGGTCGGCGACCACGAGGAAATCGAGCGGCCGCGACAGCTTCACCGGCTGGCCGGTGGAAGAGACGACCTCCTCGCCCTGGGCGAAGCGGAACGCCTCGCGCGGCCCGAGGCGTGCCCCGAAGGCGCCGGCATCGAACGAGGCTGCCGTATGCAGGTGCGTGTCGCCGAACAGGGGGCGCGTCGGATAGTCCCGCTTGGCATAGGGCGAATAGGGGCGCGCCATCGCCTTGGCGATCCGTTCCTTGTCGGCGCCGCCGGTGTCCTGGGGCAGGACAGCCCAGGCGGCGGCCGATCCTGCCAGCGCCAGAAGGCTCGCCCCGATTGCTGCTGTGCCCAGCCTGTTTCCGCTCATGAAATCCGCCTTTCGGAGCCGATGCTAGCATCGACCGGGCTTGCGGAATGTTCGATATCTGTCTTTCATCGCTCGGCGGGCGGCTGCGCAAATGGCGCGCGACTGGCAGCGGCGAGGCGGATCCTGCCGGAGCCTTTGCATCACATACATGACATGTCGCCTGTATTCAGGGCGTGTTTTGGCGCAGTTGACCGCTCGCCCATGCGCATGGCAATGGCGCATTCCTGCCGGATGCGGGTGTAGCTCAATGGCAGAGCAGAAGCTTCCCAAGCTTACGACGAGGGTTCGATTCCCTTCACCCGCTCCAACTTCGCGCCCGCTCAAGTTCGCCGGCGTCTGGACAAATCCCTGAAAGTCAATGTATTCAGTGACTTATAGCCTGCCGACATTCGCCCGTGTTCGTGTGAAATCACGTGCAGCCGGGGGTATGATGGGGGGGTATTGGCCATACCTTGCCTGTCCCATGCCTCATCTCCTGCCGGCCGTGATTGGCCAGATCGGGGATGGTGAGGTTCTGTCAAATGCGCATTGATTAACGAGCCACGCTTCCTGCCCGAGGGCGTACCACTGTGTGGAGATCGCGGCTGACGGGCCATCGGCTGCGTTCGATTTTATGCACCCTTAACGCGCTGTACCCACATTTCCCGGCGAGATTCTACGAACATCGGTGCTCTTGAGGTCGGACCAAAGCATGAGGCCGATGTTCCGATGTTTCCTGACCTGCTCCTCGGCGGCCTGGCAGCTGCCGCCTCCTTCGTCTTCCTGATCGCAGTCCTCTGGCGTCCGGAGCTGTTCTGATGGCTGCGAATGCTGCACCCCTTCTGACCGGAGCGCTGGCCCGCGAGGCTGCCGTCGACGCGGTCCGCAAACTCGATCCGCGGCAGCTTTTGCGCAACCCGGTCATGGCCGTCACGGCGCTTGCCGCCCTGCTGGCGACGATCCTCTGGCTGATGAACAGCGTCGGCGGGACCGGAGATCCTGTGCTGGAAGGGCAGATCGTCCTCTGGCTGTGGGCGACCGTGCTGTTCGCCAATTTCGCGGAGGCCGTAGCCGAGGGCAGGGGCAAGGCGCAGGCCGGATCGCTTCGCGCTGCCCGGGCCGAGCTGACCGCCAAGCGGTCGATCGGCGTGGCCGGCGCCTGGGAGATCGTGCCTGCCTCCGTCCTGAAGGTGGGCGAACAGGTCATCGTCGAGCCCGGCGACCTGATCCCCGCCGACGGCGAGGTGATCTCGGGCGTCGGATCCGTGAACGAGGCCGCGATCACGGGCGAATCCGCACCCGTCATCCGCGAGGCCGGCGGCGACCGGTCGGCGGTGACTGCGGGAACGCGGCTGCTGGCCGGCGACATGGTCGTGCGCGTCACGGCCGGCCCCGGCGAGAGCTTCCTCGACCGCATGATCTCGCTGGTGGAAGGCGCCGAGCGGCAGAAGACCCCGAACGAGATTGCGCTGACCGTGCTGCTGGCGGGGCTGACGCTGATCTTCCTGGTGGTGGTCGTGACGCTGCCCGCCTTCGCCGCCTATGCGGGCGCCACGATTGCGGTGCCGCTGCTGGTGGCGCTGTTCATCACGCTCATACCCACCACGATTGCAGGCCTGCTGTCGGCCATCGGGATTGCCGGGATGGACCGGCTGGTGCGCTTCAACGTGCTGGCAAAGTCGGGGCGGGCCGTGGAAGCCGCCGGCGATGTCGACACCCTGCTCATCGACAAGACGGGCACCATCACCATCGGTGACCGGCAGGCGACCGATTTTCTGCCTGTGCCCGGCGTGTCGCGCGATCGGCTGATTGCGGCCGCGCGGCTGGCGAGCCTTGCCGACGAGACGCCCGAGGGCCGCTCGATCGTCGCGCTGGCGGGCGACGGGCCTGCGCTGGGTGCGGATGCCGAGATCATCCCCTTCTCGCCCTCCACCCGCGTGTCGGGCGTGGCGCTGGCCGACCGCGAGATCGTGAAGGGCGCAGTCGACGCCGTGCTGAAGCGGATCGGCGTTGCGAGCGCCCCCGAACTGAAGGCGATTGCCGACAGCATTGCGCGGGGCGGCGGCACACCGCTTGCGGTTGCCGAGAATGGCGTGCCGCTGGGCGTCGTCCAGCTGAAGGACATCGTGAAGGCCGGCATCCGCGAGCGGTTCGGCGAACTCCGGCGGATGGGCATCCGCACCATCATGATCACCGGCGACAACCCGCTGACTGCCGCGGCAATCGCTGCCGAGGCCGGGGTGGACGACTTCCTGGCCGAGGCAACGCCCGAGGACAAGCTGGCGCTGATCCGCCGCGAGCAGGCCGGCGGGCGGCTGGTCGCCATGTGCGGCGACGGCACCAACGACGCGCCTGCGCTGGCCCAGGCGGATGTGGGCGTGGCGATGAACACCGGCACCCAGGCTGCGCGCGAGGCCGGGAACATGGTCGATCTCGACAATGACCCGACGAAGCTGATCGAGGTGGTCGGCATCGGCAAGCAGCTGCTGATGACCCGCGGCGCGCTCACCACCTTCTCGGTCGCCAACGACGTCGCCAAATATTTCGCGATCCTGCCGGCGATCTTCGTTGCCATCTACCCCGGGCTTGGCGCGCTCAACCTGATGGGGCTGGAAAGCCCGCAGTCGGCCGTGCTGTCGGCGATCATCTTCAACGCCATCATCATCCCCGCGCTGGTGCCGCTTGCGCTGAAGGGCGTGGCCTATCGTCCGGCGTCGGCAGCCCAGCTGCTCAACCGCAACCTCCTGGTCTATGGGCTCGGCGGCCTTGTCGTGCCCTTTGCCGGGATCAAGCTGATCGATGTCGCCGTCTCGGCGCTCGGCCTCGCCTGAAAGGCACTTTCCTATGCGTCATGACATGCTCATCGGCCTTGCCGTCATCCTGGCCGCCTCGATGTTCGCCCAGGGTTTGAAGGGCGCGGCCACCGCATCGGCCCTGAACGGTGCCGACAGTCCGGCCCAGCTCGTGAGCGGCGGCGGCACGGATGCCGGCGCCGCCGTCGGGGCCGGCCCGGCCCGGCATTCGGGCCGCGCCTGACGAACGCCCCTGCCACGAGCCACCGACAAACCACCCAACCGATCCGGACCCTCCCGAAAGTCTTCCCGATGCGCCTGTTCGCGATTGCCCTTCTCGCCCTGTCGGCAACGACGGCCTCGGCCGAGGTCGTTCCCACCTCCTCCGCGCCGGATGCGCCGATCTGCACCGACCGGCCGACCAAGTCCAACTTCGCCTGCACCGTGCCCAAGGGCCAGGTGCAGGTCGAGGCGGATGCCTTCAACTGGCTGACGACGTCGAACGGCGGCGCCCGCTTCGATCAGGTCCTCGTCACGAACCCCACGCTGAAATACGGCCTGTCAGACAGCAGCGACATCCAGGTCAACTGGGCGCCCTATGTCAGGGCCCGCAGCCGGGCTGCGGATGGCAGCGTCGCGGTGCAGGACGGTGTCGGCGACCTGACGCTGCGCTTCAAGCAGCGCCTCACGCCGGCTGACGGCGCATTGCAGGTCGCACTTCTGCCCTTCATCAAGCTGCCCACTGCCCCCACGGGCATCGGCAACGGCAAGGTCGAGGGCGGCCTCGCGCTCCCCGTCAACTACAGCGTTCCCGGCGGCTGGACGATCACGCTGGGGCCCCAGCTCGACATCCTCGCCGATTTCGACGGCGACGGCCGGCACCTGGGCCTCACCGGCCTCGTCAACATCGGCAAGCAGTTCGGCGCCATCACGATCTACAACGAGATCTGGACCAGCCAGAACTTCGATCCCTCCGGCACCTTCGACCAGTGGAGCTACGACGTGGCTGTCGCCTGGCTCGTCGCGCCCACCCTCCAACTCGACGTCGGCGCCAACGTCGGCCTCAACCGCAACACGCCCGACCTCGTCAGCTACGTCGGCATCTCGGCGCGCTTCTGATGCGCCACTGCATCCAATCCCTCCAGCGGATCGCCAGACCATGATCGATTCAATCCTGATCCCCGCACTCGTCATCGGCGGCACGGCGCTGCTGTCGGTTCCGCTCGGCAGCTGGCTCGCCCGCGCGATGGACCCCGCCCCTGCCGACGCCGCAATGGCCCGCGCCACCGGCCTGTTCACCGCCATTGCCGGGCCGGCTGCCCGGCCCGGACAGGATTGGAAGGCCTATGCGCTGGCCCTGCTGGCGTTCAACGCGCTCGCCTTCCTGTTCGTCTTCGCACTGCTGATGCTGCAGCAGCATCTGCCGCTGAACCCGGATGCGAAGGGCCCGCTGACCTGGGACCTCGCCTTCAACACGGCGGCGAGCTTCGTCACCAACACCAACCTCCAGCACTATTCCGGCGAGCAGGCGATGAGCTACCTCTCGCAGATCGCGGCGCTGATGTGGCTGCAGTTCGTCACCCCGGCAGTCGGCCTCGCGGTTCTGGTGGCGCTCGCCCGCGGCCTCGCCGGGCGGCCGGACCTCGGCAATTTCTGGCTCGACCTGCAGCGCGCGACCTTCCTGGTGATGCTGCCGCTCGCCATCCTCTGGGCAGTCGCGCTCGTTCTGCTGGGTGTTCCGATGACGCTGCAGGGTGCCGCCACGGCGACCACGCTCGAGGGCGCCGAGCAGCTGATCGCCCGCGGCCCCGTCGCGGCCTTCGTCGCCATCAAGCAGCTGGGCACCAACGGCGGCGGCTGGTTCGGCCCCAACTCCACCCACCCGCTCGAAAACCCCGGCATGTGGACCAACCTGCTGCAGACCGTCGCGATCATCCTGGTGCCCATGGCCTGCGTCTGGATGTTCGGGCGGATCCTCGGCCGGCCGAAGCATGCACGGCTGATCTTCGTCGTCATGCTCGGCCTTCTTGTCACCAAGCTGGGCCTCGCGATGTGGGCCGAAGCCGCACCCACCGCGGCCTTCACCGGGCTGCCGATCACGACCGAGGCCAATCTGGAAGGCAAGGAGATGCGCCTGGGCGGCGCTGCCAGTGTCACCTGGGCCGTCCTCACCACCTCCACCAGCAATGGCTCGGTCAATGCCATGATGGACAGTCTCAACCCGCTCACAGGCCTCGTGCCCATGGTCGACATGTGGCTCAACGCCACCTTCGGCGGAATCGGCGTCGGCCTCGTCAACATGTGGCTCTACATCCTGGTCGCGGTGTTCCTGGGCGGGATGCTGATCGGCCGCACCCCCACCTACATCGGCCACCGGATCGAAGCGCGCGAGGTGCGCCTGGCGATCCTCGCGCTCGCGCTCCACGGCGTGCTGATCCTCGGCGGCACCGCGCTGTTCGCCGCGTCCGACTGGGGCGCCGCCACCACCAGCAACCCGGGCCCGCACGGCTTCAGCCAGATCCTCTACGAGTTCACCTCTTCCAGTGCCAACAACGGCTCGGGCTTCGAGGGGCTGGGCGACAACACGGTGCCGTGGAACGTCGCAACCGGGCTGGTGATGCTGCTGGGGCGCTACCTGCCGATCCTGATCCCGCTCGCGATCGTCGGCCTGCTGACGGCAAAGCCCCGCGCCGCCGAGACCGAGGGCACCCTGTCCCCCGACGGGGCCACGTTCGGCGGCCTGCTCACGGTCACGCTGCTGATCTTCGGCGCGCTCACCTTCCTGCCCGCCGCCGTGCTCGGCCCCGTTGCCGAGCAACTGGCGCAACCCTGACCTCCCAAGGACTGAATCCATGTCGATCGCAGCATCTTTCCGCACCATCACTGCCACCCTGCTGGTCTGCTCTGGCCTCTACACAGGCCTCGTGCTGGCCGTGGGCCAGGCCCTGGTTCCGGACATTGCCGACGGCCAGCTCGTCGAGCGGGACGGCAAGGTCGTCGGCAGCCGCCAGGTCGCCCAGAAATTCGAGGCGCCGCACTATCTGTGGCCCCGGCCGTCTGCAGCGGACTACAATGGCGCTGCCGCAAGCGGCTCCAACAAGAGCGCGACCAACCCCGAGCTCACGGAACGCGCGAGGGCCGAGATCGCGCGGCACGGGGCGACGCCGGCGCGGCCGCTTCCGGCCGAGCTTGCAACGACGTCGGGCGCCGGGCTCGATCCGCACCTGTCGCTGCCGGCGGCTCTCTATCAGGCGCCCCGGATCGCTGCCGCGCGCGGCGTGGCGGTTGCCGATGTGGAAAAGGTGATGGCCGGGCAGACCACGATGCTGCCGCTGGCGTCGGGCACGCGGCTGGTCAACGTGCTCGAAACCAACCTCGCCCTGGATGCCGCCTTTCCGCTAAAGAAGCCAGGTGGCTGAGAAGGACCGACCCTCACCCGACGCGCTGCTGAAGCAGGCCGCCCGCGAAAGCCGCGGGCGGCTGAAAGTGCTTCTGGGGGCCGCGCCGGGCGTCGGCAAGACCTACGAGATGCTGCGCGAAGGGGCGGACCGGCTGAAGGCCGGCGAGGATGTCGTGGTCGGCATCGTCGAGACCCACGGGCGCGCCGACACGGCCGCGCTGACGGCGCCGTTCGAGATCATTCCGCGCCGCCGCATCGACCATGGCGGGCACGTGCTGGAGGAGATGGACCTCGACGCGCTGCTCGGGCGGCACCCGAAGATCGCGCTGGTGGACGAACTCGCCCACAGCAACGCGCCCGGCAGCCGCCACCCCAAGCGCTGGCAGGACATAGAGGAACTGCGCGACGCCGGGATCGACGTCGTCACCACGGTCAACATCCAGCATATCGAGAGCCTGAACGATATCGTCGCCAGCTTCACCCATGTGCGGGTGAAGGAGACGGTGCCCGACCATGTGCTGGAGGACGCCGAGATCGAGGTTGTCGACCTTCCGGCCGACGAACTGATCGCGCGGCTGAAGGCCGGCAAGGTCTACAAGGCCGGCGAGGCCGAGCGCGCGCTCGGCAATTTCTTCGGCAAGACCAACCTGCAGGCCCTGCGTGAGCTCGCGCTCCGGCGCGCGGCGCAGGTCGTCGACCGCCAGATGCTCGACCAGGTGGAGGCCGCCGGCACGCCGGGCACCTGGGGTGCCGGCGAACGCCTGCTGGTTGCCGTCTCGGACGCCCCGGGTTCCGATGCGGTGGTGCGGGCCGGCAAGCGCCTGGCAGATGCGATGAAGGCCCCCTGGACTGCCGTGGTGATCGAGACGCCGCGGCTGGAGGGGCTCGATGCGCCGGCCCGCGAGCGCATCGCGGACGCGCTTCGGCTTGCCGTCTCGCTCGGTGGCAGTGTCGCCGCAGTTCCGGCCGCCACAGTCACCGACGGGTTGCTGTCGCATGCCGTCGAGACCCGGATTACGCAGATCGTGGTCGGCAAGTCGCGGCGCAGCTGGTGGTTCGAACTGCGCCATGGCTCGGTCGTGGACCGCCTGGTCCGCGAGCTCGAAGGTGTCTCGGTGCACGTCGTCCCGCTCGGCCAGGCGGAGGGCGCCGTGAGCAGCAGGGCCGCCAGGCCCCGTGCAAGCGACTGGCGGTGGCTGGCGGCGCCGGCGCTTGTTGCCCTCGTCGTCCCCGTCGGGCTCGCGCTCGAGCCCCTGCTTGGCTACGGCGCGATCGACCTTCTGTTCCTCCTGCCGGTCGTGATGTCGGCCAGCCTGCTTGGCCTCAGGGGCGGGCTTCTCGCCACGGTCTGCTCGGCACTTGCCTACAATTTCTTCTTCCTTCCGCCCGTTCACACCTTCACGATCACGGACCCGCGGAACGTCATCACGCTGCTCCTGCTGGCGGCCGTTGCCGTGGTGGTGAGCGAGCTGGCCGGGCGGCTGAAGGTCCGCGCCACCATCGGAAGCCGGCAGGCGCGCGAGAATGCCGCGATTGCCGCATTCGGCCAGCGGCTCGCCGCGCTCTCGACCGAAGACGAGACAGGCCGCGCGATCGTCGACGAATTGTCGGGCCTGCTCGGCGTGAACAGCGTCCTCGTGCTCAGGGACGGGGCAGGGCTCAAGATCTGCGCGGCAACGCCTTCGGATGTCCGGCTTGATTCGATCGACGAGGCCTCTGTCGAGTGGACGCTCGACCGCGGCACCCCGGCCGGCGCCCTGACCGACACACTGGCCGCCAGCGAGTGGCAGTTCCACCCGCTGAAGACCTCGCTGGGGGTGCTCGCCGCGATCGGGGTCAGCAATCCCGATGGCGGCCATCCCATCCCGTCCGACCGCAGCCTGCTGTTCACCACTCTGGTGGGGCAGTCGGCCCTTGCCTGGGAGCGCATCCGGCTCGAGGCCGACGCCCGGACAGTCGGGGAATTGCGCTCCCGCGACGAGCTGCGTTCGACCCTGCTCGCGTCCATCGGGCACGATCTGCGCACGCCCCTCACGGCTGTCGTCGGGGCGGTGGATGCTCTCAGGTCGGAAGGCGTGCGATCCCCGCGCCTCGACCTGCTGTGGCGGGAAACCCGACGCCTCTCCCGCTTCTTCTCGGACCTGATCGACATGACGCGGGTGGAAGCAAATGCAATCGCGCCGAGGATCGAGGCGGTAGACCTCACAGACGCGGCAGCCGCCGCACTGGCCGACATGGAAAGCGATCTTGCCGGGCATGATGTGGTTCGCGACGTGCCCGCAGACCTGCCGCTGGTGCGCACCGATGCGCGGCTCTTGAACCACATGCTGATCAACTTGCTGTCGAACGCAGCAGCCTATGCGCCGGCCGGATCGGCCATCCGCCTGTCTGCCGCGCTGGAAGGCGACGCTCTGGTGTTGGCTGTCGAAGACGAAGGGCCTGGTCTGCCGATCGGTCTCGCCGAGCGCCTGTTCGATCGATTCCAGCGCGGCGATGTCTCCGATCGCACAGGGGGCACAGGGCTCGGGCTCGCCATCGTGAAGGGCTTCGGGGACGCGCTCGGAATCGAGCCGGCCGCCGGAAACCGGCCGGGCGGCGGCGCACGCTTCACGCTGCGCTTTCCCCAGAGCCTACTTGTTCAGCCAGCCGAACTTGATCCAGCCGGCGAGGAAGTCCGATGAGCGCGCGCATTCTGTGTGTCGATGACGAAGGCGCAATCCGGCGGCTGCTGCGGACGGTGCTGGAGCGCGGGGGACATGCGGTCATCGAGGCAGCGGACGCGCAGTCTGCGCTCGACGAGGCCCGTCGGTGGAAGCCTGACCTGGTGCTTCTGGATCTCGGCCTCCCGGACCGCGATGGACTGGAGCTGGTGCCACAGCTTGCGCTGGATGCGGCAGTGGTTGTCCTGACGGCGCGAGATGCGACGGCGGACAAGGTGACATCGCTGGACCTCGGTGCAGTCGACTATGTGGTGAAGCCGTTCGACAGCGAGGAGCTGTTGGCCAGGGTTCGCGTGGCGCTGAGGAACAGGGCGCGCGCGACGGCAGGACGCGACGTCGTCGACGCCGGATCGCTGCAGATCGATCTCGCCTCGCGCGAGATCCGGCGCGCAGGGCGCGTCCTGCATCTGCCCCCGCGCGAGTTTGCCGTCCTGCTGGAACTGGCGCGGCATCCCGGCCGGGTCCTGACGCATCGGCATCTGTTGACGACCGTCTGGGGCGAGCAGCATGCGGACGACGTCGCCTACCTGCGCGTGGCAGTCCGCGCGCTGCGCGCCAAGCTGGAGCCGGACCCGGCCAAGCCGTCGCTGATCCTGAACGAACCCGGGATCGGCTACCGGCTGATCGCCGCGGACTGACGCAAAACCGGCTCAGGAGTGTCTGCTTATGGGCTGTTGGCGAGCGAGACCAAATGTCCGACTTGGGGGCGCCTATCCGCCTAACGGCTTTGGGGCCGATTGCGGAATGGCGGGTACCCGGCGAGTGGTCTCCGAAAGCGGCCACAGCTTTTTCGCCGATCAATCGGCTTACGGACACAAGATGACGGTCCGTTCCCCTGTGCTCCTTCGCAACCGACAAGGTAAGGATCATCCAGCATCGCGAGCCCTCGACGGGCTTAAGCGTGACGCTGCAGATGCTCTGCCACCATTTCCGCGTGGCTCGAAGTGACGAATCTTCCGCCGCCGCGGACGCGTACAACTGGCGTGCCAGGCAGGATCCTGCCCCAGAACCGCTCTACATCCTCTAAGCTATTGTGATTGTCGGCATCCCCTTGAAGGATGGTCCAATCAGAAACTTCGATATCGGGGAAAGCGAATCCGCCTCGTGAGATGATGCCTTGCTCGTAGATGCCACCGAGCAGGTTGCCGGCGGCGAACGGCCGGACTGCACGGAATCGGTCGCGGATGAATTGGGGATTCTCGCACAGTGCCTCGTCGGCCTCGGTGCCTTTCACCACGGCGCGGGTGAGCATCTCGATCCGTTCGACCGTAAGCTGTGCGCAAATCACCCGGAAGAACAGCTCGGTGAGGCGCGGGCTCTGAAACACCTCCTTCATGGTCCCCATGATCCCGCTGCGGCGCTCGCTCGCGCTGGTGGGCAGTGTCGGCGACACCAGCACCACTGGTCCCACCCGGGTAGGGGCTGCCGCCTTCAGCATCTGCACGAAATGGGTCCCGGCCCGGGCAACGACGGCAATCTTGCCGATCTGCAGCTGGTCCATGACCTGCAGCGCGTCCTCGACCGCCGGGGTGAAAGGGTCTTGGGCGGTCGAGCGGCCAAGGTGGGTCGCTCCGAATCCGGGGCGGTCGATCGAGATCGGGCGCCATCCGCTCTTCTGCAGGGCCTGGAGCAGCTCGCGCGGGACCGCCCTGCACGACCAGTTGCTGTGCACGACGAGAACGGGCCGGCCGGACGCCGGCCCGTAGTCGCTCCAGCCGATCAGCTCGCGGCCGTTTGGCCGGATGGCAAAGCGCGCCGGCTCAATGACCGGATTGAGGAAGCCCGGCGTTCCATCTGCCGCCCGGGCGAAAGCGCGCAGGGCCTGCACCTCCACGATGAGCCGGGACAGCTCGGCTGCGCTTTGCACCTGCAACCCGGCATAGATGAACTCCAGCTCCTTCTTGACCACGGCAGGGCTGACCCCCAGAGCCAGCGCCGCGTCCTCCCTTGAGGTGCCGGTTGCGACCAGCAGGGCAAGCTGCGCCTGCCGCGATGTCAGCTGGAGCATTTCCGTCAGCAGCGTTGAGCTGCTGGCGTCTTCCGGGAAGATTCCGAAGGCGGCTGCAACGACCGTGCGGACAACGGCCGGCATGTTGGGCTGCCCCATCCGCCGGGCGGCCTGTACCAGCGCCGCCCGGACCGTGCCGTGCGTCAACCCGATCCGCGCGGCAGCAGCGCGGCCGTTTCCAGTCCGGACGACGGCCAGGACTGCCCGCTGCTCGAGGGTGGACAGGCCAAAGCCGCGCACCGCTGTTTCGAGCAGACCCTCGTCTGCCGCGCCCCCGGCAACCAGGGCTACGCGGGCAACCGGTGCCGACCGGGCGGCGGTCCGGACAAGCTGCGGCAGATTCCAGTGATCGGTCTCTCCGACCGGAGCCCAAAGAATGTGGATCGGCGCATCTGCGCTTCCAGGCAGCGACATGAGGCGTCCATCAGGGCTGACCCGCGCCGCGCGCTGCTCCAGTTCGCCGAAATGTTGCACGGCCGGCACCCAGCCGGGCGCTTCCAGCGGCAGGCGCCGGCCCTCGGCATCGAAAAGCAGGAACGCCATGGCCCCGATCTGAAAAAGCGGTGCATTGGGGACAGCACCATATTCCGCTTCAAGCAGATGCTTCTCGAACCTGCCCGGATCCGAGCGGATCTCGGCGGTGGCGGCATCCGGTGCATCCAGAAGCCGCTGAAACACCGACGCGAATCTGCCGTCCTTCGCCAACTCCGACCTCCCCGGTGCCGCAACATGCGGATCGGTGGAGCATTCGAGCCTGCACGTCCAGAGCTTCGGCAGCCCATTAACCTGTCGACCCTACAAATGGCGATGGGCGCGCCAATTCAGCCCGGCAATAAGGTGACGAGGCTGCAATCGGCGGCCCGAACGAAAGGGTAAGGGATGCAGCCGACCGGCATATCCGGCGCACGCACGCAGATCTGGTCCGTCGGGATCGCGGCGGCCTGGATGGCCGCATGCAGTTCGCCAGTCTGCGCGCAGACAATTCAGCCGGACGACCAGCCGGCGGTCACGATCGACAATTTCGCGGATGCGCCACGCTCGCAAGCGCCGCGTACGCAGGGGCCGATCTTCTTCGGGGATGCCTTCACGTCGCTGGAGCGCAACAGCAATGCGCTCAGCCTGAGCAATCTGCCCGGCGGCCTGGAGTTGCCGGCAGTGGCGGACACGGTGTGGCTGAAGGGTGTTTCGGTCGGCCTTGGTTACCAGGTCTCCGACAGTGCCACCCTGTTCGTCCGCGCCGAGGCCGCGCACACCAGCTTCTTTGAAAACAGCTTCCTGTCATTCGCACAGTTCACCGGGTCTGCAGGTGTGAACTTGCGGGTCTCGAAACGACTCAGCCTGCTCGGCGCCGTATCCTGCACCAGCCAGCGGGACGGGGATTCCTTTCGCGAATACTACAACTATTGCGCGCCGATCGGCGTGGTCTCGGCTTTCACTGGGGACCCTTGGAGCGGCAGCGGCACCAGATGGTCGGCCCATGTCATTGCACCGCGCGGCAAGGCCATCGATCTTGCCCGCTATGTGCAGGTCGGCGGCGGATTCTCCTATGAGGGCGGCAGCAAGTTTCGGATTTCGCTCGGCCCGCGCGGCTATGTTCGCTGGTACGACACGGCCGAGGAAATCGCGCTGGGCCAGGGCAACCGGCGCGACTATCAGGGCACCTTCCGCCTTGCTGCTGCCTGGCATACAGGCCGGCTCGAGATCGGCATTGCCGCCGAGCCGACGGCAAACTGGTCGACGGACGCAAACTACCGCTTCTGGGATGTGCGCGGTGGCCCATTTCTTCGCTGGAGGTTCGGATCGTGAAGCTTTTGACCCCCTTGCTGGCGGCTGTTCTGCTTGGCGCCCCGGCCGGCGCCGCCCCGGCCGATCCGGGCTTTGCTCGCGTCGGCGACCTGCCGAAGCCCGTGGCCGACCGCTTCCTGTCGGCCGCAGCCTTTGTCGAAACAGCCGACGGCACGCGCACGATCTTTTATGATTTCGCGACACGCTGCGCCCTCGTGGTGCCGGCTGGCAAAGCCGGTACGTCGACACAGACGCTGGTGGCAGCGTCGGGGCCGCGGGCCCGGGTGAACGCGCCCTACGTCGCGCGGCAGGCCTGGGGGGACCTCAGCCGGCTGAGCGCCGCGCCTCCGGGCGGCGCGGGCGATTGCGAAGGCCGCATCGCGGCTGCCTATGGCGACGGCTTCCAGGCCGATGCGCAGAAACTGGGCGCCATTTCCCGGCATGCGGTATCCCTGCTTGCAACGAGGACCCTGATACCGGCCGATGCAAAACTGGACGAGCGGACGCGAAAGATCACCGAGCAGTCCAGGAAGCGCCTGCAGCCCGCGGTCCGCAACCCCGTGCTGCTGTCGGCGATCAGGTCCGACCAGATGACCGTGCTGGTGATCGGGGAGCCGCTTTCGCCGCGGCGCCTGCTGGCCCAGTATCGCAACTTGCCCAACGGCAGCTGGCAGTTTGAAGGAGCTTATGATGCCGGGATCCTCTAGAGCAGCCTTGCTGGCCTGCGCCGCCCTGTTTCTGCTGACGCCACAGGCGGCGGCTGCCCACAGCGCCGACGCTGCGGCGGAAGGCGGCGAGGCGGTAATCGACGACACCCTCGGCTATCTCGCCGGCACCAATCCCGACGGCACCCTGGCAGAGGATTCCTACCCGGGACTGGCCGGTGGGGGACTGGAGGTGATCCGGGAGGTCGGAGGCAGCGGGGAAAGCTGGCTGGATTCCATCGGCGATGCAGCCAGCGCCATCGCTGGCAAGTTCAAGGTGCCGAGTGGCGAGAAGGTCGCCGAGTTCGCTGCGATCTTTGGGCTCACCGCCTGCATACTGAACCCGGCCTGTGGAACCGTGCTGACCGCGGGCGTTCTTCTGGGCTGGAATGCCGACAAGCTCCGCGACCTCATTTCGGAACGCTTTCCGGGAATTTTGCCTGGCGACTTCGCAAACCTGCCGACGGTCTTCTCGGGCGCGGTAGACGGCGAAGACGTTACCTACGGCGGCACCCGCAACGGTCGAACGGTCGCCGGCGGATACAGCACGGGGGACGGGGGGACGGGCACCTTCAGCGGGACGCTTTCCCGCAATCTGCGCGTTCAGGGTCGCCTTGCCGAGGATGGCGCAACTGGCGTCTTCAGCGGAACTGTGACCCAGGACCTCAGCAAGGCCTTCGGAAGCGCGGTCTGCACGAGTGGATGCGACGATTAGGCTTTCGCATTCGCGTGCAACAAGCAACTCGAATCTGCCGATCGGCTTCCGGCCACGTCAGTCGGGGCTCTGAACGACTGCTTTCGGGTACATGCATCAGCCCTTCTTGCGACCGCGTTGCGGGCGAAGATCAGACAGTTTTGAGGTTCCACGCTCGTTCATGTATTTGGATCCGTGCGCCTAACGGCGTCTCGGCTGACCGCGCCAGAGCGGCACGTTTTGGGCGGTGATTGTTGGGGGTATGCTCGAAAACCCCTCGAAGATAAACTATGTTTATCAGAGCTTAGGGAGAATTTTGTGGTTCCCTTCACCGCTCCGGGGCGTGTCAGGCCGCATCAGCGCCTCTTGCGCGCCCGGAACGCAGCCGCCGCGACCAGATAGGCGAGCAGCCCGGCCGGGCCGGCCATCAGGGTGAGGCCAAGCAGGGGAACCAGCAGCCAGTGCGGCACGCCAGCCTTCGGGGCGTCTTCGGCCATCCAGCTGCCGACGAACAGGTCGAACGCCAGGAAATGCACCCAGCCGCCCAGGATCGCCTCCCGGCGGGAGAGCAGCGCCACGACGCCGTCGAGGGTGGAAAAGCCGGCACCCTGCGGCAGGCCGGGGCCCATGGAGATCCCGCGGGCCAGAAGGATGACATAGATTGCGGCGACGGAGGCAGCCGCAAGGCGGGCGACCAGCACCAGTGCCTCGCGGCGGAGCGGCGCGAGCACAAGCGCCAGCCAGCCCACGAGGACGATCCAGTTGGCGACCTTGAAGACGAGATCGGCATTCGGCATCGGCTGCTTTCCTCAGGGCTCGGCAGGAGCTAAGGCCGCGGGCATGTCAGCCCCACGTCCCCGCACCACCCATTCCTCCGGTTCGCCGTTCGAGGCAAGCATCGGCTTTTCCCGCGCGGTTCGGATCGGGACCCGGATCCTCGTGTCGGGCACGGCCCCGGTGGAGCCCGACGGCAGCAGCACGCCGGGCGATGCCGAGGCCCAGGCCGCCCGCTGCCTGAAGATCATCGTGGAGGCGGTCGAAGCGTTGGGCGGCACGGCGGCCGATGTGGTGCGGACCCGCATGTTCCTGGTCGACCCGGCGGACGCCGCGGCTGTGGGCCGCGCGCACGGCAAGCTGTTTGGCAGCATCCGCCCGGCCTCCACCATGCTGGCGGGCGCCGTGCTCCTGCGCCCCGAGTGGCGGGTCGAGATAGAAGCCGAAGCGGAGGTTTCCGATGCCGGCTGAGGCGCGCATCCTGGCGCGCGGCCCGGCGCTGTCGCCCCGGGCGCAGCGGCTGCACGCCGTGGGCCAGGCGAGCAGCTGGGCGATTGCCGACGAAGCACTGCGGCGGGTGGCCGGCGGCGAGGAGATCCTGCTGCTGACGCTGGGGGACCCGGTCTGCCCGCCGCACCACCGGATCGTCGAGGCGACGACGGCGGCCGTGAACGCCGGCCGCACCCACTACACGCCGCTCCACGGCGAGCCGGCGCTGAGGGCTGCGATCGCCGCGGCCGAGGGCTGCGCACCCGGCAATGTGATGGTGATGCCTGGCGCCCAGCATGCAGGGCTTGCCGTGCTGACCCTGCTGGTGGGCGACGGCGACGAGGTGATCCTGTCGGACCCCTATTACGCGACCTATCCGGGTGTCGTCGCTGCGACCGGGGCGTCTGCCGTGCTGGTGCCGGCCCGCGACGATCTGACGACCGATGTCGCGGCCATTGCGGCCGCCATCACGCCCCGGACCCGCTGCCTGTTCCTGAACAGCCCGGCGAACCCGAGCGGCACGGCGCTGACGGCGGCCGACTACCGGGCACTTGCCGCGCTTGCCGAGCGCCACGACCTGTGGCTGGTCGTCGACGAGGTCTATGCGCATTTCCGCTTCGATGGGCAGGATGTGCGGGCCTGGCAGCACGGCCCCGCCGGCCGGACCGTTTCGGTGAACAGCCTTTCGAAAAGCCATGCCATGACCGGCTATCGGGTGGGGTGGGCCGTTGCGCCCGAGCAGCTGATCGCAGCGCTCGGCGACTGGAGCGCTGCCGCGCTGTTCGGGGTCAGCCAGTTCATCCAGGACGCAGCGGTCGTGGCGCTTGGCCTGCCGGAGGCCGAGCTTGCCCCCTATCGCCAGGCCTTTCGCGACCGGGCGGCCCGCGTGGTGGCCCGCGCCAATGCCCTGCAGGGGTTGAGCGCCGCCATGCCGGTGGGCGGCATGTTCGTGATGGTCGATTGCCGGGGCGTGGAACCCGACGACCAGGCGCTGGCACGGCGGCTGCTGGACGAGGCGAAGGTTGCCGTTGTTCCGGGAAGCGGCTTCGGCCCCGGCGGGCGCGGGCATGTGCGGATCAGCCTGACCCCCGAGATGGAAACGCTGGACCGGGCGTTCGACCGGATCGCGGACTTCATCGCGCGGGCCTGATCGGCTAGGCTGACGCCATGACCAGCAACCAGCCCCCGATCCCGCAGAGCTTTGCCGAGTTCTGGCCCTACTACATGGCCGCGCACCAGGATCCGCGCAATCGCATGGTGCATTATGTCGGCTCGACAGGCGGCATCGCCATGCTGCTGGGGGCAATCGCCACGGGCAGCTGGTGGCTGGTGCCGGCTGGAGTCCTGTTCGGCTATGCCTGCGCCTGGTTCGGCCACTTCCGCTTCGAGCACAACAAGCCGGCGACCTGGGTGAAGCCCTGGTGGAGCTTCCTTGGCGACTGGCGGATGTTCGGCATGAAGCTGTCGGGACGCGAAGCGGAGGCCGTGGCGCTCGGCCGGGGCCTTCCGGATGTCGTCGACATGGTCCGCGCCGCCCGCTGAGGCGGCGAATTGGCACTCACCCGGCCAGAGTGCTGCCAGAAAGCTGTTTTGAATCAGCTGCTTGCCAAGACTGAAATGAAATGGAAACATGCCGTCCACCTGACGAGGAGACATGCAGGGAGACCAATGGATGGCGAATGTGGATGATGCGTTCCGGCGCCAGATGGCAGGTTATGGGCTGCTGACGGCCGAGATCAGCTACTGGATGCCCGATCACCCGAGGTTGCTGCAGCAGTTCGTGTGGCAGACCTGGGACCTCGCGCCGGCCTTTCCGGAGCTTGCCCGCTTTCTGGACCACTGGCGCCGCGAGATCGAGGCGACCCTGCATTCCATCCGGGTTGCGCACAGCGACCTTATCAAGCCGGCGGAATGGCGCGCGGTCGACGGGGTGATCACGCTGCACTGATCCTGGGGGTTCAGCTCCCGCCGAAGGTGAAGGGTTCGGCCGAGCGCTGGCTGTCGTCGAGCAGGACGTCGCGCCCGATGGGTGGGGCCGAACGCGCGGTGCAGGTGGCGCGGTTGCACAGCCGACAGGTGACGCCGATGGGGGTGGGCTGCACGCTCTGGCCTTCCTGCACATAGCAGAGATCGGAGGCATGCTCGGCGGCGCAGGCAAGCGCGACCGCCCGGTAGATGCGCGGCCGATCATGACGACCGCCGCCCGCGGCGACCGTGCGGGCGATGGAGAAGAAGCGCTGGCCGTCGGGGAGCTCGAGCCACTGGGTGTTGATCTGGCCGGGCGTGAGGAAGACGGAGTGCACGTTCCACAGGGGGCAGCCCCCGCCGTGGGCAGCGAAGGGAAAGCCCGCACCGTCGAGCCGTTTCGAGACATTGCCCGCCTGGTCCAGCCGGATGAAGAAGAAGGGCACGCGGGACTGGCCGGGACGGTTGAGCGTGGTCAGCCGGTGCGCCGTCTGCTCGAAGCTGGTGCCGAACTGGCGGCTGAGCGCCTCGACATCGTAGCGGCGCTCTTCGACCGCGCGGGCGAAGCGGTCGTAGGGCATCATGATCGCGGCCGCGCCATAGCCCGCCAGCGCGCGGCGGACGAGGTTGGCGGTCGTGCGGCTGACGAAGTTGGCGGCCTCGATCACCTGGGTGATCTCGTCGGCAAGGGCTGTGTAGGCGATGTGGAGCGCGATCTGGTAGGCGCGGCTGGCGCCGTCCAGCGTGTCGTCGATCAGCAGCTGGTCGTGGTGGCGATCATAGCGGCGCACCAGGTTCATCATCACGTCGGGCGGCAGGTAGCGGACCTTCACCTTGCGCTTCTGGGCGAGCCATTGGGCGGCACCCCCTGCGGCTGCGATGTCGGCGGCGAGCGCCTCGGCGCGGAGATCAATGGCGGCGAAATAGTTGCGCTGGGTTGCGATCCAGCGCCGCGCCTCGCCGACCGGATCGGCGATGCCCTCGCCGGTGCCGGCGTTGCGCTCGGCGAGCGCGCGCTGTTCGCGCACATAGGCGCCGTGCAGCCGGAGCAGGGCCTCGCTGACGCCGGGAAAGCTGTTGGCGAGGTCGGCGATCTCGAGCGCGGGGAGGTCGATGTCGGCGAAGAGGGGGTCGCGCAGCACGCCTTCGAGGCGGCGGGTGTAGGTTTCGCGGTCCTCGCTCGCGATGTCGGAGAGGTCGAGCTTGTAGCTGCGCACGAGTCGGAGCAGCAGGTCGGCGGTCATCGGGCGCTGGTCGCGTTCGAGGAGGGCGACGTAGGAGGGCGAGATTCCGAGGTCGCCGGCCATGGCCTGCTGGGTGAGGCCGAGTTCGCGGCGCAGGCGGCGCAGGCGAAGGCCGAGATAGAGGGGGCGGGTGTCTGCCATGCCCCTGTCATGCCATGACAACTTCACAAGCGAAAGTTGTAAAGTCTTACAACGAGACGAGGAACGCCGTTCCGCAGCTGCGAAGGGCGCGCCTAAGTGCGTTGCAACGCACCGTTTTTCCTTAGGGAGTGTTAACCGTGACCTATCAGGACGTGATTTCGGACGCCGGCAAGGCGATCGCCCCCAACAGCCACTGGAACGGAATCGACGCCGAATCCGTGGCCCGCATGCGGCTGCAGAACCGCTTCCGCACCGGGCTCGACATCGCGCGCTACACCGCCAAGATCATGCGCGCCGACATGGCGGCCTATGATGCCGACCCGGCGCAGTACACCCAGTCGCTGGGCTGCTGGCACGGCTTCATCGGGCAGCAGAAGCTGATCGCGATCAAGAAGCATTTCGGCACGACGAAGAAGCGCTACCTCTATCTGTCGGGCTGGATGGTCGCCGCGCTGCGGTCGGACTTCGGGCCGCTGCCCGACCAGTCGATGCACGAGAAGACCAGCGTGCCGGCCCTGATCGAGGAACTGTATACCTTCCTGAAGCAGGCCGATGCGCGCGAGCTGGGCATGCTGTTCCGCGACCTCGATGCCGCCCGCAAGGCCGGTGACGCGGTGAAGGCCGCGCAGGTGCAGAAGGCGATCGACAATTTCGAAACGCATGTGGTGCCGATCATCGCCGACATCGATGCGGGCTTCGGCAATGCGGAAGCGACCTACCTGCTGGCCAAGAAGATGATCGAGGCGGGCGCCTGCGCGCTGCAGATCGAGAACCAGGTGTCGGACGAGAAGCAGTGCGGCCACCAGGACGGCAAGGTGACGGTGCCGCACGAGGACTTCCTGGCGAAGATCCGCGCCTGCCGCTACGCCTTCATGGAACTGGGCGTGGACGACGGCATCATCGTTGCCCGCACCGACTCGCTGGGCGCGGGGCTGACGAAGCAGATCGCCTATACCAAGACGCCGGGCGACCTGGGCGACCAGTACAACAGCTACCTCGACTGCGAGGAGGTGACGGGTGCCGGCGCGCCGGGCGACGTGCTGATCAACCGCGACGGCAAGCTGGTGCGGCCGAAGCGGCTGCCTTCGAACCTGTTCCAGTTCCGCGCCGGTTCGGGCGAGGATCGCTGCGTGCTGGACTGCATCACCTCGCTGCAGAACGGCGCCGACCTGCTGTGGATCGAGACGGAGAAGCCCCACATCGCGCAGATCGCGGGGATGGTGGACCGCATCCGCGAAGTGATCCCGAACGCCAAGCTCGTCTACAACAATTCGCCGAGCTTCAACTGGACGCTGAACTTCCGCCAGCAGGTGTTCGACGCCTGGGCCGCGGAGGGCAAGGATGTGTCGGCCTATGACCGGGCGAAGCTGATGAGCGTCGATTACGACGGCAGCGAACTGGCCGCCGTTGCCGACGAGAAGATCCGCACCTTCCAGCGCGACGCCGCGGCGCGGGCCGGCATCTTCCACCACCTGATCACCCTGCCGACCTATCACACGGCGGCGGTGAGCACCGACAACCTGGCGCGCGAATATTTCGGCGAGCAGGGCATGCTGGGCTATGTGAAGAATGTGCAGCGCAAGGAGATCCGCGAGGGCATCGCCTGCGTGAAGCACCAGAACATGTCGGGCTCGGACATCGGCGACGACCACAAGGAGTATTTCGCCAAGGACGCCGCGCTGAAGGCGGCGGGCGAGCACAACACGATGAACCAGTTTGCCGCCTGAACGGGGGCGGGGAACCAGTTTGCCGCCTGAACGGCGGCGGGGAACCAGTTCGCAGCTTAAGGCCCTGGTTCCACGAAGTTGGTTGGGGAGGAGGCCCGGCCCGGCGCTTGAGGGAGCGCCGGGCCGGGTTCCGTTTTGCTGCCCCTCCTGAATTCGGGAAGGCTGCGCGGCCTTGGCGGCAGCGGCCGGGGGTGACACAAGGGTGTCCGCCCGCTGGCCGCAAGGGGATCGCATGAAGAGAGTGTTGCTGCTGCTGGCGCTGGTGGCCGCCGCCGTTCTCGCCTGGCGCGCGGGATTGGGCGAGGTGCTGACGCTGGATGCGCTGAAGGCGCGGCAGGCGGAGTTCCAGGCGCTCTATGCTGCCCAGCCGGCGCTGGTGCTGGCGGGGTTCTTTGCGCTCTATGTGGCCGTGACGGGGCTGTCGCTGCCCGGCGCCGCGATCCTGACGCTGGCGGCCGGCGCGCTGTTCGGGCTGATCACCGGCACCATCCTCGTCTCCTTCGCCTCGACGCTGGGCGCGACGCTTGCGTTCCTGGCGGCGCGCTACCTGTTCCGCGGGCCCGTGGAGGCGCGCTTCGGCGACCGGCTGGGGGCGATCAACCGCGGGCTGGAGACGGACGGCGCCTTCTATCTGTTCACCCTGAGGCTGGTGCCGCTGTTCCCTTTCTTCCTGATCAACCTGGTGATGGGGCTTACGCGGATCCGCGCCTCGACCTTCGCCTGGGTGAGCCAGCTGGGGATGCTGGCGGGCACGATCGTCTATGTGAATGCGGGGACCGAGCTGGCGAAGATCGACGGGCTGTCGGGCATCCTGTCGCCGGGGCTGATCCTGTCGTTCGTGGCGCTGGGCCTGTTTCCCTGGGTGGCGAAGGGCTTCATCGGCTGGCTGCAGCGGCGGCGGGTTCAGGCGAAGTGGGCGCGGCCGAAGCGCTTCGACCGCAATCTGGTGGTGATCGGCGGCGGGGCGGCCGGGCTGGTGACCGCCTATATAGCGGCTGCGGTGAAGGCAAAGGTGACGCTGGTGGAAAGCCACGCGATGGGGGGCGACTGCCTGAACAGCGGGTGCGTGCCTTCGAAGGCATTGCTGGCGAGCGCGAAGCGGGCGGCCGAGTTCCGCAGTGCGGACAGGCTTGGCATCGCCTCGCGGGAGCCGGAGGTGGATTTTCCCGCCGTCATGGCGCGCGTGCGCGGGGTGATCGCAACCATCGAGCCGCACGACAGCGTGGAGCGCTATCGGAGCCTCGGCGTCGACGCGCGGATCGGCCATGCGATACTGATCGACCCCTGGACGGTGGAGGTGAGAGGCGCGGACGGAACGGTCGAGCGGCTGACGACGCGGGCGATCGCGCTTGCGACGGGTGCGAAGCCGATCATCCCGCCGATACCCGGGCTGGCGGATGCGCCGCACCTGACCAGCGAAACCCTGTGGGACGATATGGCGAAGCGGGCGGCCCCGCCGGCGCGCCTGACAGTGCTGGGGGGCGGGCCGATCGGCTGCGAGCTGGCCCAGGCGTTCCAGCGGCTGGGATCGCAGGTGACGCTGGTGGAGGCAGCGCCGCGGCTGCTGGCGCGCGAGGAGCCGGAGGCGGCGGCAATCGTCGCTGCGTCGCTGGCGGCGGACGGGGTGGAGCTGCGGATCGGTCACAAGGCGGTCGAGGTGCTGCGCGCGGGCGAAGGCTGGGCGCTGCGGATCGCGGGGCCGCAAGGTGAGGCGGTTGTGCCGCATGATGCGCTGCTGGTGGCCGTGGGGCGAACCGCGCGGACCGAAGGATTTGGCCTGGAGGCGCTGGGAATCCCGGCGGGGAAGGTGATCGAGACCAACGACTGGCTGGAGACTCTGCACCCCAACATCTATGCGGTCGGCGATGCGGCCGGGCCCTACCAACTGACGCACGCCGCCTCGCACCAGGCCTGGCACGCGGCGGTGAACGCGCTGTTCGGCACCTTCAGACGATTCCGGGTGGACTATTCGGTGATGCCGGCCGCCACCTACACCGACCCGGAGGTCGCGCGTGTCGGGCTTACGGTTGCCGAAGC
Source organism: Sphingomonadales bacterium (assembly GCA_027490095.1). Lineage (GTDB taxonomy): Bacteria > Pseudomonadota > Alphaproteobacteria > Sphingomonadales > Sphingomonadaceae > Sandaracinobacteroides. The sequence continues at coordinate 29,448 of JAIXYT010000005.1, read as the reverse complement.
GGCGGAGAAGGGCATCGCGGTGGAGGTGACGAGCCTTCCGATGAGCAGGTTCGACCGGGCGCTGGCCGAAGGGGCGACGGAGGGTTTCGTCCAGCTGATCACGGCGAAGGCCAAGGACCGGATTCTCGGCGCCACCATCGTCGGGCACACGGCCGGCGAGCTGATTGCGCCGATCGCGCTCGCCATGCGCCACGGGGTGGGCCTGAAGAAATACATGGGGACCATCCACGCCTATCCCACGCTTGCCGAGGGCGCGAAGCTGACGGCGGGCGAATGGCGCCGAAAGACCGCGCCGCAGGGCCTGCTAACATGGGTGGAGCGCTACCACGACTGGCGGCGGGGCTGATGCAGCCTCTGGCGCAGTTGCAGGGACTGGTCGGCATCGTTTTGATCCTTGCCGGGGCCTCTGCGCTGTCGTCGGACCGAAGGATCCGCTTTCCCTGGGCGTTTGCGGCCGGTGCGCTGCTTCTGCAGCTGGCCCTTGCGCTGGTGATCGTGCGGGTTCCCCTGGTCTGGCAGGTCATCGGGTTTGCGAACGATGCTGTTGCGGCCATCGAGCGTGCGACGCTGAAAGGCTCGGCCTACATGTTCGGCTACACCGGCGGCGGGCCCATTCCCTTCGTGCTGAAGGAGGGCGAGGCGCCGCCGCTGATCATCGCCTTCCAGATCCTGCCGCTCATCATCGTCTTTTCCGCGCTGACCTCGCTGCTGTGGCACTGGGGGGTGCTGAAGGCGCTGGTGCGGGGGCTTTCCTGGGCGCTGAGGCGGACGCTGGGGGTTTCGGGCGTTGTCGGCCTCGCGGGCGGCGCGAGCCTGTTCCTGGGCGTCGTCGAACAGCCGCTGGTCACGCGGGCCTGGTTCGACCGGATCAGCCGGTCGGAGCTGTTCGCGTTGATGGTGCTGGCGATGTCGAACATCTCGGGCGCGCTGCTGGTGCTTTATGCGACCACCATCGCGAAGGTCGTGCCCGATGCGGTGGGCCACATGATCTCCGCCTCGCTGCTGTCGCTGCCGGCAGCCATCCTGATCGCGCGGCTGATGGAGCCGGGCGAAAGCGCGACGGACGCCCGGATCTCGGATGTCGACCTCGGCACCACGAGCAGCATGGACGCAGTGGTGCGCGGCACGATGGACGGGGTGCAGCTGTTCCTCGCGGTGCTGGGGATCATCATCGTTGTGTTCGCGCTGGTGGCGCTGGCGGACGATGTGCTGTCGCTGCTCCCGCCCGTCGCGGATGCCCCCCTGACGCTCAAGCGCCTGTTCGGCTGGGTGTTCGCACCGCTGATGTGGGCGGTGGGGGTGCCCTGGGCCGAAGCCGGGCAGGCCGGCGCGCTGATGGGAACGAAGGCCATCCTGAACGAATATGTCGCCTATCTGGAGCTTGCCGCCCTGGCGCCGGGCTCGCTGTCGCCCCGGGCTGCGCTGATCGTCACCTATGCGCTGTGCGGGGTCGCCAACCTCGCGAGCGTCGGCCTCATCGTGTCGACGATCGGAACGCTGGCACCCGCCCGCCGGGCCGAGGTTGCCGCCATGGGGATGCGCAGCTGGATCGCCGGAAACGGCGCAACGCTGATGATCGGAGCCATGATCGGGCTGGTGACCCCGGCCTGATGTTCGACGCACGGATCCGCCCCCTGATCGATCCGCCGCTGAACCGGGCCGGCGCACGCCTTGCGGGCCTGGGTGTGACGGCAAACCAGCTGAGCGCGCTTGGCATCCTTGCCGGGCTGGGTGCGGCAGCCGCAATCCTGGGGGGCCACTATGCGCCGGCCATCGCGCTTGTCCTTCTGAGCCGCCTGCTCGACGGTCTGGACGGCGCCGTCGCGCGCGCGACCGCCAGGACCCCCTTCGGCGGCTATCTCGATATCGTGGGGGACTTCCTGTTCTACGTGGCGGTGCCGCTGGCCTTTGGGCTTTCGGACCCTGCGAACCTGACGCCGGCGATGGTTCTTCTGGCGGCCTTCGCACTGACCGGCGTGAGCTTCCTCGCCTTTGCCGCCGTTGCAGCGGAACAGGGGCTGGAGACGATCGCGCATGGGGCGAAGAGCTTCTTCTATTCGACCGGGCTGGCCGAGGGCGGCGAAACCATTCTGGCCTTCCTGCTGATGCTGATGTTCCCGGCGCATTTCGCGCCGATTGCCTGGGCCTTCGCGGCGCTGTGCGGCCTGACGGTTGTGCAACGCAGCCTGATGGCCTGGCGAAAGTTTACCGCAGGGCCTTGAACCGCGCCCCGCTTTGGGCTCTCGTGCGCGCATTGGTGGTCGGGGGAACAGGCGATGCTGCGCTTCTTGGGTTGGATGCTTCTGGCGATCCTGCTGCTGGCAGCAGGGGCGATGATCTATGTTCGGGTTGCACCGCTCGACCCCGACAGCTGGCATGTCGACCCGGTGACGGCCCCGACGCCGGCCACGCCCAACAGCTTCCGCGTGCTCGCGCCGGGCGCCACGCCGGGGCCCGAGGAGATGGTCTCGCCCGTCTATGCGGTGCCGCCTGCCGAGCTGATGCAGGCGTTCGATCGGATGGCGCTTGCCCAGCCGCGCACGGAGCGGTTGGCGGGAACAGCGGATGGACAGGGCTATGTCACCTATGTCCAGCGCACGGCGCTGGTTGCCTATCCGGATTATGTGTCGGTGCGCGCGGTGCCGGTGGGCGAGGGGCAGTCGGCGCTGGTGATCCTGTCGCGCTCGCGCTTCGGCAAGAGCGACCTGGGCGTCAACAGGGCGCGTGTCGCCCAGTGGCTCGAGGCGCTGGACGTGCCGAAGGCCTGATCCGATGGCGGACCGTGCATCGCTGATCCAGGGTCGGCCGCGCATCGTACAGGAGGCGCGCGATCTTCTGCGCGCACGGGGCTGGCTTTCCCGATGTCCGGCCGACTTCCAGGAGGCCATACTGGAGGCAGCGATCATCCGCTCGGCCTCGGCGGGCACCGAGTTCGTCCGCGGAGGGGAGGTGCGTGGCGGTCTGTTCGCGATCGCCCGGGGGACAGCCGAGCTCCGCTTTCCTTCGGGCCATCCCGACACCCGCGCGATCCACGTCGCCCACCATGGCTTCTGGGGCGGATACAAGTGCCTGATCGGGCAGCCCCGATTCCTCTCGCTGACCGCTCGCAGCGACGTTCTCTGGGCCCTCGTGCCGATCTCCACGCTGGAACGCCTGCTCAGCATCTATCCGGGCTGGTGGCGCTTCATCCTGCTGATGGCCGACGAGCACAACGACACGCTGAACGCTGCCTATTCCGACGCCACCCGGCAGGACAGCCTTGTGCGGGCCTGCGCAACCCTCCTGCGGCTGGCGGGATGCCGCCACGAGGATCCCCCGGCCGGGCTGCAGCCGGAGCTGCGGCTGAGCCAGGCCGACCTTGCGGCCATGGCCGTCATGTCGCGCAACACGTTCAACGGGATCGTGGGCGAACTGGTGGAGCAGGGGCTCGTGGAGCTGGGCTATCGGTCCATCCGGATCGTGCGGCCGGCGGCAATGCGGGCGATCGTCAGCGCCGACGAATAGAAGCTACAGGTCAGCCGCCGCGCGGTAGGGCAGGCGCGGAATCTGCAGGCTGTAGAGGGCACCGCCCAGCAGGATCACCCCGGCAAGGCCGATGACGATGGTGCGGGCAATGCGCATGCGCAGCAACTGGCCGGTGCCGGCAAGGAACAGCGCCAGCGACAGGATGACGGTCACGAACACGAACCGGTCGCCGATGTCGTTGGCGGTCTGGCCCTCCTGAAAGGCCGCCTCGGCCGCCGTGCGCTTTCGGATCGCGGCTTCGCGCCCGTCCCGCAGCAGGGTGGGCATGGGAATGGGGGGCTGGTCGGGATCCTCCTTGGCGGCCGCGATGTCGGCCGGCAACTGCGCGCGCCAGGCCTTGAACAGGCGGCGCTGGGCCGGATCGAGCTGTCGCTCGTAGAAGCGGGCGCGCGCGGTTTCCCCGTCGATGGTCGCGGTCAGCCAGGCGTGGGCCACGGCAAGCGCTGTCGTCTGCCGCTGCGTGGCGACGATCTCCAGCCGGCTTGCCTCCGTCTGCAGCCGGTTGGCCTCGGCGAAGGCAGCTGCCTGGTTGCCGCCCCACAGCGAGGCCTGGAAGGTTGCCCAGGCAGACATCAGGCCAGCCACTGCAAGGATTACACCGGCTGCGATATCGGCGAGATCCGGCTGGTGTCGGTCAGACATCGGGGCCCTCTCGCTTCTCGTTATAGGCCTCGATGTCCTTCACCAGGAACCAGTTGAGCCCCGTGCGGATGGCCGCGATCGCCGCCAGCTGCCCGATCGACTCCCACGAGGGCGCGATTGCCGAGCGGATGATGTCGGCCGCCAGCGCGAACTCGAGCGCCAGCACGATCCACAGCGCGAAGCGGAACCAGACCTCGCGCCGTGCGCCCGTACCCAGCGAATGGCCGGTGACGGCGCGCACCATCCCCACCACGGCTTCCGCAGAGGCATAGGCCAGTACCAGGACGACGAATGCCTCGATCACAAGGGCAATCGTTGCCGCGACTTCCTGAAAGATCTCTTCCATATCCGCTTCCCGCTTCCCTCTTCCGGACCCTAGTGCCATTCATCACGCTGGATTGTCAGGTTCTGGACTGTCAATTCGGCCCAGGCCGGGCAATATGGAAGCCGCGTCAACAGCAGGATGGCCCATGTCCCTCGACACTTTCGACACCGGCACGCGCATGGCCTCGGTTCGCACCAGCGCCGCCTTCCAGCGCACCCGCATGGCCGCCGACCGCACGCTGATGGCCGGCATCCGCACCTCGCTGTCGATGATCGGCTTCGGTTTCACCATCTTTTCCTTCTTCCGCACGCTGGCCCGCGACGGCCTTCTCAGGGAGGGCGCGCACGAGAATGCGCCGGCGATGTTCGGCCTGTCGCTCGTCAGCCTCGGCATCCTGGTGCTGACCTTCTCGCTGATCGGGGAGTGGCGGTTCGACAGGACGCTTCGGGAACAGCGGCAGGTCTTCATCGACGCCGGCGAGATGCGGGCGGACGAACCTTTCCCCAGAAGCTGGGTGTGGCTGATCGGGCTGCTGCTGCTGCTGATCGGCCTGTTCGTCATCGGCAACATGGCGCTGAGCTTCGCGCAGGCATAAGAAAAGGGGCCGGGCAGTCGCCTGCCCGGCCCCCGTCTTGCGTGTCCCGATGCCTCAGGCGCCGCCGGTTGCGCCCTCGTGCATCTTCGCCATCACGCCTTCCAGGTTGAAGCTGGCGGCCTTCTGGCGCGGCGGGAATTCGGCAAAGCTCTGCAGGAACTCGCCGACAAAACCCTGGCCCGGCACCAGCAGATAGACGTGGTCGAACATCCAGTCCCAGTAGCTGTTCGACGTGATGTCGGCATGCTCATAGGGATCGGTGCGCAGGTTGAAGATCTTCGGCAGCCTGAGCGTGGTCAGCGGCTCGGCCCAGATCATGCAGGTGCCGGGGCAGCGCTGCTCCATGAACACCATCTTCCAGTTGTCGAACCTGAGGCCGGCAAGTTCCGCATCGTCGGTGAAGTAGAGAAACTCCTGCCGCGGCGACGGCGCCTTGCCGGTGATGTGGTCGAGCTGGTTGTAGCCGTCCAGGTGCACCTTGTACGGCTTCCCGTCGTAGGTCGCGCCCTTCAGCAGCGCCGACTTGATGTCGCCCGCGCCCGCAATCGCGGCCAACGTCGGCATCCAGTCCAGGTGCGCCACGATGTCGTTCGACACCGAGCCCGCCGGCACATGGCCCGGCCAGCGCACCATGGCCGGCACGCGATAGGCGCCTTCCCAGTTGGTGTTCTTTTCCGAACGGAACGGCGTGGTGCCGGCATCGGGCCAGCTGTTGCAGTGCGGGCCGTTGTCGGTCGAGTACATGCAGAAGGTGTTGTCGGCGATGCCGAGCTCGTCGAGCAGGTTCAGCAGCACGCCGATCGCCTTGTCATGGTCGATCATCACATCGTGATACTCGCTCTGCCAGCGGCCGGACTGCCCGAGGCTCTCGGGCTTCGCGTGGGTGCGGAAGTGCATGTGCGTGGTGTTGAACCACACGAAGAAGGGCACGCCCGCCGCATTCTGCCGCTTGATGAAGTCCACCGTCAGCGCCAGCACTTCGTCGTCGATCGTCTCCATCCGCTTTTTTGTCAGCGGACCGGTGTTGGTGATGGTCTGCCCGCCCTTGCCGTCGGCCTTGCAGTGCAGCACGCCCCGCGGCCCGAACCGCTTCAGGAAGTTCGGATAGTCCTTGGCGTTCGGATAGTCGCGAAGCTCCGGCTCTTCCTCGGCGTTCAGGTGATAGAGGTTGCCGAAGAACTCGTCGAAGCCGTGCATGGTGGGCAGATGCTCGTCGCGGTCGCCCAGGTGGTTCTTGCCGAACTGGCCGGTTGCATAGCCCTGATGCTTCATGATCCGCGCGATGGTCGGATCCTTGTCGCTCATCCCGGCTTCGGCGCCCGGCAGGCCGACCTTGGTGAGGCCGGTGCGAAGCCCGCACTGCCCGGTGATGAAGCTGGCGCGACCTGCCGTGCAGCTCTGTTCTGCATAATAGTCGGTGAACAGCATGCCCTCGTTGGCGATGCGGTCGATATTGGGCGTCTTGTAGCCCATCATGCCCTTGGTGAAGATCGAGAGGTTCGACTGACCGATGTCGTCGCCCCACATGATCAGGATGTTCGGTTTCTTCGCCATGCTGAGTCTCCCCGTCGGTGGTGCCCTGTGGATATCAGACCAAGCGGCGCTTGTGGCCCATTTCTGTGCAATCGCGAACTGTTGGTGGGTTCGGCAGAACTGCGGCAGGCGGAGTGGCGGAGAGGGAGGGATTCGAACCCTCGATGAGCTTGCACCCATAACGGTTTTCGAGACCGCCGCATTCGACCACTCTGCCACCTCTCCGCGGCGCTTCCGGCGGCCATTGGCGTGGTCGTGCCATGGTCGCGCTGAGGGGCGGCCCATAGCCGCGCCCCTTGCCAAAGACAAGCCCGGCCCTTCCGTCGGCGCCGTGCCTTCCTATATTCGGGACGAAGGAAGGTTGAACCCATGCAGCACGACCAGGGCACCACATCCGGGCACAATCCGGGCGGGGCGGCTTCGGGCCCCGCCGCAGACGGCGCATCATCCAGCTTCGCGGGCGTCCCCGTCGCGCGGTTCGGCATCGGCGACGTGGTGAAACACCGCGTCTTCCCGTTCCGCGGCGTCATCTTCGACGTCGATCCGGAGTTCGCGAACACCGAGGAGTGGTGGCAGGCGATCCCGGAAGAGATCCGGCCGGCCAAGAACCAGCCCTTCTACCATCTGCTCGCCGAGAATGAAGAGGCGGCCTATGTCGCCTATGTGAGCCAGCAGAACCTGCTGCCCGACGACGCGGGCGAACCGGTGCGGCACCCGGCCGTAAGCCAGATCTTCGAGAGCTACCGCGACGGCCGCTACGTTCTGCGCGAGCAGATCCGGAACTGAAAAAGGGGCGGCCCGAAAGCCGCCCCCCTTCCATGATCCTCCAGACCCAACGGACCCGAAGGGTCCGCAAGCCCGACCGGGCGCCGCGGCATGTGCCGCGCCCCCGCGGAGGGCTTCGCCCGTGAGCGCTAGAATCTATACGCCACCCGCCCGTAGAGGAACCGGCCGTTGAAGCCGAAGGGCGAGAAGCTGGAGTAGGGCAGGAAGTAGTTGTTCACCGAATAGTTGCGGGTCGCCCCCGTCACCGGGTCGACGCCCTGGCCCGTGGGGTTCTTGGTCGGGTACACGTTGAAGATGTTGTTGGCGCCGATCGCCAGCTCGAGGCCGCCCCAGGGCGTCGCGCGCACCTCGAGGTCGGTCACCCACTTCGGGCTGAGCCAGACGTCGTTGAACTGGTCTGCGCCGGGCGCGAGAACGCTGCCGTAGCGGTTGGTGCGCGCCGTGACGCCCAGCCAGTCCAGTTCCCAGTCGAGCCCCAGGTTCAGCTTGTCGCGCGGCTGGCCGCGTTCGATGCGCAGCGATTCGAGGCGCCCGAACAGGGTGATGCCCGGCACCTGGTTCAGCGCGCCGGGGGTGTCCTGCCGGCCGGTGATGCGGGTTTCGGTCCAGTTGTAGCCGGCCGTGAAGGCGAGCTCGCCGGCGTTGCCGAGGTCGAGCCGGTAGGTCGCGATCGCGTCCAGGCCCTTCGTGCGGGTGTCGATCCCGTTGAAGAAGAAGCGCGCGGCCGAGATGTTGGTGAAGCCGGCGTTGTTCAGGATCGTTGCGATGCCCCGACCGGGGTTGGTGCCCGACGGGTTGCCGGCGGCGTCGCGGGTGGCCGTCAGGTTGTCGGTCAGCACGATGCGGTCGTCGATCTCGATCTGGTAGAAGTCGACCGTCAGCGACAGCCGTTCGATCGCATTGAAGACAAGGCCTGCCGACCAGCTGACGGAGGTTTCAGGCTTCAGCGGGACGGATCCAAGCGATTGCGCGACCGGGTTGTCGACCGGCAGCGTCACGGCGTCGACCAGCACGCCACCGATGTTGTTGGTGGCCGCTGCCGCGAAGAACTGCTGCGACAGGCTGGGCGCGCGGAAGCCGGTGGAGACGGCGCCGCGGACAGCGAGACCTTCCAGGATCTCGAAGCGGGTGGCGGCCTTCCAGTTCCAGTCGCTGCCGAAGTCGGAGTAGCTCTCGTAGCGGCCGGCAAGCTGCAGGTTCCAGCGCTCGATCACGTCGATGTCGAGCTCGGCATAGGCCGACACGTTCTCGCGCGCGTTCTCGCCGGTCACGCTGACGCCGCCGATCGTCGGCTGGAAGCCCGGGAACACCTGGGCGCCGGGGGCGGCGAAGGCGCTGCCGGCAGCGCCGGTGAACTGCGGGTTGTTCTGGCCCACGCGGACGGGTCCGGCCTGGTAGCTCGCCAGTTCACCCGCGCGCACCTGGTAGGTCTCGCGCCGGTACTCGAGGCCACCGGCCAGCGTCACGCGCTCGAGGAAGCCGACCTCGAATTCGCGGCTGACGTCGAGATTGTTGACCCATTGGCTGTAGCGCAGCCCGCCGCTGTCGAACTCGGTGGGGCTGGCGGCACCCAACGAGGCGTTGACCGAGTTGATGATGGTGTAGTCGAACTGGTTGCGGCCATATTGCATGGACAGATCCCAGTTCCAGCCGCCGAAGTCCCCCTTGAGGCCGCCTGTGAGGGCGAAGTCCTTGAGGCGGCTGGTGATGAGCGGCAGGAAGCCGTCCGGGTAGATGGCGAGCACGTTCCGGTTGTCGTTGGCGCGCCGGTAGAAGCCGGCGGATTCGCCGTCGCGTTCGCCGTAGCTGCCGAAGGCGTAGAATTCGACATTGTCATCCAGCGGGACGCCGGCGTTCACGAAGAGGTTGAGGTCTTCGGTCTTGGCATCGCCATAGCGGTGGTTCAGCCGGTTGAAGGTGAACTCGCGCGGGTCGTAGACGGTCGCGACATTGTAGTTGCGGCGCGGATCGTAGCCGGCGCGGTTGGTGTCGTCGCGATCGCGATATTCGGCGGTCACGTTCACGAAGCCATCGGCGCCGAGCGGCAGCCCGATGTTGCCCGAAACGGTCCAGACAGCCCCGTCGTTGGTGCTGCGGTTGTTGCCGGTATCGGTCAGCTGGAGGACGCCGTCTGGCGTCAGCTGCGGGACACCGTTCACCGTTGCGAGGCCGGTTACCTCAGGCACGCCGGGCAGGTTGCCGACATGCTGGCCGTAGGTCACCGAGACCGTTCCGCCCTCGCGCGAATCGTTCAGCTGGAAGTTGATGACGCCCGCGATCGCGTCGGAGCCATATTGGGCGGCCGCGCCGTCGCGCAGAACCTCGACGCGGGAGAGCGCGGACGCCGGGATCAGGTTGATGTCGACCGCCTGGCTGCCGCGACCGACCGAGCCGTTGATGTTGAGCAGCGCCGAGGCATGGCGGCGCTTGCCATTCACCAGCACCAGCGTCTGGTCGGGCCCGAGGCCGCGCAGGGTCGCCGGACGGATCACGTCGGTGCCGTCGGTGATGGAGGGTTGCGGGAAGTTGAAGCTGGGCACCGCGTCGCGCAGCGCACGGGCGGTTTCGGTGAGACCGGTCCGGGTGAGCGCTTCGGCGGAGATGACGTCGACGGGGACGGGACTGTCGGCGACCGTCCGGTCGGTGCGGCGGGTGCCGGTGACGATGATGGTGTCCGAAACCTCGGTGGCGGCGGCCTCGGCGGCTTCCTGCGCAATTGCCGGAGCGGTGGGGATCACGAGAGACGCGAGAAGAAGGGCGCGAAGGCGCATGGCGAACCTTTCTGTCTGCTGCAACGCAACATGAATGCCCCGGATTCACGCAATCGCAACATTTCTTCGACGGCTGGGCGCGCTTCCGCGCAAGCATGTTGCCGAATTGCTACAGCGGGGACCGCTGGCGGCCCCGGCCGCCGGCGGCTAGAAGGCGGGCCATGAAGCTCTACACCTATTTCCGCTCGGGCGCGGCCTGGCGGGTGCGCATCGGACTGCACTGGAAGGGCATTGCGTTCCAATCCGTTCCGATCAACCTGAAGACCGGCGAACAGGTCGCACCCGAGTGGCGCGCCCGCAACCCGCAGGCGATGGTGCCGGCGCTCGAACTCGAGGACGGCACGCTCCTGACCCAGTCGCTCGCCATCCTGGAGTGGCTGGAGGAAACCCGGCCGAACCCGCCCTTCCTGCCGGCGGATCCGGTGCAGCGCGCGCGGATCCGGGCCGTGGTGCTGTCGATCGCGGCCGACACCCATCCGATCCAGAACCTTGGCGTGCTGAAGCGGATCGAGGGGCTGCTGGGGGCCGATGCGGCGCGGCAGTGGGGCCATGACACGCTGGTGAAGGGGCTGGCGGCGACCGAGGCGCTGGTTGCGGCCAACCCGGGGCCCTTCGCCTTCGGCGCCGAGCCGACGCTGGCGGACATCGTGATCGTGCCGCAGCTTCTGAACTGTCGCCGCTTCGGGGTGGACATGGCGCCCTTCCCGCGCCTGTGCGGGATCGAAGCCGCCTGTGCGGCGCTGCCGGCGTTCAAGGCGGCCCACCCCGACGTGCAGCCGGACGCCGAATAGCTTGCGCGCTGGCCGGTTGCCGCACAGTCTGCGGGTGAGGAAGGCGGATCATGCAGCAGGCTGAGGTGGAAGGAGCAGGCGGGATCCCGAAGCGCTGGATCCTGGTGGGGATGTGCTTTGCCGCCACCTTCATCTGCTACATCGACCGGGTGAACATCTCGGTCGCCATCATCCCGATGGCCGAGGAGCTGGGGTGGAGCGCCTCCACCAAGGGCATCGTGCTGTCGTCCTTCTTCATCGGCTACATGGCCGCTATGATCCCGACAGGATGGCTTGCCAATCGCATCGGCGGGCGCCTGCTGATGGGCGCGGCGCTTGCGCTCTGGTCGCTGTTCACGATCCTGACGCCGCTGGCCGCCGCCATCTCGCTGGGCGCCCTTGTCGTGACCCGGATCCTGATGGGGATGGGCGAGGCCGCCTCCTTCCCGGCCATCTACAACCTGTTCGCCCGCTGGCTGCCGGCAAGCGAGCGGACGCGCGCGGTCGCCATCAACTTCACCGGCTATGCGATGGGCACCGTGTTCGCGCTGAGCGTCAGCGCCGGGCTGATCGGCCGCTTCGGCTGGGAAAGCGTGTTCTATGCCTTCGGGGTTGTCGGGTTGCTGTTCGCGGCGCTCTGGTTCCGCCTTGTCCACCGGGACCCGGCCTCGCACCCCACCATCACGCCGGCAGAGCGCGGGCTTCTTGCCGACTGCGTGACTGCGTCCAGCCACAAGGACAATCCCATTCCCTGGCGCCAGTTCCTGTCGCACAGCGCGATCTGGGCGCTGATCGTGAACCATTTCTGCTCCAACTGGTCGCTCTACCTGATGCTCACCTGGCTGCCGAGCTACTTCCGCGATGCGCAGAAGCTCAGCATCGCGAATGCCGGGCTCTTTTCCATTGCGCCCTGGATCGCGCTGTTCCTTGTCGGCAATGTCGTGGCCTGGTTCGCGGACCGGCAGATTGCCGGGGGCACGGATGTCGGCCTCGTCCGCAAGGTCACCCAGATCACGGGCCTGCTGGGCTCCGCGGCCTTTCTGCTGATGGCGCCGTTCGCCGACACCACGATGCTCGCCCTTGTCTCCATGTGCGGGGCGCTCGGCATGCTGGGCTTCTGCTGGTCGGGGATGGGCAGCAACCATCTCGACATCGCACCGCGCCACGCCGATGTGCTGTTTTCCATCTCCAACTGCGCGGGGACCTTGCCGGGCATAATTGGCGTGGCCCTCACCGGCTTCCTGCTGGACTGGACTGGGAGCTACACGCCGACCTTCCTGCTGGCCGCCGGCGTGAACATCTTCGGCGCCATCGTCTGGCTGATCTGGAGCAGCGGCAAGCCGATCGCCGGCGAGGGTACGCTCTATCCCAGATAGTCCATGCCGACATCGGCCGCCGGGGCCGACTGGGTGATCCGGCCGACCGAGATGTAGGTGACCCCGGTTTCCGCAATCGCGCGGATCGTCTGCAGGTTCACGCCGCCCGACGCCTCGGTCGGGACACGGGCTGCCACCAGGGCGACTGCCTCGCGCAGCAGGGGCGGGGGCATGTTGTCGAGGAGGAGCCGGTCGGCGCCGGCGGCGATGGCAGGCTCGATCTGGTCCAGCCGGTCGACCTCGACGGTGATGGTCTTGAGGCCCGCCGCCTTGCAGGCTGCAACGGCCTGCGTCACGCCACCTGCCGCCGCGATATGGTTGTCCTTCACCATCGGCGCGTCCCATAGGCCCATGCGGTGGTTGGTGCCGCCGCCCATCCTCACCGCATATTTCTCGAGGATGCGCAGGCCCGGCAGCGTCTTGCGCGTGTCGAGGAGGGTCGCGCCGGTGCCGGTGATCGCCTCCACATAGCTGCGCGTGAGGGTCGCGATGCCGGTGAGGTGCTGCAGGGTGTTGAGGGCCGAGCGCTCCGCTGCGAGCAAGGCGCGGGCGTTGCCGTCCACCCGCATCAGGTCTGCGCCCGCGGGCACGGCATCCCCGTCGGTAACCAGCAGCTCGACCGTGCAGGCCGGATCGAGCCGCCGGAAGAAGGCTGCCGCAACGGGAAGGCCGGCCACCACAACTGCATCCCGGCTGTCGAGCACCGCCTTCAACCGGGCGTCCGGCCCGAGGCAGGCAGTCGCCGTCAGGTCGCGGGCCGCGTCCGCGACGCCCCCCAGGTCCTCGGCGAGCACCGCCTCCACGAAGGCGGCGAGGTCGAAGCCCGGAAGCGCGAAGTCGGTCACTTCAGCTCGGCGTTCATGTAGGCGAGCATCAGCGCAGCGCGGTACGCATTTTCTTTCAGGTTCGCGACGCCCGCATGCCCGCCGTCGATGTTCTCGTAGTAATAGATGGGGTGGCCCTGCGCCTCCATCTCGGCCGCCATCTTGCGGGCGTGGCCCGGGTGCACCCGGTCGTCCTTGGTCGAGGTGTAGAAGAACACCCGCGGGTAATCGGCCCCCTTCCGGATGTTCTGATAGGGGCTGTAGGCCTTGATGAAGTCCCAGTCCGCCGTGTCCGGATTGCCATATTCCGCCATCCACGAGGCGCCGGCCAGCAGCAGGTGATAGCGCTTCATGTCGGCCAGCGGCACACCAACCAGCGCTGCGTCATACAGGTCCGGCCGCTGGGTGTAGGCCACGCTCGACATCAGCCCCCCATTCGAGCGGCCATGGACCGCGATCTTCGAGGCAAGGCCTTCCTTCTTCAGCGTCTCCGCCACCGCGTGCAGGTCGTCGTAGCTGTTCTGGCGCTTTTCCAGCAGCGCCGCCTGGTGCCAGCGCGGGCCATATTCGCCGCCGCCGCGGATGTTCGCCAGCACATACTGGTTGCCGGCCTCCAGCCACAGCATGTTCTCCGGGCTGAGATAGCTTGGCACCATCGCGATCTCGAACCCGCCATAGGCCCAGTAATGCGTCTTCAGCGGGCCCCTGGCGCCCTTGGGCCGCACCACGAAATAGGGCACCTTCGTCCCGTCCTTCGAGGTCGCGAACCGCTGGCTCACCTCCACCTTGGAGGCATCGAAGAAGGCCGGCGCCGAGGCGACCAGCACAGGCGCGGCCCCGCCCGTCGTCCGCATCAACCGCGACGGCTCGGTGAAGCTCGTCACGTTCGCGTAGAGCGTGTCCGCCTCGTCGGCTGCGACCAGCCCCAGCGCGGAGTTCGCCGGAATCGCCACCTCGGCCTGCTGCCAGGTGCGGCCGTTGCGGGATTCAGGCCCCACCGACATGCGGATCAGCTTCGCCGCCACATCATCGAGCAGGCCGATGTAGATCGCCTGACCGGTCGCATCGACGCTCTCGATCGCCTGGGTTTCGCCCGGCGCGAAGACCAGCTCCACGGGCCCCATCTTGCCGACATTCGGCACCGCGTAGCTGACAAGGCTGCCCTTCGGGATCCCGTTGAAATCCGTCCGCAGCAGGGCGAAGGCCCGCGGCCCGTCGCCCACATTGGCGATGAAGCGGAAATCCGCATCCTCGGGCAGCGGGCTCACCTGCAAAGACCAGTCCGCCATCAGGTGATGCAGCCGCGCCGTCCAGAAGGTCAGGTTCTGGCTGATCACCGTCCGCCGCCCCTCGGCATCGCCATAGGCCGAGGGCCAGACGCCCATATCCGTCTCGGCCGCTGTCAGCATCAACTTCGCGCGGCTGAAGTCCGTCCCCCGCTGCCACAGCCGGACCTCGCGCGCATAGCCCGACGTCGTCGCCGGCCCGGAGGCGCTCGCCACCAGCAGGCGGTTCTCGTCCAGCCAGGCAATCGTCTGCTTCGCCTCCGTCAGCCGAAACCCACCCGCAACAAACTGCTTCGTCTCGAGATCGAACTCGCGGATTTCCACCGCATCCTTGCCGCCGACACTCAGCCCCACCAGACACCGCTTGTAAGCCGGCGGCAGGCAGTTCGCGCCCGAGAACTGGAAGTTCTTCCCCTCCGCCACCTCCAGCGCATCCATGTCGAGAAGCGTGGTCCACTCCGGCTTGCCCGCGTCATAGGCGGCCCGCGGGCTCACCCGCCAAAGCCCCCGCACATTCTTCGGATCGCGCCAGAAGTTGAAGACCTGGTCCCGCGTCACCCCACTCGGATTCGCCCCCGTCGGATAGGCAATCCGCCGCGGATCCTGCAAAATCTCCTCGGCCCGCGCCTGCCAGCCCTTGAACCCCGGCACCGCCTCCAGCTCGGGAAGATACTTCGCATTCCGCGCCTTCACCCACTCCAAGGCCTTCGCGCCCGTCACATCCTCCAACCAGAGATGCGGATCAGCCTGCGCACAAGCGGGAACAGCGGTTGCAACCATGGCGGCCAGAATGAGCGTTTTCATGGGCCCTTGGCTAGCGGGCACGGCGCGGCGGCGGCAAGCAGTTTCGAAGCACCTGCGACAAGCCGCAGGGGCGCTGCCCCTGCACCCCGGCAGGGAAATGATTTCCCTGCACCCACTTCATTCGAGAACTTGTCCTCAAGTCGTGAAATGTGACGTTGATTCCCGGCCGTGTTTCCGCAAAACTATGGATTGATGAACGATTACAACAAATTTCTGGAAGCCGTTGGTGAGAACGTAAGGCGTATACCGAGGCTTGTCTGGCTTCTCGCCTTTTCCATTTCAGTTCCCCTAGTTGCTTTCAAAGTTGCGGCTTGGCCCTCTGTCGAGCTGTTTGGAAGCAGTTTCAAGTTTCTGGCTGCCCCCACCATCTTCGGGTGGACAGTGCTAAGCTACATGTCAGTAACCGCCATAATCGGCTGCAGAAGAAGAACAAAGGGCTACGTGTGGTATGTTGGATCGGTCTTTGTACTTCTTCTTCCAGCCGCCGTTTCCCTTGGTACGGTGTTTATGCTGTCCGATCAGCTGAGTGAGAATATTCGAATTTGGATAATCCTTGTGGGATTCCTGATTACGGTATTCAACAATACTTTCTTGGCGGCATGGCCGATTTCGCAAGCGTTACAAATGCGGGCGGTGTCTCCGTTCCTTGTGTTCAGGGCCACTCGGGGGCACCGCTGGGGCCTCGCAATCATGACAATGATTGCCAGTGCGGCCGGCAAGTCTGTCCCGGGGCTCGAAACAGCAGACGAGTTCGGTCGTGCCGTGCTGCTTGGAGTGGGCAATGTGCTTGTCGACTTGTTTGGGTTCGCCATTGTCACTAGCTCAACCGCGACCGCCTGGATCTTCGCCGCTGCCAACAATCCCGCCTTGAAGAGCGAGTCAGGCGAGGAATCCAGGGCAGGTTTGGAACCGCCTGCTGGCTAAACCCATTGCACAGGCCCCGGATAGCGCGCCACCGTCTCGTCCGCCGTCAGCAGCAGCACCCCCTCGGCGAGCGCCTGTGCCACCAGCAGCCGGTCGAACGGGTCGCGGTGCAGGGGCGGCAGGTGCGCGGTTGCAGCGGCATGATTGCCGGCGATGGGCAGCTCGCCATAGCCATTGTCCAGCAGCCCGCGCCGCAGCAGGCCGGCGTCGACCTGGAAGTCCGCGCGGCCAAGCCCGGCCTTGATCGCCACTTCCCAGATGCTGGCAGCACTGAACATCGGTTCGCTGTCCGGCCCTTCGATCAGCGCGCGCGCCTCGGCCGACAGGCGCGGCGACCCGGCCGCCGCCCACAGCAGCAGATGCGTATCCAGCAACAGCTTCAGCTGGCAACCCCGAACAGCGCCTCGATCTCGCCCACGCCCATCGTGTCGAAGTCATCCGGCACGGACAGCCCTGCCAGAAATCCTATCCGCTTCGGCGCACCAGTCGGCGCATCCACCGGCATCAGCTTCGCAACCGGCGTCCCGGCCTTGGCAATCACCACCGACTCGCCAGCCGCCACCGCAGCCAGCAGCCGCGAGAAATGCGTCTTCGCCTCGTGGATGTTCGCTGTCGTCATGTAGACTAACTTAATCTAGTCCACCCCGAACTTCAATCCCCCGTTACCGGCGGAAAGGTCTGCGCCGGTGTCAGGTCCGTCGCTGCGCCGGAGGCAATTGCCAGCATCCGGTTCAGTGGCAGCAGGGCGCGCAGGCGCAGCGCTTCGGGCACTTCGATGCGCGGCTCCAGGTCGCGCAAGGACAGGTAGAGCTTTTCCAGCGTGTTCAGCGCCATGTAGGGGCACATGTTGCAACTGCATTTGCCGTCCGCGCCGGGCGCGCCGATGAAGGTTTTCCCCGGCGCCGCTTTCTCCATCTGGTGGATGATGTGCGGCTCGGTCGCGACGATGATGGTCTGGCTCGGACTTTCCAGCGCGAACTTCAGGATCGCGCTGGTGGAGCCGATCATGTCCGCATGGTCCAGGATGTGGGCCGGGCATTCCGGGTGCGCGGCCACCGGGGCGTCCGGGTGCAGCGCCTTCAGCTTCAGCAGCTCCGTCTCGGAAAACGCCTCGTGCACGATGCAGGTGCCGTCCCACAGCAGCATCTCGCGGCCGGTTTTCTTCGAAAGCCAGGCGCCCAGGTGCTTGTCGGGTGCGAACAGGATCTTCTGGTCCTTCGGCAGCGCGTTGATGATCTTCTCCGCGCTGGAGGACGTTACGATGATGTCCGAGTGCGCCTTAACCGCCGCCGAGCAGTTGATGTAGGTGAGGCTGATATGGTCCGGGTGAGCGGCACGGAAGGCACCGAATTCGTCCGGCGGGCACGAATCCTCAAGGCTGCAGCCCGCATCCATGTCCGGCAGGATCACGATCTTCTGCGGGCTCAGGATCTTTGCCACTTCCGCCATGAAGCGTACCCCGCAGAAGGCGATCACGTCGGCGTTGGTCTCGGCCGCCTTGCGGGAAAGTTCCAGCGAATCGCCCACGAAGTCCGCCAGGTCCTGCAGCTCAGGCGTCTGGTAATAGTGCGCCAGGATCACGGCATTGCGCTCTTTCCGCAGCCGTTCGATCTCGGCCCTGAGGTCGAGCCCTGCGAGCGTTTCCCTGCGGCGTGCGTCCATCTCTTGGCCTCCTGTCCGCACACATGTAGGCAAGCCGCAGCCAAAAGCCAAAGGGGATGGAGCCATGACTGACGCCGCACTCGCCCATATCGCAGCAGCCGAAAGGAAGGCCGCCGAGGTTGAGGGCATCGGCCCCGACATGCCCACCCGCCCCATCCACAAGGTCGGCGTGATCGGCGCCGGCACCATGGGCGGCGGAATCGCGATGAACTTCCTGAACGTCGGGATCCCGGTGACGATCGTGGAGCGCGAGCAGGCCGCGCTCGACCGGGGCCTCAAGGTGATCCGCGCAAACTACGAACGCTCGGCCAGCCGCGGCAAGCTGACGGCCGCGGACGTCGAAACGCGGATGGGGCTGCTGACGGGCACGCTGGTGTTCGAGGATCTGGCCTCCGCCGACCTGGTGATCGAGGCCATCTTCGAGAACATGGATCTGAAGAAGGAAACCTTCGCCCGCCTGGACAAGGTCGCGAAGGCGGGCGCCATCCTCGCGTCGAACACCAGCTACCTCGACGTGAACGAGATTGCTTCGGCCACCACCCGCCCGGCAGACGTGCTGGGCATGCACTTCTTCTCGCCCGCGAACGTGATGAAGCTGCTGGAGGTGGTCCGCGGGGCGAAGACCGCGCCCGACGTGCTCAAGACCGCGATGGAGATCGGCGTGAAGATCGCCAAGCTCCCCGTCGTCTTCGGGGTCTGCCCCGGCTTCATCGGCAACCGCATGCTTTCCGCCCGGCAGAGCCAAGCCAACGCGCTGCTGCTGGAAGGGGCGATGCCCTGGGAGGTGGACCGCGCGCTCACGGACTTCGGCTTCCCCATGGGCCCCTTCCAGATGTCGGACCTCGCCGGCCTCGACATCGGCTGGTCGAAGGAGACCAGCAAGGGCGAGACCCTGCGCGATCGTCTCTGCGAGATGGACCGGCGCGGGCAGAAGAACGGTCGCGGTTTCTATGACTATGGCGAGGACCGCAGCCGCACGCCGTCACCCGTTGTCGAGCAGCTGATCCGCGACTTCGTGAAGGAGAAGGGTGGAGTGGTGCGTGAGCATACCCAGGACGAGATCCTCCAGCGCCTGCTCCAGCCGATGGTGGAGGAGGGAAAGAAGATCCTGGCCGAGGGGATCGCCCAGCGCCCGGGGGACATCGATGCGGTTTGGGTGAACGGCTATGGCTGGCCGCGGGCGACGGGCGGGGTGATGTACTGGGCTGGGGTTCGCTGAAGCGGGGCGGCAGCGTGGAGCCGGATTGCACCGCAATCCGGTGAAGGCCTGCCGACTCCCGCGCAAGCGCGGCCGACCTGCATTTGACGGAATCCGGCAAATGACAGGTTCGACGACGCGGCTTTGCCGCGGCGCTTGTTCCGGATGCAATAGCTCGACCCTGGCAGACGCGGCCGGCGGCCCCGCGCAAACGCGGAACGCCGCCGAGTCCGCTGAGGAAGCTGAAGAAGAAGGCAAGGGTTGCGCGGCAAAGCCGCGCCGTCGGACGGGTTCGGCGAAGGGGCTTCGCCGCCCCGCCGTCCGCTACCTTCGGTGAGTCTGCGAGTCAGTGCTGCGCACTGATCGCAGCCACCTATCGGTAGAACACATGCTGCCCGACAGTCGCCACCCGGCGCAGCTTCCAGCCCGGGCTCACCCGCGTCGCGTGGAAGTGGGTCGCGTCCGGCACGATCTCGGGCCAGCTGCCCGACGTGGCGATCAGCGCGATCGCCTTGGCCGTTTCCCACTGGGCCATGTTGGTGGGGGCCGGCATGCTGCCGCCGCGCACGAAGCTGAACTGCTTGGGCGCTTTGACCACGTCGCAGATGCTGCCGCCGAAGCGGCCGGATTCCACGCGGTTCAGGATCACCTGGGCCACGGCCAGCTGGCCGTCCAACGGCTCGCCCTTGGATTCGAAATAGACGGCGGTCGCCAGGCATTCCATCTGGCCGTCCAGGCGGGTCTCGCCGGTCGCCCGCACGTCGCGGACCAGCTGCGCCAGGCTGCCGGCTTCCGGCAGGATGAGCCCCAGGTCGGGCTCTGCAAATTCGGGATGGTCTTCCACCGCTTCAACCGCGGGCTCGGCCAGAGCTTCCACGGGAGCAGGAGCAATGTCGTTCAGGAAGGAGATGTCACTGTTCGGGGCCTCACCGGCCGCGAGAAGGAAGATGGCAGCTGCCGAAAGGCCGGCTGCCCGAAACTGATTTCGCATCAAGCACTCGTCACTCGCGGTTCCTGGGGCTGCGGACGAGGGGCGAGGCGTGCGCGTCATGCGAACACCAAGAGCCTGCGACCGCGCGAACCGCGCCAATCACGCCAGCAATCCTGCCCGGGATGGCCGGTGCACCGGTGGGGCCACCGAATGACGGTGGAACTCCCGGACAGGCAGGTCCCCCTCTGGGGTGTCATGGGCCTGTCACAGCGCACGCCGGGCCGTTCGTTCATCCGGCGGCAATGGTCAACGACTTGTGGCAAATCCCGGGACGAAACGTTCCAACGCAGCGATGTCCAGTTCCAGGACCCACAGGTCCGGATCGAATCGCGCCTGCCTGTCAATGAAGGACTGGACCGGTTCGGCACCTTCAGCGGCCAGCCGCCAACTCGGCCTGCCGTCAAGCGTCGGGACCTTTTCATAGGCCGCAACCGTCGCGCCCTGGCGGTGCACCAGCAACAGCGCTGCCCCCCATTGGCTGCCCTTGCGCAGCACGGTGGCGAACCCGCCGGCGCCCTGCACCTGCCGCACCAGCGCAGGCACCAGCGTGCTTGCCGGCAGCGGGTGTTCGGGCAGGTCGCCCGTCATTCGCTGTAGCCAGGAAGGTCCGCCAGCCGGATCCGCGAGCGCATGAACGTGCCTTGCCCACGCGCGACCTCCTCGCCGGCCGAATCCACCAGCCGGCTTTCGGCGATCAGAACCCTGCGGGCGCCGGACACCCACTGTCCGATGGCGGTCAGCGGCTCGGCCTTCACGGGCCGCGTCAGGAACAGGTTGAACTGGGTCGTGAGCAGGAAGCAGTCGACCACCATCGAATTGGCGGCATAGAAGGCGGCGTCGTCCAGCATCTTGAAGTAGATGGTGCCATGCCCGGCGCCGGCCGCGTGGAACATGTCCGGCGTCACCTCGAAGCGGATCTCGGCCCGGCCGCGTTCCGGGATGGTGAGGCCGGAGCGGAACACGCCGTTCACCGGCGCGCGGGCATAGAGCCGCTCCAGCCCCCGCAGATGCGCGTCCGCGCTCATGCCGCCTTTTTCGCCTGCCCGGCGAGCAAGGCCCAGAGGGCGCCGGCATCGTCCGCGCCGCGCATCTTCTCGACCAGGTCGCGGTCGCGCAGCGTCCGGCTGACGAGGGCAAGTGCCTTCAGATTGTCGGCTCCCGGCCGGTCTGGCCCGGCAAGTGCCAGAACGATGTCGACGGGAAGGCCATCGACGGCGCCCCAGTCGACCGGGTGCGACAGCCGGACCACGGCTGCGGCCAGCCGCGGATAGCCGCTGATCCGCCCGTGGGGGATGGCGGTGCCGTCGCCGAAGCCGGTCGTCCCCAGCCGCTCGCGCTCGGCAAGCGCGCCCACGATCGCCTCGGCAGAGGCATCCCCGGCCTCGGCGAGAAGCGCACCGACACGCTCGAAGACCTGGCCCCGGCTCGTCGCAGTCGTGTCCAGCACGACGGCTTCGGGTGCCAGCAATGTCCCAAAATCCATGAATCCATCCAGACAGGTAAAGCAGCAGCAGCCATACACGGCGCAGGCCGCCGATGGTCAGCCCAAGGTCAGGCCCTGGGCTCGACCCAGCCGATGTTTCCGTCCTCCCGGCGATAGACCATGTTGAGGGCGCCGGTGCCGCTGTTCTTGAACAGCAGGGCCGTCGTGTTTCGGAGGTCCAGCATCATCACCGCGTCGGACACGCTGGCTTCCGGAATGTCGACCTTGGTCTCCGCAATGGTGAGCGGGGCGTCGGGGGCCTCCTCTTCCTCGGCGGCAGACTCGAAGATCCGGTATTCGGCGTTCGCCGGCACCTCGGCCAGGGGCAGCCCGTCGAGCGTCGCGCCGCCGGACTTGTCCTTCAGCCGCCGCATGTAGCGCCTGAGCTGCTTCTCGATCTTGTCGGCGGCGCCGTCGAAGGCGATGTTGGCGACGCCTGCGCGATTGGAGCCCTTCAGCACGAGCCCCTGCATCACGTGCATCACGATATCGCACTGGAAGCTGTCGTGGGGGCCGGGCCCCAGCGTCACGGTCGCGCCGATGGAGCGTTTGAAATAGGTGCCGGCAATCGCCTCCAGCCGGTCGGTCACATGGACCCGGAAAGCCTGCCCCGTCTCGACCTGGTGGCCAGCAACCCGGATATCCATTTCGCGTCTCCTTGTCCTCAGGCCGAGCCGGCCTGTTTCAGCCACAGGGGCTCCTTCATTCCGGCGACGAAGGCCTCGTGCGCCGCAATCTCCTCCGCCGGGATCGGCCAGCTTCGCATGGGCCAGTCCACCACCTCACCGACATGGGCCTCCATCACCGAGACGGCAAGGTCGAAGCCGATCTGCCGGCCGCCCGTCAGCTCCACATAGACGTCCGCCAGGAGCCCTGCGTCGATCAGCGCGCCGTGCACGACGCGGCCGGACCGGTCGATCCCGAACCTCTGGCACAGCGCATCCAGCGAATGCTTGGCGCCGGGGAACCGCTTGCGGGCGAGTTCCAGCGTGTCGACAACCAGCTCCTGGGCGATCGGTGAAAGCCCGCACTGCTCCAGCTCGAAGTTCAGGAACCGGATGTCGAACTGGGCGTTGTGCGCCACCAGGGTCGCACCCTCCAGAAACGCGCACAGCTCGGCCGCGTGGGCGGCAAAGCCGGGCTTGTCGGCAAGGAAATCCTCGGTGATGCCGTGCACGGCCTGCGCCTCGGGCGGCATGCTGCGGCCCGGGTTCACATAGAAGTGGAGATGCCGCCCCGTGGGCACCCGTTCGTTGAGCTCGATGCCGGCGAATTCCACCAGCCTGTGCCCGTCCCGGGGGTCCAGCCCCGTGGTTTCCGTGTCGAACACGATCTCGCGCATCCTGTCGCTTATCCGCGCCTTTTCCGGCAGTCGCAAGGGGTCAGCCGCCCTGGCACCAGCGCAATGCCTCGTCCGCGTCAGCCGGAGCAAAGGCCTGGACGTCCATCACCGGGGTCACCCAGTCCATGGCCGTAACCATGGCCTTCAGGGCCTGGCTGTCGGTCACGACCGCCACCCGCCGGAAGCGGTTGTACCAGCCCAGATGCAGCACTCTCTGTTTCAGGGCATGCAGCGCCACATCGGGGGCAAGATGGCTCCAGCGGGTCGCGTCCACGAAGTAGTTCAGCCTGTCCCGGCCCTCCAGCGCCCGCGCTGCCTCGGCGTAGAGCTCGTCGATCTCGGCGGCGGTCAGGGTTTCGCCAAGCCGGACGGCAAGGGTGTCGTCGGAGCTCGTCATCCGCTCATACATGGCAAGGGCTCCTGCAGGGGGGCCTCAGGCCAGCCGGCTGCCTTTCGCCATGCGCGCCACTGCGCGCACGGTGCGGAAGGTGAGCAGCCGCCCGCGCCCCGTTTCGACGATGATATCAGCCCGCGCCCGTTTCACCGAATCCGGCATCTGGTGCGACACCACCTTCTCGAACTTTTCGGAGGTCATTCCCGGCCGCGCCAGCACGCGGGCCCGCTGCACATGAAAGGGGGCCGATGCGACTGCAATCACGTCCACCCCCTTCCAGCCCTCGCCCTCCAGCAGAAGGGGAATGTCGAGCACGATCGCCCGACGGCTGCGATGACGGCGCCGGAACTGCTGCTGCAGGCGCCCGACGGCGGGATGGACGATCCGCTCCAGCCGCTTCAGGGCATCCGCATTGCCGAAGACGGCTGCGCCCAGCTTCGCCCGGTCCACGCCTGCCGGCCCCGTGGTGCCGGGAAAGGCCGCCTCGATCTCGGCAAGCGCCACACCGCCCGGCCCCTGCACGTGGCGGACGGCAGCGTCGGCATCGAAGACCGGCAGGCCGAGGTGGCGGAACTTGTCCGCGATCTTGGATTTCCCCATGCCGATGGAGCCCGTCAGCCCGATGACGACCGGCCGTTTCACCGTCTCTCCCCCAACAGAAGGGCCCGCAGATCGGCATCCCTGTCCCTGGACGGCGGGGCGCCGAAGAACCGCTCGAAGGCAAGCGCTGCCTGCCCCACCAGCATCTCCAGCCCGTCGATGCACCTCAGCCCCACAGCCCGCGCCTGCGCCAGCAGCGGTGTTTCAAGCGGCACATAGACCATGTCGAACACGATCGTGTCGGGATAATAGGCCGAAAGTTCGATTGGGA
Organism: Sphingomonadales bacterium; assembly: GCA_027490095.1. Taxonomy (GTDB): domain Bacteria; phylum Pseudomonadota; class Alphaproteobacteria; order Sphingomonadales; family Sphingomonadaceae; genus Sandaracinobacteroides. The sequence continues at coordinate 5,346 of JAIXYT010000005.1, read as the reverse complement.
CGGGGTTCTCGCCATGCATCCCCATGCTGGTCGCGTTGATGACGACATGGCTGTAGCGCTGCTGGGCCTGCCCGTCGTTCGGATTGCGGATCGGCCCCAGCGCCTCCAGCGGATTGCCGGTCCCGAACGGGGCCCCGGCAAGCGCGGCCACCGCATCGGCCTGTCCAGGCGACCGGTTGAAGATGTCGAAGTCGCCGAAGCCGGCCGCCTGTGCCCCCAGCACCGCCGCCCGCGCGGCGCCACCCGCCCCGATGATCTGAACATAGGTCGCCACATGGTCCGGATAGCCACCGATCGCGTGCCGCTTCAGCGGCTCGGCCACGCCCGCCACATCCGTGTTGCCGGCCACCAGCCGTCCGTCGGCCCGCTTCACGATGGTGTTCGCCGCATTCAGCCGCGCGGCCAGCGCATCCACCTCGTCCACATGCGCCAGCACCGCCTCCTTGTGCGGCATGGTCACATTGCACCCCACCCAGTCCGGGTCGGCCCGCCGCACCGCGAAATAGGCAGCCAGCCCGTCCGCCCGAACATGCGCCGCGCGATAATCGGCCTCCAGCCCAAGGGCGCGCAGCCAGAATCCATGGATCATCGGCGATTTCGAATGCGCGATCGGATCGCCGATCACCTCTGCATATTTCAAGCCGTCAACTCCCCGGCCTCGCGCAGCCAGCCCAGCACCGCCAGCAGCGGCAGCCCCCGCACCGCGAACTGGTCCCCCTCGATCCGCGTGAACAGCTGCGCCCCCAACCCTTCCAGGTGATAGCCCCCGACGCTCGACAGCACATCCGCCCCGCAGGCCGCCACATACTGCTCCAGCCAGGCCTCGCTGAACGCCCGCACATGCAGGGTTGCCACCTCCACATGGCGCCACAGAGGCTCACCGTCACGCGCCACCACCGCGGCGCTCACCAGCCGATGGCTCCGCCCGCGCAACGCCCTCAGCTGCATGCGCAGGCCCTCCAGGCTTCCGGGTTTGTCCAGCCAGCGCCCGCGCTCCTCCTCGAGCATGGAGTCGCTGCCAAGCACGAAGGCGCCCCGCTGCCGAAGGCTCACCTTCACCGCCTTCAGCTCGGCCAGCCGGTCCGCGACATCGCGCACCGGTCGCCCCGCCATCTCGGCCGTCACGCCGGCCTCGTCGATTCGCGCCGGCACGGCCTCGAACGCGACACCGGCGGCTGCCAGCATGGCCTTGCGCGACGCGCTTTCGCTTGCAAGGATGATCATTCGCCTGCCCTCTCCTGCTGCCTCTCCTCGCGCAAGGTCAGCATGTTCATCAGTTCGGCCGCCGTCTCCTCGATGCTGCGGCGGGTGACATCGAGCACCGGCCATCCGCGATCGGCAAACAGCCGGCGGGCGGCGTTCAGCTCGGCCTTGATCCTTTCCGGGTCGGCGTAGGCCGCCGAGATGCCCGCAACATCCTGCCCAAGGATACGGGCGCGGCGGACCTGCTCCAACCGCTCGGCCGCAACGGTCAGGCCGACGACGACCGGGTTCTTCAGCTCGAACAGTTCGGGCGGAAGCGGTCGGTCGGGAACGATGGGAATGTTGGCCACTCGGTAGCCGCGGTTTGCGAGATAGAGCGAGGTGGGCGTCTTGGAGCTGCGCGACACGCCGGCAAGCACCAGATCGGCCTGTTCCCATTCCTGCGGCAGCAGCCCGTCGTCATGCTCCATGGTCCAGTTGATCGCCTCGATCCGGCCGAAATAGGCCGCGTCCATGCGGTGCTGGCCGCCGGGTCGGCTGGCGGCCCGGGTGCCCAGCATCCGCTCGAGCCCGGCGATCACGGGGTCCATCACCGGGATCACCGGAAGCCCGAGGGCGGCACAGCGCTGTTCCAGCCGCTCGCGCACGGATCGTGCAACCAGGGTGTAGAGCACGAGCCCGGGGCTGCGCGCCACCTCGTCGAGCACACGGTCCAGATGCCCCTCGGACCGAACCATCGGCCAATAGTGCTTCACGGCATCCACAGCCTCGAACTGGGCAAGGCCGGCCTTCACCAGGCTTTCCAGCGTCTCGCCGGTGGAGTCGGAGACCAGATGCAGGTGAAGCCGTGTCACGTTGCCGTCAGAATCCTTGTCCGGTGCTCGAACCTGTCATTGGCCGAGCGCCTGTGGACAATCCACCGGAAAAACCCGCAGATTCCCGGAACGAATCGATGAACGGCGCAAGCCGGGGCCGTCAAGCGCCCCGACCACCGGCCCGGTCCCGGCGATTCAAGCCGACATATGCCTGTGTGAATGGATCCCGGGCGGAAATCCACAGCCTTCTGAGAAGCCGGATTCCGGGAGCCCGCAAAACGGCTTGGCCGGCCGCAGCCTGTGGATGCTGCTGTGGACGGCATTTCATCCCCATGACTCACCGGGCCACTGTCTTCACAATTCCGAAAAGAGTCTGAAAGACATTTGAAAGGGAAAAGCCCGTTTGCGCGAGGCAAGGCTGCCGGATAGACAGGCAGCCGATGACAACGACCCAACCGAACCGCGCCCTCAGCGTCCTTACTGGACAGGCCCTCACTCCTCCCCCGGTCTGGCTGATGCGCCAGGCCGGCCGCTATCTGCCGGAGTATCGCGAGCTGCGGGCCGAGAAGGGCAGCTTCCTGGCGCTTTGCTACGACAGCGATGCGGCCTGCGAGATCACGCTGCAGCCGATCCGTCGGTTCGGCTTCGACATCGCGATCCTGTTTTCGGACATCCTGATCGTGCCCCATGCGATGGGCCAGGATCTGACCTTCACCGAAGGCGAGGGGCCACGTCTCGACCCGCCGTTGAAGGCGGCCGATCTGGAAGGGTTGAAGCCCGCACGGCACCATTATCTCCCGATCTGGGAGACTGTCCGCAAGGTGCGCGCCAACCTGGCGCCCGAGAAGGCGCTGTTCGGCTTTGCAGGGTCGCCCTACACGGTTGCGACCTACATGGTGGCCGGCGAGGGGTCCAAGGACCAGGCCGATGCCCGGTTGATGGCCTATGCCGATCCCGCGCGGTTCCAGGCCCTCATCGACCGGATCGCGACCGACACGCTGCACTATCTTTCGGGCCAGATCGATGCGGGCGCGGACGCGGTGATGCTGTTCGACAGCTGGTCGGGCAGCCTTGCGCCATCCGAATTCGAGCGCTGGGTGATCGCCCCCACCGCCTGGCTGGTCGACCAGCTGCGACAACAGCACCCGCACACGCCGATCATCGGTTTTCCCCGCGGGGCGGGCGAAAAGGCGCCCGCCTATGCCCGCGAGACGCGGGTCAGTGCCATGGCGATCGACGAATCGACCGACCTGCGCTTCGTGGTGGCGAACACACCCGACAGCCTGCCGCTGCAGGGCAATGTCGATCCGCTTGCCCTGAAGGCCGGCGGCGCCCCGCTGGAGCGGGCGCTCGACGAGGTTCTGGACATCATGCGCGGCCGGCCGCACATCCTGAACCTCGGGCACGGGATCGACCGGTTCACGCCCATTCCCCATGTCGAGGCGCTGCTGGCGCGGCTGAGGAGCTGAGGGATGGAGTCGCTCGTCGGATGGCTTGGGGGCGCCTACATGCCCGTGAAGGCGGCGCATGCGGTGGTCACCTTCTTCTGGATCGCGGGCCTGTTCATCCTTCCGCGCTATCTGGTGCATCAGGCAAGCGTTCCGGTCGGGTCCGACGAGGACATGAACTGGCGCGAACGGACCGCGCGCGTGCGGCGCATCATCCTGACCCCCAGCCTTGTCGTCACCTGGATTCTGGGGCTTGCCGTCGCCACCAGCTACGGCCTGTCTGCGGCCGGCTGGATCCATGCCAAGATCTTCCTCGCCCTGCTTCTGTCGGGCTATCACGGCTGGATGGTGGGCCTTTCGAAGAAGATGGCCCGCGGTGAACGACCGGTCGCCGAACGGTCGCTGCGGCTGTGGAACGAGGTTCCGGCGCTGTTCACGATCCTGATGGTGTCGCTGGCGATCCTGAAGCCGTTCTGACGCACTGCGCCGTCGGCTCCTGCAGACGGGGCGTCAACGGTCGAGGATGCCGGCGATCACGAACAGGATGCTGGCGTTGATCACGACACCCACGCCGGTCACGGTCAACTGCAGCGCATGGGGCATTGCCAGCGCTTTGGCGAAGCCGCTCCAGGGAATCGCCAGGGCCTGAACAAGCTCGGGAGGGATGGGCAGGGCGATGCCGCGGCTCGCGAAGAAGGCAGACATGAAACCCAACAGGCCGGCAGCCAGCCAGCCCCAGCCGATCGCTCGCAACAGTCCGCCCATGGCGCGTATCCTGCGACGCAGGCGCAGCCAATGCAACAGGCTGAGTGGGCCATGGCGGCTCAGGGGCCAAACTTCTGCTTGCGTTGCGTATCGTCCCGGCTTACCGCGCGGCCACGCGCTCCGTCCGGCAGCGCAGCTTTCCGCCAGCGACAGCCCCTGCGCATCATAGCCCAGAGCCTCGAGCCCGGCGTCCAACTCCCAGAAAGCCCAGATGCATCTCATTGAACTCAAGAAGAAGACACCCGCAGACCTCGTTGCCATGGCCGAGGAGCTTGGTGTCGAACAGGCCTCGACCCTCAGGAAGCAGGACCTGCTGTTCGGAATCCTGAAGGCCAAGGCCGAAAGCGGCGAGGAAATCATCGGCTCGGGCACCATCGAGGTGCTTTCCGACGGCTTCGGATTCCTCCGCTCGGCCGACGCCAACTATCTCGCCGGCCCGGACGACATCTACCTCCAGCCGTCCCTCGTCCGCCGCTACGGCATCCGCACCGGCGACACCATCGAAGGCGAGATCCGCGCCCCCAAGGACGGCGAGCGCTACTTCTCGATGGTGAAGCTCACCCGGATCAACTTCGACGATCCCGAGACGCTTCGGCACCGGGTCAATTTCGACAACCTGACGCCGCTCTACCCCGACGAGAAGTTGAACCTCGACAGCAACGACCCGACCAACAAGGACAAGTCGGCCCGGGTCATCGACATCATCAGCCCGCAGGGCAAGGGCCAGCGCGCGCTGATCGTGGCGCCGCCCCGGGTCGGGAAAACGGTGCTGCTGCAGAACATCGCCAAGGCGATTTCGGCCAACCACCCCGAAGTCTATCTGATCGTGCTGCTGATCGACGAGCGGCCCGAGGAAGTGACAGACATGCAGCGCTCGGTGCAGGGCGAGGTGATTTCCTCCACCTTCGACGAGCCGGCCGCGCGCCACGTGCAGGTCGCCGAAATGGTGATCGAGAAGGCCAAGCGCCTTGTCGAGCACAAGCGCGACGTGGTGATCCTGCTCGATTCGATCACCCGCCTGGCGCGCGCCTACAACTCGGTGGTGCCGTCGTCGGGCAAGGTGCTGTCGGGCGGTGTCGACGCCAACGCGCTGCAGCGGCCCAAGCGCTTCTTCG
>JAIXYT010000051.1 GCA_027490095.1 Sphingomonadales bacterium | reverse complement strand
TAGTGCAGCATGAAGCGCTCATACTTCAGCCCGTCGAGGCCGTCGATCATCTGCTCGGCATCGGAGGTTCCGAGCGTGGTGGTGACGATCGCCTGCGTTTCGCCGCGGGTGAACAGCGCCGAGCCATGGGTGCGCGGCAGGAAGCCGACTTCGCCGATGATCGGGCGGACCGTCTTTGTGTCGCGGCCGTCGATGCGGCTGCCGTCCTTCAGGATCGCGCCGCGGACGATGTCGCCCTCGAGCTTCTTGAACAGCTTGCCGGCCTTCTGCTGGGTGGCGCTGTCGGCATCGGCGAACAGCGGCTTCATCTTGGCCTTGGCGTCGGCCAGCGCCTGCTGGCGCTCGGCCTTCTTGGTCAGCTTGTAGGCGGCCGTGATGTCCTTGCCGACTTCCTTGCGGATCTTGGCAAGCATTTCCGAATCGTCGGCGAGCTTTAGCTCCCAGGGCTCCTTGGCGGCCTTTTCGGCAAGGCCGATGATCGCCTTGATGACCGGCTGGAACGAACGGTGCGCGAACATCACGGCGCCCAGCATCTCGTCTTCCGAAAGCTCCTTGGCTTCGGATTCGACCATCATCACGGCGTCGTGGGTGCCGGCGACGACGAGGTCGAGGCGGCCTTCCTTCAGCTGCTCCTTGGAGGGGTTCAGCTGATACTCGCCATCGGCGTAGCCAACGCGGGCGGCTGCGATCGGGCCCATGAAGGGCACGCCCGACAGGGTCAGCGCGGCAGACGCGGCGATCATCGCGACGATGTCGGCCTCGTTCTCGCCGTCATAGCTGAGAACCTGCGCGATGACGTTGATTTCGTTGTAGAAGCCTTCGGGGAACAGCGGGCGCACCGGTCGGTCGATCAGGCGGCTAGTCAGCGTCTCATGCTCGGTCGCGCCGCGCTCGCGCTTGAAGAAGCCGCCAGGGATGCGGCCGGCAGCGGAGAACTTCTCCTGATAGTGGACGGTCAGCGGGAAGAAGTCCTGTCCTTCCTTCACCGACTTGGCGGCCGTCACGGCGCACAGCACCACGGTCTCGCCGTAGGTGGCCATCACGGCCCCGTCGGCCTGGCGGGCAACCTTGCCCGTTTCCAGGGTCAGCGTGCGGCCGCCCCATTCGATCGATTGCTTGGCAATGGTAAACATCAGTCTGCATACTCCAAGCCCCTGACCCAATTGCCAGAGGCAGTTCGGACATGCCCCACCGGGATCGGCGAGGCCTTGGGGGGGCGGAGTGCCCCGGTTGCATATTTGCCCCGATGGGCGGCGCTGCCGCGCCAGGCGCCCGGAGACCCGGGCGCCGGATGAAGGAAGGGCGCCCGCTGGGGGCGCCCTTCGGGGTTACTTGCGGAGACCCAGCTTGGCGATCAGCGCCTGGTAGCGGGCTTCGTCCTTGCGCTTCAGATAATCGAGAAGCGAACGGCGCTTGTTCACGAGCATCAGCAGGCCGCGGCGCGAGTGGTTGTCCTTCGCGTGGGTCTTGAAGTGCTCGGTCAGATTCTGGATGCGCTCGGTGAGGATGGCGACCTGGACTTCCGGGCTGCCCGTATCCCCGCTGGCGCGGGCATTGTCGGCAATGAGCGCAGCCTTGCGCTCGAGCGTGATCGACATCACAAGATCTCCTACGTCAGGTTGAAACCCCGCAGGACTGTCATGTCCTGTTCGGAAACCACGACCAGCGCCACCGGAACAGACCCGAGGGTGGCGAGATATTGGCCGGGCTTCACACGGGCCCCCATCAGGCGTTTGCCCTGCTTCAGGGCGGCGGCTTCGTGGGGTTCGACTGCCAGGGCCGGGATGTCGTCCAGTCCGGCAGTCAGCGGCAAAAGGGCCTGTTCAGGCGCGGGCCCATGCACGAGTTCCACCCATTTGTCTAGGCTCATGGCCTGATCCAGGGTGAATGGGCCTGCTGCCGTGCGCCGCAGCAGCGACACATGCCCCACCGTGCCAAGTGCCTCGGCGATGTCGCGCGCGAGGCTGCGGACATAGGTGCCCTTCGAGCAGTGCACGTCGAACGTCGCACTGTCGGCGTCGCAGGCGACCAGATCCAGCGCGTGGATCACGAGGTCCCGTTCGGCGAGCTCCGGCGCTTTTCCGGCCCGGGCGAGCGCATAGGCCCGCTCGCCATCCACCTTCAGCGCCGAGTAGGCGGGCGGGCGCTGGCGGATCGGCCCGGTGAAACCGGGCAGAACCGCGTGGATTGCAGTCGCGTCCGGGCGCACGGGGCTTTCCGCCACCACCGCGCCCTCGGCGTCGTCGGTCTCGGTCGCCGCGCCGAAGCGGATCGTGAAGCGATAGGCCTTGGGGCCGTTCAGCAGATGGCCCGTCAGCTTGGTCGCCTCGCCCAGCGCAATTGGCAGCACGCCCGACGCCAGCGGGTCCAGAGTGCCACCGTGCCCGATCTTCACCTTGCCGTGGCCGCCCTGCCGCAGCGCCCATTTCAGCTTCCCGACAACCTGCGCGCTCGATGGACCGACGGGCTTGTCGACCACGATCCAGCCGTGAAGGCCGGTCACTGGCCGCCGGTTCGAACCAGCCGCAGCTCGATGGGGGAGGCAGGCGCCGTCTCGTTGGGCAGCGCATTCACCGTGTCGCTGACATACATCAGCTGGCCCTTGGCCGTTTCGATGCGGGCCTGCAGCATGGGCTTCGCCGGCCCGGCCGTGCGGGCGGGGTCGAACTTCACCAGATAGTGCAGCGGCACCTGGTTCCCCGACGTGGTGATTGCCGTCGAGCCCAGTTCCACGGCAGGCGCGTCCATCCGGGCGCCGTCGACCACCAGCACCTTGGCGCGGGTTCCGGCGGGCAGCGCCATGCGGTCGAGCTTGGTGATCGTCCCCCAAACGACGCCCGGGGTGGGCTGTGCCGGAATCCGCTGGCACGACTGTCGGGCCGACTTGCCGCGCCGAAGCTGGGCCACATCCTCGTCTAGGTCCACCGAGTCGGACCCGTTCACATAGCGTGGCGGATTGTAGCCAAGCTGCCGGAACAGGGTGAAGGTCTCGCCAGCGCGAACCCCGCGGATAAGCCCTGCGGGATCGTCGCGTTCAAGCACGACCAGCTGGCCGTCGCCACAGACAAACTCCATCGCGTTGCGCATCGGCAGCAGGGACGGGTCGGCGGGCGGTGGCACCGGCGGCTGGGCCTCCGTTGCCGGCACGGATGGTTCCGTCTGGGCGACTGCAGCTCCAGCGACCCCCAGGAAGGCTGCCGACAGGAGAATCTTCAGTGCGCGTCTCAATGGGCAGCTCCCCAGTTTGGCCCGGTCCCGATCTCCACGCCCAGCGGCACGCTGAGCTGAAGGGAAGGGCCGGCGGCCGATTCCATGACAGACCGGATGACGTCGGTTGCGCCTGCGACCTCGGCTTCCGGAACCTCGAAAACAAGTTCATCGTGGACTTGCAGCAGCATGCGCGCGCCCGTCAAGCCGGCCTGCGCCAGGGCGTCGTCTATCCGGATCATCGCACGCTTGATGATGTCGGCCGCCGTCCCCTGCACGGGCGCATTGATTGCCGCCCGCTCGGCACCTGCCCGCTCGGATTGCACCTTGGACCGGATCATCGGCACGTGAATGCGCCGCCCGTAGAGCGTGGTGACGAAGGCGTCCTCCTTCACCTTCGCGATGGTCTCGGCCATGTAGCGCCGGATGCCGTGGTAGCGGTCGAGGTAGCGCTCGATGAAATCCGCCGCCTCGGGGCGCGGGATGCCCAGCCGCTGGGCGAGGCCGAAGGCCGAAATGCCGTAGATGATCGAGAAGTTGATGGTCTTGGCGCGTCCGCGCAGGTCGCGGTCAACGGGCGCATCGGGGGCAAGGCCGAAGATCTGCCGCGCGGTCAGGGCGTGGATGTCCTGGCCGCTCGCATAGGCCTCCTTCAGCTCTGGCACGTCGGCGATGTGCGCCATCAGCCGCAGCTCGATCTGGTTGTAGTCGGCCGACAGGATCACGTTGCCCGGCTCGGCCACAAAAGCGTCGCGGATGCGGCGGCCCATCTCGGTCCGGATAGGGATGTTCTGCAGGTTCGGGTCGGTCGAGGACAGCCGCCCCGTCGAGGCGACGGCCTGCGAGAAGCTGGTGTGGACCCGCCCTGTCTCGGCATTGATCTGCTGCTGCAGCGCCTCGGTGTAGGTGGACCTGAGCTTCTGGACCTGGCGCCAGTCGAGCAGTTTGCGGCACAGTTCCGCGCCCGGAAGGTCGAGTGCGGCCAGCCGCTCCAGCTCGGTCACGTCGGTCGAATACTGCCCCGATTTTCCCTTCTTGCCGCCGGGCAGGCCCATCTTCTCGAACAGGATCTCGCCCAGCTGCTTGGGGCTTCCCAGCGCGAAGGGCTGCCCGGCAATGCCGTGCACCTCGCCCTCCAGCCGCGCCATCTCGCCAGCGAACTCGGCCGACATGCGCGACAGCTCCGCGCGGTCCACCTTGATCCCGCGCCGCTCCATCCGGGCCAGCACGGGCACCAGCGGCCGGTCCGACCATTCGTAGGTGCGCGTCACCTTTTCGCGCCACAGCCGCGGGCGCAGCCGCTGCCACAGCCGCAGCGTCACATCGGCATCCTCGGCGGCATAGCGGGTCGCCTGGTCCAGCGGCACGGCTGCAAAGGTCCCCTGCGCCTTGCCCGCGCCGGCCACGTCCTTGAATGAAATCGGCGTATGGCCCAGGTGCCGCTCCGACAGCTCGTCCCTGCCGTGCCCATGCTGGCCGGCCGCCAGCGCATAGGAGAGCAGCATCGTGTCGTCGAATGGCGCGACCTCGATGCCGTGGCGGGCCACTACCACCATGTCATACTTCAGGTTCTGGCCCACCTTCAGCACGCCCGGGTCTTCCAGCAGGCCCTTCAGCAGCGGCAGCGCGACGTCCGGCGACAGCTGGTTCACCCGCTCGGCCAGCAGCCCTTCGCCCGATTCATGGGCAAGCGGCACGTAACAGGCCTTGCCGGGTCCGGTCGCGAGGCTGAAGCCCACCAGTCGGGCCGAACAGGCATTGAGGCTCGTCGTCTCGGTGTCGAAGGCCACCACGCCCAGCCGCCGCGCCTCGTCGATCCACCATGCCAGCCGCTCGGCCGTCACCACCGTCTCATAGGCGTCGAGGTCGAACGGCGGCTCCGCGGGCGCGTCGGCCTCCTCCGCCTTCGGCTTCTGGATGGTGTCGGCCGCCGCCCTGCCCAGGTCGCCGAGCTTCGCGAGCAGGCTGCGGAACCCGTGCTTCGCAAGGAAGGCAGCCAGCTTCTCCGGGTCCTCGCGGTGGTCGAGCTTCAGCGTATCGAGCGCCGGCTCCAGCGGCAGGTCGCGCTTCAGCTCCACGAGGATCCGGCTCATCCGCGCGGCCTCGGCATGTGCCTCCAGATTCTCGCGCAACTTGGGCCGCTTGATGGCCTCAAGATTGGCGAGCACGCCCTCCACGGTTCCGAACTGCTGCACCAGGTCCGCGGCCGTCTTGGGGCCGATGCCGGGCACGCCCGGCACATTGTCAACGCTGTCGCCCATCAAGGCCAGCACCTCGGCCAGCGCAGCCGGAGCGACGCCCCATTTCTCCAGCACCTCGGCTTCCGCGAAGCGCTTGTTCTGCATGGTATCCAGCAGCGTCAGCCCGGGCCGGATCAGCTGCATCAGGTCCTTGTCCGAGCTCACGATCGTCACCGTCATGCCGGCTGCCATCGCGGCTTCGGCGTAAGAGGCGATAAGGTCGTCGGCCTCGTACATCGGCTTCTCGATGCAGGGCACGCCCAGCGCGTTCACGGCATCGCGGATCAGCGGGAACTGGGGCACCAGGTCTTCCGGCGGTTCCGGCCGGTTCGCCTTGTAGTCGGGGTAGATCTCGTTGCGGAAGCTCTTCTTCCCCGCGTCCAGGATCACCGCGAGGTAATCGTCCTCCGGCGACTTGCGGGCGCCCTCGATCAGGTTCCACAGCATCGAGGTGAAGCCGAACACCGCGCCCACAGGGGTCCCTTCCGGATCGGTGAGGGGCGGCAGGCGGTGGTAGGCCCGGAAGATGAATCCCGAGCCGTCGATCAGCGTGAGGTGCGGGGCCGGCATGGCGCCTGTTAGCGCAACCGCAGGGCCCCGCACAGCCCAAAGACCCCGGCTTTGCGACAGGCTTGCGGGCAACCGCGCCTTCCCCCAATCAGCGTGCGGGAGGACGGACATGAGCAACAACTGGCCTGCAATGACGATTGCCGAAGCGACGGCCCTGCTGACCGCGCCGGGCGCACCGTTCGAGATGGAGACGCTGGAGATTCGCGGCCGGCCCACCCGGACATGGAAGAATGCGCCCCCGTCGTTGCAGCATTGCTTCGCCGCGGGCCGTGCCCACGGCAGCCGCATCTTCCTGGTGCACGAAGGCGAGCGCGTGACCTTCGAAGCCTTCGCCCGCGCCACGATCCGGCTGGCGGAGCACATGGGTGCGCTGGGCGTGAAGCCCGGCGACCGCGTCGCGATCGCCATGCGCAATGTGCCCGAATGGCCGGTTGCCTTCTACGCCGCGCAGCTCGCCGGCGCGATCGTCACCCCGCTCAATGCCTGGTGGACGGGCGCCGAGCTGGAATATGGCCTCGCCGATTCCGGCGCATCCCTGCTGGTCGCCGACGCCGAACGCTGGGAAAGGATCGCCCCCCACCGCGCTGCGCTTCCTGCGCTCGCACATGTGCTCGTCAGTCGAGGTGCCGACCAGGGCCGCGCCGGGAATTCGCGGCCGGACGCAAAGGCGCTCGAGGCCGTGATCGGCCCGCCGGAAAGCTGGGCCGACCTCCCCGCCGTGCCGACACCTGCGCCCTTCCTGGGCCCGGAGGACGACGCAACCATCTTCTACACCAGCGGCACCACCGGGCGCCCCAAGGGCGCGCTGGGCACGCACCGCAACATCTGCGCCAACATCCTGTCGTCGGGCTTCTCGGCCGCCCGCAGCTATCTGCGTCGGGGCGAGACGCCGCCCGTGCCTGACCCTTCCGGCCCGCAGAAGGCGACCCTGCTCAGCGTGCCCTTCTTCCACGCAACCGGTTGCCACGCGATCCTCAACCCCTCGCTGGTCGCCGGGGCCAAGCTGGTGATGCAGAAGAAGTTCGACGCCGGCGAAGCGCTGAAGCTGATCGAAGCCGAACGCATAACATCGGCCGGCGGCGTGCCCACCATCGCCTGGCAGATCCTCACCCACCCCGATCGCGACAAGCATGACCTCTCCAGCCTGGAAGCGATCTCCTACGGTGGCGCGCCGTCGGCGCCTGAACTCGTACGTCAGATCGGCGCTGCCGGCGCCGCGCCCGGCAACGGCTGGGGCATGACGGAAACCAGCGCCACCTTCAGCCACCATATGGCCGAGGACTATCTGAACCGCCCCGACAGCTGCGGCCCGCCCGTCTCCGTCTGCGACGCCCAAGTCCGCGGCCCCGACGGCCAGGTCCAGCCGCCCGACACCGTCGGCGAGCTCTACGGCTTCGGCCCCAACATCGTGAAAGGCTATTGGAACAAGCCCGAAGCCACCGCCGAGACCTTCCCCGACGGCTGGGTCCGCACCGGAGACCTCGCCCGCATCGACTCCGAGGGCTTCATCACCATCGTCGACCGCGCCAAGGACATGCTGATCCGCGGCGGCGAGAACATCTACTGCGTGGAAGTCGAAGGCGTGCTCTGCGAGCATCCGGCGGTGATGGACGCAGCCCTCGTCGGCAAGCCGCACCTGACCCTTGGCGAAGAGCCCGTCGCCTTCGTGTCGACCAAGCCGGGCATGACGGTCGAGGAAGCCGAACTCCAGGCCTTCGTTGCCGAACGCCTGGCGCGCTTCAAGGTGCCGGTTGCCGTGTATGTGCGGCACCAGCCCTTGCCCCGCAACGCGAACGGCAAGATCCTGAAGACCGAACTCAAGAAGGATGTCGCATGATCGCTGCCGAAGCCCTCTCCCACCTTGCCGCGCGCCTGGCCGAGGTCCTGCACCAGCCGGTGGAGCTGGGCTCGGGCGCCACCATTGACGGCCCCGCGTTGCGCATCACCGTTCATTCGATGCAGCCCGTGCCCGATGTCAGCAAGATGTCCGGCCGCCATCTCGCCGACCAGAAGGCCAGCATCTCGTGGGTTCTCCTGCTGCTGCTGACAGGCGAGGCGGAGGGCGTGATCGCCAGGCTCCGGCTTGTCGAGGCGGCCGCGATCGACATCGACGGCAGACCGGTTCTGGCCGGCGAGGGCTGGCGCGCCGACATGGTTCTGGAGGCCGATCCCGAATGGGCGCGCGGGGTGGGGCCCGCGATCGGCGTGCGGCTCAGGGTCGCCCAGGCCTGAACCGGGCTGCCGGGTCCGCGAAACGGCCCTTGGCCAGACGATTGGCGCCCGGGGCGGGGACGCCCTAGGCCTTGATCTCCCGCGCCAGCGCCTTTCGCGTCTTTTCGCCATAGGGCGGCTTGAAGCCGGCAAGCCCTGCAAGGTCCAGCTTTGGCTGGCGGTAGATGCTCTTCGGGTGGCTGAAGGCCTTGAAGCCGTCGAAACCGTGATAGTTGCCCATGCCCGCCGGCCCGATGCCGCCGAACGGCAGGTCCTCGACCGACACGTGGAACAGCACGTCGTTCACGGTTACACCGCCCGAGATGGTGCGGTCGAGCACGCGGCGCTCCTCCGCCTGGTCGGTGCCGAACCAGTAGAGGCCGAGCGGCCGGTCCTTCGCGTTGATGTAGGCGATCGCCTCGTCGACCGTCTTGTAGCGCTTGACCGGCAGCACGGGGCCGAAGATCTCCTCCTGCATCACCGTCATCTCGTCGGTCGGGTTGCGGATGATGGTCAGCGGCATCTTGTTGGTGTTCTGCTTCGAGAAATCCTCGTTCCCCGGGTTCACCTCGACAATCTCGGCCCCCTTGGCGCGCGCATCCTCGATATGGGCCTCCAGCCGGTCGCGGTGCCGCTTGGAGATCACGCTGGTATAGTCGTCGTTCGCCAGCAGAGTCGGGTACATGCGCGCGGTCGCCGCCTTCAGCCCCTCGACGACCTCCTCCTCCTTCTCGTCCGGCACCAGCAGATAGTCGGGCGCCAGGCAGATCTGGCCGGCATTCATCAGCTTGCCCATCGCGACCCGTTCGGTCGCCTGGGCAAGGTCGGCAGAGCGGCCGAGGATGGTCGGCGACTTGCCGCCGAGTTCCAGCGTCAGCGGCACGAGGTTCTTTGCAGCCGCCGCCATCACGTGCCGGCCGATCGAGGTCGCGCCGGTGAAGATCAGATGGTCGAAGGGCAGCTCGGAAAAGGCCTTGCCCAGCTCGGGGCCGCCAGTCACCACTGCCACTTCGGCCTCGTCGAAATACTGCGCGATCGCCGCCTTCATCAGTTCGCTGGTCGCCGGCGTGAATTCGGACGGCTTGATCATCGCCCGGTTTCCCGCGGCCAGCACATTGGCGAGCGGCGCGAAGGTCAGGTTGACGGGGAAGTTCCACGGCGAAATGATGCCGACGACACCCTTGGGCTGCCACTCCACCATCGCCTTGGCGCCCAGCAGCCCCAGCGGGAAATCGAGCTTGCGCTTCTCGGGCGCCATCCATTGGTCGACATGCTTCAGCGCATGCTTCAGCGGCTTTACCGAGGCCATGATGTCGGTCACCAGGCTCATCTCGGCCGAGCGATGGCCGAAGTCGTCCGACAGCGAGGCGACGAAGCGGTCCTTGTAATCCAGCACCAGCTTCAGCGCCCGGGTCAGCCGGTCCTTGCGGAAAGCGGCGCTGACGGGCAGCTCGGCGTGGAAGGCGTCGCGCTGCTTCATCAACAGTGCCTGCATCGCGGCGGTGTCACGGGCGATGGCGTCGGCGGCGATGGTCATTGGCGGGGCTCCCCCTCTGGTCTGCGTAATGCCTCGGTGAGCGCCGACAATAGGGGCGGGCTCCGCATCCGCAAACCTGTCTGAGAAGGGAAGGGCGCAGGATCACGACACCAATGTGTCACGAAACCCCATTATCCCCTGGCGCGTCACAAGGGGGAAACGCGCTTGACCGACCAACACCCGCCCTTCGAGGTACTGTTCGTCTGCAACAGCAATTGCGGCCGCTCGCTGTTCGCCGAGGCGATCCTGAACCGCGAGGGTGAGGGGCGGTTTCGCGCCTACTCCGGCGGCGCGCGCCCGGCCGACGCGCCGAACCCGGTCGCGATCGACCTGCTCGGCAAGCTCGGCCACGACACCAGCGGGCTGCAGCCGAAGAACTGGGACGTCTTCCGCGAGCCCGGCGCCCCCGCCTTCGACTTCATCTTCACCGTCTGCGACGAAGCCGCCGGAGAACCCTGCCCGGCCTGGCCCGGCGACCCCATGCATGCCCACTGGAGCGTCCCCGACCCGACACGCTTCACCGGCACCGAGGCAGAGATCTACGCCGTCTACGAGGATGCCTACCGAATGCTGCTGCAGCGGGTGCGCCTCTTCACCAGCCTGCCGATCCGCGAGCTCGACCGGATGAGCCTGCATAACAGGGTTCAGGGAATTGGCGCCTAGATCCGCTCCAGCGCCTCGGCGTGGACCCGCGCGTCGCCGGCCGCCAGCACCTGCCCCTCGCTCGCCAGCGTCAGCGGCCGTCCCCGCCAGTCGGTGATCAAACCACCGGCGCCCTCGATGATGGGCACAAGCGCAGCCCAGTCATAGGGTTTCAGATTTTCCTCCATCACCAGGTCCAGGTGCCCGGCGGCCAGCAGCCCGTAATTGTGGCAATCCCCGCCGAACAGCATGTCGGCAACCGACCGACCGATCCGCTGGAAGCTTGCATGGCCTGCCGCCGAAAAGACCAGCGGGTGGGTGGAGGCCGCCCGCGCCGTGCCGAGGCCGGCACAGCTTCGCGTCCGGACCGGCCTGCCGTTCAGCACGGTGCGCGGTGTCCCGACCGTGCAGCCCAGCCAGCGGTCCCCCGCGGCGCCCGCCGACAGGAAGCCGAGGATCGGGCGTCCGTCCTCGACCAGGGCAATCAGCGTGCCATAGAGCGGTCGCCCCGCAATGAACCCCCGTGTGCCGTCGATGGGGTCGATCACCCACATCCGGCCGGTGCGACCCCGGCTGATGCCATACTCCTCGCCGAAAATGCCGTCGCCGGGCCGGTCATCCGACAGCATCTGGCGGATCGCGGTCTCCGCCGCCCGGTCTGCGGCCGTCACCGGCGAGAAATCCGCCTTCTGCTCGACCGCCGAATTGCCCCGGAAAAAGGGGGCGACCGCACGGTCTGCGGCGGCCGCCAGGCGCTGGATGAGTATGATGTCGGCTTCGATCGTCATGCCAGGAACTCGGCCTCCAGCCTGCCCCTGCCGGCGTTCAACTTCGGGGCAGGCGCGCGGTTCGCCGGGTCGGCATGGGCCGACAGTTTCACCGGATTGCCTGCCACCTTCAGCGCCCGGCCCGCCGGCGTTGCCGTCTGGACCAGCATGTTCCGCGCGGCCACCTGCGGCATGGCAAGCGCCTCTCCGACCGTGTTGAGCGGCCCGGCCGGAATCCCCGCCGCGCCCAGCACCTCCAGCCAGTGGGCGGCCGGCGCCGTCAGCAGCCGCGCGCCCACAGCTGCTGCCAGCGCCTCGGAATGGGTGGTCCTGCTTTCGTTGCTGGCAAAGCGCGGGTCGTCGGCAAGCGCCTCCAGCCCGAGCGCGCGGCAACAGCCGGCCCACAGCGCATCATTGCCTGCCGCGATCACGATCGGTCGGTCCTGGCAGGCAAAGGCCTGGAAGGGGGTGATCGATGGATGCCGGCTCCCCAGCGGCCCGGGGCTTTCGCCGGTCACCTGAAGCCGCGCAATCGCGTTCTCCAGGATCGCGATCTGGCAGTCCAGCATCGCCACATCCACCTTCTGGCCCTTCCCCGTCCGCGCCCTGTCGATCAGCGCGGCCTCGATTCCGATCACCGTGAAGAGCCCGGCCGTGATGTCCCCCAGCGACGTGCCGACGCGCGTCGGCTCCGTGCCCGGATGCCCGGTTATCGACATGATCCCGCCCATCGCCTGGACAATGAGGTCATAGGCGGGGCGCAGCCGATCGGGGCCGGTGTGGCCAAAGCCCGAAGCGGCCGCATAGATCAGCCGCGGAAACCGGGCATGCAGCGCCTCGAAGCCATAGCCCAGGCGTTCCATCGCGCCGGGGCGGAAATTCTCGACCAGCACGTCGGCCCGGGCCAGCAGGGCCTCGAACAGCGCGCGGTCCGCTGGCACCTTCAGGTCCAGGGCAACCGATTCCTTCCCCCGGTTGACGCTCGTGAAATAGGCGCTGTCGCCGGGGCCTGCGAAGGGCCCGATCGCCCGGCTGTCGTCGCCGCTGCCGGGCGCCTCCACCTTGATCACCCGTGCGCCGAGATCCGACAGCAGCATGGTCGCATAGGGGCCGGCCAGGACCCGTGTCAGGTCGACGACCAGAAGCCCGCTCAACGGGCCGGAGCCGCAGGCTCCAGGGGAAAGGGTATCGGAAGACATCGTCGCAATGAGCGCTAGCTGCTCTCCCGTGCGCCGAAAAGGGCGATTTCGCAGGTTAACGGCGGCTGAACTGCTTCGACGAACGACCGCGCTCGCTCGACGAAGGGCGTCGCCTCCCGCCGCCCACTTCGATAGGGTGGTGTGATGAACCAGCCATTTCGTCCGAAAGTCCAGGGCGCCATTCCCACGTCTGCCGAGGGCGAGTCGTCCGGGACACAGGGCCGGCACCGGCGGGCGGGCGAGGCGGAGGCCGGCGCATGGATGGCGTTTGCCTCGATCGTCGGCTTCTGGCTCGTCTATTTCGTGCTTGCGACGGCCCGCGCCCTCGTCGCGGACCTGCCGGCCCAGGGAGACATGCTTCTGCGCCGGGCAATCGTCACGCTCGCGGCCATGGCGCTCACCGGCCTTCTCTATGCCCTCCTGCGCCGGTTCGAGGCCGCGCGCACGGGCAAGCTGCTCACCATCGCCTTTGCAGCCTCCATCCCGCTCGCCTTCGCCTACGCCACGGTGAACTACATCGCCTTCTACGGCTTCCCCATCGCCGAGCACATGGACATGTCGTTCGACAAGCCGGGTGGCGAGGAACTGTACCGGACGGACCCGGCGTCGGTGATCTCGGCAAGCGCACTCGAATGGTATTTCTTCATCGCTGCCTGGGCTGTCATGTGGGTGGCGCTCTCCTATTCGGCCAAGGTCCGTGCCTTCGAGCGGGAGGCCGCAGAGCTCCGCCAGGCCGCGCAGGCGTCCGAACTGAGGGCGCTGCGCTACCAGGTCAATCCGCATTTCCTGTTCAACACGCTGAACTCGCTCTCCTCGCTCGTGATGCGCCACCGCAACGACGAGGCCGAGCAGATGATCCTCAACCTCTCGACCTTCTTCCGCGCCTCTCTCACCCGCGAAGCGACCGAGAATGTGCCGCTTTCCGAAGAGCTCCGGCTTCAGCTCCTCTATCTCGACATCGAAAAGGTCCGTTTCCCGGAACGTCTGGTGGTGAAGGTCGCAGTCCCCGCATCGCTCGGCGATGCACTGGTCCCCGCGCTGATCCTCCAGCCCCTGGTCGAGAACGCGATCAAATACGGTGTCTCCCGCAGCCAGCGGCCGGTCACGGTGACCATCGCGGCAGACCAGGTCGGCGACAAGCTGGAGCTGTGGGTCCGGGACGACGGCGAGGCATCGCCGACCCATGCCGAAGCCGGCTGCGGCGTGGGCATCGCCAATGTCGAGGCGCGGCTGAGGGCCAGCTATGGCGACGCCGCCGACTGCGTCGCGGGGCGCCCGTCCGCAGGTGGATGGCTTGTCCGACTGACGATGCCCATGATGCGCGCCTGACGGCGAGCAATGCCCATGATGCGCGCCTGAGCTCTTGCAGTCCGGCCCGGAGCGGGGCACTTCCTCTCGACATGACCCTTATGAAGACCCTGATCGTCGATGACGAGCCGCTTGCGGTCGAGCGCATGCAGATCCTGTGTGCGCGGCTGCCCGCGCTCCAGCTGGTCGGCACGGCGTCCGACGGCGAGGCAGCCCTGCGGCTCATCGAGGCCCTGGAGCCCGATCTCGTCTTCCTCGACATCGCCATGCCGGGCCTCACCGGCCTCGATGTCGCCAATTCGCTGGAAGGCCGAACGACCCTTCCGGCCATCGTGTTCGTCACTGCCTTCGACCAGTTCGCCGTGGCGGCCTTCGACGCAGCAGCTGTCGACTATCTGCTGAAGCCCGTTGCGCCCGAACGGCTGGTGCGGGCCGTGCAGCGCGTGCAGGAGCGCCGGCGGCAGACCGACGTGCCCTCCGCGCTGCCGGGCGACGCGCCCGCGCAGCGCTATGCGCAGGAATTCTGGGTCCCGAACCGCGGCGAACTCACCCGGGTCGCCGTGGCCGACATCGACCGCATCGAGGCCGAGCGCGACTATATGCGGCTGCACGCCGGCAACCGGTCCTGGCTGATCCACGAGACGATCGGCGCGCTCGAGGCGCGGCTGGATCCCGCCCTCTTCATCCGCCTCCACCGCTCGGCCATCGTGCGGCGCGATCGCATCGTCCGCCTGGCCCACGACGGGCAGGGAAACTGGACCGCCGAGCTGCAGACGGGCGAGCAACTCCGGATCGGCCGCACCTATCTCGCGAGCGTTCGCAGCAGCATTACCCGGGGCTGAGGGCGCAGCGCACCGACGCACAGAAAAGGCCCGCCTCCTGCGAGGAGGCGGGCCAGTCGGACTGACAGGGTAGAGGTCGGGCTCAGTTGGTGGCGGCTGACGGCTGGACGCGCGAGGCCAACTGTTCGGCCTGGGCGCGCGCCACCAGCACATCGCGCTTGGCGGTTGCCCGCTCCAGCGCGGTACGCTGGCACGAGGCACGGTCGGCCATGGCGCGCAGATCACGATAATCCGCCGGGGCGCAGACCTGCTTGGCGGCTGCGCGCAGGCGGGCATCGAGCTTCGCAACGCCGGCCGGGTTGGCAAGGTTCAGGCCTCCGATCGGCACCTTCACCGAATGGTGGGTGGGCTCCATCGGGACGGTGCCGGCAAAGGCGGCGCCCTGGAGGCAGGTCATCGCGACTGCGGCCAGAAGGGCGAGCGGCATGAAGGTGCGGGTGCGGGAAAAGGCGGGCATCGGAACTCTCCTGTTCGGTCGATGCTGCCGGGGCCTTCAGAGAGGGGGTAGACGACCCCGGCAGCACCATGGCCCCCATGTGCCCGGTCCCCGTCCGCACGTCGCGCCCTGCTCGACAAGGGCGCTCCCCCGTTCGGCGACTGCCATGCACTTCGACAGACGCCACATCCGCTTCGACGAATGGCAGCCCGTCCCCGGCCGTCCGTTAGAATCGGTAGACGGCTTCGACCCCGAACAGCCGCGGCAGGCCGCGGATGAAGGTGGGGATGCCGAACGCGCCGCCCGTGTTGCCGGCATCCAGCAGATACTCCCTGTCGAACAGGTTGGTCGCATAGCCCAGCAGCTCCCAGCGGCCGTTCCGGTCCTGGATGCCCGCCCTCAGGTTCACCAGTGTCACCGGCCCCTGCGACGTGACGGGGTTGTTCGGCAGCTCGAAGAACAGCGACGAGCGGTAGGTGAGGGTCGGCGTGGCGAACAGCTGGATGTCGTTCGAGACCGGCACGCTGAACGTGCCGCCCAGCGCGCCCTGCCATTCGGACTGCAGGCGGAAGCGGTCGCCGGCGAACACGCCGAAGCGGGCATCGTCGTTCACCCGGGCATCGATGTAGGCGCCATTCGCGAACAGCGACACATGCGGGCTCAGCACCGCCGAGATCTCGGCTTCCACCCCCTTGTTGGTGGCGTCGGCACTTTCGATCCGGGCAGGCGCCCCCTGCTGCGGCACCGAGATCTGGAAGTCCTTGTACTTCATCAGATAGGCGCCAAGGCTGAAGTTGGCGGCGCCGAAGCTGCCCTTCACCCCGATCTCGAAATTGTCGAGGATCTCGGCCGGCACGATGCGTTCGCTGGGAACCACCTGGCCCGCCACCCGGCGCGCGGTCACGTCGACCACCGGGGAACGGCGACCGCGCGAATAGGTTGCATAGAGGTTCAGCCCGTCGGTCGCGCGGAACAGGATGTTCGCCCGCGGCAGGAAGGCATCGAAGCTGCCTTCCCCGCGAACGGGCACGCCGCCGGTGTTCACCCCGCCGGGGATCAGCGGCCCGCCGGTGATCACGGTATTGGGGATCCGGTTGGAAAAGGCGCTCTTGCGATCCTCGGTCAGCCAGCGGCCGCCCACGTTGATCTCCAGCTGCGGGATGGGGATGAAGGTCGCGTCCGCGAACAGGCTGAAGGTCTCGATATCGGCCGAGTTGCGGAACAGGACGGCCGAATAGGGCAGCACCGTTGCCGCCCCGCGGGTCAGGATCGCAGTCGCCTGGCGGGCCGTCACCACGCCGGTCGCGTTGTTCACGCAGGGGAGCCCGGGGATCAGCCGGGCCGCGCACTGCAGGAAGGTGCCCTCCTCGCTGCTGAACGGCACCCGCTGGAAGCCCGTTTCCCAGAAATAGTTGGCGCCGGCAAAGGCCCGGAAGCGCTCGCCCGTGTAGTTCACCCGGCCCTCGAAGCTCATCTGCTCGCCGCGCGCGTCCTCGGCAAACTCCAGATACCAGGCCTGGCTGCCGTCGGCGTCGAACACCTCGAGGCTGTCGAAGTTGCGGTAGCCGGCAACGGCCGTGAAGCTCCACGGCCCCTGCGGCGCATAGTTGGCCGTGACGTTCAGGTCATAGACGTTGCGCCTGAGGCTCGGCTGCTCGGCGCCAAGGGCCGCCTCGCTGAACGGCGAGCCGGCGATCTCGACGAAGGTGTAGGGCGAGGTGTCGCCCCCGGTCGGCGCGAAGGTGCCGCTGGTGAAGGCCGTGCCCGGCGCGCGCTGGCCATCATAGGTGCCGACCACGTCGAGCGTCATCGCGTCGTCCGGCGTGAAGCGCAGCGAGACCCGCGCGCCATACTGGCCCTGCCCGTTCAGATCGTCGATCTCGGGGCCGTTCGGGGTCTGCGAGCCCGGCTCCCCGGCGATGTTTTCCACCACCCCGTGCCGCAGCTTGATCTGCCCTGCGACGCGCAGCGCCACCTTGTCGTTGCCCAGGTTCACGAAGCCATCGAGCCGGCGCTGGTTGAAGTTGCCGTAGGCAGCGCGGACCTCGCCGGCAAAGCCCGGTTGCGGCTTGTTCGTGATCACCGAGACCGCGCCGACGGCCGCTGCCGTCCCGAACAGGGTGGATTGCGGGCCCTTCACCACCTCGACCCGCTCGAGGTCGTAGAGATCGAAGTAGGACCCGCGCGAACGCGACACATCCACGCCGTTGAGATAGATGGTCACCGCCGGCGCGCCCTGCGAGCTGCCGGTATCCGACGTGATCCCGCGGATCACGAAGCCCGGGTTGTTCGGAGACTGTTCCTGGACGTTCAAGCCCGGAACAATTGCCGCGAGCTGGTCGAACTGGGTGATGCCCAGCTGCCGCAGGGTCTTTCCGGTAAAGGCCGTGATGGTGATCGGCACATCCACCAGCCGCTGTTCGATCTTCTGCGCGGTCACGAGGATCTCCTCGGCACCGTCGGCAGACGCGACCTCCTGGGCCATGGCAGGCGCATGCGCGACGAGTAGAGTGGCGGACAGCAGAAGGGCGGATTTCATGCGGTTGTGCTCCACGAGAGGCCTGACGCGTGCCGCGCCTGCTGCCTCCTCTTTGTTGCGGTGCAGCGACAGCTTTGTTGCGATGCAGTGAAAAGGGCATCTTCGCCGGGGTGCCGCGGCACTTCCGCACGCCTCAACAACCGGCTAGAGGACGGCTCATGATGACAGCGCCGCCTCCGCCCGAAACCCGGATCGTGAACAGCCGCCGCGTCGCCTGCGACGGCGACGAAGGTCCGTTCGGTCACCCGCGCGTCTGGCTGCAGGTCGACGATCGTGGCCATGTCGACTGCCCCTATTGCGACCGCCGGTTCGTGCTGGAAGGCGATGGTGGCGGCGACCACCATTGACGTAGGGCGGCAGACACCATCGCAAGCGCCCGTCGGCGCGTGACAGATTGGCTTTGGCGTTTCGGCCCGAAGCCCCTATTTCGGCAGGCATGGACAGTCTTCTCTACGCCGAACTCGACCCTGCGGACGCTGAACGCCTGACGGCGGAGGCGTTGAGCGGCCTGGAGGATGGCGAGCTGTTCCTGCAGGTGGCCAGCTCCGAGAGCTTTGCCTTCGACGACGGCCGGCTTAAATCGGCCAGCTTCGACCAGACCCGCGGCTTCGGCCTCAGGGGCGTGGTCGGAGAAGTCAGCGCTTACGCCCACGCCAACGAGATTTCGGCAGCAGCCATCCGCCGCGCAGCCGA
This sequence comes from Sphingomonadales bacterium, assembly GCA_027490095.1. GTDB lineage: Bacteria > Pseudomonadota > Alphaproteobacteria > Sphingomonadales > Sphingomonadaceae > Sandaracinobacteroides. The sequence continues at coordinate 147,602 of JAIXYT010000051.1, read as the reverse complement.
GACCATCGGCGTCGTGCGCGCCGGCCATGGCGGGGTGGCGCCGGCCGAGCCACCGCGCGGCACCAACGCCCGGCTCTACACCGATGCCGACCCGCTCGCGGCCGTCCCCTTCGCCGACAAGGTGAAGCTCCTCGAGCGCATCGATGCGGCAGCCCGCGCGCGGGATCCACGCGTCGTGCAGGTGAATGCCAGCCTGGCCGCCAGCTGGAGCCATGTGGAGATCATTCGCGCCGACGGTGCCCGCGTGAAGGACGTGCGCCCGCTGGTGCGGCTGAACGTCGGAATCGTCACGGAAAAGGATGGCCGCCGCGAATCCGGCAGCTGGGGCTTCGGCGGCCGCCAGCTCTACGACCGGTTGTTCGACGAGGCGGAGTGGAACCGCGCGATCGACCTCGCGCTCGCCCAGGCGCTGGTGAACCTCGAAAGCGTGCCCGCGCCCGCCGGCGTGATGCCCGTGGTCCTCGGCCCCGGCTGGCCCGGCATCCTTCTGCACGAAGCGGTCGGACATGGCCTCGAGGGCGATTTCAACCGCAAGGGCAGCTCGGCCTTCTCGGGCCGGGTCGGCGAACGCGTGGCCTCGCCGGGCGTCACCGTCATCGACGACGGCACGCTGGCCGGCCGGCGCGGTTCGCTCAGTGTCGACGACGAAGGCACGCCGACCGAGCGCACCGTCCTCATCGAGGACGGCATCCTGAAGGGCTACATGCAGGACCGCATGAACGCCCGCCTGATGGGCGTCGCCGCCACCGGCAACGGCCGGCGCGAAAGCTTCCGCCACCCGCCGATGCCGCGGATGACCAACACCTTCATGGCCGGCGGAACCGAGGATCCGGGCGAGATCCTGCGCAGCGTGAAGCGCGGCCTGTACGCGAAGAGCTTCGGCGGCGGCCAGGTCGACATCGTGTCCGGCAAGTTCGTCTTCAGCTGCACCGAGGCCTACCTGGTCGAGGACGGCAAGATCGGCGCACCGGTGAAGGGCGCAACCCTCATCGGCAACGGCCCCGAGGTGATGCAGCGCATCTCGGCAATCGGCAACGACATGGCGCTCGACGAGGGCATCGGCACCTGCGGCAAGGGCGGCCAGTCCGTCCCGGCAGGCGTCGGCCAGCCGACCCTGCTGGTCGAAGGGCTTACCGTCGGCGGCACGGCCTGAAGCGCCACGACATGCTGGTCGAGCTCGTGACGGTGAACGACGTGCCTCTCGCGTCGATCCTTCTCGGGCGCCTGCAAGCCGACGGGATCGACGCCGAACTGTTCGACGCAGGCTTTTCCGGCCTGCTCGGGGGCGGCTACCCCGGCATCCGGCTCATGGTGCCGGAAGCGGACCTCCCCCAGGCCCGACGACTGCTCGACCTGCCTGAAAATGAGGCAACCCTGTAAGAGCTCCTTTCCCGCTGCTGCGAATTTGAGCAGAAATCGGCCCGATCTGCCGCACTGCAACATTGCTGAAATTTGGCACGCTTCGTGCATGCCATGAACAACGCGGCGGGTCTGACCGTCGTCGGGCTGAATGCAGCCGCAGCAGAAAAGGGGGTTCGGCAGTCGTGAAATTCATCGTCGCCGTAATCAAGCCGTTCAAGCTCGATGACGTCCGCGAGGCGCTGACCGCGCTGGGCGTAACGGGCATGACCGTAACCGAGGTCAAGGGCTTCGGGCGCCAGAAAGGCCAAACCGAAATCTACCGCGGGGCCGAATACACCACGAACATGGTGCCCAAGGTGAAGATCGAGGTGGCGGTGGCGGCAGATCTTGCCTCTCGCGCCATCGAGGCGATCCAGCAAGCCGCCCACACGGGCGCCATCGGCGACGGCAAGATCTTCGTTTTCGACATGTCCGGCGTGGTCCGTATCCGCACCGGCGAAACCAACGAAACGGCGCTTTGATGACGCCGCGGCACTTCAAGGAGGGGTCATTCATGCATCTCGCAGACCTGCCATGGGGCAAGATCGCCCTTGGCCTGGGCCTGGCCGGCATCGCGGCCACCCACCCGGCGCTGGCACAGGAGGCGGCAGCGGCAGCAGCCGAGACCGCCGCCGCCGCGACCGATGTCGCCGCCGCAGCGGCGCCGGTTGCAGAAGCCGCCGCAGAGGCGGCCCCCGCCGCCCCGGTGCCCGACAAGGGTGACACCACCTGGATGATGGTCTCCACCCTCATCGTTCTCATGATGTGCGTGCCCGGCGTCGCACTGTTCTACGGCGGCCTTGTGCGCACCAAGAACATGCTGTCGGTGCTCACCCAGGTGTTCGTGATCGTGGCCATTGCCGCGCTTGTCTGGTTCACCCTCGGCTATTCGATGGCCTTCACTGCCGGAAACCCCTTCTTCGGCGGCTTCTCCAAGATCTTCCTCTCCGGCGTCGACGCGACAACCGTTGCGGCCACCTTCTCCACCGGCGTGGTGATCCCGGAACTCACCTTCGTCGCCTTCCAGATGTCGTTCGCCTGCATCACAGCGGCACTCATCGTGGGCGCCATTGCCGAGCGGGTGAAATTCTCCTCGCTCATGGTCTTCATCACGCTCTGGCTCATCATCGTCTATTTCCCGATGGCCCACATGGTCTGGTACTGGGACGGGCCTGACGCCTTCGTCGCGGCCGCAAAGGAAGGCGAAGCGGCCTGGGCGGCTGCAACCGCCAACTCGGGCTATCTCTTCAACATGGGCGCGCTGGACTTCGCCGGCGGCACAGTCGTGCATATCAACGCCGGCGTGGCAGGCCTGGTGGGCGCCCTCATCCTTGGTCCGCGCATCGGCTACGGCAAGGAACCGATGCCCCCGCACAGCCTGGTGATGACGATGATCGGCGCCTCGCTGCTGTGGGTCGGCTGGTTCGGCTTCAACGCCGGTTCCAACCTCGAATCCAACGGGGTCGCGGCAGTCGCCTTCATCAACACCTTCCTCGCAACCGCAGCTGCCACCGTCAGCTGGGTGGTCGTGGAGCAGATCGCAAAGGGCAAGCCGTCGCTTCTCGGCGCGGTCTCGGGCGCGGTCGCAGGCCTTGTTGCCGTCACCCCGGCCTCCGGCTTCGCCGGCCCCGCCGGCTCGGTGGTGCTGGGCCTCCTCGTCTCGCCCATCTGCTACCTCTTCTGCACCAGCGTGAAGCATGCGCTGAAGTATGACGACAGCCTCGACGTCTTCGGCATCCACGGCATCGGCGGCATCGTCGGCGCAATCGCCACCGGCATCCTCGTCGATCCGGCGCTCGGCGGCCAGGGCATTGCGGACTATCTGAAGACACCCGGCGTGATCGAGTTCACCTTCCCCGGCGCTGCCACGCAGCTCTGGATCCAGGTGAAGGCTGTTCTCATCGCGATCGTCTGGTCCGGCGTCGGCTCGGCCGTGCTCTTCACCCTCGTCAAGTTCACCATGGGCCTCCGCCCCACCGAGGAAGCCGAACGCGAAGGCCTCGACGTCACCTCGCACGGAGAGCGGGCCTACAACTACTGAGTTTCGGCGGGCCCTCCCGCCACCCCATTCCTCCCCAAGGAACCAACCTCCCCGGCAGGGCAACCTGCCGGGGATTTTTTGCTGAAGCGGGCCAGCGCCAGTGCGCAGCACTGGTCGCAGGACTCCGCGAAAGCGCGGCCGGCCTGCGGCTGGCCACGCCAGCCGACAGGTCCGACGGCGCGGCTTTGCCGCGCCCTTCTTCTTTCCCTTCATCGCCCCGCCGCCGGACAAGCCGCCGAGATTTTTTTCACCCTCCCGTCCCCCGGATGTCGAAATCGCCCGATCCGGCGGCTCATCCAGTCGAGAGCCATCAAGGCCTCGACCAAACGGAGACCAACCGATGCGCACCAGACTCGCTGCCCTCGTCCTGTTGCTGGCCGCCCCGGCCGCCCAAGCTGCCGAGTACACTCTCTTCATCTTCGAAAGCGCCGACCAGATCGCCGCCCGCACCGATCCGGCGCGCGCCAAGGCCTATTGGAGCGGCTATGCCGCCTTTGCCGCCGAGGCGGGCAAGGCCGGCGTCATGCGCGGCGGCGCCGGGGTGGAGGCCGCTGGCCCCGCAGTCGGCTCTGGCGCACCCCTGCCGTCCGCGCTCGGCGGCTATTTCGTGATCGACGTGCCAGATCTCGCAACGGCAAGCAGCTGGGCCCAGCGAATCCCCGCCGCCAAGGGCGGCCGCGTCGAAATCCGCCAACATCTTCCCGCCATGGCGCGCTGAGGCTTGCGCCGATCCCCCAGCCACGAAAGGATGAAACCATGCGCTACGCGATCCTGATCTACGAACCCCAGTCCGGCTTCGAAGACCGGAAGTCCCCGCCCGACGGTGCCTACTGGGGCGCCTGGATGGCCTATTCGCAACAGATGAACGCGGTCACCACCGGCGGCGCCCCGCTCGAGGTGCCCGAGACCGCCACCACTGTCCGCCTGCGCGAAGGCCGCCGCCTGGTGCAGGACGGGCCCTATGCCGAAACCCGTGAGCAGCTGGGCGGCTTCTTCGTGATCGACGTGCCCGATCTCGACGCCGCCCTCGACTGGGCCGCCAAATGCCCGGCAGCCCTCAACGGCGTGGTCGAGGTGCGGCCCCTGATGCCGATGACGGGCCAGTGAGCCCGCCGGATGCCCGCGCGGCCGCCGAACGCGCCGCGCGGGCATCCCATGGCCGCCTCGTCGGCCTCCTGGCGTCGCGCACCCGCGACATCGCCGCCGCCGAAGACGCGCTCGCCGAAGCCTTCGCCCGCGCCATCGAGACCTGGCCGCAAACCGGCATCCCCGACAACCCCGAAGCCTGGCTCCTCACGGTCGCCCGCCGCGTCGACGGCAACGCCGCACGCCACCGCGAGGTCCAGGCCCTTGCCGAGCCCGAGATCGTCCGCCGCATCGACGAGCGCGCCGAGGCCGGCCCGGCCACCGACCCCCGTCTCGAGCTCATGTTCGTCTGCGCCCACCCTGCGATCGACCCTGCCGCCCGCACGCCGATGATGCTCACCCTCGTGCAGGGCCTCACCGCCGAGCGGGTGGCCGCCGCCTATCTGGAGCCGCCGGCCACCCTCTCCCAGCGGCTGGTGCGTGCCAAGGCGCGGGTGAAGGCAACCGGCATCGCCTTCGCGCTTCCCGACCGGGCCGAATGGACCGACCGGCTCGGAACCGTGCTCGAGGCCGTCTACGCGATCGCCGCCCTCTCCGATGGCGACGGCGAACTGCTCGGCGAGGGCGTGCACCTGGCCGGCCTCCTCGCGGCCGAACTCCCGCGCGAGCCCGAAGTCCGCGGCCTGCTCGCGCTCCTCCTGTTTCTCCTGGCCCGTCGCGCGGCCGGCCGCACCCCGGGCGGAAACTATGTGCCCCTCGAGGAGCAGGATCCCGCCACCTGGGACCATGCCGCAATCGACCGGGCCGAAGCCGAGCTCAAGGCCGCTGCCGCCGCCGGCCGGCCAGGCCGCTTCCAGCTCGAAGCCGCCATCCACTCCGCCCATTGCTGGCGCCGGGCCGGCGGAGAGACACCATGGCCCCAGATCCTCGCGCTGCACGATCGGCTGTCCACCCTGGCCCCCACCTTCGGAAGCGAGGTCGCCCGTGCGGTCGCTGCAGCCGAGGTGCATGGGCCGGAAGCCGGCCTCCGGCTTCTCGACAGCCTCGAGGCCCCGCCGGGTCATCTCGCGCACGCGGCTGCCCGCGCCCACCTGCTGGCGCGCGCCGGCCGGCCGTCGGACGCAGGGTCAGCCTACGCGGCCGCAATCCTGCTTGCGCGCGATCCCGCGGTAAGGGCCTGGCTCGAAGCCCGCCGCCGGCAGCTCTGAAAGCCGCTCAGCGCGGGCGGGGAAGGTTCGGCCCAAACGGCCTCGGCGGCCCGGTCGGCCGGTCACGCCGGGGCATCTGCGCCTGATAGGCAACCAGGCAATGCTCTCCGCAATAGGGGAAGCCCGGGTTCACCGGCTTGCCGCAGAAATGGAAATCCGGCTCGTCCGGGTGGCCGATCGGCCATTTGCAGATGCGGTCGTTGAGGTCGAGCAGGGTCACCCGTCCACCCTTGGGGCGCGGAGCCGTCCGGGCGGCAACGGATGCAGGCTCCATCGCAACCGGCTCGGCCGCGGAAACAGGCGCCGGCCGTTCCGGCGCTTGGGCTTGCGCGGGGGCAGCCACAGGGGCGGCCGGTGCCGGGCGTGCCGGCGCCGGTTTGGGGGATGCCGCCTTGGGCTCCGCGCGCGGCGCCTTGGGCTCGGCCTTGGCCTCGCCCGTCTTCAACGGCGACGGGCGTGAGGCGAGCCCCAGCCGGTGCGCCTTGCCGATCACCGCATTGCGCGACAGGCTCTCGCCCAGCAGTTCGGCAATCTGGCTCGCCGAGCGCCCCTCTTCCCAATATTGCTTCAGCAGCGCGATGCGCTCGTCGGTCCAGGCCATTCGTATGTCCGCTCTCGTTCGATCGGCTTGCAGGCCGTGCCGTTGCGGACTTGCCCCGGGCAGGGGGCACCGATAGACGGCGAGGGCAATGCAAGCGCAACTTCCCTCCCAGCCTGCCGCACCGCTGCATGCGGAACCCGGGGTCCCGGTCATCCACGGCATCAACTGGCTGGGAATACGCACGCTCTATGTGAAGGAAGTGCGGCGCTTCTTCAAGGTGCAGATGCAGACGGTCTGGGCGCCCGCCATCACCACGCTCATGTTCCTCGCCATCTTCACCCTCGCGCTCGGGGGCGCGAAGGGCGAGGTGCTGGGACTTCCCTATGCCACTTTCCTCGCCCCCGGTCTCATCATCATGGGCATGGTGCAGAACGCCTTCCAGAACAGCCTGTCGTCGATCATCATCGCCAAGGTGCAGGGCACCATTGTCGACGTGCTCATGCCGCCGCTCAGCCATGGCGAGCTGCTGTTCTGCTACGTCGCGGGCGCCGTTACCCGCGCCTGGTTCGTCGGCGTCGCCATCTGGGTCGCCATGCTGTTCTGGCCAGGGGTCAGCGTTGCTATCGCCAACCCGGCGCAGGTGTTCCTGTTCGGAACGCTGGGCGCACTCATGCTCGGTCTGCTCGGCGTCCTCACCGGAATCTGGGCCGACAAGTTCGACCACGGCGCTGCCGTCACCAACTTCCTGGTGCAGCCGCTCACCCTGCTCTCGGGCACCTTCTACGCGATCGACCAGTTGCCGACCGCCATCCAGGCCTTCAGCCGCGCCAACCCCTTCTTCTACATGATCGATGGCTTCCGCGCCGGCTTCATCGGGGTCGCCGAAGCCCCGGTCCTGCTGGGGGCGGCAATCGTCGGCGGGCTCTGCCTCACGCTCTGGTGGGGCTGCTATGCGCTGCTCAAATCGGGGTGGAAACTCCGCGCCTGAAAAGCTATGTCGGGCTTCTCGAAAGGGCGGCGGTTCGCCGCCTTTCGCTTTTTGAGGCCCCGACGCAGAATTTCCAAAAGACCCGGCCCTGGCCCGGCCCCTGGTATGTGAGGACGAGATGGCGATTTCTCCCCTGATGCCCGTTTACCCCCGGTGCGAGGTCGAGCCGGTGCGCGGTGAGGGCGCCTATCTCTACGATGCGAACGGCCGGCAATGGCTGGATTTCGCCTCCGGCATCGCCGTCAACCTGCTGGGACACGGCCACCCGCACCTCACCCAGGCGATCCAGAAGCAGGCCGCCACGCTGATGCACGTGTCGAACCTCTATGGCTCGCCGCAGCAGATGGCGGTCGCCCGGCGGCTCACCGAGCTCACCTTCGCCGACACCGTCTTCTTCACCAACTCAGGCGCCGAAGCCATCGAATGCACGGTCAAGACCGTGCGCGCCTACCACTATGCCACCGGCAATCCGCAGAAGTACCGGATGCTGACCTTCTCCAACGCCTTCCATGGGCGCACGCTGGCAACCATCTCGGCGACCGACCAGGAAAAGCTCCGCAAGGGCTTCGAACCCCTGCCGGACTGGTTCACTGTCCTGCCCTTCAACGATCTCGCAGCCGCAGAGGCCGCCATCGACGACTCGATCGGCGGATTTCTGGTGGAACCCATCCAGGGCGAAGGCGGCATCCGCCCGGCAACGCCCGAGTTCCTGGCAGGCCTGCGCACGCTGGCCGACAAGCACGGCATCCTGCTTGCGCTGGACGAGGTCCAGTGCGGCGTCGGCCGAACAGGTACGCTGTTCGCCCATGAACAATATGGCGTTACGCCGGATGTGATGGCAGTCGCAAAGGGCATCGGCGGCGGCTTCCCGGTGGGCGCCTGCCTTGCCACCGAAAAGGCCGCGACCGGGATGGTCGCCGGCACCCACGGCTCCACCTACGGCGGCAACCCGCTCGCCATGGCAGCCTGCGGCGCCGTCCTCGACGTCGTGGCCGAGCCTGCCTTTCTCGCCGAGGTGAAGGCGAAGGGCGAACGCCTGCGCGCTGCGCTCGAACAGATGATCCCCAATCATGATCTGTTTGACCATGTTCGCGGCATGGGCCTGATGCTCGGCCTGAAGCTCACGGCCGACAGCCGCGCCTTCGTCGCCCACGCGCGCTCCAACCACGGCCTCCTTACGGTCGCCGCCGGCGACAATGTCGTGCGCATCCTGCCCCCGCTCAACATCGACGAAAGCCATATCCGCGAGTGCGTGGAAAAGCTGTCGGCCGCCGCCGCCGCCTTCCAGGTTCCGAAGGCAGCTTGAGCGGGATCGCGATCGGGCCTGGCGTGACGGACGTTCGCCACTTCCTCGCCCTGTCCGACCTCGGGCCGGGCGGGCTGCGGCGCCTCCTGGATGCCGCCCACGCCCGCAAGCAGGCGCGCGCAGGCCGCCCCAACGGCACGGTGGACGATGATGCGCCGCTCACCGGCCATGTGCTTGCCGCCATCTTCGAAAAGCCCAGCACCCGCACCCGCCTGTCGTTCGACATCGCCATGCGCCAGCTTGGCGGAGAGGCGATCACCATCGCCGCCGGGGACATGCAGCTCGGCCGGGGCGAAACGATTGCGGATACCGCCCGCGTGCTCTCCGGCTTCGTTGATGCCGTGATGATCCGTGCCAACCGGCATTCCGATGTCGAGGCGCTCGCAGCTGCCGCCGGCGTGCCCGTCATCAACGGCCTTACCGACCTGTCGCACCCCTGCCAGATCGTCGCAGACCTGATGACTGTCGAGGAACGCCTCGGCAGGCCGGTTGCGAGCACCCGCTGGGCCTGGATCGGCGACGGCAACAATGTCTGCAACTCGATCATCGAGGCCGCAGGCCTGCTCGGCTTCGATCTCGTGATCGCCTGCCCATCCGCCTACGGGCCCAACGCGGCTCTGCTGGACGCCGCCCGCATGCGCGGCGCTTCCATCGAAGTGATCGACGACCCCGCCCATGCCGCCTGCGGCGCGGACATCGTGGTGACGGACACCTGGGTCTCCATGGGCGACACCGATGCCGACGCGCGCCTGCATGCCTTCCGCGCCTTTCAGGTGAACCCCGACCTCATGGCCCGGGCGGCAGCGCACGCAGTCTTCCTGCACTGCCTGCCGGCCCACCGCGGCGAGGAGGTGACAGACGCCGTGATCGACGGCCCCCAATCCGCCGTCTGGGACGAAGCCGCAAACCGGGTCCATGCCCAGAAGGCGATCCTCCTCTGGGCGCTCGGCTGGCTCGACTGATGGCACCCGAGAACGACCGCATCCTCGGCTTCACCCTGCCCGGCCGCGGCGCACGCGGCCGGATCGTGCGCCTCGATGGCGTCCTCGCCGACATCCTGTCCGCCCACGCCTATCCGGAGCCGATCGCCCGGCTGCTTGCCGAAACGCTCGCACTCACCGCCATGCTCGGCGCCCTGTTCCGTCCGACCGACGGGCAGCTCACCGTCCAGGCCAAGGGCAAGGGCGGCCCGGTGCGGCTCCTCGTGTCCGATTTCCGCGAGGGCGCGCTGCGCGGCTATGCCTCGCAGGATCTCGATCGCCGCTTCGCTGCCGCCGACGAGGGCAAGTCCGCCACCCTCGCCTGGCTGTTCGGCGAGGGCCATCTCGTCATCACCCTCGATCAGACCGGTTCCGACGAGCGTTACCAGGGCATCGTCGACCTCGGCGGCGAGACCCTCCAGGCCGCCGCCCAGGGCTATTTCGAGAACAGCGAGCAGCTTCCCACCTTCGTGCGCCTCGCCGCTGCCCGCGACGCCGATGGCCGCTGGACGGCAGGGGGCCTCCTGCTCCAGCACCTGCCCCGCGCCGAAGTCGGCGCCGCCCGCCTGCATGTCGAAAGCGATGGCGCCACCCCGGGCGCAGGCCTTGCCGACTGGGAGCATGTGCAGGCCCTCGCGACCACCGTTTCCGACCCAGAGCTCGCCGACACCGACCTGCCGCTCGAAACGCTCCTCTGGCGCCTCTTCAACGAAGACGAGGTCCGGGTCTTCCCTGCCCAGGCGCTCAGCAAGGGCTGCCGCTGCTCGGTCGAACATATCCGCAACGTGCTCGGCCAGTTTCCCGAAGCCGAACGGGCCGAGATGCGCAACGCCGACGGCGTCATCTCGGTCGACTGCGAATTCTGCTCCCGCCAGTTCCTTCTCGAGATCTGACCAGCACCGACCTTGGCCGGCTGCGGCCATGCATTTGTCCAACTCTGCGGCTATGGTCAGCCATATGCGTTTCCAATTCCCCCTCGCAGCCCTGCTGATGGCAACCGCCGCGGTGGCGGCGGCCCCCCCGTCGCTCGCGGCCCTCAAGGGGTTCCGGCCCGGCGCCTGGGCCGTGAAGGCGCTCGGGGGCGCCAGCAGCGTCAGCCAGTGCCTTGCCGATCCGTCCGACCTGCTGACAGGCGGCCGCCCGGCGCAGGAGTGCAGCTTCAGCGTGATCGCCGACAGCGCCGATGCCGCCACGGTGACCTACCGCTGCGCGGCCGGCCGCTCGGGCCGCACCCAGCTTCGCCGCGACGCGCACGGCCTCTATGTGGTCGACGCGCAGGGCCTCGAGAACGGCCACCCCTTCGCCAACCGCAGCGAATGGCGCCGCACCGGCGACTGCTGAAAACACTCCTGCAAGCCGGGGGTTTGCACGACATTCCTGCCCGCTATGCTGCCCCCATGGGATGGGAAGCCGAAATCGAGGAACTGCGCCGCCGCCAGGCGCTCGCGCGCCGGATGGGCGGGCCCGAAAAGCTCGCCCGCCAGAAGGCCGCCGGACGGCTGGATGCCCGCGCGCGGATCGCGGCCGTTGTCGACGACGGCAGCTTCCGCGAGATCGGCGAGCTGTCCGGCTTCGCAGGCTATGCCGAGGACGGCGAACTCGTCAGCTTCCTCCCCGCCAACTTCCTGTTCGGCCGGGCCGAGGTCGACGGCCGCCCGGTCGTCGTCACCGCCGACGATTTCACCGTCCGCGGCGGCGCAGCCGACGCGGCGCTCCACCGCAAGCTGCTCGAGGCCGAGCGCCTCGCAACCACCTACCGAATGCCCCTCCTTCGCATGATCGAAGGCACCGGCGGCGGCGGCTCGGTGAAGAGCCTCGAGACCATGGGCCACACCTATGTCCCCGAAATCCCCGGCTGGGAGGCGATGGTCGCCAACCTCGCCGAGGTGCCCGTGGTCGCGCTGGGCCTCGGCCCCGTCGCCGGCCTCGGCGCCGGCCGAATGGTCATGGCCCACTACAGCCTGCTCGTCGAAGGCCTGTCGCAGATGTTCGTCGCCGGCCCGCCGGTCGTCGCCGCCGCCGGCGAGGTGCGCACCAAGGAAGAGCTCGGCGGCGCCCACATCCATGCGAAGAACGGCGCAGTCGACGACCGCGTCGCGACCGAGGCCGAAGCCTTCGACCGCCTCCGCCGCTTCCTCTCCTACCTGCCGTCCAGCGCCGACGAACTCCCGGCCCGCCTGAAAACCCGCGACCGCGCAGACCGCAAGGAAGCCTGGCTCAACGCTGCAGTCCCGCGCGACAGCCGCCGCCTATACCCCATCCGCCCGATCGTCGAGGCGATCGTCGACAAGAGCTCCTGGTTCGAGATCGGCCGCGAATGGGGCCTCGGCGTCGTCACCGGCCTTGCCCGCCTCGATGGCTACGCAGTGGCAATCATCGCCTCCAACCCCGAGGCGCTCGGCGGCCTCTGGACCGCCGCCACCGCCCGCAAGGTCGAACGCATGGTCGACCTCGCCGACACCTTCCACCTGCCGGTTGTCCACCTGGTCGACAACCCCGGCTTCCTCATCGGCCGCCGCGCCGAGGACGAGGCGACCATCCGCTGGGGCAGCCGCGCGCTCACGGCCATCTACCAGGCCAGCGTCCCCTGGGCCTCGGTCATCCTGCGCAAGGCCTATGGCATGGCCGGCTCCGCCCACGCCCCGGCAGACCGCTTCCGCTGGCGCATGGCCTGGCCCAGCGGCGACTGGGGCAGCCTTCCCATCTCGGGCGGTCTCGAGGCCGCCTACCGCAGCGAGCTGGAGACAGCCGGCGACCCGGTCGCGCACCTTGCCGACATCAAGGCCCGGCTGGAACGCGTGCGGAGCCCCTTTCGCACGGCCGAACGCTTCGGGGTGGAGGCGATCATCGCGCCCGAGGAGACCCGCGCCGAACTTTGCGCCTTTGCGGCAACCGCCCAGCGAGCCCTCAGGCCCGGGCGGAAAGGACGGGGCCTGCGCCCCTAGCGGCCTCGTTTTCCCGACACGCCCCCAGCCAGAACAGGGGCCGATTTCCTGACCATGCCAGTGCCGCTTCCGCTGCTGTGTCGGAATGTCTTACAGATTGAATTTCCAGCAGTTTCCATGCCGAATTCGCAACAGCCTGTTGCAATGCAGCATTCTGCCTTCGGCTCCGGTTGGCCCGCAACTTGCTGCTGCAAGGGTGGGTCGAAAACGAAAGGTCGATTTCATGCGCAAGAAGATGGCAACGGCATTGACACTTGCCCTGATGGCACCAGCCGCCCACGCGGCGATTCCCATCTACACGAACCCGGGGGTGCAGAACCCCGTCACCTACAATTTCACCAAGCTCAGCGACGGCGACCTCACCGCCTTCTTCGTTGGCGACGGCGGCAGCCTTCGCCTGCGGCTCGGCGTCATCGCCGGTGGCGTTGATCTCGGGATCGGCCTCACCGATTCACTTCCGCTCGGGGCCAGCTTCAACTACGGCTTCGTCGCCGCCGGAACTGAACTGCTGTTCTATATCCGCGTCAGCGACGGCAACACCTACTTCTCGGATCCATCGCTGAACCCCGGCGGGCTCAACCACGTCTATTCGGAAGCCTATGGCGGCGGCGACACCCGCGGGCTGGCAACCTTCGTGCCGGGAACATACGCCTATGTCGGCTTCGAGGACCTGCCCGGCGGGGGCGACCTCGATTACGAGGACATCGAGTTCGTGTTCCTGAATGTCCGGGGCGACGTAATCCCCGAGCCTGCGACCTGGGCCCTCCTGATTGCCGGCTTCGGGCTGGTCGGGGTGTCGGCCCGCCGGAGGCGGATGGCCGTGCACAGCAGCTGAGCACGCGCCGTCTTGGGCGGGTCTGCCGGGCCGGCAGACCCGCCCCCCGGGTCAGGTGCGACGCATGTTCTCCAGTCGCTCGCGCGTGTAAGGGTAGCCGATCCCGTCCGGAATGGTCAGCCAGCCATCCGCCGAGATGTCGGGCTGCACGAAGGGCGGCAGCGTCGGGTCGGCAAACAGGTCCGCCGCCGTTTCGAACTGCGCCAGACGGGCAATGTTGCACCGCGTTGGGAACAGCAGGCTGCTGCGTCCGGCATCGGCGTCTGCCAGCAGGTCGGCCGGGCGGGCCCAATGCGCCTTCACGGCTTCATGCCCGTCGGCCAGCATCACCTCGCCGTCGGGCAGCGCCGCCACGAAGAACAGCGTGTCGAACCGCTTGTGCAGCCCGTGGGGCGGCAGCCACCGCGCAAAGGGCCTCAGCGCACCGGCGTGCAGGACATGGCCGATCCGGATCAGCAGCTCTGCAAAGCCGATCGCATGGGTGTCGGATTCCGGGCGGAGAATGGCCCTGAGCGCAGGATCGACCGGCGGCCCGGCCGACAGGAGGATGCCGCATTCCTCGAACGCCTCGCGCGCGGCTGCCACGCGCCCCGTCGCGTCCATCGGGTCCAGGCCCTCGAAGCCGGCGAAGGCCGGCCCTTCGGGGCTGTCGGTCGCATCGACCTTGCCACCCGGGAAGGCGATCGCGCCGCCGGCAAAGCCCATGCCCTTCGCCCGCTCGATCGCCAGCACCTCAAGCCCGCAGGCCGAATCGCGGGCGATGATCACCGTCGCTGCGGCCGTCGCGCCGGAAGGGTCCGGCCTGTTCATGTGCGCCGTCCCACCGCATCCCCGATCATCCGAGCAAGCGCCGCCTTGTAGTGCTTCGGCTGCAGCCGGATCGCCTGCGTGGTCCGCTCGATCGTGGCAAGCCGCTCCAGCACGGCATAGAAGATCACGGCCTCCGAAAACACGTTGACCCGCGGGGTGCCGGGCGCCCTTTGCGCCAGCATCAGGTCAGTCAGGCCGTTGAGCACCGGAAGCGACGAGTCGACCCGCAGTTCGTCGAAGTCCCTGTCGCCCCGGTCGGCTTCCAGGTTTCGGTAGGCGAGCGCCTCGCAATGGGCATCCCAGGTGGCAACGAACTCCGCGACGAACGCGCCCGCCCAGCCGACCGGATCGGCCGTGGGCAGATGCGGCGGCTCGAAGTGCCTCTGCATCGCCTTCATGGCTTCCGAAGCCTCGGTTGCCAGCGCAAGCAGCAGATCGCGCGTGTCCGCAAAATAGACATAGAAGCTGGGTGGCGCGATCCCGGCGGCGCGGCTGACGGCGATTGCCGTCAGTTCGATCGGTGATGCCGATTTCAGCATGTCCCTCGCCGCATCCATCAGCCGGGCTCGGGTTCGCGCCCCGCGCGACCCGGGCTTGGCACGGGACGGACCGTCAGGAAAAGTTGCCATATGCCCTTTGGATAGCCATGGCAGCGGCGCCTGTCGCTCCGCGAAAAGGCACAGGTTGTCGCATCCGTTGCCGGGATGTCGCGGACAAGAGGAGACCTGCAGACGTGACGAGCCCGATCGAGAGCTGGGATGGCCTGGACGCCCGCGCCTTGCTGATGCTGGAACGGCTGGACCGGGATCTGTTCCGCAACCGGCTCAACCAGACCAACGCGAACGATGCCCTGTTCGGCGGGCAGGTGCTGTCGCAGGCGCTCACGGCCGCCGTCGAAACGGTCGAGGATGCCGGCGCTGCGCCGGGCGCCGAACGGGGTGTGCACTCGCTCCACGGCTATTTCCTGCGGGCCGGGCGCGCCCATCTGCCTGTCATCTATCAGGTGGACCGCACCCGCGATGGTGGGCGCTTTTCGACCCGGCGGGTGATCGCAATTCAGGGGGGCGAGCCGATCTTCCACATGGAATGCGGCTTCCATGCCCGCGAAGAGGGGTTCGATCACCAGTCGCCTCTTCCGGCCGGCGTCCCGGGCCCCCGATCGCTGCAGTCCCTGCAGGAGCTTGCCGTTTCCATGGCAGACCACCTGCCCGACTGGGTGCGATCGCGGTGGAGCAGCGCCCGACCGATCGAGGTCAAGCCGGTCGATCCCGAAAGCTTCCTTCGCCGCGAGGGCGCCGCGCCCGAACGCGCGATCTGGATGCGCCTTCCCAGCGGAGAGGGCGCCGGCCCGGCCGAGCAGGCGGCGCTTCTCGCCTATCTGTCGGACTATTGGCTGGCTGGCACGGCCGCCCTGCCGCACACGCTGCCCATGCCCAGCCCCGACCTCTTCATGGCGAGCCTTGACCATGCCATGTGGTTCCACCGTCCGGCACGGGTGGAGGAGTGGCTTCTGTTCGCCTGCGAAAGCCCGTCGGCCCAGGCCGGCCGGGGCCTGTCGCGCGCGCTGATCTACGCAGCCGACGGGCGGCTGGTGGCAAGCACGGCGCAGGAAGCGCTGCTGAGGCCGAGGCGGGCGAGCTGAGAGCCCTCGGCGGCGCAGCCGCCGCAAGCGCGACCGCGCGCCCGGAGCGAAGCGAAGGAAGCCAAGGCGGGCGGACGCCCGCCGCCTGGCGTCTGAGGGGCAAAAACAAAAACCGCAGCGAAGCCGCGTCGTCGGACGTGTCGGTCGGCCGTGCCGACTGCACGCCGGCCGGCCTTGCGGCGAGTCTGTGGGCTATCGCCTTTGGCGATAGCCACAGCCGCCTTCAGGCCTGGTGGAGACGAGGGGGATCGAACCCCTGACCTCAGCAGTGCGATTGCTGCGCTCTCCCATCTGAGCTACGTCCCCGTCTTGTCCAGGGGCCCAGGCCTTGGGAAGCCGGGCCTATAGCCATGCGCGCCCGCCGATGCAATGGCCCCCCCGGCCGGGCCGATCCGGGCCCCCTTGTGAATTCCGACACGCCTGCTAGCCTGTGTGCAAGTGCCTGAGCGGGCTGCTGCTTCAGGCGGAGACAGGACGACGAGACGATGGCTTACACGCGAGCTGGCGGCGCCAGCAGCGCCGGCGGCGGGACTCGGGGGAGGCGCCCCGACATGGCCCCCGACCCTGTGCCAACCGGGCCGGCTTCCACAGTCCGGCCCCCGCGCGATCCCGAGCCCCGGCCGAGGGACAGCCGCCTGCAGGCGCCGCGTGGCCCGTTTGCGGCGCTCGATCTGGGCACCAACAACTGCCGCCTGCTGATCGCCCGCCGCGTGAACGGCCCGCCCGGCGACAGCAGTTTCCAGGTGATCGACGCCTATTCGCGGATCGTCCGCCTGGGCGAGGGACTCCTCCAGTCAGGCCGGCTGTCCGAACCGGCCATGGACCGGGCAATCGCAGCGCTCTCGGCCTGCGCCGACAAGCTTGCCCGCCGCGGTGTCACCCAGGTCCGCAGCGTCGCGACCGAGGCCTGCCGCCGGGCGGAAAACGGCCCGGATTTCGTCCGCCGCGTCTATGCCGAAACAGGCCTTGCGCTCGATGTCATCACGCCGGCCGAGGAAGCCCGCCTGGCGGTGCTCGGCTGCCAGACCCTCATCGACCGCAAGGCCCGACGCACCCTCGTCTTCGACATCGGCGGGGGCTCGACCGAAGTCGTGCTGCTCGAGCGGGTCAACGGCACGCGCGCGGCCGAACCGTCCGTTCGGATGGAGGCCTGGGTCAGCGTCCCCTGGGGGGTCGTCTCGCTCGGCGAAACCGAGCCGGCCGACGCAGGCAACCCCGTCCGCCGCCTCGAGGCCTATGCCCGCATGAAGGCCCGGGTGGCCGAACATCTCGCACCGCTCAAGACCCGGATGAAGGGCGAGGTGCATCTGCTCGGCGCTTCCGGCACGGTGACCACGCTGGCCAGCCTGAACATGGGCCTGCCGCAATATGATCGCCGCCTGATCGACGGCTCGCTCGCCCTCACCTCCGAACTGGTTGCCCTCAGCCACGACCTTGCGGTCAAGTCGCCCGAGGAACGTGCCCGCATTCCGGGCGTCGGCACCGACCGGGCCGACCTCGTCGTCGCCGGCGCCGCCATCCTCGAAGCGCTGATCGATCTCGGCGCCGCCCCTCAACTCCGCGTGGCCGACCGCGGCATCCGCGAAGGCATCCTCCGCTCCATGATCGCGCGGGAAGATGCGGCAAGGATGGGGCCGCCATGAGCAGCCGGGGCTCGGGCACGCGCAGCGGTGGCGGGCGGTCGCTTGGCGGCCGCACGCGCCTGAAATCCCGCCGCGGCCGGTCGGTCAGCTCCGCCCGATGGCTCGAGCGCCAGCTGAACGACCCCTATGTGAAGCGCGCGCAGGCCGAAGGCTGGCGCGCCCGCGCCGCCTTCAAGCTGATCGAGCTCGACGAGCGCTTCGGCCTTCTCGCCAATGCCGATCGCGTGGTCGATCTCGGCGCTGCGCCGGGCAGCTGGTCGCAGGTGGTCCTGAAACGCCGCCCGAAGGCGAGCATTGTCGGCATCGACCTGCTGGAGGTCGAGCCGATGGCCGGTCTCGTGTTTCTCCAGGGCGATTTCCTGGCCGAAGGCATGGACGACCGGCTGATCGAGATGCTCGGTGGCCAGCCCGATCTCGTGCTCTCCGACATGGCCGCGAACACCGTGGGCCACCCGCCGACCGATCATCTACGCACCATGGCCCTGGTCGAAGCCGCCGCCGACTTCGCGGTCAGGGTTCTGAAGCCCGGCGGCGCCTTCGTCGCCAAGGTGCTCGGCGGCGGCGCCGAAGGCCCGCTGGTCGCCGAACTCAAGCGTCGCTTTGAAAGCGTCCGCCACGCCAAGCCGCCGTCCAGCCGCAAGGAATCGAGCGAGACCTATCTCGTCGCAACCGGCCGCAAGACCGACGACCTCACCCCCGGCGGATAAAATCAGATCCCGGGCCGCAGGCCCGCAAGCGCGACGGCGCGCCGCCGCTCATGCGGCGCCCCCGCGGAGGGCTACGCCCGAGAGCGCAAGAGACGGGCCGCAGGCCCGCAAGCGCGACGGCGCGCCGCCGCTCATGCGGCGCCCCGTCCGGAGCGCCGCGCGCGTGAGGACATCAGATTATCCCTCCGCCAAGGCTCAGGCGCACCAGCGCGATCGCGATCACCACCAGGTTCAGGATCTGGCCTTCCTTGCGCGACGAGATCAGCCCCAGCACCAGGCCAAGGCCTGCGATCGGCAGCACGAACCAGTTGGCCCAGCCGACGAAGGGGATGATTCCGAACAGGGCAACGACACCGGCGGCAACGCCGATCAGCAGCGACAACACATTCAACATTGTTGCAGGTCTCTTTCCGACAAGGGTCCCGCTCTCTCGGTGCCGTCATATGGC
This sequence comes from Sphingomonadales bacterium, assembly GCA_027490095.1. Classification (GTDB taxonomy): domain Bacteria; phylum Pseudomonadota; class Alphaproteobacteria; order Sphingomonadales; family Sphingomonadaceae; genus Sandaracinobacteroides. The sequence continues at coordinate 129,021 of JAIXYT010000051.1, read as the reverse complement.
CCCGCACGGTGGAACTTCAATGCCCGCCCTTGTAGGGGAGGCCGCATGACCCGAATCCCCCCCGCCGAATGGGCACCCCAGCGCGCCCTCTTTGTCGGCTTCCCGTCCGATGGTTCGCTGTGGGAGGACGACCTCGCCCCCGCCCAGGCCGAAGTCGCAGCCCTTGCCCGCCAGCTGGTGCAGACGGTTCCCATCCACCTCCTCGCCAGCGACGCGGACGCCGCCGCCGCCGCGCAACGCCTCGTGCCCCACGCCACCGTCCACCAGGTCCCCTTCGGCGACATCTGGCTGCGCGACACCGGCCCAATCTTCACCGGCCCCGAAAGCTGCGCCCGCTTCCGCTTCAACGGCTGGGGCGGAAAGTACGATCTCGCCCACGACGACACCGTCGGCGCCGAAATGGCCGGCCTCATGTCGGCCGCAGTCGACGAACACCCCTTCATCCTTGAAGGCGGCGCCATCGAATATGACGGCCAGGGCCTGCTCCTCACCACCGAACAGTGCGTCCTGAACCCCAACCGCAACCCGGGCTGGACCCGCCAGGCCGCCGAACAGGCGCTGGCGAAGGCACTCGGCACCCGCCGCATCGTCTGGCTCGGCGACGGCCTCCTCAACGACCACACCGACGGCCATGTCGACAATCTCGCCCGCTTCGTCGCCCCCGGCACCGTCGCGCTCCCGGTCGCGACCGATTCCGAAGACCCCAACGGACAGGTTTTCGCCGACGCCGCCGCCCGCATCCGCGCTGCCGGCCTCGTCGTCGCCGAAATCCCCTCGGTCGGCCCCTACGAGATGGATGGCGAACTCGTCCCGGCCTCCTACATGAACTGGATCGTCGCCAACGGTCAGGTCGTCGTCCCGCTCTACGGCGCCCCGAACGACGAGGCCGCGGTCGCAGCCGTGAAGCGCGCCTTCCCGCGCCACAAGGTCACGGGGCTCCGCGCCGACCACATCCTCACCGGCGGGGGCAGCTTCCACTGCATCTCGCAACAGGTTCCGGAGTAACGAACATGCTCAACGTCGGACTGGTGCAGATGGCGATGAGCGGCCGCCGCGACGACGACATCGCCCACGCGATGGCCCTCGTCCGCAAGGCCGCCGCCCAGGGCGCCAAGGTCATCCTCCCCCCCGAACTTTTCGAGGGCCATTATTTCTGCACGAGCCAGGATGAGGCCGTGTTCGCAACCGCAGCCCCGGTCGAAACCCACCCCGCAGTCCAGGCCGCGCGCGAAGTCGCCCGCACCGAGCGCGTCTTCATCCCGACCAGCTTCTACGAGCGCGACGGCCACCACTACTACAACAGCCTCGCCTTCGTGGGCGACGACGGCATGGTCCAGGGCGTCTACCGCAAGAGCCACATCCCCGACGGCCCAGGCTATATGGAGAAATTCTACTTCCGCCCCGGCAACACCGGCTTCAAGGTCTGGCCGACGCCGCACGGCGTGATCGGCGTCGGCATCTGCTGGGACCAGTGGTACCCCGAAACCGCCCGCGCCATGATGCTGATGGGCGCCGATGTGCTGTTCTTCCCCACGGCAATCGGCAACGAACCGCACGACCCGTCGCTCGACACCCGCCGCCTCTGGGTCCGCGCAATGGTCGGTCACGCCGTCTCCAACGTTGTCCCCGTGGTCGCCGCCAACCGCGTGGGCGTGGAACCGACCACTGATGGGCAGGGCGCCCACTTCTATGGCAACAGCTTCATCTGCAACCAGCGCGGCGACATGGTCGCCGAAATGGACACCGGCAGCGAAGGCGTCCTCACCGCCCAGTTCGACCTCGCCGAGATCGCCCGCCACCGCGCCGCCTTCGGCTTCTTCCGCGACCGCCGCCCCAACCTCTACGGCCTCCTGGCGGAAGACCGGTGACGCTCCAGCGCCGCTCGGTCCTCGCGGGCACCGCCGCGCTCGTCGCCGGTCGAACCTTCGCGGCCGAACCGCAGTCCCGCTGGAGCGCCGGTGTTCCGCTCCCCTTCGCCGTGCAGGAAATCTACCCGACCCTCTGGCGCGGGCGGCTCGTTGTCGGCGGGGGCTTTCGCAGCAGCGGCCCCGGCCCCGTCACGAAGATCGCCGACCTCCGCCCGGCCGCAGATGTGGTCACCATGGCCCTCGGTGCCGACAGCTGGTCCGCGCTCCCGTCCTTCCCCGAACCGCGCCACCACCCGCTGCTGGCCGCGCAAGGCGAACGGTTGCTTGCCGTCGGCGGCTTCTCCGCAACGCCGCAAGCCGTCTGGACCATGCAGGCGCAGTGCTGGCTGCTCGACACGCCGGAAGGGTCCTGGCGCGAAGGACCGCCGCTTCCAGCCCCGCAGGCCGAGGTCGCAGCCGGCGTCATCGACGGGCGCCTCATCCTCGCCGGCGGCCGAACCCCCAGCGGCACGGCAAACGGCCAATATGCCGATCACGCCGACACCGGGTCTGCCTGGGCGCTGGCGCCGGGCGCGACCCGGTGGGAGGCCCTCCCGCCACTGCCGACCCCGCGCAACAGCTCCGCCGCCGCCGTCCTGAACGGCCGCCTCCATGTCGCCGGCGGCCGCATCGTCGGCCCGAACGGCCTCACCAACCTCACCACCCACGAAGCCTGGGATCCCAAGCGCGGCGCGTGGATCACGCTCGCCCCCATGCCCCAGCCGCGCGGTGGCCATGCCGCCGCCGTGCTGGGCGGACGCCTCTATTGCTTCGGCGGCGAGAGCTTCGGCGCGGACGGCCGGGCGCACGACGAGGCATTCGCCTATGATCCCGCAACCGACCGGTGGGATCAGGCCCCGACCATGCCGATGCCGCTGCACGGCCTCGGCGCCGTTGCAGCCGACGGCGCAATCCACTTGCTGGGCGGTGCCCGCAAGGTCGGCGGGAATGACACCCAGCCGGCACACCTGATCTTCCGCGGCTAGGCGCCTCGCGCGGCGATCGCCGTTTCCACAGCCGCCCGGAACATTTCCGACGTCAGGCGTCCCGTATTCTGGTTATACCGGCTGCAATGATAGCTATCGACCAGCGTGTAGCCCGTGTGCAGGCGGTGCACTGCCGCATGGCCGAACGGATGCTTCGGCAGCTTGCCGCCCAGCGCCTTCACCGCAGACTGGTGCGCAATCTGCCCCAGCGCCAGCACCACCTGCAGGTTCGGCATCGCCTTCAGCAGATCGACCAGGAAGGGCCGGCACTGGTGGATTTCGGCAGGCTCCGGCTTGTTGGCGGGCGGCAGGCAGCGAACCGCATTCACGATCAGCGCGCCGTCGAGCACCAGCCCATCGTCCGGAGTCTCGCCATAGCTCCCCGTCGCAAGCCCGAGCTCGATCAGCGTCGCATAGAGCAGATGCCCCGCGAAATCCCCGGTGAAGGGCCGCCCCGTCCGGTTCGCGCCGCGCTCGCCCGGCGCCAACCCCACGATCGCCAGCCAGCCATTCGCGTCGCCGAAGCTCGGCACCGGCGCGTTGAACCAGTCCGGCTCCCGGGCCCGCAACATGTCGCGATGCGCGGCTAGCCGCGGGCAGAGCTGGCAATTAGGGTCGGGCTGCATGGGGAAGCTCACTAGCCATCGATCGCAGCAACCGCCAGCCGGGCCGACACCCGTGCTCGTCGCGCTCGGCAGCAACCGCTGCCACGGCAAGCACGGGCGGCCCCTCGCAATTCTTCGCGCCGCCGTGAAGGCGCTCGAAAAGGGCGGCCTCAAGGTCCGCCGCGTCTCGCCCATCCTCGAAACCGCCCCGCTCGGCCCCTCGAACCGGCGCTATGCCAACGGCGCGCTGCTCGCCCGCTGGTCGGGCACCCCCCGCGATTTGCTTGCCCTCCTCAAGCGAACCGAGGCCGATTTCGGCCGCCGCCGCAGCCGCCGCTGGGCAGCCCGCGTGCTCGATTGCGACCTCATCGCCTTCGGGCAGGCGATCGTGCACGAACCCGGCCTCACCGTGCCCCACCCCGCGCTCCACCAGCGCCAGTTCGTTCTCCAGCCCCTGCTCAGCGTCTGGCCCGACTGGCGCCACCCGCGACTCAATCTCTCCGTGCGCCACATGGCCGCCCGCCTCCGCCGCCCGCGCCCGGTTGATTGAAACACGCCAACCGCCTAGAGGGCCCGCTTCGCACAGGCTGGACATGGGCTCGTAGCTCAGTTGGTAGAGCAACGGACTTTTAATCTGTAGGTCTCGGGTTCGAGCCCCGACGAGCCCACCAGCCGTTCTGCGTGATTCAGCCTTTTCGCTGCACCGCCGAATTCGCCGGCCTTTTCCGTGCCTTTGCGGAAGCGTGTAGACCAGAGACTCTCTGGAGCAGGGCGGAATTCCCCGAAAATCGCCCCCTGTCTCAGAAGGCGATTTCGCCGAGTCTATACGTTGTTGAGCCGGCTGGCCGCATCGCGGCGCCGTCAGCTGCCTCAGTTCGAGGCTGTGGACTCGAGCGCGACGCGCTGCTGGGACCAGCGTGGAACGATCATGCCATCCCGCAGCAACCTGCGCTGGGTGATGTGCGCTGGCGCTATCCCGTTGACGAACTGCTGAACCAGCTTCGGGTCAAGGAACGCGAGCTTGAGCATGCGGCCAACATAGCCAGGGTCGAGCCCCTCGCGTTGGGCCAGCGTCCGGACCGACAGCGTTGGATCGGCAGTGAGGGTTGCCCACCAGTCTCGGCCCCGCGCGATCCCGAGCAGGATGCTGGGATCAGCAGTCGCGGAGGCACTCTGGCCGCCGTGCGTAATGAGCCGGACCGCACGACCGCTGCGCTTCACCCTCACGGGAATTGCTACGCTGATGGGGGGCGCCAGGGTTTGTTCCGAGCTTGCGGAGGAGTTCTTCGGCTCGGATCTCCATCTCCACCCGGTCGAGATGAATGACCAACTTCGCGGTGGCAATCCGCATCAGCGCCTGGGCAACGGCCCGAGAGCTGCGCAATTCCTCTGCTACTACTCGCGCCTTGGCGTCGAGGTCGGCGCTCACGGTCGAGAGCAGCCCCTCCGCCCCACAATCCTGCATCAACCGGAATGGGTCTGCGATCCGTTCCGCAAGCGCGCGCTGCACGAGCCCTTCGAGTTCGCGTGCTGGAACCCGCAAGGAGGTTGCGCGATGCGCCCTGTCCTCCAGTGGCCCGGTCAGGTGCCGGCTCACATAGTAGCGATATCGCACCTTGCCCTTGTTGGCGTGGCTCGCGATCAGTGGCTCGTCATCAGCCGCGAACACCAGTCCTGCCAGCGGGCTCACACGCTTCTCGGTCGGCGCCTGCTGCTCGCCATCGCGGTTGGCGTCCAGCCTGGCTTGGACAGCCTGCCAAAGTTCATGGTCGATCAACCGCGGATGATGGCCGGGATAGCGCTTGGCGCCATGCGGAATGAGCCCGGCATAGATGGGGTTGCGAAGCAGCGTGAACAGCTTCGTCTTGGTGAACGGTCCTCCCGGAAGAACCCGGCTGTTGGCTGCAATCCGATCCGGCATCTGGATCCCGTCCCGGTTCAGGGTATCAAGCAGCTGCCGGACCGAGCCCAGCTCCAAGTAGCGCCGGAACAGGAACCGGGCGAGCTCGGCCTCCTCCTCCACGATGACCAAGGTCCGGTTCCGGGCGGCGTATCCAAGGGGAGGCCTTCCCCCCATCCACATGCCGCGCTGCTTGGAGGCTGCAATCTTGTCCTTGATCCGCTCGGCCGTCACCTCGCGTTCGAACTGGGCGAACGAGAGCAGCATGTTGAGGGTGAGCCTGCCCATCGAGGTGGTCGTGTTGAACGACTGGGTGATCGAGACGAAGCTGACGCCTGCCGCATCGAACGCCTCCACCAACTTCGAGAAGTCCAGCAGCGAGCGGGTCAGCCGGTCGACCTTGTAGACGACGACGATGTCGATATGGCCTGCCGCGATGTCGGCCAGGAGTGACTGGAGGCCAGGCCGCTCAAGGGTTCCGCCGGAGATGCCGCCATCGTCGTAACGGTTCGGCAAGAGTGTCCAGCCCTCGCTCGCCTGGCTCGCAACATAAGCGGAGCAGGCGGCATACTGCGCGTCCAGGCTGTTGAAATCCTGCTCCAGCCCCTGCTCGGTCGACTTTCGGGTGTAGATGGCGCACCGGACCCGCTTCATGCCGCAGCTTTTCGGGCCGCAACTCCGAAGAACTTCGGCCCCGACCACTGGGTGCCTGTGATGGTACGCGCGACCACGCTGAGGCTCTTCCACATCTTGCCGTTCCATTCGATGGCACCGTCATCGTTCACGGTCACTACATGCGTGGTGTCGTTCCAGACCCGGACCAGCCGCATGCCTGGTCGGGCAGCTGCTGGCCGGGAAGGAGCGCGGCCGGGCCCGTCTAGCAGTCCGTCAAGGACCTTCTTGGATGCCACTGGGAGTCCTCCGAAGGCTTTGGCCTGGAGTTCATAGGCGAGCGCCAGATGGAGGAGGGCGGCGCTCACGCTCGGCGGTTCTGTTCGTATCCGCTTCCGCCACACATGGCGCAGGCCCTCCAGGTCCAGGCTCTCAAGCCGGTCGAGTTCGGCTTCCAGGCTGCGCTTCGACATCAGGCGTCCGTGGAAGTGGAGGCCGGAGCAGCAATGGCGAAGCGGGTGATGCCATTGCCGGTCGTACGAACAATGCTGTGGCCCTGCTTCCGCAGGCCGGTCATGCTGGCCCTGACGCTGTGTGACTGCCAACCAGTTGCTGTCATCAGTTCGTCGAGCGTGGCTCCCATCGGGGCGCGAAGCCGTTCTGCAATCAGGTCAAGCTTGCTTGGCTTGCGCGTGCCGAGCTCTGCGGATGCGGGGCGGTCCTGCTGCTGATCGGCGGCAGGCTTGTTGGAGGTCTTGGGCATGGGTGGTCTCCTGGTTCTGGAGCAGCACCTCGCTGCTCCCACCACCCAAAGCCCCGAGGTACGTGACCTCCAGGGGCTGTGCGCCTGCCACTCACCCGTTCGGCGCGCAGTCAGCAATGCTTGCTTGCAGAGGCAAGTCGAGTGGAATGTCAGCTAGGGGACCGGGCACGGACCGGCCGCTATGAGATCGCTGGAGGCCTACTACGGACGTCGCTGTGACACTATCGGGCGGCGCCTGAATGAGGGCCTGAGAGTAGCGAACGCACGGGAGTTCCGCTTGGAGTCAGCCAGGATAACGACGACGCACGCAGGCGCTGCACGAGGGAAGTTCAGTGTGCGCCCATTCACGTCGTCGAAGTGGACGCTTACTTAATGCGCGAACCGTCTCTTTAGCTCGGCATCGAGGTACGGCTCCGGCATGAGTTGCCCTCTAGCTTCTCGGGTCGGTGACCAATGCACCGCGCATGGTGGAACGAAAGCAGTTTCAGTAGACGGTTAAGCGACGCGGACCCGAATCGGAATGCCGACGGCGAGAAGAGACTGGAAGAACATGACGGTTCAGATCGATCAGATTTTCACTGCCAAGGCCGAGAACATCCAAGCGTTCCTCAGTACCGTCGGTCAAGGATGCTACATCCCAGCCTATCAGCGCGCCTATGCCTGGGACAAGGACAATGTCGACCGGCTCTTCGAAGACGTTATCAATGGACTCAACCACCTCCTCACTCGTCCCGACGCGATTAGTTTTCTTGGTACACTCATCGCGATCCACGATACGCAATTCATTACTGTCAAGCCGGTCTACAAGTCGGAAGTCGCGCAGCGAGTGATGACAATTATTGACGGCCAGCAGAGGATAAGCACGTCCGCGATGATCAACATCGCGCTCCACGCCCAAATCCGTAGTCTCCTGGGCCGCCTTGGTATTGCCCAAGGTGAGGAATTTGAGTGGATCCGGGAACAGGCCCAACAGGCGCTGGTCGAACTGTGGCGGACATTCGTGCTGGAGCAGGCCGTTGGCACACCGCCGGTCTATCGTCACTATCCGCGTGTCATTCGAGCGATGGAGGATGTCTGGTCGAAGCGCCAGAACCAAGCTGTTTACAATTCGCCTATCGCCGCACTCATCTGGGCCTACGTCCTGCACGTCGAGCAACCTTCTGACGAAAGGAAGGATTTCAAACACCAGTTGAGAACAACGGACGGTAAGCCTGACCCTAAGCATCAGCCTATTGTCGATGTCTTCGACTATATCGGCAGTCAGCTCCGGAATATCGTTCGCTCACCTGGAAAACATGACTTTCCTGACGTGCAGCAACTGATCAATAAGCCGGCCTATGTCGAATCATTGTGGTCATTTCCAGCACCAGAGGCGGTCGTCAAGTTCACCACCGAGGGGTCTGACAGCCGGTTTTTCCCCCACTATGTCCAACTGCTTAGGACGCTAATCCTTTTCAAGTATTTCTGTACTCGCATGGCGCTGACTGTCGTGACCACTCGCACCGAGGACGACGCCTTCGATATGTTCGAAGCGCTGAACACCACCGGCGAGCCCCTCACTGCCTATGAGACATTCCGGCCTAAGGTTATCGAAGCCGAGACGCTCGAGCTGTTTGAAAACTCGCCCTCGCACGAAGGCCTCAGCCGCATCGACCGCTATCTCGAAGCCTTCAAGAAGGCAGATGACCGGCAGCGGGCCACCGCCGAAATGCTGATCCCGTTCGCGCTCGCCGAGACGGGCGACAAGCTTCAGAAGAACCTCAGCGACCAACGCCGCTACCTGCGCGATACGTTCGACAAGCTTCAGACAATCGACGAGAAGCGGAATGCCGTGGTTTCTATGGCTAATCTTGCGACCTTCATGGAAACGGGCTGGACAGTCCCGCTCGACGAAGCGCCGCGGATCGAGGGTGTCGTCAACTTCGACGATGCCACCGGCTTCGCCTTTCAAGCGCTGCGAAATCTGAAGCATAATGTCGTGATCGGCGCGATCTCTCGCTTTTATGATGAGCTGAGGCGCGCTAGCCCGGAGGAAGCGTCAGCTCGCGCTAGCGACCTCGGAGACGCTATCAAGGCAACGACCGCTTTCTCGATGCTCTGGCGCGGCGCCAAGGGTGGCACCGAGAATATCGACATGCTCTACCGGACGATCATGCGGGATGGCGAGCCCGGCGCGAGCATCCCGCCGCTCGCCAAGCGCGTGGGGCCCGTCCGCGGTGTTCCTTCACTTACCAATTATCGCCGGCTGCTGCGGCGCCGTTTGGTCAAGGAGTTTCCGACGAAAGAGGAGTGGGTGAAGGCTGCGAGCCGGGTGCCAATCTATCAGCACTCGCGCGAAGTTGCGAAATTCCTTGTGATTTGCGCCAGCCACGACACCACCCCCGATGCCAAGGATTTGGGTCTCATCGAACGCGGACGGCCCGGTATAGCCTCCACCATGCGGACGGACGCCTGGCGCAACGATACCGTGTTCACGGTCGAGCATGTCGCCCCCCAAGCCCGTTCGAATGGATGGGATCCTGCGATCTATGAACCCGGCCAAGAGGCCTTCAACCGGCTCGGCAATCTGACATTGTTGCCGCGTGCCGCCAATGAATATGTCAGCAACCGGACTTGGGCGCACAAGCTGCTGCTCTATCGTTTCTTCTCGGCCGCGACTGACGCCGAGGCTGAATCCGTGCGCACCGAATTTCAGCCGGCCGGTCTTGCCGTCAGCGTGACCGGCGATACCATACTGGCGAGCTCCGCCTATATGCCGATGTGCCGGTCGATTGCCGCTCACACCGCTGATTGGACCGTGGAAACCATAGATCGGCGTTCGACGCGCCTCGCCGAGCTGGCCTATGACAATCTAATTGGTTGGCTCGGCCCGGATACTCCGGCGAAGCCCTGACACTTAGTTTATGGCAGGTCGCGCACTCGCCTGCGGGTTCTTCGATGATGTAACGATCGTCGAACGTTTTGTGTCACGTCCTTAGCGAATTGACCGGCCGCCGCTTGCGCAGCCGCTCGAGCCGCAATCGCCCCTTCTGGCTAAGCTATCCCAGGCTGTCTGATTGCGCGCGACAGCGCAGTTGCGAAGGCGGAGAGCGCCTGTTCGATCTCTCTGTCCTGTGTGAACCTTCCGACGCTGACTCGGATCGTTGCGTTGCAAAGGTCGGGAGCGAGTCCAATCGCCCGGAGCACGTGGCTGGGCTCGGGTGTGCCCGAGGTGCAGGCCGACCCCCTCGCCACCGCGACATGCGGCTGCAGCTGCGCGACGAGCTGATCCGCGTAGAGTCCCGGGAACGTGACGCTGCTTGCGCCGGGGTGGCGGGGGGCGTCGGCTCCGTTTATCCATGCTCCCGGCCATAGCGTTAGCAATCCGGCCTCGAGCCTGCGGCTCCGCTCACGCCAGGCGGCGATCTCGTTCTCGTCTGGCAGCTCCTCGCACGCGACCCCGAATGCAACGCAGAGTGGTGTTGGCAAAGTGCCAGGCCTCAGCCCGTCTTCCTGCTCGCCGCCATGCATGATGGGCTGAAGTCTCTGGCGAACTTCGCGGCGCACAAAAAGGGCGCCGACGCCTTTGGGTCCTCCCATCTTGTGGGCAGACAGGCTCATCAGGTCTGCGCCGAGCGCGACGGCGTCAATAGGCATCCATCCAAGCGCTTGGGCCGCATCGACATGCAGGAGTGCACCTTCTCGCGCGCAAGCGGCGGCTGCGCGCTGTACGGGTTGCACGGTCCCGATCTCATTGTTCACGAGCATGAGGGAGACAAGCAGCGTGTCCTCGTTGACAAGGCGCTCAAGTTCCTCGGCATCGACGACGCCGCCCCGTGTTACGCCGACTTTGGCGACCTCGTAGCCCCGGCGGGCGAGCTCCCTCGCCGGCCCGATCACCGCCTTGTGCTCGATGGCTCCGATGACGATGCGACGCCTATGCGTCGACGGGTCGCCCAACCCGAGAAGCGCTATGTTGTCCGCCTCGGTCGCGCCTGACGTAAAGACGATTTCATCGGGATCAGCCCCAAGCGCTTCGGAGACGCTGTCTCGGGCTTGCTCGACTGCGTCACCGGCTCCCCAGCCAAATGCGTGCTCCGACGCATGGGGGTTCGCGAAGTTTTCCTCTACGGAGGCGCGCATCGCGGCGGCTGCGCGCGGGTGCATGGGCGTCGACGCTTGGTGGTCGAGATAGATCAGCTTCGCCTCCTTCTGCCGAAAAGCCGCGCTGGCGGTTGTCACCAGCGCCGCGTCAAGCTAACCTCGCTGGAGGATTTGTCCAGTTAGCGAAAGGGGTGGAATTGCGGAGTCTGCTTGATCGACCCGACACCCGTCTGCAAATGTCGGGACACGAGACCTTTCCATGCCGCTATGGTTGGTTGAAGAAGTCGTTCGACGCCGTGCAAGAAGTCGAAGGTGAGGGCCATGATCGGATCATGGCTGTATTCAACCCCAATCAGGCCATTGCTGATTTTGGTATCGGCAAGAATATGGTGGCGGCGATGCGTCATTGGGCAATTGCGTGTGGAGTGCTTGAGGCGAGCATCAGGGGTGGCCGTATCGAGCTTCTCACCATTTCTCCTATCGCCAGAATGATCTTCGGAAGAGGGGATCCGTTCTTGGAACATCCGGGCTCTCTTTGGATCCTGCATTGGCGGCTTGCCGCAGTGCCCGGGCGCGCCACGATGTGGTATTTCGCGTTCAGCGAGTTCAACGACGCGATCTTCACTCGGGAGACCCTCGCTGCGCGGCTGATGGCGCGCATCGAGGAACTGCGCGATGGTGGTCGGCTAGCGACCGGGCGGATTGCGCGCGCGACCGTCGACAGGGACGCGGAGTGCTTCGTCCGGACCTACGTCAGCCGGTCGTCCCGGAAGGGCGTCATCGAGGATGGGCTCGAGAGCCCGTTCGCCGAGTTGGGGCTGGTCGCGCCGCTCGCTGGAGGGGCGTTGCAGTTCAGGCGCGGGCCCAAGCCGTCGCTGCCGGACGAGGTGTTCGCCTTCGCGTTGGTGGAGTTCTGGCAGGCCCACTTCCCCACACGTGGAACGCTCTCGATCGAGACGGTCGCCCATGAGCCGGGCTCGCCCGGGCGCGTGTTCCTTATGGACGAGGAGTCGCTTGCCGAACGGCTGGAATGCATCGCTCAGGTGACGGGCGGATCCCTGGTGTGGGACGAGGGCGCGGGACTCCGGCAGGTTTCGGCCCGCGTGGAGGTTTGTTCGATCGACACCCTGCCCCTGCTCGATGGCCTCTTTCCGGATATGGCGGAGGCGGCATGACCGGCACGCTGTCAGATCTCGTCTCGGTCCGCCGCCGATTCCGGCGGTCGGTGCGCGTTGGTGCGGACGCCGGGGCCGACGAGGTCGAGGGATTCGTTTGCACCGCAACGACCTCGCAGGCGATCCAGACGACGATCGACCACGTCTCTTCGCTCGGGCACTGCGCCTTCACCTGGACCGGACCCTATGGCTGTGGGAAGTCGACGCTCGCGGTCGTGCTGTCAGCGGCGCTCGGTGCTGCCGGCGCCACGCGCGACCATGCCTTGGCGGCTTTGCCCGACGGCCTGCGGGCCCGGTTGGCCGACGCCATGCGCTGGCAGGTGGAAGGTTGGCGCGTGGTGCCGGTGGTGGGGCGGCGCGCCGCCGCGGCCGCGGTGATCGCGGAAGCGCTGCCCGGCCAATTCGCCATGTCGGACACCATCCGTGAATTGTCGAGGATGGCGGCCGAAGAGACGTGCGGACTGTTGCTTATCATCGACGAGATGGGAAAGCTGCTCGAACACGCGGCGACGGGTGGAGGGGATGCGTTCTTCTTCCAGGAGCTCGCCGAAGCCGCCAACCGCTCCGGTGGCAGGCTCGTTGTTGTCGGCGTGCTCCACCAGGCGTTCGACGACTACGCCTATCGCCTGGCACGCGAGACGAGGGACGACTGGCTGAAGATCCAGGGTCGCTTCGTCGACGTGCCGCTAGCGCCAACCGCCGAGGAGCAAGTCGAGCTGCTCTCGCGGGCGATAGAATCTAGGCCTTCTGGGGAGGTCCGTTCGGTGGATGTCGTCGCCGAGACGCTCGGTCGCGGCGGCAGGACGGAGGAGCTGCGCGAGCGCCTTCGTCGCTGCTGGCCGCTGAGTCCGGTTGTCGCTTGCCTGCTCGGCCCCTTGTCGCGTCGCCGGTTCGGTCAGAACCAGCGGAGCATCTTCGGTTTCCTCGGTTCTGCCGAGCCCTTCGGCTTCCAAGACTTTTTGCGGTCCGTCCCGGCCGACGCGCGGAGCCTCTACGACCCGGTATGGCTGTGGAGCTATCTCCGCGCGAACCTGGAGCCCTCCATCTTGGCCTCGCCCGACGGGCACCGCTGGTCGATCGCCGTGGATGCCGTCGAGCGAGTGGAGGAGCGCGGTGCCAGCCAGGCCGAGCTGGCGGTCTTGAAGACGGTCGCGCTTCTCGACCTTTTCCGGGAGCGCTCGGGGCTGTCGGCAAGTCCTGAGCTGGTCGCGGCCGGGCTCAGCATCGATCTCGAGGACGCGCACCGGGCCCTGGAGGCTCTCGCGCGCCGCTCGGCGATCGTGTTCCGGCGCCATCTCGGCGCATACGCGGTCTATGCGGGCTCCGATTTTGACATCGAGGCTGCAGTCGAGGAAGCGCGTGCTGAGATGCCGACGTGCGACTACGGGCGGCTTCGAGCGACCGGGGTCCTCACGCCCATCCTGGCGAAGCGTGAATACCACGAGACCGGGGCCATGCGTTGGTTCGAGGTCGACGTCGCGACGTTCGAGCAGGCCGAGCAGCGGGTCGGGGCGTTCAGGCCCGGCTCCGGGGCTGCGGGCCTTTTCCTCTTGCTCATCAACGAGGCGGGTGAAAATCCGGCGCGGGTCCGGCGCAGCATGGACCGGGTTGCTGGGCGGATCGGCGACCTGCCGGTCGCGCTTGGGCTGTCCGGCGACAGCTACATGCTACGCGAGCTGAGCCACGAGCTTGTGGCGCTCGAACGGGTGCAGGCGACCCGGCCGGAACTCAAGGGAGACGCTGTTGCCCGCCGCGAGGTAGCGAGCAGGCTGGCACGCGTCGCGGGCGAGCTCGAGGACCGCCTCAGGTTGGGTTTGGCAACCACCGCTTGGCGTGTGCCCGCCGTGAGCGGGGACGAGCTGCGCGCGTCGGCTGCGGCCGGACTGTCGGTGATCGCCTCGCGCATGGCATCCGCCCTCTATCCCGAGTCCCCGAGGATCAGGAACGAGCTCCTAAACCGCGCGAAGCCGTCGTCGAACGCGATGGCGGCGATGAGGACGCTTATGGTGGCGATGGCGTCACGTGCTGAGGAACCGCGGCTCGGGATCGTCGACTTCCCTGCGGAGGGCGGACTTTACTCCGCGATCCTCGAACGGACGGGCCTGCACCGGCGCGGTGAGGACGGCGCGTTCGGCTTCTACCCTCCGGAACCCGACCACACCGGCCACCAGCTGTCGCCGCTCTGGTCGGCTGCGCAGGGGTTGTTGGTCGAGCGTGGCTCAGCTGGACTTGGCCTCGACGACCTCTTTGCGCTGTGGCGGGCTCGCCCTTACGGGGTGAAGGACGGACTTTTGCCGATACTTGGCCTCGCTTTCGTACTAGCCGAACGTGCGCGCTCGTCCGTCTACCTCGACGGCGTCTTCTGCTCGAGCGTGACCGACCTGCTTGTGGATCGACTACTCCAGGACGCGTCCTCGGTCAGGTTGCGCCTTAGCGAGCTGAGCGCCCGGGACACGGCCATCCTGCGGGGGATCGCGGGCGTGGTCGCGGAGCTGTCGGGCGGCACCGTCTCCGGCTGGATTGATCCTCTCTCAGTGGGGCGGCAGCTTGTCGCGCTAGTGATGGAGGCACCTGCCTGGGTGCGCCGGACGCAGAGGCTGGACCCGCCGGCACTCCGCGTGCGGGATCTCGCCCTATCAGCCCACGATCCTAACAAGTTCATGCTGGACGATCTTCCGCGGATGGCGGGTCGCGGTGCGGAGGTTGGTGACCTCATCGAAGGTCTAAGGACAGGGCTTGCCCAGCTTGCAGGTCTCTACCCGGCAATGCTCGCAGACCTGCGTGACCTGCTGGTTCGCGAGCTTCGGGTTCGAGATCGGGATAGCGTGAAGGAGTTGCGGCGACGCGCGAAGGCGGTGATGGGCGTCACCGGCAACTTCAGGCTGGACGCTTTCGCAGCTCGCTTGTCCACGTTCGATGATAGCAGGGAGGCGATCGAGGGGATCGCGAGCCTCGCAGCTAACCGCCCGCCCCGCGACTGGGTGGACCGGGACGTCGACGCGGCGCGCGTCGAACTGGCAGCGCTCGCGCGAGAGTTCCTGCGTGCCGAGGGCCTGGCCCACGTGCAGGGTCGTGGGGACGGCAGGTTCGCGTTCGCGGTCTACATGTCGGACCCGGCCCGCGGGGGTCTGATCACGCCTGAGGTCAGCATCGACGCCGAGGAACTCGCCCGCGCTCGCGAGCTGGCCGCCTCGCTGCGCGCGGTCGTTGGCGGCGAGGTGTCGCGCGAGGTAGCGCTTGCCGCCGCCGTCGAGTTGGCGGCTTCTCTTGCGGAGGAGAACGGGACCGAAGGCGACCGCCGCCGGGCCGCCGGAGGTGCACGATGAGGATGCGTCATGTGCTGGGACTGTCGGGCGGCAGAGATAGCGCTGCGCTTGCCGTCCACATGGCCCGCACCCGTCCCGAATTGGAGATGGAATACTTCTTTACCGACACCGGTAAGGAGCTTCCGGAAGTCTACGAGTATCTGGGTCGCCTCGAGGGTTTCCTCGGGAGGCCCATCGAACGGCTTAACCCGGACCGCGACTTCGATTTTTGGCTGCGGCAGTATAACAACTTCTTGCCTAGCCCGCGTACGAGGTGGTGCACGCGGCAGCTGAAGATCCTACCTTTCGAGAAGTGGCTGTGGCCGGCGCTCGATGCTGGCGATCGCGTCGTCAGCTATGTCGCCATCCGCTCGGATGAGAATTACCGGGAAGGCTATTCTTCCACGCACCCCAACCTGACGGTTTCGTTGCCTTTCCGGGAAGCAGGTATCGACAAGGCGGGGGTAATCGACACACTCGAGGCGAGTGGTCTCGGGCTTCCGAGCTATTACGAGTGGCGGTCACGATCGGGCTGCACGTTCTGCTTCTTCCAGCAGAAGATCGAGTGGGTGCGGCTGATGGAGCGGCATCCAGACAGCTTCGACGAGGCGCGATCCTATGAGAAGAATGCGCTCGAACATGGCTCTCCGTTCACCTGGAGTGCCGGCGAGTCGCTAGACGAACTCGCCCGTCCCGAACGCATCGCGCAGATAAGGGCGGAGCATCAAAAGCGTGTCGAGCGTGCCGCCGCCAAGCGCCGCGTCAATCCGCTACGCCCCGGCGCCGGTGAGATGGACATTGACGAGCTCTACGGTCAGGCCAAGGTTTGCCTCGCATGCCACAAGTAGCGGCGATGCCTTAGCGAACTTGACCTTGAATGGTACATCGCCTTCGGGCACCTTCCAGGCTATGGCGTTCTTAGTAGGTTTGCTTGAGGGGGACCTGTGGAGGTAGAAGGCGGTTCGGCGCAGGGCGTGCAGGCGTTCGACGAGCGCGAGATGGACAAAATCATCCGGCAGGTTGTCGACAAGGTGCGGGGCAACTTCCTGCAAAACGGGGAGTCGAGCAAAGGCATTCCGGCGGAGGTTAAGAAGATCATCGAAGCTAGCATCGACCGGGTCTGAGACATGCTGATAGAGTTCATCCGCATCGAGAACTGGCGCAGCTTTTACGGGGTCAACGACTTCTTCGTCTCAAAGGACCCGGTCAAGAACCTGACGCTGATCCGCGCAGAGAATGGCGTTGGAAAGACCAGCTTGCTCGCCGCTATCAATTGGTGCCTTTTTGGCATTCTGCCGCCCGAGAGCGAGTTTGAAGGGCCGACGCGCCTCGTGAACGCGTTCGCGGCGGAGAAGGACGGCGCGCATCGCACGGTCGTCGAAATCGACTTCATCCACGAGGGCCGGACATATCGGGCCTGCCGCAGCTACGACCAGAAGACGCAAACGACAAACCCATTGCGGCTGTGCGAGCTGGTCGACGGCGGCGAGGTCCCGGTCTTCAAGGATCGGCCTGACCGCTTCATCAACTCCGTCATCCCTAAGGAGATGGCCCCACACTTCTTCTTCTACGGAGAGGCGACGAGCCGCTATACGGGCTCGACCGGCGCAAAGAAGTTCGGTGAGGCCGTGAAGGGGATTCTCGGGTCGACGATCGCGCGGATGGCGCTCGAGGATCTCCGCAAGGCCTGGCAGGATTACAACAAGCAAGCCTCGGACAACACCAGTGACGAGGCCCGACAGGCGGAGGCCGCGATCGAGGAAGCGGCGCGCCGGATCGCAAAGGCTCGGGAGGACCTTCTCAAGTTAGACGAGGAAATCGAGGCGGCAACGGCACGGATCGACAAGCTCAACCAAGAGCTCGCTGAGACCAAGCCTGCCAAGGAAGCCCAGGCGCGCCGGGCTCGGATCGAGGCACAGATGGCGACGAGGGAGGCTGAGCGGGCGAAGGCGCTCCATCGTTCCCAGGGATGGATGCAGACCTTCCTGACTTCCGTGCTCGCGGAGGAACTGGTCGCCGAGGCTTCTGCCGTAATCAAGAATGAGGACACCCGAGGGAAGCTGCCGGCCCCGTACGATCAGAAGTTCGTAGACGAGATCCTCTCCGATGGGAGGTGTGTATGCGGGCGCGAGATCGAGAAAGGCAGCATCGAATATGATCGCATCAAGTCCTTGCTCGATACCGCTGGCGATCAGGCGGTCATGTCGCGCGTTATGACGACGAGTACGGCGCTAGGTCGCCTCGAGCAGCGCGCCGAGCGGGCGTGGAGCGACTACGAACGCAACGCAGAAGACCTGCGCAAGGTCGAAGCCGAGATTCAGCAGCTTGACGCCGACCTGCTCGAGATCTCGAAGGAGCTGGCTGCCAATCCCGTGACAGACATTGCGGAGAAAGAGGCTGCCCGCGAGCGCGCGAAGTCGCAGCGCAATCAGGCAATGAGCCGGAAGGTCGACGTTCAATCTGCCATCAACGGCTTCGACCGGTCGCTATCTGAATATGAGGGTCGGCGTGATGAGCTGGTGCGCAAGTCAGAGGCCGCTCGGCGGTTCGTCAAGCGTGCCCAGCTGGCCGCGGCGCTCACCGCCAGGCTCGAAGGCAGGCTCAAGGCCGAGGAGGAGGGCGCGCGCGAAGCGATCGAACGCGAGATCGACGCAATCGTGAAGCGCTTCATGCGCAAGCCGGCCACGGTCGAGCTGGACCGCAACTACCAGCTGCGCCTTTTTGATGAGCGCGGCGCCGAGATGGCGAAGAGCACCGGCGAGAACCAACTGCTCGGCCTCGCTTTCACGGGGGCGATAGCAAAATATGCAAAGATGCGCGAGAACGCGGCTGACGATATTCTGCTGCCAGGCACCGTGGCACCGCTCGTAGTCGACTCACCTTTCGGGCACCTGGATCCTCTTTATCGGCGAGGCGTCGCTGAGTTCCTGCCCAATCTCGCGACCCAGGTGATCCTGCTGGTGTCGACGTCGCAAGCTTCCGACGTTGTCATGACCACCCTAGCGGATAAGATTGGCCAGGAATACGTCCTCACCCGGAACAGTCAGCACGACGGCGTCGGCAAGCAGGCTGAGACGGTGGAGATCCGCGGCGTGACCTACGACCTCACGACCTACGGCAGCGAGATCGAGGGCACTCGGATAACGGAGGTGCGCTGATGCGACTGATCCACGCTCCCGTTAAGCGCAGCAAGTCGTTCGAGCAGACGCTGCAAAAACTCGGCGGCAAGGACGCCACGATGTTCCCGACTCTCAGGGAGGCGCTGACGTTCTGCGCTATCCTTGGCTACAAAGAGCGTCGCCGCGTGCCGCTGGACCCCAACGCGGGCACCGAGGACATTGCCGGCGCTCAATACCAAATCAACGAGGCGGTGGATATGGTCTTCGCCCTCGCACTTGCCGAGAGCAAGACCTCGGACGTTTTGAGGCCCGACCGTGAGCGGGACTGCATCCAAATCTACGAGGAATACTCGAACGGTGGCCTCGAGCTCGTTCAATCGTGGATCGACCGCTTTGCGGATCTCGATGTCGAGGATGCGGTTTGGAAGGGGCTCAACTCCATCGGCGTCCGGCCACCCGCCTCGGACGGCCCAACGCCGGACGTGGTTGTGCCGACTTTCTGATGCTGCGCAAGCTCGGTCTCAGGACCAACTACTCATCCGAGACGGACAACCTCTATGAGGAGTTTTTCCTGCCGTCTCTTAGCAGCGCTGTGGATTACCGGCGCGCCGTGGGCTTCTTTTCGCTCGGGGTGCTTCTCAACGCCCCGGCCGCGATGTCCGGGATCGTCGCCGGCGAAGGGCGGATCAGGTTGATCTTTGGCAAACTGGTCTCCCCTGAAGACTTCGAAGCGATCCGGGAGGGCGAGAGTCGGCCCTGGTCTGACGATGAATTGCCAAGTTTCGAGCGGCTCATTGGGGAGCACCGCGGTGATCTCCTCGAGTTCCGTATCAGAGTGCTAGCGTGGCTGTTCAATGCCGGGCGGCTCGAGATAAAGGTCGCCGTCCGCCCCAAGGGCATGTTCCATCAGAAGATCGGCCTGCTCGAGGATAAACTCGGCGACATGGTTTCATTTAGCGGATCGATGAACGAGACGATGAGTGCGCTCGACCCGAGGTTCAACTCTGAGGAAATTACCGTTTTCGGTTCGTGGAACGAGGGGCAGCGCGCCTATGTCCAAAACCACGCCGATGCATTCGAGCGACTGTGGTCGGGGAACACCGGAAGCTCAACGGTAGTATGCGGCGTACCGGAAGCCATCGATGCAGGACTTCGCTTTGTGATGGATCGGTTCCCCGAGATGCCTTCGCCGGAGCAGGAGGACGAAAGGGTGCGCGCATTCTTTAGGCGGCGCATGGATCCAGGCTCTCCGCGGCCCTCGGTGCCGGCCACGGTGCACGGTTCGCCCTTCGCAATGCGAAACCACCAGCTCGAGGCGCTGCGGGCCTGGAGCGCGAACGGCTATAATGGCATCCTAGAGCTCGCGACGGGGGCCGGCAAGACGATAACCGCGATCTACGCGGCGACGCGCACTGCCGAAGCTAACGAAGGCATCGCGCTGGTAGTTGCTGTTCCCTACCAGGACCTTGCCGACCAGTGGTGCGAGGAGCTGGCGCGCTTCAACATCCATGCGGTCAGATGCTACGGATCGCGGGCCGAGTGGGAATCAGTCGCGCAGGCCTATCTAAGACGCAATCGAGGTGGGCAGCGCGAGTTCCTCGCGGTCGTCGTGGTCAATAGGACCCTTAAGTCGGCACACTTCCAAGCTTTCGCCTCACAGTTAGACGTCGAGCGACTCTTCTTCATTGGAGATGAGTGCCACCATCACGGGGGAGCGGGCTACGTCGGCAAGCTTCTGCCGGGCGCACGCTTCCGGCTCGGCCTCTCGGCGACGCCCTTCCATTACCTCGATGATGCCGCGAACCAGCGTCTGAGGGATGTTTACGATCGCTCGATCTTCCAATACTCGCTGGCGGACGCGGTTCGCGACAAGGTCCTCACGCCCTACGAATACATCCCCGTCCCGGTCGAGCTAACGAACCGGGAGGCTCAGGACTACCTGGACCTCAGTGATCAGATCGCGCGCGCGTTCGCCGCTGCTCGGAGCGACATGGGCTCACCTTCCGGCGAGCGGCTGAAGGCGCTCTTGATGCGGCGGGCCCGGCTCGTTGGTGCGGCCGAAAACAAGATGGTCGAGCTCGAGCGACTGCTCGATACATCGAAGGTCGAACGACATTCGCTGTTCTATTGCAGCGACGGGAGGACGCTCGTCGATGATGACTACGAGGACGAGGTCGATACGGATTATGCTGAGGTCAAGCAGCGGCATGCGGTCGCGCAGATGCTTTTGCGCCGCGGCGTGCGGGTCTCCCCCTTCACCTCCGACGAGAACCGTTGGCAGCGACGCGAGATCCTCAGGCAGTTTAAGGACGGCGAGACCGAGGCGATGGTGGCGATTAAGTGTCTCGACGAAGGCATCGACGTTCCAGCGTGCCAGACCGCCTACCTAATCGCTAGCTCACGCAATCCCCGGCAGTTCATCCAGCGTCGCGGCCGCATCCTGCGTCGTTCGCCGGGGAAGGACCACGCAACCATCTACGACTTCGTCGTCGTGATGCCCGATGGGCACATCTCAGCCGAGAACGTGGCGGTGGACTTCCTAAAAAACGAGCTAGCGCGGGTCGCCGATTTCGCACGGAATTCGCGCTATCCAGCAAGTTCAGTGAAGCCCCTCCTGCCTTGGCTCAAGCGCTACGACCTCGAGCACCTCGCCGCCTGAGCGGTCACGGGCTGGTTTTCGACTAACACGACGACGCCGAGAAGTTCGGGACAGTGGCGGCTATTGGGAGCGCCAGCCGTTGGGCCGAGTGACCAAAATGGGCGCGTTAAGCAGTCTTATGAACGCGAGGTGCAACAGGTTTGTCGTCAATTCCTAGCATTCACCTTCCTCCTCTTCCTCCCCCTCGATCCATGCCGGCAGTTTCGGCAGCGGCGGCCTGTCCCCGCGGATGTGATCCACCAGCCTCCCTTCGGGCGTGTACCGTTTGTGGAACTCCTGCCAGCGGTGCATCAGGAGTTCGAGCAGCTGGGTGAGGGTGTCGACGCAGTCGTCATGACGCCCGTTGGGGAACGCCCTGAGCTCGTTCCGGAACACGTCCAGCCCGTCGAGCCGGGCAGGCAGCCAGACCCGGCCTTCTTCGATCTGCCCGGTCTGGGCGATCAGCCGGTCTTCCTTGCTGCGCTGTTTGAGCCGGCCCATGGGCGCACTGAACAGCTGGTAGGGCCTGTTGATGCGGATCAGTTCGCCGAGCAGCGCCTGGCCCGTGCTGGCGTTCTCGATGATCACGATGTCGGCCTGCCACTTGTGCTGTGCCGCCAGCACGGCCCGTTTCAGGTCCGGGTAGGAGACCCGCTTGCGGTAGATGTCCAGCAGGAACACCCGGCCCGCGAGATAGCCCCAGGTGGTGCCGACCGTGTAATCGGAGGTTGGAAGCTCGGAAGCTGCCGTGTCCCAGCTCTGGATGACCTTGTCGAAACGTTCGCGCGGGATGTCGGTACGGTAGACCCGGAACTGCTCCATGCGCAGCAGGTTGCCTTCGGGCGAGACCGGGTTCTGGAGATACTGCGCGGAATAGGCCTGGGGCCCAAGGTTCAGCCGCTCCTGGTCCAGCACCTCCTGGGGGAACCGCACCGGGTCCAGAAGCTCACCGGCCTTGCGAAGGTAGGTGTGCTTGTAGCCGATGGCGACAAGATGATCTTCTTCGGCCACGGCCGGGAGGTTGAGGCAGGTGTAACCCTTGTCGGCGAGGTATGCGGGCAGGTCATCCTCGTGCAGCCGCTGCTGGATGGAGACGATGGCGCCGTCCCGCTTGTCGTTGAGCCGGGTGGAGAGCGCGTTGGAGAACCAGTTCTTGATGTTGCCGCGTTCCGCCTCGCTGGTGACGTCCTCGGCCTTCATGCAGTCGTCGAGGATGATGAGATCGGCACCGCGTCCGGTGACCGGGCCACCCACCGACACCGCCTGGCAGGAGCCCCCTTTGGTGGTCTTCAGCTCGAGGACGCGGCTCTCGGATACCCGGGTGCCCGGGAACAGGGCTTTGTACCAGTCGCTCTCCATGATCTGTCGACGCTTCTCGGCATGCTCGCGTGACAGGGCCTCGCCGTAAGCTGCGACCATGATCTTGGCGGACGGATTACGGCCCAGCACCCAGCAGGGGAACACCACCGCGGTCGTGAACGACTTCAGGGTCCGTGGCTGGATCCAGATCATGGAGCGGGGACGCTCGCCAAGCGCCACCCCCTCCAGCCAGTGGCACGTGGCCTCCAGATACCAGCTGGGCTGCAGGCTCTGCCCCGGGTGGAACATGGCGAACGCCCGCATCAGCATGACGAACAGGTGCTGGCGGGTGAGTGCAGCAAGGGCTGCCTGACGGTCGCTCACTGCGGCACTCCTGCATCAGGGACGTCATCGCCGCCCAGCAGCTTGCCCGAGAACCAGGCAATGATCGCGTTGTCGGTCTCGGTGTCGACAGCAGGAGTTCCAGAAGCCGCATCACTGTCGCTGGGCGACAGCTCGGGCAGCGCCCAGCGGGCGAGCATCAGCACAGTGTTGCGTGCGCGCCAGTCGCCGTCGGCGGCGCGCTGGACCTCCTTGCGAAGGAGACCCTCGAACAGGGTCACCTTCTTGGGACCTTCCGGGGTCCGGATCTCCACCTTCTCGCCCAGCACCTTGCGGACGATGGTCTTGGTGCCCTTGGCGCCCTTGGGGCGACCATTTTTGTTGCCGGACACCCCGGGCTTGAAGCTTCCCTTGTTGGGCTTGCGCTTCTTCTTGCCAGCAGGGGGATCGCTGGGCTCCGTGGCCACCAGGCGCTCCTCGACCGACTGGTCGCTGGAAGCCGCGTCAGCGGCCTCCAGGTCGTCCATGGTCGGGTTGTCAGCAACGGTGCGCCGCACGCGGATGCGGACCGGGGCCTTGTTGGCAGGATCAGCCATTGGCCGTCTCCTTCAGGGCAGCGATGGCCGCGCTGCGGGTACGAACGCGGGTCGGCTGCTTCCCGACGGGGACGTCAGTGCTCGCGGTCAGCCCCGGCGCGGGGTCGATACTGACCTTGCCCCTGTCCGGCACCTTGTCATCGGCGCTCGCCCGTTCCGCGGCCACCTGCGCGAACGTCTGCCCGGTTGCCTCCAGAACCGCCGTCTCGCCGGTGCTCGCCTCCCAGCGGCGGATGGCTGTGTCCACATAGAGCGGGTCGAGCTCGATGCAGCGCGCCACCCGGCCAGTGCGCTCCGCTGCCATCAGCGTCGTGCCCGAGCCGAGGAAGCTGTCGAGCACCAGATCGCCCCGGTCGGTCACGTCGCGCAGGGCCTCCGCGATCAGCGCCACCGGCTTGGCGGTCGGGTGGCTCTCGAGCGCGGCCATCCGCTCGGCCCCGAAGCTGTTCTGGCCGGCCATGGTCCAGACATTGGTGCGGTAGCGCCCGAACTTGCCCAGCTGGACATTGTTGCGGTACGGCGCGCCGGGCTTGGTGAACACGACCACGAGCTCGTGCTGCGAGCGGTATAGAGATCCCATCCCCCCCGAGGTCTTGGCCCAGACGCAGAGATTGATGAGGCGAAGGCCGAGGCCCTCACCCGCCGCGATCATCTTCTCGACGCCCCGCCAGTCGATGAACAGCTGGAGAATGGCGCCCTCGATAGACTGGGCAGCGGCCAGGCGGATGGTGTCGGTCAGGAAGGTGCGGAACTCGGCGTCGGTCATCTCCCCGCTCGCCATCGGAAACTCCCGATGCTGGGTCTTCCCCATCCCCGAGATGGTGGAGACCGCGATGTTCCAGGGCGGGTCCTGGCAGACCATGCGGACTTGCTCGCCCTTCAGCAGGCGGGTGTAGACCTCAGGATCGAGCGCCGAGCCGCAGACAACACGATGCCGGCCAAGCATCCAGGGGTCGCCCACGCGCGAGACAGGAGCGGCAGCAAGCGCTGGAACGATGTCGTCGGGGTCCGATTCCGAGGGAGCCTTGGCCGAAGGCGGATCGATCAGCAGATCGATCTCCGGCATATCCCAACCGGTGACCGACAGCTCGAAGCCCGTATCCAGCTGGGACAGGGTCTGGAACTCGATGGCGAGGATGTCCGCGTCCCAGCCGGCAAGTTCGGCAAGCCTGTTGTCGGCGAGGCGGTAGGCCGCGATCTGGGCTTCGGTCAGGCCTTCGATCCGGAGAACCGGGACCTGGTGCATGCCCAGCTGCTTGGCGGCTTCCACCCGCCCGTGGCCGGCGATGATCTCGGACTCTGCCGTCACCAGCACCGGGTTGATGAAGCCGAAGCTGCTCATGGACGCCGCGATCTGGGCGATCTGCTTGGGGCTGTGGGTGCGCGCGTTGCGGGCGTAGGGCTTGAGGCTGGAGATCGGCACCTGCTCGATCCGGTCGGGGGTCACGACGCGGTGCAGCTGCCGTTCCACATCGGCTGCTGCCTGCTTGGCCCGGTCTTTAGGGGAGAGCTTCATAATGAGGTCCTTCGTGCTGACGACACGCATGCGGATGGGCAGAAGAAGGCACCCACCCACCGCGTGCCGCGGTT
The DNA here is from genome assembly GCA_027490095.1 of Sphingomonadales bacterium. Classification (GTDB taxonomy): domain Bacteria; phylum Pseudomonadota; class Alphaproteobacteria; order Sphingomonadales; family Sphingomonadaceae; genus Sandaracinobacteroides. Next base: position 104,101 of record JAIXYT010000051.1, on the reverse strand, counting down.
GGTGAAAACCTCTCATGCTGCCTTCGATGCTGGCCCGGTCGGGTCAGAAGGATCTGCTTGAAGAGTGGCTCCGAAGAGCTGGGGGTTGAATAGGCATGCTCACTGGCGGGCGCAAGCCCGGGATCAAGAAAAGTGAAAGAATATCAGAGGCTTCGTCAAGAAGAACAGTGCGCGATGGCGCACAACCCCTGGGGCGCTGGGTTCGGACGGGCAGGCGGAGTGGCCATGGTCCGGAGGCTGTGTGGCTTCAGCGTTCGGCCTCTGCGATGTCATGGGCACGACGACAAAGGGCGTAGCTGCGCGCAGCCACTGGCGGGAGATTGCGACGCCACTGGGAACGGCGGAATTGGGGCCGTTTGCGGACTGGCGGCTCTGCAGCGAAGCGCGGCATAAAGCGTCCGGTGCAAGCGGCAGGCGGGGGTGGCTGCCGGCATTGTCGATTAAGCGTCGAGCTGTGGCTCTTGCCGGAGGGCAGACATGATGTGATCAGCAAACCGGTTATCTGAAACTTCGATGGGAGGGAGGTAGCGACCACGTCAACACCACGCCTCAATGCCACCTCGTTTGATTTATGATCACATCCACTATAGTGGTTGGAGACCGCCGTCGGTCTGCATATGCCTGCGCAATGCAGTAGATTTCACGGTCCGACGCCGTCAGTCGGGAGGGTATGAAGGTGGAGCTGACACGTTGCGAAGCGGTCGTCGGTTCGGCAGGCCTCACGCAGCTGGCCAAGCCACAATCCATTGCGCGCACGGACCGCGAGCCGCATGAGCGCGCTTCCATCGCGACGCCGGCACTTCTTCTCGACCGCTCGGCCTATGACCGCAATGTAGTCAAGATGGCCGCGCATGCCAATGCCGCCGGGGTCGCCCTCCGACCCCATTTCAAGGTGCACAAATGCATCGAGGTTGCCAAACGACAGATCGAGTTGGGAGCGATCGGGATCAGCGCCGCGACCGTCGCGGAGTGCGAGCTTTTGGTCGATCATGGTTTGCCCAATGTGCTGTTGACCAGCCAGCCGGCGGGAACGAACAAAATCAGCAGAGTGGGTGAACTCGCCGCACGCCAGCCTGCCTTCCAGCTCGTCGTCGATTCGCCTTCGATCGTCATGCAGCTTGAGCGGGAAGGAGCCGTGGCCGGTTCGCGCATGAACGTCCTTGTCGATGTCGACGCGGGCATGAGTCGCCAGGGCGTCGGGTCGGTGAAGGACGCCGTCGCGCTTGCCCAGCTGATTGCGTCGTCTTCTACTCTCCGCCTGGCGGGGATCATGGCATATTCCGGCGATGCGGCGCACACACTGGGCTGGACCGAGCGATATGCACGGTCGCAGGCCGATCTTGCGCTCGGTGTGGCGGTCAGGGACGCCTTCCGCTCGCTGGGGCTTCCGGCCGAAACGCTAACCGGCGGAAGCACCGGAACGTTCGATATCGACCACGGCACATTGTCCGAACTCCAGGTGGGATCCTATGTATTCATGGACACCGCCTACCAAGCGATCGGCGGTCGCTACAACGCGCCTGAACTCAACGCGTTCGAACCGGCACTGACCGTGCTCACAACTGTAATCAGCGCAACGCGGCCAGGGCGCGCGTCCATAGACGCCGGCGGCAAGGCGCAGGTCCGCCCCTCCGACCGGGTCAAGGCGCGGCCGGATCTGCGCGTCGACGTGACGGGCGCGGAATACGGATCCCTGAGCTGGACGGAGGGTGCCGGAGTTGCGCTGGGCGACCAGGTAGAGCTATTCCCCACTAGGCTCGACATGACGACAAGTGCGTTCGACAAAATCTACGTGATGTCCGATTTGGGCGAAGTCACGGACATTTGGCGTATCATGGGCCGGACGGGCGCCGCCCAGCGATAGGGTTCGTGCACGCCACAAATCGGCGGGGCTGCCCCGGTCTGGCGGCGAGCACGCGCTGCGCCACCAACCTCCGGCTTGGCTGTCGGTGATTTGGCATTTCTCCCCAGCTGGTTGCACCCGCCCTGTGGGATGCCGGCATTCTGCCTGTGTTGGATTGACGTTGTGATTTGTGATCAATAACGCCGTTGATCTGGGAGGACAGATCATGAGATATGATGCCAGCGTAGTTCCCGTGCCGTGAGGCGTGCCGCTGGCGAACGCTACGCTGGCCCAGACGGCGAGCGACGATCTGGGCGGCGAGATCGTTGTGACCGCGACCAAGCGCGATGTGGCCCTGACCTCGTCGGCGGGATCGATAGCCGCGATATCGTCCGAGTAGATTCACTGGCATAGGCTCCGGCACGCTCTAGGCCGGTCAGAAACTCAAGATCCCAATTGACTTGCAATTATTGATCAATGATATCTGTTGAGCAAGTGTGTTGTCGGCTGGGGGGGGCGGCCACGGGGAGGTTAGATGCGAGGACAGTGCTCCGCCAAAGGCAGCCATGACAGCTGCTTGAAGTTGCCATCCTAATTCTCTCGGACCCTGCATTAATGAGCACGGCTTTTCCAGCAGCATTTCATGGTCTTGGCGGAAGCAGCCGTAGCCGGCACTATCAGTTCCTTTCTATGATGAGGCTGTAATGGACGGAACCGAGAGACAGGTGAAACTCGGGGCTGATCTTGGGTCTTCAGCGCTGTTTTCCCTAGCCTTCGGCTCGATAGTCGGCGTGAGTTGGGTTATCTTGGTTGGCGCGTGGATTGTGTCGGCCGGTCCGATGGGCGCCATGCTTGCCTTCATAATCGGCGGAGCCCTGATCCTTCCTGTCGGCGCATGTTACGCGCGCCTCGGGCAGAGCTACCCTGCGACTGGCGGAGAGTTCGTCTACGCCTACCGCTTTTTCGGCCAGGGCATGGCTTTCGCGACAGCATGGATGCTCGCGCTCTTCTACGTCTCGGTCTGCGCTTTCGAGGCAGTCTCCATTGCTTGGATCGTCTCTGCCATTTGGCCGGGCGCACTCGGTCCGGAACTCTATTCGATCGGCGGCACCCCCCTGCATGCCGGCGATCTGGCGGTGGGCGCATTGTTTGCGGTCGCGCTTTGTCTGCTCCAGCTTCAAGGGGCGCAGATTGCAGCACGGATACAGGATGCGATGGTCCTTGCGATGATCGTCCTTGCGGTTGCCTTTCTGGTAGCAGCGATCTGGAACGGCAGCGCCGCGCGACTTTCACCCGGGTTCGGCATAGGGTTTCAGGGCTTTCTGCCCCTGCTGCTGGTTACGCCGCTGTTTTTTGCAGGGTTCGGCTCGATTCCACAGGCGCTGGGTGAGAGTTCCGCTTCCGCGAGGGCGCGCCTGCCTCTGATCATCACAGCGGTCATCCTCGCTTCGATGCTGTTCTACACGGGGGTCATACTTGCGTCGGCCCTTGTTCTGTCGCCAGATGAAGCGGCAACCGCCGAGATGCCGGCAGCCGTTGCCTTTGAGCGGGCCTTTGGTTCGCGATATTTGGCGATAGCGGCGCTGGTCACGGGACTTCTCGGGTTGCTGACAACCTGGAACGCGGTCCTCTTTTCGGCAGCCCGTGTGCTATACGCACTTGGCCACGCCCGCCTGGGCCCGATCTGGCTTGCCCACACGGGTGGCCGTTCCTCCCCGGTTGCTGCCACTCTGGTTGTGACCGGCATCACCATGGCAACACTGCCGTTTGGCAAATCCCTGTTGACGCCGGTGATCTCACTTGGTGGCCTGATCGTGACGGGGATGTACGGTCTGGTCGCTGCATCCTTGTGGCGGGCGCGGTCTGACAGTCCCGCTGAAGGGAAGCGGCTACTGCCCGGCATAGGTCTGGCGATCTCCGCCGGGCTTGTGTTGCTGACGTTGCGGGAACTGGCCGGGAAATCGATTGAATTCGGTGTTGTCGCTGGCTGGGGTCTTCTGGGTCTGCTGGTTTGGCGGGCATCTTTTGGGACCCGCAACAGCCTAACCATGGAAGAGCGCACGAAGCGGGTCATGGGAAGCTAGGCGGCCGATCGCACTCGCTGCGCATTCTTGGGTTTGAAAGTCGTCCTTCGGACGCGTTGCAGGTTGAAAGCGACCATTGGCGACATGAGCGGAACCTAGTGTGCGCCCCCGCACCATCGCCGCGATGCAATGAGTCTGTTTTGGCTCAACCCAAGTGGCTAGGGCTTGACGATCGATCTTTGATCAAACACAACTGTAGTTGTGAAGACCGTCCTGCTCTGCCGGCTGATCGCCATAGCGGTTGCGCTTCTGGGAGGCGCTGGATCGCTGCGCGCAGCGTCGGATACCGAGCAGGTGGTGAAATGGTTCGATCAGACGTTTCAACCAGCAGCTGAGGCTGGTGAATTCACCGGCATGATGGTGGCGATCGTTCCCGCCGGCCAGGCGCCCATCCTGAGAAGCTATGGCATGGCATCTCGAGTGGAAAAGACGCCGATCGATCCCGTGGCGACGAAAACCTTGATTGGCTCCATCAGCAAGACATTCACGGGATTGGCTGTAGCCAAGCTGGTGGAGCAGGGTGCGATCCGATCGATCGACGAGCCGGCGAACCGTTATCTTCGGCGATACCGGCTGCCGGCCCACTCGGGTCGGGAAATCACGATAAAGGATCTTCTGACGCATTCAGCCGGGATCGGCTTCACCAACCGGGGGTTGGGAGCCGTCGCCGCCGTTGAACAGCCCCTTTCAGCAGCAGAGGTTTCCAGGCGTGTCCCGGCGACTGTCCGGGAACCTGGCAGGCTTGTGTCCTACTCGAACGTCGCAACGGCGATGCTTGGCGTGATGGTCGAAGATGTGACCGGGAAGCCGATCGAAGACATGCTGAGGGGCGAGATCTGGAAGCCTATGGGGCTGAACGACGCCCATTTCCATCGGGCGCTGAGCCTGGAGCCCGGAACATTGAAAGCCGAGCGGTTCCGGGATGGCGCATGGACCGCGAAGCCGTTCATTGCTTTCGATCCCTTCTACTATCCGGTTGGGGCAGTCTCGATGACATTGCCCGATGCTGCACGCTACGCTGCCTTCCATCTGGACGGCGTTCTGGGGCGACCGACCGCCATCCTGGGCAGCGCGGGTATCGCTGCCGTCCAGTCGAGGCTCCGGACCAATCATCCGGCTGTCGGCGGCTTCGGGTTTCAGTTGATGAACTTCCCGTGGGGGCGGCACACCATTGTTGGTCATGGCGGCACGTGGCCGGGCTATGAATCCATGCTGATGGTGATGGGCGACCGCCAGCTTGCGATCTTCTATACGATCGCCGGGCCCGGCAAGATGACCAACCTGCGGGCAAACAACCTGATCCTGAGCGAGCTGTATGGGCCGGCTGCGTCGCCCGCGACGCCCCGGCAGTTGCCCGCTGCAACCCTTGCCGCGTTTGAGGGGATCTTTGCACCTACGCTTCGCCCGATGGCCGGAGCGGAGCGGCTGTTCAATCTCCTTGCGCCCCAGACCTTCAAGGTAACTGCGAAAGACGGTGGGCTCATGCTCGGCGATCAGGGTCCCTTTCTGTCCGTCGGCGAAAACATAGTCTGGAAGGATTCGCCCGGCATGGGGCGTAGCAATGCGTTCGGCGCTTCGCTGTTTGCCTTCACCTTCGGTGACGACGGGAAAGCCCTGTACCTTACCCACGAGCAGGGACTGACGCCCTATGAGCGGATTGCCTGGTGGCAGGACACTGCCTTGCAGGCTCGCGTCCTCAACTGGCTGGGGCTGGCCGGGCTTCTCGGTGTGGCCGCGCTGGCTTGGCGACGGAAAGGCCTGGCGGGCTGGAGCGGCAGAATCTCGGCAGTGCTGATCGGCCCGCTTCTTCTGGCAATCCTGCCTGTGATTGCGGTGCTGGCCGGACCTAGGGGCTTCGAGGCCTACTTGATCGAGGGAAGGGCAGGGGGGTTCATCCTGTCTCTGGTCCTGGCGCATCTCGCAGCCGTAGCGGGTGCCATCCTTGTCTCGACAGCGCTCTTCGCGCCTGCGGCAAGCGAAGCGGGGCGAAGCTGGGAGCCTGCGCACAGAGCCGCAATGGGCGTGATCGGAGCAGCCACCATCCTTGTGCTGGCCTGGGCCGGCATCTTGGGAACGCATCAAATCTAGGGAGAAAAGGGGAACAAACATGGAAAAGAATATGCATCGTGCCTTGATATTTGCCGTGCTTGCGGCAGGCACTTCGATCGCCGGTACACCGGCTCTTGCCCAGCAGATCGACGAGAGTGGGGATATCGGTGATATCCTTGTTACGGCAAATCGCCGGGAACAGCGGCTTGCCGAGGTTCCGCTAAGCATAACGGCCGTCACGGGCGACGACCTTCGCATGCGCCAGATCAACAATTTCCAGGATCTGACCGCACAGGTTCCGGGTTTCGTGGTTCAGAGCCTGACGCCGTTCCAGAACCGCCTCATCATTCGGGGCCAGAATTCGGGCAGCACGGGTGCCAGCGTTGCGACGGTTGTCGACGATGTTCCGTTCAACTTCATCACATCGAGAGGTTCGAGCGGCCTGCTCGCGGCCAATGTGGATACCTGGGACCTGGAGCGGATCGAAGTCCTTCGGGGGCCTCAAGGCACCCTCTATGGCGCAGTGGCGCAAGGCGGTCTCATCAAATATGTGACCAAGAAGCCCAATCCCGAGAAATTCGAGGGTCAGGCGGAAGGCAGCATATATGGCGTGAAGGACGGTGAAGTTCAGGGATCGGCCCGGGTGGTTGTGAACACCCCGCTGGGACAGAATGCAGCCTTTCGCCTGGCGGCGAGTTATGAAGGCATTCCCGGCTTCATCGACAATCCGCTGCTGAACCAAACCAACTACAACGGTGGCGAGAAGATTGCTCTGCGCGGATCGCTGCTGTGGAATGCGACCGACAACATGACGTTTCGCGTTACGGTTACGCACCAGACGCTGAGGTCCGATGCTTCGAATGCTGTCGATGTGGTCGGAGCGGCCCGTACCCCGAGGGTGACACCGGGGAATGCCTTTGATCCTGTGGCCGGCTATACGGCCGATCGGTATCATCCGGCAGAGAGCGACAACAGGTTCACGATTGTCGCCGGTGAGGCAAACTTCGAGCTTGGCTTCGGAACGCTGACGTCGCTCACAAGCTACGGCAAACTGGAAACCACTTTTGTCGGCGATGTGACCGTCACGAACGCTGCCCCGGGGGTGACCAATGGTCAGGCATTCTCGCCCCTGTGGGGCAGGCCGATCTCGATCAAGCAGGACCAGACGGAGGCTCTGGAAAAGTTCAACCAAGAGCTGAGAATCGCGTCGAATCCCGGCAAGATCGAATGGCAGGGCGGCCTTTTCTATTCGACTGAGGACACTGTATTCGATCAGCAGTATTTTCCGTTCAATATTTCGGACGGCCAGCCTGCTGGTTTGACAGTTGTTCCCCTGAACGTGAATGGTGTCCGTCAGCCTGCGATCATCGGTGGAAGCATTCAACCGGTCAGTGCAGAGACCTACGCCGGCTTTGCCGACGTGACACTGCATCTTGGGTCAAGGTTCGAGGTTGCTGCGGGTGCTCGTTATACAAAAACCGATCAGACGTCGACGTCGGACCTCATACTGGGACTTTTGTACTCGACTCCTGCAAATCCGCCGAGCAGCAGTGTGAGCGACAGTGACTGGACTTACTCGTTCAGCGCAAAATGGACACCTATCGATGATACGATCATTTATGGCCGCATTGCGAATGGCTTCCGACCTGGTGGTCCGCTTTTCGCGATCGACCCCGCGCCGACGTTCTACAGCTCGGATCAAACCGTCAATTACGAAGTCGGCATCCGCAGCTCATTTCTGGACGGCAAGGTCAATGCCGAGTTGACCGGCTACATCATCGACTGGACGGATATCCAGATCATTACCCGCTTCCTTGCTTCCAACGGTGTGACATACACCACGACGGGCAATGCCGGAAAAGCCCAGAGCAAGGGCCTGGAGTGGGCGTTGAACATCAGGCCGACCACGGGTCTGTCGGTAGGGTTCCTTGGAGCCTATACCGATGCGACGCTATCAACCGACGCGGCGCGTCTTGGGGGCTTCGCCGGCGACCAGCTGCCCTATGTGCCTGACTGGTCGTACACGCTAAACGTCGATTACCGGGTCCCGCTCGGTGAAGAGACCGAGGGATACGTTGGCCTGTCCTACAATCATGTCGGGACCCGGTTCTCCGATTTTTCCACCGGTTCCGTCAACTCCAGCCATGTCCGTCTTCCGGCCTATGAGACGGTCAACATGTTCGCCGGCGTGCAGTTCGGCAATTACGGCGCCCAGGTCTATGTCCGCAATCTCACCAACGAGTTCGGTGTGACGAGCTACAACAATTCCGGCGGCTTCAACCAGACCGGGACTGTCACGCCCATCCAGCCTCGCACCATCGGGTTGGTGCTGAGCGCGCGCTTTTAGGGGGTGGTGGCCAACCCCGAAGCGCAGCACATGTAAGACAACTGACGCCCAGCAGCGTATTGCGGAGGTGGGCCTTGATCCGGTCAGATCGGTTCAGGGCCCCTTCCTGTTTGCGGCAGTGCCTGGAAATTGCAGGCAGAGGCACCGCATCAGCCCAAGCTCAAGTTGCCCACGCAAAAACGGCTTTGCTCATTCCCACGGTGGCGGCCGCGGCTCTACGAAAACGCGGGCGAATGTCCGGGCTCAGGAACCTTGCGCGGCGAGGTGGGTCTTCAAAGCCGAAAGTGCCCGCAATGCGCGGTCCCGGATTGCAAACGTTTCTTCGCGTGACCGGCCAGCGGACCGGATTGCGAGTGCATCCGCAATACTTGCGATTGCCTCCGGTTGCCAAGTGCGACCCGTCTGCAGCTGTCGGCCAAGATCCGCATATGCCGAACCGAATTTCGCGGCATAGTCTGCAAAGCCATTCGGCGCGTTCAGATCCATGGTGCCGAAGGGTCCGTAAAAGGCCCAGCGCAGGGCCAGGCATTCGGATACGCACGCATCTACCACCTCGGGGGATGCGATGCCGGCTTCGACCAGATACATGGCCTCGTTGATGACCGCAGCCTGCAGTCGGTTCCCTATAAAGCCCTCGATTTCCCGGCGGAGTTGAACCGGGCGGAGGCCAATGGCTTCCAACATGACAGTGAGGCTATCCAGATATGTGCTGGAAGTCGCCGGGCAGGGCACGAGCTCTACTAGAGGGATAAGGTAGCTGGGATTGAAGGGATGCGCGACAATGAAGCGCTCCTGGCGCTTCAGGGCGCCGGCAAGGGCGGTCGGCAGCAAGGCAGATGTTGAACTGGCAATCACAACATTGGGATGTGTGACTGCATCCAGATCGCCCAGCACCTTGTGCTTGATGTCCAGCCGCTCTGGTACCGCCTCGATCACCAGATCGCTTTCAGCGCATGCCTCCTTTAGCGAGTTGGCCACTTGCAGCCTGCCGATACCGGTCTCGAGTTGCGCATGCTGGGAGTTGGCATTGGCGTCGGTTTCGCGACGGACGATCCTCCTGCAGGCCTCTATGGCATTCTGCGCAACCGAGGGCTCGGCATCGAAGAATGTAACGGTCCAGCCGGCGCGGACGAAGCTCACTGCCCAACCTTGCCCGATTACACCACAGCCCACGATGGTGACAGTTCTCGCTTCCATGGCGGCCTCCACTGTCAGTGCCGATTTCTGATCGAGATGCTGATGGCCGGAGCATGTCGAACCCGTGGAAGGGCTGCTGATATGGTGCAAAAGTGCTTGTTCTTCATGAGTTGCGATTGTTATTGATCAATGATCTACAGTCAATGGAAATGCGCCCGTATGCTGCTGTCTCTGGCAATCGCCCTTTCCACCGCCGCGGCCGCAGCCAGCAGTGCTTCCGGGCCCTATCCAGTCCCGGCCGCCTGGTACGACACGGAGGTGCACTGCACGCCTGAGCAGCGGCACGCGCCAAAGGCGTCGAGCTTCGGCTGCTACAAGGGCCATTCCGAGCGGCTTTTCACGCACTTCGAACGCACTTCTATCTATGTGCCGGCCCGGGATGGTACGCGCTTGGCTGTCGATGTGTACCGGCCCGTGGCAGATGGCAGGCCTGTCGAGGGACCGTTGCCGGTTGTCTTCAACTATTCGCGCTACTGGCGGGCTGAGCAGAGGGCAGATGGCAGCACCATGACCTATGCAGGCCTGATGCCCAAGGGCGTGCGGATGGCCGAGATCGCCTCGACGATCGAGGCGGCGCCGACCAAGAGCCCGATCGTGGCCCAGTTGCTCGCGCGCGGCTATGTGTTCGTACGCGCAGAAGCGCGCGGGACCGGTGCGTCGTTCGGGGTTCGCCAAGGGGACATGTCCGGAATCGAGGCGCGGGACGGTGCAGACATGGTCGCGTGGGCTGCGGCCCAGCCATGGTCCAATGGGCGCGTCGCCATGATCGGCGGGTCGTATGAGGGGATGTCGCAGTTTCTTGTGGCGTCTCAGAAGCCGCCGGCACTCCGTGCGATCTTCCCCCAGGTGGCACCGTTCGACGAGTATCGCACCAGTTGGGCTGGTGCCGGCGTACTGCGGGCCTATGGGCTTGCGTGGCTGGCGCGGGAAGCGCGCCGGGATGGCGTGCAGAAGGGAACGGTGGGATCGGTCATCAACCCGACTGTCGACAACGGCCCGCAAGTCCCACCAGTGGATGCGGATCCGCAAGGAATCCTGCGCGAGACTGCAAGAGAGGAGCGGCTGAAGGACCCGGAAGCCGTCGACCCGCTCAGCTATCTGACACGCCAGTCGCCCGAATTCGAACGCTTTGTCCGCCTGGTCGGTGACGCGCTCGGCACGCACGAGCCCGCCGAGGTGATCGAGGTGCTGTACTCGCCAGCAAGACTGGAAGCGCTGATGCGCGCGTCGCCGGGACTGCGCGACGCGCTGACGGCGCTGCACTTCTATCGCGATGCCTCGCCCGCGCTGGTCGGCCCTCGGGCCGACGGGCCCAACAGCCTCGCCATGCTTGCGCCTGCGATCGGGTCTTCGGGGATCGCCGTCTACAACTGGGGCGGCTGGCGGGATTTTGCCTCGGTCGACACCCTGTTGTGGGATGCGAACCTGCCGGGCCCCCGAAAGCTTACCATGGGACCGTGGTCGCACGGGCCAAATGAGCGCGGGGACAAGCGGGAGGCCGCCGCGCGGATCCTGCAGCCCATCGAGCAGCTCAGGTGGCTGGATTACTGGCTGAAGGGGATCGACAACGGCGTGATGCGCGAACAGGCCGTCAACTTCGCTATCATGAACGAAGGTGATGACTTCAGCTGGGCCAGCGCGCCGGCCTGGCCGCCGCGCAAGACCCGAATGCAACGCCTGGCTTTCCGCAAGGACGGCAGCCTTGGTGCAGGCAGCGGCCCCGAACAGCTCTCCTTCACTGTCGACGCGGAAACGACACTGGGCAACCACACCCGCTATCATGATGCGATCGGCCTTGGCCCCACCCGCTATCCAGATCTTGTGGAACATGCGGCAAAGGGGCTGTCGTTCACGACCGCCCCGCTGGCGCGCGACCTGACGGTGATCGGCAGCCCGGTGATCGAGCTCGCCCTCAGCTCGACAACAGCCGATGCCTGGCCGCATGCCTATCTGGAGCGGGTCGAATCGGATGGCTCTGTGCAGATTCTGGCAGACGGGGTCATGCGGGCATCGCATCGGGTGCAGGGCAAGTCGCCCTATCGCAACCTCGGCCTGCCTTTCTCGGATTCCACCAGAAAGATCGTCGACGCAACGCCGCCGCTCGACCCTGCGAAGCCCGCGGCGATCCTGTTCGATCTCCAGCCGATTGCAGCCCGCTTTCCAGCCGGCACGCGCCTTAGGATCGTGGTGACGGGCGCGGAGGCCGGAACCAACATGACGGTAGCGCAAGATCCAGCCACGCGGCTGACACTGCATCTGGGCGGGGAACAGGGTTCGGCCGTGTACCTTCCGGTTGCGCCGTGAATGTCGTTGTGATGGGGGTTTGTGGTTGCGGGAAATCCCGCATTGCGGGGTTGCTGGCGGCGCGACTTGGCTGGGACATGCTGGAAGGCGACAGTCTGCATCCGGCCGCAAACGTCGCCAAGATGGCTGGTGGCACGCCATTGAATGATGCTGACCGCGCGCCCTGGCTGGATGCGATCGCCGAGCAGATTTTGGCGCGACGGGACGGGCTGGTGATCGCCTGTTCTGCTTTGCGGCGCGCCTATCGCGATCGGCTGCGCGTCGCCGATCCGGACCTGCGCTTTCTGCATTTGGCGCCGCCGCGGGAGGTGCTTGAGCTGCGCCTGAGCCGCCGCCAGCATTTCATGGCGCCGTCGCTGCTGGATAGCCAGCTCGCAACGCTGGAGCCGCCGATGCTGGATGAGAAAAGCCTGACCATCCGCTACCACCGGAATACCCAAGGGGTGATCCGCCGGGCCGAGAGGTGGCTCCTTCAGACCGAGGCCGAAAACCCGCCATCGACGAACAGGACCTGACCGCTGACGAAGTTCGATGCCGCAGACGCTAGGAAGACGGCCGCGCCGCCCACTTCGGCAGGCACGCCCCAGCGTGCAGCCGGGGTCCGTTCCCGCACCCAGCGATCAAAGGCGGGATCTTCGGTGAGCGCTCTGTTCATTGGAGTGGAGAAGTAGCCCGGCGCGATCCCGTTCACCTGGATGTTGTGCGGGCCGAGCTCTACCGCGAGGCCGCGGGTGAGCATCCGGAGCCCGCCCTTGGCGGCAGTGTAGGGCACGATCGTTGCCCTGCCCAATTCCGCCATAAGTGACAACGTGTTGATGATCTTGCCGGAGCGCCGCTCAATCATCTGCGGCGCCAGAGCCCGAGCGAGCAGGAACGGCGCGGTGAGATGGGTGCCGATCATCGTGTCCCAGCCTTCGTCGGGAAAGCCGGTGAAAGGCGCACGCTGCTGAATGCCGGCGTTGTTGACGAGGAGGGCGATACGGCCAGCCTTGCCCGCCAATCGGATGATGGCCTCGCGGTCGAGCATGTCGCAGACCGCGAAGGACGCGCGTTCGATGCGCGAGGCCGCTTCTTGGAGCCGCGTCTCACTCCGACCGACAAGCAGCAGGTCCGCGCCCGCAGCCGCCAGCGCTTCGGCCATCGCCAGCCCCAGCCCTGAAGCGCCGCCTGTCACTAGTGCCCGCCGGCCCGAGATGTCGAACATCGAGCTCATTTGAACTTCGCGCGCATGGCGCCGATGCCGGGAATGCGGTCCATCAGATGCCGGTGCTTCTCTTCGAAGTTCTGCACCAGGCTGCGCTGATCCCGCCCGACCAGCACTGTAAAAATGTACGAAGCGTGGCCCGGCGAGGTCACGGTTGGGTGATAGCCTCCGGCAAAGGCAAAGCTATCGCCGTCTCGGGTCACATAGGCCTCGCGCTCGTTCTCGTTGTACCAAAGCTGAGCACCGAACCCCGTAGGTGGTGAAAAGCGCCAGTGGTAGATCTCTTCATGGGCTGTTTCGCCGTCGCTTGCCGTATCGTGTTTGTGGCTGGGATAACCCGACCAGCAGCCTTCATCGGCATAAAGCTCGCTGACCAGCAGATGGCCTGCCCGTCCTGCGCCATTCTGCCCAAGGATGTGAAAAATCCGCCGCCGCGATTTCGTGTCGTTCGACCCGACATCCACCATGTCGACCTCTTCGGGCGGGATGCGGAAGGCCGCCTCAGGGCGGGACCAGCGGCCCCCTGCGACAGCCAGCTCGCAGTCTGTAACGGCCGCGACTTCGACAGCGGCGCCGGGACCTGCATAGACGGAATCCGCGCGACCGCTCCAGACGTCGACGCGCCCGCCGATGGGCCCGAAATCCGTGCCGTCCACGGTGATCCGCCCTGTGCCTCCGAGCAGGACCCAAACCGTCTCGAAGCCGTCGACACATGCAGCATGCCGCTCGCCGGCGGCGAGCCTGACGATGTTGAGATAGCTGTTCTTGACCGGTGCATCTCCGGCGAACAGCGGCATGTTGTGATTGTCGGCAGCAGGCCGGAAGCGGCGGATCATGACAATACTCCGTGAAGGTTGACAGCTGTGGTGCCGACCGGTGTACCGCCCCAGTCGGTTACGTCCGGAGCCGCAAGCCGATCGAGGCCAAGCCCGGGCAGCCAGCGTTCCAGAAGCGCGCCCACGAGCGCGACGGAGGCGCGGGTGGTGCCATCGTCGATCTTTATGGCGATGCCGATGCCAGCCTCTACGATTGCAGCGCCGTAGACACCTTCGGCCCCCGTCTTGACGATCAGGCGCTCGCCAGCTCTCTCCAGTGCGTCGCTATCGAAGCGTCCGCTGCCGGCAACGGCCCAGGGATGTGCGGCCATCGCGCTCCGCAGCCTTTCGGCTGCCGGATCGATCGCCAGCCGGGCGAATCCCCGGGCCAGTGCGTCAAGGGGGATCGCCCAGGTGGGTATGGTGCACCCATCGTGCGCGCAGGGGGCAAGCGCATGCTGTGCACCGGTAAAGCGCTCGACCGAGGCGCTCACGGCACGTTGAACGGGATGATCGGCCTGACTGTACCCCCTTGTCGTCCAGCCCTGATGCCGGGCTAGGAGCAGGAAGGCGGCATGTTTGCCGGAACAGTTGTTGTGCAGCCTTCGCGGCTGTTCGCCGGCTTGAGCCAGCGCACGCGAGGCAGCCTCTCCGAGCGGCCAATGAGGTGAAAGCTCGAGCGCCGTTTCGCCGAGCTGTGCCGCTTCCAGCATTCTGCCTGCAAGTGCCGCATGGCGTTCCTCGCCCGAATGCGAGCCGCAGGCGAGTGCCAGCGCTTCTTCGCCAAGGCCTGATGCCTCGAACGCTCCGCTTTCCAGGAAAGGTAGCGCCTGAAACGGCTTGACGGCTGACCGCGGGAAAACCGGAGCGGCATATTCCCCGACGGCGAAGAGCAGGCTTCCAGCGGCGTCCACAACCGCGATTGCGCCGCGATGGCGCGATTCGACGATTGTCCCGCGCCCAAGCTCGACCAGAACCGGGTTGGTCAACCGGCCAGCTCCGGGAACAGCGGGGCTGCCAGAGTCTCGTATTTCGCAAGGTATGTTCGTGGGCTGGTGCCGCCGGTGCCGACTGCCACCCCGACCTTCTTCAGCTGCGAAACCGCCAGCCCGAGGTGCAGCCTGTGGAAAGCCAACTGGGCGCGGTCATAGGATTGAAGTCGGCGCAGCAGGGGGCGCGCGTGCCGGTCGACCTGCAGGGTCGAGAGATCCGCCCGCGCGAGCAGCCTGTCGCAATAGGTCTTGAGACTATGGTCCGCATAGGCAGCAAACCAGTCGTTGATCTGGTCGCCATAGACTTCGTCGAACATGCTTTCCGCGACATGCACCTTGCCGGCGGCATCGGCAGTCGCGCCTTGCCAATAGATGCTTCGAATGCCCGACATGATCTCCAGCCGGCGGAATTGGGCAGACTGGAAGCCGGAAGTCGGGCCGATGGATGTTCGAAACTCGGCGAAGGCGCGCATGGTCGTCAGGATCGGCATCGTCGCGTTGACGCTGCTCCACATCCGGTTGACCCGCTCGAGGAAATAGACCGCCTCGGCCGTCGGGCCTATCGGGCGCCGCGCATCGCCCAGAGCGACCCGAAAAGCATCGAGGGTGCGCCCGAGGTCGATGATCATCTGGTGAAAGGCCAGTTCGCAAATCTGGTGGACCGCGATGAACAGATCCTCGTCCTTGGCGGCTGTCAGCGGCTTCTTGCAGGCAAGCAACGTGTCCAGCGAATGATAGGTCCAGTAATGGTTGCGACTTGCATCCATGGCCGGGTCGAGTGGCGGCAGAGGCTTTATGGCAGGCATCGGGCAACTCCGTCCTTCATCAGAATTCGACCCAGACGCCGGCATTTCGGCGGCTGGCCTCGCGATAGAGCCATGCAGTGCTGACAAGATCCTGGGCGGCGATGCCAAGCGACTTGTAAACGGTGATGTCGTCGGCGCTCTGCCGACCCGCGATGCGGCCCTCGATGAGGCTGCCGATGGCGCCGACGATGTGGGATTGGGTGATCAGACCCTGTTCGATGCATGCAAGGATTTCGCCTGCCTGTGCCATCGTCGAGGCCATCAGATCGACATAGATGCGTCCGCGCGTCACCACCTCGTCATCGGCCTCACGCTCGGCAGCGCTGCTTGAGCCAACAAGATTCAGATGCATGCCCGGGCGGAGCAGCGCGCCGGGAAGCCATGCCTCGGTCGAAGCTGTCGTCGTGCACACTATGTCCGCGCCCTCGAGCGCCGTACCGAGGTCTGGAACCGCTCGCATGGGAACTGTCGTGCCAGGCTGCAAACGTCGAACAAATGCCTCTGCCGGGTCGATGGAGCGGCCCCAGATCCGCACCTCCGACAGGTTTCGAACACACTGCATGCTGACCAGATGCTGCCCGGCCTGTTCGCCATAGCCGCAGATCGTGAGGACCTGCGCATCGGGTCGGGCGAGGAGGTCGGTTGCAAGGGCGCTTGCCGCTGCCGTCCGGATGGCCGTGATCTCGCCCGCATCAAACAGCGCCAGAGGCCGACCTGTCGGCTGGTCGAAGATCAGGACGCCGCCTTGATGCGAAGGGCGCCCGTGGTCGAAGTTTCCAGGGAAGACGGTGATCACCTTGGCGCCGATGCAATCGTCCGCCGGCAGGCTGCCCGGCATGATGCTGAGGATGTTTGCAGTGCCCGGAATCGGAGTGCCCCGGCGCAGCGGGAGCTGAGCTTCGGGATGGATCGCCAACACCATGGCATCGCGCATCAGGGCAATGCAGCGTGACATGGGCAGCAGGTCGCGGATTGCATCGCGGCCAAGGACAAGAAGCCTGGCTGTCATTCATCGTCCTGTCGGATGAGGGTAAAAGTTTGGATGCCAAATTGGTCTGCGCTGCGGTCGGGGCCATCGTCGTCGAAGCGGGATGTTCCGAGCGCTGCCCAGCCGCAAAGCTCTGCACCGTTCGCGTGCTGGACATGGAGCCTGTAAGTGGCGATCTGACCGTCGACGTCGGTCGCAAGAAGAACTCCCGTCGGTGTGGCGCGAGCCGGGCCGGACATCTCTGACGAGCTGTGGTGGCCCGTTCCATCGGGCTTCAGCCAGATGGTTCCCGTCAGGTCCGCAATCACGTAGCGCCATTGACCCGGCGGAGCGGACCACTGCTGTGCAGTCGGAGGTGGCGGGAGCGTGACGGCACTTTGGATCGCGCCAATAAGCTTGTCGACTTCGTCTGACTGCAGGCAGAACGGGTCGATCTCCACGTGCCAGTCACGAGCGCCCAGTTCGCGCAGCACAACACGCGGAGTTCCTGCGTCAAGGCGCTGCCACAGGGTCGGCCCATCGATCATGGTTCTTGGATCGAGGTGGAGCCTGAGCCTCGGCACGATGCCGCCCGGCATCGGCGCAATATACTCAGGCCGCAGATCTGGAAGACCTTCGGCGATGGCACTGATCGTCCGGTCCCAATGCGACCGCTGCGCCTCGGGATCGCGCGCAGCCCACAGGTCGAGCGCGGCAAGCAACCCGACGATTTCTTCCTTGGTGACCTTGCAGACCCGCAGCGGTGCCAGGTGTGGCGCCGCATGCCGCCAGGCCGCTTCCACCAGATCGGCACGGCCAAGAAGCAATCCTGTGCCCTGTGGGCCGGCCAGCAACTTCCCACCGGAATAGATCACCAGATCTGCGCCCCGGCCGGTCCATCGCTCAGGCAGGGCAAGGGGCTCTGCCGCCGCATCGACAACGATGGGTGTTTCAGGTGCAACGCGGCGCAGGCGCTCGAAAGGAAGGGGCCCGGTGTCTGCGCTATGACCCAGCAGAGCTATCAGGGCAGCACGCGGGAGCGCAGCCATCAGTTCCGCCTCGTCCGACACTTCCACGATTTGTCCGCCTGCAAGCCGGTAGGCGGGATCATAGGCAAAGCGCTGGCCACGCGGGACAAGGACATCGCTTTGCCGGGCGCCGCCACGCGGCCCGAGCACGCGGACGGGATCACGTCCGAAAATGCAAGCGGCTGCCGCCATCGCAAGGCCGGCCGCCGCGCCCGCAGTAACGACGCCTGCCTGTGCGCCTGTCATTCCAGCAAGTCGGCGGGATGCTGCCGCCATCAGCTCGTCGAGATCGACATGGGCGTCGGCGGCCCGGTCCATCGCTGCCCGCACCCGCCGGTCGACTGGCGCGCCGCCGTGAAGTGTTCTTGCGCCGGCCGCGTTGATGAAGGGACGCACGCCAAGCGCCGCATAGGGATCGCCTCCAATCAGCCGCATGTCCGCCCCTCTGCATTCATGAAGCGACCGAGAAATTGGCGAGTCCGTTCGGCCGCGGGATTGCCGAACAGTTGCTGTGGCGGCCCCTGCTCCACGATAAGGCCGCCTTCCATGAAGACGACCCGGTCGGCCACATCGCGCGCGAACGCCATTTCGTGGGTGACAACCACCATCGTCATGCCTTCGCTGGCGAGCTGGCGCATCGCAGTCAGAACCTCGGCAACCCGCTCGGGATCGAGCGCTGAGGTGACCTCGTCGAAGAGCATGATCTTCGGGCGCATCGCCAGTGCTCGCGCAATTGCGACGCGCTGCTGCTGCCCACCCGAAAGCTGTGCCGGATGCAGATCAGCCTTGTCTGCTAGCCCCATCAGCAACAGCAGATCCCGGGCTCGGGCCTCGGCCTCATCGCGGGATAGTTTCCTCACCTTCATCGGTGCCAACATGATGTTGGCGAGCACTGTCATGTGGGGGAAGAGATTGTAGCTTTGGAAGACAATGCCGATGTCAGCGCGGACCGCAGCCAGTTCGCTGTCCCGCATCCGGATGCGCTCTCTGCCCTCGAGGCGATACCCCACGGGAGCGCCATCCAGGCTGACGGAGCCGGCGTGATAATCCTCCAGCATGTTGATGCAGCGAAGCAGGGTGGTCTTGCCGGAACCGGAAGGGCCGATCAGCACAACTGCTTCGCCACGCTGAACATCCAGCGATACGCCCCGAAGGATGTCGACCTCACCGAAGCGCTTTTCAATGCTATCGAGGCGCAGCATGGGTTCAGCCATTCGCGACCTCCAGGCGCCGTGCCAGACGGTCCAGGGCAAAGCAGATCGTGAAGTAGATGCCAGCGGCGCTGAGAAAGATCGGAAAGGGCGCAAGCGTTCGCTCCACCACCTCGAGACTGGCAAGCGTCAGTTCCCAGAGCCCGATTACCGATGCGAGGGAGGTGCCCTTGATCAGACTGGCGCACAGGTTGAGGTGTGCCGGGAGTGCCACCCGAAGGGCCTGCGGACCGATCACATGAAAAAGCAGCAACGGTTCCGAGAGACCAAGGCTGCGGCCCGCCTCCCACTGGGCGTTCGGCAAGGCATCGAAGCCCGCTCGAAACACTTCGCTCATGAAAGCGGCATAGTAGGCCGCAAGCACAAGGGTGACGCCCCAGAAGGGTGGGAGATCTAGACCTGTGCGCGGCAGAAGGAAGTAGACGAAGACCAGGAGCACGATGAGGGGAATGCCGCGCATCAGAAAGAGCCAGCCATCCAGCAGAGAGCCGAGCCAAGGCGTCCTTCGCCTTGCCAGCGCCATGCAGAGGCCGGCCAGCGTCGCGGGGACGGCGGCGGCAACCGACAGCAGGACAGTCATGCCGGCGCCGCGCAGCAGGTAGGGCAGATTTTCGAGAGCGACACTCATTGGACGAACGACAGCCGACGCTCGATCAGCCTCCCGGCCAGCCCTACCACTGTGGTCACGACCAGATAGACCGCGGCCAGGGCGATGAAGACATCGAATGGGTTGCCGGATTTCTCCAGCCAGATCTGGCCGACCTTGTTCATGTCCATGACCGCAATGACACCGACCTGGGCCGTGTCCTTGATGATCGTTGCCGCCTGATTCGTGAGTGCGGGCAAGCTGCGCAGAAACAGTTGCGGAAGGATCACGTGCCTCCAGCGCGCGAAGGGGGCCATGCCGAGTGCGCTCGCTGCCTCGAACTGCCGCACAGAAATCGAGGCCAGGGAACCTCGGAAGATTTCGGCAGCATATCCGCCGGTCTGAAAGGCTAGGACCAGTACGCCGCACGCGAAGGCCGAGAGCATGATGCCCGCCATCGGCAACCCGTAATAGACAAGATAGAGCTGGATCAGCACCGGCGTGTTGCGGACCAGCTGAACATAGCCTCCGGTCAGTGCAGCGGCCAGACCGCCCCGCCGGTGGAGGATGGCGGCACAAAGGCCCCAGGGCACTGCAATAGCGAAGGCGAGGAAGGCGATGGCAAGCGTGATCCACAGACCGTCAAGCAGCGCCGGAAGCACCCGTTCGATGAAGCGGACGTCGAACATCGTCAGTATCGACTGACATCGTAGAAGCGTTGAGGGGGCGGCTCCTTATCGAACCACCGCAAGTAAAGGGTCCGATACTGGGCATAACGCGACCCACCGCGCAGCTCGTTCATCCACGTGCTGAGGAAGAGCCACCATTTGAAGTCGCCGGGCTTCAGGAAGATGGCATTGCCCGACACGTGGTTGTAGACAGTCCCGCTGGTATCCAGCAGCATCAGATCCGGATTGTCGGCGACGTACTGATGGGCGATTGCCCGGTCGATGTTGAACGCCGTTGCACGGCCCACTTTGGTCGCCAGTAGAATGGCTGCCGGGTTGTCGAGGACGATTGTCTTGGCGCGCGGCAATTCCTGTTCGGCCCGTTCGATCGAGCCGGGATTGTTGAGCAGGGCATAGGTGAAGCGGGGGTCGTTGAGCTGGCGGACATGGGTCAGTCCGGCGTCTCTCCGCGCGATCACTGTGCCCCCCGTGTCGAGATAAGGCGGCGTGAACGCCACTCGCGCTGCCCTGTCTCCGGTGATCGAAGTCGAACAAAGGCCGAAGTCGATCTTGCCGGTCAAGACCGCTGGAAACCGGCCAGCTGCGTTCAGGACGACGAATTCCACCTTCTCGGAATCGCCGAGAAGGTCCTTCGCAATCGCGCGTGCGAGGTCGATCTCGAACCCGGCAAGCTCTCCGTCCGGGTTGATGAAAGCCAGAGGCGGCGATGTACTATAGGTCCCGACGATCAGCTTGTCCCGCGCGATCACAATATCGAGCCTCGATGCGTCGGCCGGCAGGGCTGTAGCAGCGCTCTTGCTATCCGACCCCGAGCAACCGGTGACGAGCAATGCGGCAGCGAGCGACAGGAACTCTCCGCGCGATAGCGGCGCAGCGGTGTCGTTTGCTGCGGGATTGCGCCATCGGCTGCCCGCCA
This sequence comes from Sphingomonadales bacterium, assembly GCA_027490095.1. Classification (GTDB taxonomy): domain Bacteria; phylum Pseudomonadota; class Alphaproteobacteria; order Sphingomonadales; family Sphingomonadaceae; genus Sandaracinobacteroides. Next base: position 83,063 of record JAIXYT010000051.1, on the reverse strand, counting down.
CATCGGTCCCCGGAATATACGAGCGCATGAGAAATCTCCGTTGAACCTGCTGTCCGTCCGAGAATCGTGTCGGGGTGCGTGCTCCTTGTGTCACATGTTGGACAGTTTTAGATCATTGATCAATACAACTCTGCCTGCATTGCTGGAAGCGACAGTGCCAAATGGCCGCGCCTGTCAGCTGCCCTGACTATCGCCGCAGGGTCAGTCGGCGCGGTTGCCGGAATTCCAAGCCTGTAGGCCGGCAGCTCTCGTCCGGGTCGATCTCGAAGTGCGGAAAGCGTCGGAACAGTGCTCCGAGCGCCAGCGATGCCTCCGCCCTTGCAAGCCGGAAGCCGATGCACATGTGTGGGCCGGTGGCGAAGCCCAGATGCTGGGCCAGATTCGGCCGATCGATGTCGAACCTCTCCGGATCCGGAAAGACAGCGGGATCATGGTTGGCGGCGCCAAGCATGCAGTTGACGATGGCGCCCTTCGGCAGGGTCACTCCGGCCAGAGTAGTCTGTTGCGTCACTTGACGGGTTGCCGACTGGACAGGTGCAAGCCAGCGCATGGTTTCCTCGACGACTGCAGACATCAGGGTCAGCTGCGCCCGGACCCGTGCCTGAGCCTCGGGGTGATGCGCCAAGGCCCAAACGGCATTCAGGATCAGTGCTTCGACGGTCGATATGCCGCCGAAGAAGGTAATCAACATGTTGCGGCGGATCTCGTCGTCGGACAGTCCGCTTTGCAGCATCGATCCGAGCAGCCGTGTGTTGGGCGCACCGGCGCGCACTCTGGCCATCTCCATGGCCATCCAGTCATGAAACTCGGTCACGCAGGCGCTGGCGGCCGAGCGAACAGCCTGATCTCCGGCGAAATTCGCGAGTGCTGCTTCGAACCTGTCGTACCAGTGGCGCAGGCGTGCCTCGGCTTCAAAGGGCAATCCAAAGGCAAGCAGGATAGTGAGCACCGGCAGCCTACTGGCAAATGCCGATCGCAGTTCAACCGGCCCGTCTGCCATCCCCGCGATCAGAACATGCACTGCATCGGCAATACCGGTCTCGAGGTGATCCCGGATCGCGCGCGGCATGAAGGCAGCCTGCGCCGACGCCCTGTATCGGCGATGCACGTCCCCACCAGTGGTAAGCATCTGTGCGCCGAAGGTCTGATAGATGAGAGACTGCGGCCAATCGGTGGTGAACGTTTCCTGATCGGCCAGCACCTGCCGACACATGGCATGGTCTGTCACCCACCACATGCCAAGAGGCTCGACCCAGCTAAGCGCCCCCGACGCACGCAGCCGCGAATAGAAAGGATACGGATCCTCTTCCAGCATGGAGAGGTCCATCCACTGCCTTTCAGTCGGCGAAGCCACGGGCATCGATCCAGTCCATGGTCGCGCGGAAGGCGCCATCGAAGCGGTCGACGGCATCATCGACTTCGGCTGCGTTGATGATCAGTGGCGGCGCAAAGGCGACGGTGTCGCCGGTTGCAAGGTTCCGAATGATCAGATCGCGCTTTTCGCATTCGACCGACAGCTGGTTTGCCGTCGCACCGGGATGCCGAAGCGGGCGTCTCGTCTGTTTGTCGGCGACCAGTTCGATCGCCCACATCAACCCCATCCCGCGCACCTGGCCGACCCGGGGGTGGTCTGCATAGGCCGCCAGCCGTTCCCCCAATCGCGCTCCCATCGCACGGACATTCTCGATCAGGTTCTGCTGCTCGATCACCTCGAGCGTCGCCAAGGCGGCGGCGCATCCCACGGGGTGACCGGCAAAGGTCGACCCATGGGCAAAGAAGCCGTGCTTGTCGCTGCCGGCAAGCAGGCCATCATGAATGGCAGGCGAAAGCGCCATGGCTGAAACAGGCACGTAGGAGGCGGAGAAGCCCTTGGCGAATGTCATTGCATCGGGCTCTATACCCACAGCCTGGCTGCCGAACATCGCCCCAGTTCGTCCGAAACCTGTAATGATCTCGTCCGCGACGAGCAGGATATCATGCTTTCTCAGGATTTGCTGGATCCGCGAATAGTATCCGTGCGGTGGAATGATGACGCCCGCAGCCCCGCCCACCGGTTCGACGAACATGGCGCAGATCGTGTCCGCGCCTTCACGTGCAATGACGGATTCCAACTCTTCTGCCAGCCGTTCGACGAACGCCGCCTCGTCCTCGCCAGGCCGGGCATTCTTGAAATGATTGGGTGCAGTCAGGTGCAGGAAGCCTGGTATCGGCAGATTGAAGCCGTTGTGACAGCGCGCGATGCCGCTCAGGGAGCAGGTGGCGATCGTAGACCCGTGCCAGGCACCCACATGGGCCAGCATCTTCGTCTTTTGCGGCCGCCCCAATGCGTCATTTCGATACCAGAGGAACTTCACAAGGAAGTCGTTTGCCTCTGACCCGGTCGTCGCGAAATGCACCTTGGCATCCCGGATCGGGACCAGGTCCGCCAGACGCTCGGCAAGCCGCACGGCCTGCTCGTGGGTCTTGTCCAGGCCGTAGTGGTAGTACGGAAAGCGGCGAAGCTGGGCGATTGCAGCCTCCACCGGGCCCTCTTCGCTGAAGCCCAGTGACGCGGCCCACATCCCCGATGACGCGTCCAGGATGCGCCTGCCGCGCGAAGTGTGGATGTACACCCGCTCTCCGCGCTCGACCACTTCGCCACCTGCCTTCGCCCGTTTGGCGAGGTTGGTGTAGTGCGGCAGCAAATAGCGGGCATCGCGCTCGCTGAGTGTGAGATCGGTCTTGTCGTTCGCCAGCGTCATCCCCGGAGCCCTCTCTATTGATTTTTGATCAAAGCTCTGTATCTCATCGCACAGCAAGCTCGCCCTGCCAAGGGTGAGCGCGGGAGGAACGGTCAACATCGTGCTGAACTATCGCGCGCCGCTCGGAACCTACAGCTGGCTGCTAAGGGATGTGCTGGGGGCGGAAGCTGCCCTTGACGCGATTTATCCGGCTGACCTGCGAAGCCCTGAGCTGTTCGACACAGTGCTGAAAGAGGCGGCTCGACTTTGCGAATCCATGCTGCTGCCGTGCAACCGCGACGGCGACGAATATGGTTGCACGTTGCTGGATGGCGCGGTGCAGGCCCCCCCCGGTTTTCGTGCTGCCTACAACGCTTTCGTCGAGGGCGGATGGATCGGCCTCGCCACTCCGGCCGACCATGGCGGGCAAGGGCTGCCATTCGTTTTGAATGTCATCCTTCACGATATGATCATGGCGACCAACCTGTCTTTCGGTGATTACATTGGTCTGCCGCAGGCAGCAGCGAAGACGATCGGGGTCCACGCCTCGCCAGAATTGCGAGAAGCCTATCTGGGCCAGATCGTGGCCGGCGCCACCAATGCAACGATGTGCATGACCGAGCCGCAATGTGGTACCGACATCGGCCTGGTCCGGACGAAGGCCATGCCGGACGGTGACGGGTTTGCCCTGAGCGGAACGAAGATCTTCATTTCCGCGGGCGACCACGACCTGACGCCCAATATCGTGCACCTCGTCTTGGCGCGCCTGCCTGATGCGCCGCCGGGCGTGAAGGGGCTCAGCCTGTTTCTCTGTCCAAAGTTGCTGGCAGACGGCCGCCCGAATGCCGTGAAGCCGGTCAGGCTCGAACGGAAGATGGGCTACAAGGCGGCGGCGACCTGCGAGATGCATTTCGACAACGCGCATGCATGGCTCGTTGGGCAACCCAATCGCGGCCTTGCCGCGATCTTCACAATGGTCAACACGGCGCGGCTGCTGGTGTCGTTGCAGGGGTTGGGCACGGCAGAAGCGGCCTATCAGGCGGCTTCTGCGTATGCGCGGGAGCGCAGGCAGGGTCGGGCCCTGACAGGTCCCGCCGAGCCCGATGCGCCTGCTGATCCGCTCATCGTCCACCCCGACGTCCGGCGCCTGCTTCTTGGCACGCGCGCTTTCACGGAAGCTGGACGTTTTATCGCCCTGTGGTTCGGATTGCAGATCGATATATCGGAGCGTCATCCCGACCAGGAGCGACGGGTCGCGGCCGACGACCTGGTTGGCCTCCTGACACCGGTTGTGAAGGCATCGTTCAGCGATTGGGGCTTTCGATCCTGCACCGACTGCATGCAGATCTTCGGCGGCCACGGCTACATCCGGGACACCGGTGTCGAGCAGCTCGTGCGCGATGTACGGATCGCCCAAATTCAGGAGGGCGCAAACGGCATCCAGGCGCTTGACTTCATCGGGCGCAAGCTGCGGTCAAATGGCGGGCGTGCCTGGGCGAGCTTCCTTTCCCTTGTCCGCAGCGACCTTGCGGCTGCGGAGGGCAAGGTTGAGCCCGATCATCTCCGGCTCCTTACCGATGCCGCAGATCAACTGGATGCAGCTGCCAAGGAGCTGTTGTCGGCAGCCAGTGAGGATGCAGACTGGATTGGCAGCGCGGGCGTGGATTTTCAGGCTGCCGTTGCTCTGCTGATGTTCGGCTGGGCTTGGATACGCATTCTCTCTGCACCCGGCGCAGACAATGCAGCCATGCACATCACAGTGGCCACCTACTTCTTCGCGCGGGAGTTTCCGCGCCTTTCGATGCATCTCGAACTGGCGCGCACACCGCCTTCAACGCTCATGGCGCTTGCCGCAGATGATTTCTGAAAGGACCTGGAATGTCTGACGATCCCGTTCTGGTGTCGGCACAGGATGGAGTGCTCGAAATCACGTTGAACCGGCCAAAGGCCAATGCGATCGACGCTGCAACTAGTCGCCTGCTTGGCCAGACGTTCGTGCGGCTGAAGGATGATCCTTCGCTGCATGTCGCGATCGTTGCAGCATCCGGAGACCGCATCTTTTCGGCGGGCTGGGATCTGAAGGCGGCAAGCGAGGGCGGCGAGAGCGAAGCCGACGACTATGGTGTGGGCGGGTTTGCCGGTCTTACCGAGATGTTCGACCTTACCAAGCCGGTGATTGCCGCGGTGCAGGGTGTCGCGATCGGCGGCGGGTTCGAAATCGCGCTTGCCAGCGACATCGTTGTAGCCTGCCCCGAGGCCAGCTTCGCACTTCCCGAGACGGGGATTGGCGTGATGGCGGATGCCGGCGGTGTGCAGCGTCTGCCCCGGCGAATTCCGCGAAATGTCGCCATGGATATGTTGCTGACAGGCCGCAGCATGTCTGCCGAAGAGGCGCATCGGTGGGGGCTCGTCAATTATCTCGTTCCACGTGGGGACCTGCTGCCGACTGCCCGCGAGATTGCCCGCAGGATCGCCGACGGGGCGCCTCTCGCAGTGCGGGCCATCAAGGAAGTCGTCAACGGGATCGAGGATATGGCGCTTCCGGACGCGTTCCTGGCCATGCGCCGGGGCCAGTTTCCCACCTACAGCGCCATGCTAACCTCGGAAGATCATCTCGAAGGACCCAGGGCATTTGTCGAGAAGCGGAAGCCCGAGTGGAAGGGGCGCTAGCCTGTAGGCAATCTGTCTGCGTCGCGCACCTGCTCAGTCCCGCTGTCCGGCACGGGTGCTAGAGCGAGAACATGGACCGGAAGGAGCTGCGCTTCGTGATCCACCGCTTGCTTGCCATGCTTTCGCTGTTGCTGATCGGGCAGGCAGCGATCGCCGCCGATCAGACGCCGCTTTCCGTCACCGACATCCGCTCGCCCGAATTTGTGGCATCGCTGGATGGTGCCATGCGGTCCCACATGTCGGCGCTTGCGGTGCCGGGGATGGCCGTGGCTGTCGTTAGGCGCGATGGCACAATGGCCCTGAACGCCCTGGGCCATGGCGCGCGCGGCGACAAGCCGGTTGCGATCGACCCGCAAACATCAGTTCTGCCGATAGCGTCAATATCCAAGACTTTCGCCATGGTGGCGATGATGCGACTGGTCGATCGTGGGCTGATCGACCTCGATGCGCCTGCTCAGCGCTATGTCGATTTCCCCCTGCCGACCTATCCCGGCGCCCGGGCATTCACGGTCCGAGATCTGACACGACACGAGGCCGGATTCGAGGAACGCTGGCTGGCAACGGGCGCGGGCGGTGCCAAGCCGGACCCGCGGAGCTGGCGCGACATCATGGCTGATACAGCTCCGCAGCTGATCGCACCTCCGGGCTCCTTCTCCAGCTATTCCAACTATGGAGCGGCGCTGATCGGGTACATCGTCGAGAAGGTTGCAAGGAAACCGTTTGCCGATGTGCTCAGCGAGGATGTCCTCAAGCCACTCGGGATGACATCGACCAGCGTTGCGGATCCGTTGCCCCCCGAACTCGGCGAGCGCCAGCTGATGGGCTGGAAGGTGTCCGGCGGCATGGTTCGCCCCGACCAGCATTTCTACAACGTCCGCTCCGCCCCTGCGGGCAGAGTGCAGACCACGCTGCCCGACATGGCGCGATATATGACGATGTTGCTGAACGAGGGCCGCGCGCCCGAAGGCGGGCAGTTCCTGTCGCCTCAAGCAATGCAGACTTTGCTGCACGACGTGAAGCGCCTGCACCCGAAATTCCCGGGGTTGGCCGCCATCTTCGCGGAAAAGGATGTGTCGGGGCTTCGCTTCATCGGCCATGGCGGCGATGGGGGTGCCCATCACACCGACATGCTGATTTCCCCGCAATTGGGGATCGGCATCTTCCTGGTGGACCTGTCAGCGCCCGGGCCGCAGGCGCGGGATGCATTTGCACGAGCAATTCTCCCGTCCCTGCTGCCGGGAGCAGGTCTTGACGCCATCCCGGCGATGGAAGCCACCCCAACTGCCAATCTCGCTCGTTACGCAGGATCCTATCGGCATTTTCGCTGGGCATTCACCTCCATCGAGAAAGTCCTGGGACTGACATCCGAGTTCGCAATCAAGGACAGTGGCAAGGGCACGCTGATCGTTACCGGGCGGCTCGGGCCCGGCGAATATGTGCCCGCCGGAGATAAAGGCCTGTTCCGGCAACGGATCACCGGAGAGTGGCTCTTTTTTCGCACTGACGAATCAGGGCGAACGCTGGTCAATATGGGCACCTTCCCATTTGTCACGGCGTTCCGTTTGGACATGGTCGACACCCAGTCCTTCAATCAGGTGGCATTCTGGGTCTTTGTCGTTGGACTGACCTTGGTAGGTCTTGTCAGCTGTATCCTGGGGATTCGGGCGCTCCGCCAGAACCGGCGGCGGGCGGGCATCTGGCAGATGCTGGTCGGGCTGGCACTCACGATCTCGGGAGTTGGCCTGTTCCTGTTCCTCGCCATCGCTGCGTCGCTTCCGGAAGCGGAAATCCAGCAGGCCATTCCGGCAATGGCCCGACCGATCCTGGCCATCCCTCCTGCCGCCACGTTCTTTGTGGTCGCTTTCGGGATCGGGCTGATCCTGCGCCGGATCCGGCTGTCCGGCTGGTGGGAGCACATGACCGCGGTCCTCGGAATCGCGGCCTTCGCCATGTTCGTAGCATGGCTCGTCCACTGGCATGCCTTCGGCTGGCAGTTTCCCTGATGAAAGGCGAATGATGCGCAAGGCTGGAAAAGTCGTCATCACCTGCGCGGTGACCGGATCCATTCACACACCGACAATGTCGCCATATCTGCCGGTTACCCCGGACCAGATTGCCGCAGAGGCAATTGCGGCAGCGGAGGCCGGCGCTTCGGTTCTTCACCTTCACGCTCGCGATCCGATCGACGGCCGGCCAACCCCCGATCCGGACGTATTCATGAAGTTTTTGCCCCGGATCAAGCAGTCAACCGATGCGGTTATCAACCTGACGACAGGCGGCGGCCCTGGGATGACCATTGCAGAACGCCTCGCCGCGCCAAAGATCGTGCAGCCCGAACTTACCTCATTGAACATGGGAACATTGAACTTTGGGGTGTTCGGCCTAGCCGAGCGATACTCTGAGTGGAAACATGACTGGGAAAAGCCGTTCCTCGAATCGTCCCGCGCCGGCTTCCAGAGCAATACCTTTGCCCAAATCGAGGAGATCATCCGAACCCTGTGGCACGGCCATGGCACACGTTTCGAGTATGAATGCTATGATGTCGGGCACCTCTACACGGTTCGCCATTTCGCGGATCGCGGGCTAATCGAGCCGCCGTTCTTCATTCAGTGCATCTTCGGAATACTGGGTGGCATCGGGGCCCATCTCGATCACCTGATGCACATGGCCAACACGGCCGACAGGCTGTTCGGAAATGATTACTACCTTAGCTGCTTCGCCGTCGGGGCCGACCAGATGAAGTTTCTGACGACCTGTGCCATGATGGGGGGCTGTGTTCGCGTGGGTCTCGAAGACAGTCTTTACATCGCGCGCGGTCAGCTCGCGCAAAGCAACGCCGACCAGGTCCGCAAAATCCGGCGTATCGTCGAAGAGATCGGACTTGAAGTGGCGACGCCTGCCGAGGCACGCGAAATGCTTCATCTCAAGGGCGGGGACCGCGTCGGCTTTTGACATGTTTTGGCGTCGGCACGGTGCCTTCCGGCTTCAACCCGATCTGGGCTTCTGACTGGCCTGTGAAGTAGGAAGCGGCCTGCTCAATGTCCGCTTGCAATGCGGCGCGTGCACCATCGACATCCTTTTTGGCGAGTGCCTCGAGGAGTTGAGGGTGGGCATTCGTGTTCATGGGCTCACCCGGCCTGTCCTCGAAGTACCGCCGCACGAGCACCCGAAAATAGGGTCCGGATTGCAGCCAAAGGGATTCAATCACGCGCAACAGCGCGAGCGAACCCGCGTACCGGTACAATGCGAAGTGAAAATCATGATTGGCCGTCAATGTGGCGGATACATCCCCGTCGTTCACTGCCTGGGTGATCAGCAGGTTCAGTCGCTTGAGCTGGGCCAGCCCAGCCGCATCTATCCTGGTGGCTGCGCGCGCGGCAGCTTCGGACTCCACGAGGCATCGCATCTGGCGAAGATCCTCAAAACGTTCCGCCGATAGACGGGGCACGCGAACAGAGGATCGAGGTTTTGCATCCTCTTCAAGAGCATGCTCAGATACGAGGCGTGACACGCTCTGGCGAATGGGCATTGCACTCGTGCCGAGCTGCTCGGCCAGCTCCCGGATCACAAGTTCTTGGCCTGGTTCAAAGAATCCGATGATCAACGCGGATTTGAGGCGCTGATAGACACGCCCCTGAATACTCATCGCCTCAATCTTGTCGAGCATTGGCTACCTCGTTGACCCTGCAGGCACTCTAGGGCTTCACATCTACTCTGTCCCGATGGCTGGCAACCACCAACACCCTGAACCTAACCGCACGGATGCTTTCGCGACTGCACCGTCAGCTACCCCCGGAATGGGCGTCCAACCAATGGGAATGGCGTACCCGAGGTTTGCCACCGAAGCCACAAACGATTGCCAATTGACTTTTGATCACAGATCAAGAGACTGCGACATCGTAGGGCGGGACGGATCAGAATTCCGCACCACAGCGGCTTGGCCAACACGGAGGGCGACTGCATGTCGAAGTCTTTGTCGAATTGCACAAGAGTCCTGGCGCACGTGCGCAGCCCACTGGTTGTTCTCGCATCCGTGTTGGCCGTGCCGGCGATCTCGCAGCCTGCTATTGAGACCGCAGAAGTCGACGACATTGTCATCACCGCGACCAAGCGCGAGCAGGCGCTGCAGGACGTGCCGCTGTCAGTCACGGCCATCACACCCGAAGCCTTGCAACGCTCTGGTGCAACAGGGTTCGTCGACTTTGCGACCAAGGTTCCCAACCTGAGCTTCGGCTATGCCGGGGCCGGACGGCAAACCGGGCGCCTTTTCCAGATCCGCGGGATTTTCGGCCAAGATACATCCGCGCTTTACATCGGCGAAACTCCAGTCCCCACCTCGGTCGATGCCCGCGTGATCGACGTAGAGAGGATCGAGGTACTCCGCGGCCCGCAAGGGTCCCTCTTCGGCGCGCGGTCGATGGGTGGCCTGATCCGCATCATCCCGGCCAATCCCAAGCTTGGTGAAACAAGCGCCCGGCTCATGGCCGGTGCCGGCCTGGTCAACGAAGGCGGTACCAACTTCCGCTTCGACGGAACGGTCAACCTGCCACTGTCTCCAAAGGCTGCGCTGCGACTGACGGCCTACTATCTCGAGGATGCCGGCTTCATCGACCGACTTGTCGACCCCGATGCCTCGCTCTTGATTCAAAGGACTGTAGGTGCGCCGGTGTTCGAGTCCGGTGACGAGTTCACTCGTCATGACATCAATCAGGACCAGACCATGGGCCTGATGGCGACGTTGCGGTTCGAGCCGACCGAGGCGCTGATGCTGATGCCGCGCGTCATGTACCAGGTAACCGAAAGCAGCGGTCCGCCCTATGTTGACAATGATGTCGACAATCTGGTGAAGGTCCGTCAGTTCGACACGACCGAAACTGGCCGCGACGAGTGGCTGCTTCTGAGCCTTGAGGCCGGCTACGACACGGGCAAGGGCAGCATCATTTCGAGCACCTCGTGGTTCAAGCGCGATACGCTGGACGTTGAGGATGGCAGCCGCTTCATCGCCAGCCGTTTCGGCGGGCGGGTGCGTTCCCGCCTTGTGGCGCCGAGCGTTACCTCGCAGGTCGGCCAGGACGAACGCCTGACCCAGGAACTGCGCTTCGTTTCGGATTTCGGCGGAAAGTGGGACCTTATCGTCGGTGGGTTCTATCAGTCCATCGAACGATCCAGCAGCTATCCTCCACAGTCCATTATCGTTGGCGGATCCCCGATGATCGGATTCTTTGGAATTGTTGAAGGGGACAGCTTCTTCTCGCTCTACTCGACAACGAAACAAAAGGAGCTCGGCATCTTCGGCGAGGTTGCGTTCAAACCTGTAGATCAGTTGACCTTCACGGTCGGTGGACGCTGGTTCGACGTGGATACAAGGCAAAGCCGGCAGGACGGCGGCGTGTTGTTCACCAAGCTGGCGGGCGTCTCCATTCCCCCCTTTTCCGGCAGTCAGCGAGAGTCGGGTTTCAATCCGCGCTTCGCCGTGAGCTGGGAGGCTGCTGATGAAGTGACTCTCTACGGCAATGTGGCCAAAGGTTTTCGTCCGGGAGGAGTCAACGACACGGCAGGCGCCTGCCGTGCGTTCGGTGTTGATGTCCCCGACAGCCTTCTGTCGGACTCGCTGTGGAACTTTGAAGGCGGCGCAAAGGTCAATCTGGCCGGCGGGCGCTTCACGACAGATTTGTCTGCATATCACATCAAGTGGAAGGATCGGCAGACGCAGACCGTCGACTGCGGCCTTGGCTTTGGAGCGCGCGACAATGTCGGCGAGGCAATCTCGGAAGGGTTTGAGTTGCAGATGGCGGTGACGCCCATAGAGGGCGTGACCTTGGACGGTGCAGTAGGTTATACAAACGCGCGGATCACGGAAGTGGGCAACGCCATCGGCGTCGCAGTTGGCGATAGGCTCGCCAATGTCCCGAAGTGGAATGCGGCGGTCGCACTCGATGTCAGCCAGCCTATCGGCGACGATCTCACCGCCTATGGCCGGATCGACTTTCGCTATGTCGGCGCCAGCATCAGCGCCCAACGCAATCAGCGTCCCGCCTACAACCTCGTGAATGCGCGGATCGGCAGCAAGTTGGGACGGTTTGACATTTCTCTTTTTGCCCAAAACCTGTTCGACCGCAGAGCCAATCTGTCAGATGCGCCGGAGTTGTCGGATTCGCTCAATCTAATCGCGATCGAACGCCCTCGCACAGTCGGCGTCGACCTGAGGGCTGCATTCTAGATCTGACATAGAGGCTGCACCAAAGCCATTCCTCGCTTCGGCTTGCCGAGCAGTTATGCATGCAGCCTCGATTGACGTATTTGTGATCTAAGATCAACATAGTGAAAACCTTGAGTGAGCGGAGAACAGGTCGTGGACGCATTGCGAGTGGCTGCTGCGAGCATGAACAGCCGCTTGGGCAAGCCGGATGAAACCTGGAAGGCGATCGAGAAGGCCTGTGAGGATGCCGCGGCGGCTGAGGCGGATTTGTTGCTACTTCCGGAGCTGGTGATTCACGGGCATTGCGCGCCGGACACCTGGGCGCTGGCCGAGCGCGTCCCGGATGGCACTTCAACAAGGCGCCTCGCCAATCTGGCCGCGCAGCATCGCTTGTACATCGCAGCTGGGCTAGCGGAGAAGGAAGACGACATCGTCTTCAACACGCAGGTGTTGGTCGGCCCTCAGGGCTTTGTTGGAAAGCAGCGCAAGCTGCATCCATCCCGTGACGAGACACTACTCTTCAAGGGCGGCCGTTCGCTAACGGTTTTCGACATTGGCAAAGCCAAGATCGCAATCGTGATTTGCTATGACAACGAGATTCCCGAGGTGCCGAGAATGGCGGCGTTGGGGGGCGCCGAGGTAATCCTGATGCCGCACGCGGGCCGTGCAAGCCAGTGGGACGACACGCCTGAATCTCAGGCAACTGCTCGCGCGCTCGTCGCGGATGCCTACCGGCTCTATCGACTTCGTGCCCGTGAGAACGCCTGCTTTTGTGTCGTGACCGATCAGGCCGGGCGAGCGGGGACCCTTGACTCGCTTCCGCCAGCTCACCCGAACCAGCCGCACCATCCAGGTGGCGCCATCATCATCAGCCCGACGGGGGCCGTGCTTGCAGAGGCCCAGACGGAGTACATTCGTGATGAGATGATCATTGCCGACCTTGACCCGGCAGACATGGCCAGAGCGCGTGCGCATCCCAACTTCACCCTCCGTACGCGCCGGCCTGAGCTGTTCGGCGTTATCATCCAGGAGCGGGTTACCGCATGAGCGAGTCCGCCCAAAGTGGCTCAGTGGATACCATCGTCATCGGGGGCGGCGTGATTGGTATCGCGATTGCCGCGCAACTTGCGATGAAGGGCAGCGAGGTTCTGCTGCTGGAGAAGGGTGGCGACATCGGCACAGGTATCAGTTCTCGAAATTCCGAAGTGATACACGCAGGCATCTACTATCGGCCAGGAAGTCTGAAGGCCCGCCTCTGCCTTGAAGGCAAGGAGCGACTGTACCGATACTGCCAGAGCCACGGGATTGCGCACAGGCAGACCGGAAAGCTGATCGTGGCAACCGAGGACGATGAGCGCGACACTCTGCGGGTAATTGCAGCGAATGCTCGAACATGCGGCCTGGATGATCTGGACCTGTGGGATCGGTCGCGACTGCAGCGCGCGGCGCCTCAATTGTCCGCTGTGGAAGCCCTGTACTCGCCGTCTTCCGGCATCGTCGACGGACCGGCGTTGATGCTTGCGCTGAGGGGAGATCTGGAGAGGGCGGGGGGCATGATCGCGTTTCACGCTCCCGTGGAGCGGGTCTCACCATGTCCTAACGGCTATCTTGTTGATGTTGCAGGGCCCGATGGCATGCAACTTGAATGCAGGAGGTTGATCAATGCCGCCGGCTTCGGCGCAACAGAGATCGCTTCCGTCACCGAGGGCTTTCCATCTGAGGTGGTGCCGACCCTGTATCTGGCCAAGGGCAACTATTTCTCGCTCGCGGCGTCACCTCCATGCGAACTCCTCGTCTACCCTGTGCCTGCAGACGGCGGTCTCGGGATCCACATGACTCTCGACCTTGCTGGGCGGGCGCGGTTCGGACCGGATGTCGAATGGGTCGACAAGCTTGACTACACTGTTGATCCAGCGAGGACGGCAGACTTTGAGGCCGCCGTGCGGCGTTGGTGGCCTGCGCTGCCCGATGACCGAATTCATCCGGATTATTCCGGTATCAGGCCGAAGCTGACAGGGCCCGGCCAGCCCCCGGCAGACTTCATGATTCTGGGTGAACGCGACCATGGCTTGCCGGCGCAGGTGCATCTGTTCGGAATGGAATCCCCGGGGCTGACGGCGTCCCTGGCCGTTGCGGCCCATGTTGAACGGATGCTTTCGTGACGAATGGAAAGACAGACCGGCTCGCGATTGTCGGCGCGGGCGGCTCCCAGGGGCTGGAATGCTGCGGGCTGCTCCGCAAGGGCGCACCTGGCGCGCACCTGGTTGCAATCGACAAGCATTTCTCGCCGCAGGCGGTTTCCCGACTTGGCGATCTGGGAGCGCATGTCGTCGTTGCTGATGTGTTGACCAACAGGGCAGCACTTGTCGGCGCCTTGGCGGGCTCTGATGCAGTCGTCAATCTGGCCGGGCCCTTCTTCCGACTGGGCACCGCTGTGCTGGATGCGGCAATCGAAACGAAAACACCTTACGTCGACATCTGCGACGACGTGGATGCTACTGAAGACCTTTTGGCTCTGGACACGGAAGTCAGGCAGGCAGGCATAGCTGCCATCGTCGGGGCAGGCGCTGCCCCCGGGACCACAAATATCTTGGTGCGGGCGGCGCTTGACCATCTTGGGGCAGAGCGCGATGGCCATGCCGAAATCGCTTGGTGTGCGCCCGATGCGGATCTGACGCGTGGAATATTTGCCCATCTTGTCCACTGCTTCAGGACGGCGATTCCTAACGTGGATCAGGTTCCGGACTGGGATGCGCTGGAGCCATTGGAGATCGGCTTCCCTGATCCAATTGGACCCGTGACGGTCGTTCGGCTTGGCCATCCGGAACCTCTGACGTTGCCCCGCTTTGCAGGCTGCACGGCCGTTCTGCGCGGCGGGATGACCAACCCTGGATTATTGCGCCGGGCATGGGAACTTGCCCGCGCCGTCGATCAGGGCCTTTTCATCGATACAGCCTGGGATCGCATTGCCGAAGGGATAGATGCCGCGGACGACGGGATGAGCGGAATGCTGATTGATGTATCAGCGCGTGGCCGGACGATCCGGTTCGAAAGCGCAACGCGCATATCGATGGAACAGTCGACAGCTGTTCCCGCAGCGGCGGTTGCGCTCCTTCTGGCTGAACGTGCTGTGCCGCAGATCGGCGTGATGGCCCCGGAATGTCTGAGCCCGGCCGCCTTCTTCGCACAGGCATCCATCATCTCGCCCGGCGGAGGAGGCCTCGAGGCGTTCGAGATGCTCTCTGATGGCCAGCGCCGGCGCTTGTCGTTGCGCAGATTACTTGCTTCGGAGCCCAATCAATGACGCTCGCCACAATGCAGTGGATCGATCTGCGCGTCGGGGACATTTTGACTTTCGCAGCCGAAAATCACGGCGACCGGGAAGTGGTGACGTCTACCGGCGCAGGTCGAGTTCGACGCAGCTATTCAGACGTCTACAATCGCGCGCGCCGACTGTCGGGTGGATTGGCAGCCGCAGGATTCAAGGCAGGCGATCGGCTGGCGACCCTCGCCTGGAACCATCACCGGCACCTGGAACTCTATTATGCGATTCCGGGGATTGGTGCCGCAGTGCACACCCTCAATCCCAGGATGCCCGCGACCGACCTCGCCTACATGGTCGATGTTGCCGAAGACATTGCCTTGTTCTTCGACTCCGATCTTGCCGGCTTGGCGCAGGAGATCGCAGCCTCCTGCACGCGCCCTCTTCGACTGTTCGAACTTTCGGACGCCGAAGCCACGTTGAATGGCGCAATGCCCTTTGAAGCGCTTATCTGGGACTCGCCTGGCCCGGCGGACTGGGTACCGGTGCGCGAGACTGACATTTTCGCAATCTGCTTCACATCAGGCACGACCGGCTCCCCAAAGGGTGTTGCCTATACCCACCGCTCCAGCGTGCTGCATGCGATGGCTGGCTGCATGACCGAAGGTCAACGGATCGGCGGCGAGGAAACGGTGTTGCCTGTGGTTCCGATGTTTCACGCGAATGCGTGGGGACTTGCTCATTCGGCACCGATGGCAGGCGCTGGCCTCGTGTTGCCCGGGCGATGGCTCGACGGTCCGTCCCTGCTGAACTTGATCAAGGGTGAACAGGTCAGTTTCGTATGCGGGGTGCCAACTGTGTGGCAGGGCATTCTGGACGCGGCTGGTGAGAGTCCCGATTTCGGCAGTCTCAAGCGTGCTGGTATCGGTGGGGCAGCGCCATCCCGTGCCATGCTGATGCAGCTCGAGTCTGCCGGGCTGGATGTCTTCCACTCCTGGGGCATGACAGAGACCAACCCCTCCGCGGGTACGGGACTTCTCAAGTCGTCCCACCGTGATGAGCCGCTGGAGGCACGCGTGGATCGCAAGCTGGGGCAGGGCAGGCCCGTTTTCGGCCTTGAAAGGCGGATCGTTTCGGACTGCGGTGACCCCGTTCCTCGCGACGGCAAGACGCCAGGTCGTCTGCTTGTTCGCGGCAACTGGGTGGTTGGCCGGTACCTCAATGCCGACGCAGGACTTGAAGACGGCTGGTTCGACACAGGTGACATCGCAACCATCGACCAGGATGGATACATGGTCATCGTCGACCGTGCGAAGGATCTGATCAAGTCGGGTGGCGAGTGGATCAGCTCCTCCGATTTGGAAAGTCGGGCGCTGTCGGTCGATGGCATCCTTCAGGCAGCAGCGATCGCGCGGCCGGACGAAAAGTGGGGAGAACGGCCCGTTCTGTTCGTCGTCTGCAGACCCGGCTTCGCGGTCGAGACCGAACAAGTGAAGCATGCTCTGGCCGAGCAACTGCCACGATGGCAGGTCCCCGAGGATATTCATGTCCGCGACGCGCTTCCCCTAACGGCCACCGGGAAAACCGACAAAAAACGGCTCAGGTCGGAGCTGCTTGCCCTCCTTGCAGATCGGCAGTTTGCGTGAAGCTGTCGATCGTGGTGGAAGAGCTGGCGATGGCGCGCCCGGTCGTCGTGTCTCGCGGTGCCTACGCAACAGCGGAAGTTGTGGTTGTATATCTGGCTGACAGCGAAATGAACATCGGGCGCGGGGAATGCTGCCCAATAAGCCACTACGGCCACAGCCCAGCTTCCGTCGTGGCGCTCCTGCAATCCCTAGACGGGTCGCTTGAAGGCCTGGACCGGCGCAAGTTGCAGGCAGTCCTGCCGCCTGGTCCGGCACGCAATGCACTCGATTGCGCCATGTGGGACCTTGAGGCGAAGCGTAGCGGGCGGAGTGTGTGGGACATAGCGGGGCTTTCCCGCCCGGAACGCCAGCAGACTGCGTTCACCATCGTGATGGCCGACCCTGCCGACATGGCAGCCGAAGCGCGGCGGCTGACAGAATATCATTCCTTGAAATTAAAGCTCGGCAGCAAGGATGCAGCAAATGCAATGCTGGCAGTTCGAGCTGCCCGGCCGGATGTCCAGCTGGCGATCGATGTCAATGAGGGCTGGAGCTTGGCAGAGCTTGTCGGGATGACAGATGCGCTAGCCGAAGCCCAGGTGATCATGGTGGAACAGCCTCTGCCGGCTCGATCGGACGACGCGCTCAAAACACTGCAGTTCCCGGTTCCGCTTTGTGCCGACGAAAGCTTTCACAGTCTTGCCGATCTGGCACGGGTTTCCGAACGCTATAGCGTCGTCAACATAAAGCTCGACAAGTGTGGCGGCCTTACCGAAGCGCTGGACATTATCGCAGAGGCACCGAAATTCGGCTTAAGCTGTATGGTCGGATGTATGTTTGCAACTTCGCTTGCCATCGCGCCGGCGCTGGTAGCCGCTGCATCGGGCGTGCAGTTTGCCGATCTCGATGGTCCGATCCACCTGGCCGAAGATCGCTTCGGCGGTTTTAGGCGTGAAGGCGGTGAATGGCTGCCCGCATCTTCCGAGGTTTGGGGATGAGCTATGCCGCCAAACAGACAACGGCAGGCAAAGCTATGCACTGGCAGCTCAATGGACCTCACCTCTCCCGCGGCCTCCCGCGGCGGCGCCTTGGCTCGGTTGTGCGATCGAGGCTGCCTTTCGCCCTTTCCTGGTCGGTCATTGCGAGGAAAAAGCGGGCTGCCTGCTCGATGTCCGCGACGAGCGCAGCCCGCGCCGCCGACGGGTCATTTGCTTGAAGCGCCGAGAGTATTTCGCGATTGCTGCGAAGAGCCTCTTCCATGACGGGGCCATGCCCATCCGCTTCTACGGTCGCCAGATAATGTTCGATCAGTACGCGGAAGTATGGTCCAGACTGAAGCCAGAGAGATTCGATGATCCGCATCAGCGTTTCGGAGCCAGCGATGCGATAGAGGGTAAAGTGAAAGTCGTGGTTCGCGCGGATTGCCTTCACCGCGTCCCGGGCCGCAATGCTCTCGTCAATGATCAGGTTCAGCCGCTCCAGTTCCTGCACCTCGGCACGAGAAATGCGAGAAGCCGCTCGAGCTGCAGCTTCACTCTCCACCAGAATTCTTGCCGACCGAAGGTCATCGAACACCGCATTGGAAAGCTCGGGCACTCGGACAGAAGCCCGCGCCTTGCCATCCTCCACGACCGCATGCTCCGAGATCAGACGCGACAGGCTTTGCCGGATGGGCATGTGACTGGTTCCAAGCTGCTCGGCCAGGTCCCGGATCAGCAGGACCTGCCCCGGAGCAAAATCACCCATCATGAGCGCCGCTTTCAGCCGATGGTAGACCATCACCTGCAAACTGGCTGCCTCTATCGGTTCGAGCATGACCATGATCTCCGTGGATGAATTCCTCCCGTTCGATCTGCGCTGTTTGTGATCGAAAATAAAGAGATCGCGTTGGAATTCGATCCGCGCCTCGGCGGCCTTGCGAGCCAATTGCTGGCCGACCTACCAACGCAGCTTCGCTGTGAAGCATGCCTCTCGGTTGCGGTAGCCGACGGGAACGGACTCTGGGGTCGATCCCCGGGGTCAGACGACGCCCAGACATCGGTTCTCGCCATGGGATCGCTTACCAAATTGATCACCGCGACCGTGCTGACCATGCAAGACGCAGTCGATCTGCCGGTCTCCCAATGCCTGCCAGAGATCGGGAATGTGGTCGCCAATTCAGTAAAGATTGGGGATCTTCTCGCGCACCGGTCCGGCCTTCCAAGCGGCGACGCACTCTTGTGCGAGAAAGCAAGCCGAAGCTGGCGTTCGATGATCCCGGGCCCGGCATGGCCCGGCCCGGCTTTCCAGCCGCGCGATGCGCTCGCCTACTCGAATCTGGGCCCGGCCATTGCAGCGAGGGCAGCGCGGCGCGTGGGGAACGCGGCGATCTGTGCCGGCGCGAAATCTCTGCTCTTCGAACCTCTCGGCATTAGGTCCGCGGAATGGAGCAGGCAGGTTACGCCCGGCGTTCGCCTTCATCCCTTTTTCCTGCCCTCGGGTGGCGTGCGCATGACCCTGGCAGACTTGGTTAGGCTGGGGATTGGTTGGCTCCGAGCTAGCCGACAGGAACCCGACACGCCGGTCCGAGGGGAGGCGGCTGTGAAACTGTTCCGGCCGGTGGTCATGGATCCTGCCCAAAGGCTGGGACAGGGGTTGGGCTTTACCTTCCTGCAGGCAGGACGCGTTGCCTTGGCCGGGCATACCGGTTCCCTTCCCGGTTGTGCGACACTCCTTTTGCTTGCGCCCCAGCACAACAAGCTGCTTGTGGCTTCTGCTCGTTGGCCGGTGAAAAACCCGTTTAACGCGCCGTTGTGCTGGGGAGCTCTCGCCGCGGCCTGGACGGACCTCTCACCACCAGTCGACATGCCATCCGATCGGGCGAATGAGCTGGCCGGGGTCTATACGGGCACACGTGAGGTTGCGCCGGGCCGGTTGCGCACGACAATTGTCGAGGCGAAGAACGGCAGGCTGATCGTCGATGGGCGCGGGCCCTATTTGGCAGTTCCGGGTGGGTGGAGATTTGCCGGCACCCCTCACCTGAACGACCTGCTGCTTGTTTTTGTGGAATCCGGGGCCGGGATGCAGCTTTTCCGATCGGGGGAGCGCGAACAGCATTTGAGGTACCACAGTCAGCGCAGCAGACCGTAGACGGCCAGTCCCAGATAGGTTCCAATCCCGAGGCCCAAAGTGGCCGCAAGCGTTCCGGGCAGCACCAAACTGGTCCATCCCATCGCGCCCGACATGGCGGCCGTGATGGAAGGCCCGCCAATCCCGGCAATCGACCCGGTGAGCAGCGTAGGCAGTGGAAGCCCCATCTTTCGACCGACGGAAAGCAGGAGTGTAAGGTGCACGGCGTAAACGATGGTTGCGAAGCACGCCACCAGCAACGCCATTCGCCCCAAGTCGCCGATCGCTGCTCCGCCCGTGATCGAAGCGAGGAACAGGAACAACAGCAGCATGGCCACAGGCTGCTGATTGCCCAGCCGGCGAATCTGCAGTGGAAAGACGTTGGCGACCAGCAAAGCGATCGTTCCAACGATCACGATTGAAAGAGAAGGCTGGCTAATCCAGCCGGCAATGGCTGTTGAGGCTGCGACGATCCCCAATGCTGTCGCCAGAGCAATAGCCAGAGCTGGCAGGGGCGGCAGCAGGTCCGCCTCTTCAAGCGGCGCGGCCACGTTCAAGGCCGTGGAATGCTCTACGGGCAAAGGCGCAAACGCGCCTGAAAGCATAGGATGGCGACCCAGCCATCCGACAACCGCCAGATAGACGACGTCAACCAGGACGCTGCCACTGATGATAGCCGCAAGGAGGGTAGGAGACCGGGTGAATATTCCCGCAGCGTCCCCAACCGAAATGAGGTTGACCATGCCGCCCGAAACAACCGCCGCATAAAGTCCGGCTAGGGCCGGTCCGTCCGCACCGAGCGGAAGCAGCACCATCGCCAAAGCGGCGCCTGCGAGTGAAAACACAACGCCAAGAGCAAAGGCCATCAGAACCGGGCTTGCTGTAGACAGGATGGTGCGCAGATTTGCGGGGAGCAGCAAAAGAGCAACAGCTACAGGGGCCAGCGCGCTGCCAATGAACTTATGAACCTCGCTATCCGCCGGCATGAGACCAAGAGACGTCGCGCAGGCCGACAGGATTACCAGGATCGGCGCCGGCGAAAGACGTGAACCAATGCGTGTGCGGGCGATCATCGTGGCCAAGGCTACGATTGTGGCGAGGCCGGCAAGGACCGCCAGCGGCTGCGCAGCAGGTATCAGCGTCAATGCTCTACGTCCGCTATCTTGCGCGAATGCCGATCAGCCGCCGCAGCTTCAATGCCCAGCTTCATCGGTGTTCGTCGCTGCCTTGGCGGAAGTCTGTAGCCGCTATTGATCAAAAATCAATAGAACTCCAGCTGCCTGCGCGATATTCATGCATGGGCAGATCAGGTTCTCACAGCCGATAGGTCATGCCCTCAAGAGAGAGCGCGTGGGCCGGCAGCGGAGTTCCCGGTACTCGGATTCGCCGCCGAACCACCGAACATCATCGACGATCAGACTGTTTACCGTGGCTGCCAGTGCCGCAAGGGCCCGGCGCATGCCGCTAGGCACGCGGTCGACGACAATGCCTGTCTTCACGGCGGCACAAGCACGTCCGCCGTCCTCAAAGTACTGGAAGGTTTATACCGCGCGGATCGCCCAGAAGGCGTTGCTGAAGCATGCTCAGAAAGTCGTCCAAGGAAACATTAAGGAAAGGTGCCACAGCAACCTGCTGCAGCGCTTGTGCAGTCGAGCTCTTCCCAACGCTGCTTGCACCGTTGAGCACGATTACATGAGGCCGTGACATTTGGCTTCCTTAGCCCCGCACAGGAGGCTCTGCCATGGCGAGCACAGCTCACACGGGAACAGGAATGGCCGGCTGCAGCCTGATCTTTGCCTGTTATCAGACTGTTAACTGCCTGTTTGCCGTCCTTTGAGGGCTTCAGAATTCGACGCTAAATCAGCAGGTTGTGGTCGCTACAGCTGGCATGGCACACGCTGAAACTCAGCCTCAGCCTGTTAAATGGCCCGATAACAGGCTGCGGGAAAGCCGAGCCTCGTTCGCGACTGACTTCTTCCACCACCAGCTGTTCTTTGTCCTCACGGGCGAAGCCCTCCGGACGGGGCGCGGCACTGGCCGCGGCGCGCGGTCTCGCTTGCGGGCCCTTGCGGGCCTGAACCTTGGCCGCTCGATTTGCCCCGCCGGGTCGCCCTGCTAAGGCCCGAGGATGTCGAAACCCGACGCGCTCATCATCGGCGGTGGCCACAACGGCCTCGTGTGCGCCTGGTATCTGGCGCGCGCCGGCTGGAAGGTCGTCATCGCCGAGCGCCGTTCGGTCGTCGGCGGCGCCGCCGTCACCGAGGAATTTCACCCGGGCTTCCGCAACTCGACCGCCAGCTACACCGTCAGCCTGCTGCAGCCCAGGATCATCGCCGACATGGGGCTGAAGCGCCACGGCCTCAGCTTCGTCCAGAGGCCGCTCGCGAACTTCCTGCCCTTGGACGACCGGCGCTACCTGAAGATGGGCGGCAGCCTTGCGGCAACGCAGGCCGAGGTCGCGAAGTTCTCGGCACGCGATGCCGAAGTTCTTCCCGCCTATCACCACGCGCTCGAACGAGTCGCCGATGTGCTGCGTGCGCTTGCACTCCAGACGCCACCGAACGCCGGCGGGGGCCTGCGCAGCCTGCTGGCTGCTGCAACCCAGGGGTGGGCGCTCAGGCATCTCTCCGTCGAGGCCCAGCGCGATGTCGTCGAGCTCTTCACCAAGAGCGCGCGCGACGTCCTCGACAGCTGGTTCGAGAGCGCGGAACTGAAGGCGGCCTTCGGTTTCGATGCGGTGGTTGGAAACTATGCCAGCCCCGACACGCCCGGCAGCGCCTATGTCCTCCTCCACCACGTCTTCGGCGAGGTCGACAATGTGAAGGGCGCCTGGGCCCATGCGGTCGGCGGCATGGGTGCGATCACCCAGGCCATGCGAAAGGCCTGCGAAGCTGCCGGCGTGACCATCCTCACCGATGCCCCCGTCGCGAAAGTGCTGGTCGACGGCGGCCGAGCGGTCGGCGCCCGGCTGGAAGACGGCCGCGAGCTGTTCGCGCGCCACATCGTCGCAAATGTCGGGCCCAAGCTGCTCTACGGTCGCCTTATCGACGAGGCCGATCTTCCGGCCGATTTCGCGCGCCGGATGAAGGGCTACCGGGTCGGCTCCGGCACCTTCCGCATGAATGTTGCGCTCAGCGAGCTACCGCGCTTCACCTGCCTGCCCGAGCCCGGCCCCCACCTTGCCAGCGGGATCGTGATCGCCCCGTCGCTCGATTACATGGACCGCGCCTTCAGCGACGCCCGGGCCCATGGCTGGTCGCGGCAACCGATCGTCGAGATGCTGATTCCCTCCACGCTCGACGACAGCCTCGCGCCCGCGCGCGCCCACGTCGCCAGCCTGTTCTGCCAGCAGTTCGCCCCAGTCCTCCCCGATGGCCGAGACTGGGCCGATGCGCGGGAAGAGGCTGCCGATCTGGTGATCGACACCATCGAAGCGCTGGCGCCAGGCTTCCGTGCGTCGGTCCTCGGCCGGCTGGTCCTGAGCCCGACCGATCTCGAGGAGCGCTTCGGCCTTGCAGGCGGCGACATCTTTCATGGCGCGATGGGGCTGGACCAGCTCTGGTCCGCGCGTCCCGTGGTTGGCCATGCGGCCTACGCCGGGCCTGTCGCCAATCTGTGGATGTGCGGCGCGGGCACGCATCCCGGCGGCGGTGTGACGGGCGCACCGGGCCACAATGCGGCGCGGGAACTGCTCAAATACAGCTGACATGTCATGTATGTGATGCAGAGCCGGGGTTGCATGGACCAGCCCAGCCGCTAGCCTCTGCTCCAACAAGATCTGGGGAGATTTCGGGTGCAGACCAGAATCCTGCTGACTGTGATGGGTGCCGACCGGCCGGGGCTGACACAGGCGCTTGCAGCCGCCGTTCTCGACGCCGGCGGCAACTGGCTGGAAAGCTATCTGTCTCGACTCGGCGGAAAATTCGTCGGCTCCGCACTTGTCGACCTGTCGCCGAGCGGCGTCGAGCGCCTGCGCGCGAACCTGCAGCAGTCAGTCGCCTCGGAGCTCAGGGTCGAGATCGTCCCCGCCGATGAGGAACTCGACCCCGGCGAGGTGGTCGAACTGAGCCTGACGGGCCAGGACCGGCCTGGAATCGTTCATGAAATCAGCGCGGTACTGGCCCGGCTCGGGGCCAATATCGTCGAGCTCGAAACCCGGACGGACCCCAGCGCCTGGTCGGGCGCGGAGATGTTCCACGCCCGGACCCGGCTGACGCTGCCGGAAGGGCTGTCACACGCCGCCCTGCAGGCGGCTCTGGAGGAACTGTCGGGGGATCTGATGGTCGACTTCGAGCCGGCCTAGCGCCCGCGGCCCATCACTGGGCCTGCTGGGAGCGCATCTCCATCATCTTCTGCATGGCGGCCTGGCCTTCGGCCTTGGTCACCTTTCCGTCCTTGTTGCTGTCCATCATGGCAAATCCCTCTGGCCGGCGGCCTGCGGCTTCCCACTCGGCCTTGCTGAGGACGCCATCCTTGTTGGTGTCGGTTGCATCGAAGAATTTGCCGGGCTGCGGCTGCTGGGCCGTTGCCGGCAGGGCCAGCGCAACCAGGGGCAGAAGGACGAAGTGGCGGACAGTCATGTTGATCTCCTCAGCTGTCGGTACGGGGCCGGGACCCGCTTTCCCCCGCGACGATGCGGCGGCTTGGCGGGCTTGGCAAGGCATGGGAGGGCCGGTCCATGACGATCATCGTTCCCATTCTGGGTGATCAGCTTTCCGAAGGGCTTGCGAGCCTGCGGTCGGTTTCGCGCGCCGACGCCGTGGTGCTGATGGCAGAAGTCGGTGAAGAGGCTGGCTATGTGCCGCATCACAAGCAGAAGCTTGTTTTGGTGTTTTCGGCGATGCGGCATTTTGCAGCCACCTTGCGGAGCGCGGGATGGACGGTCGACTATCGGCGCCTTGATGAGCCCGGGAACCTGGGAGGGCTGACGGCCGAGCTGGTCGCGGCCGTCGGGCGCCATGGTGCGCAGCGGGTTGTGGCGGTTCAGGCAGCGGAACATCGGGTGATGGAGATGCAGGCGCGCTGGGCCGATGCGGCAGGCGTGCCGGTGGAGCTGATCGAGGATGACCGCTTCCTGGTTTCGGCAGACGCATTCCGGGCCTGGGCCGGGACGCGCAAGCGGCTGCGGATGGAGGATTTCTATCGCTGGCAGCGGGAGACGACCGGCATATTGATGGTGGACGGGGTGCCTGTCGGCGGCCAGTGGAACTTCGACAAGGAGAACCGGAAGGCGCTTCCCGGCGGCATGAAGGTGCCCGAAGCTCCACGGTTTGCTCCGGATGCCGTGACCCGCGAGGTCATAGCGATGGTCGAGGCGCAGTTTCCCGTCCATTTCGGGACGCTGGACCGGTTCAACTGGCCTGTCACCCGCGCCGGGGCATTGGAGGCGCTGAGCTGCTTCGTGCGCGAGCGGCTGGTGCATTTCGGGGATTACCAGGATGCGCTGGTGGAGGGCGAGGCAACCTTGTTCCACGCGCTGCTGTCGACTTCGATCAATCTTGGCCTTCTGGACCCGCGCGAATGCATCGATGCGGCCGTGGCCGCGATCGAGGCGGGTGCGCCCCTGAACGCGGTGGAGGGTTTCGTCCGGCAGATCCTGGGTTGGCGGGAGTATGTGCGCGGCATTTATCTGCTGGAAGGGCCGGACTATGTGCAGCGCAATGCACTGGGGGCCGACAGACGGCTCCCGGCCATCTACTGGCAGGGCGGCAGCGGCATGCGCTGTTTCGATGCGGCTTTCGAACAGACGCGGGACCTCGCCTATGCGCATCACATCCAGCGGCTGATGGTGCTGGGCAATTTCGCGCTGCTCGCCGGCGTGGACCCGTTCGAACTGCACGAGTGGTTCCTTGTGGTCTATGCGGATGCCTATGAGTGGGTGGAAGCGCCCAACGTGATCGGCATGAGCCAGTTTGCCGACGGCGGGTTGCTGGGCTCGAAGCCCTATGCGGCCGGCGGCGCCTACATCAATCGGATGGGCAATCACTGCGGCAAGTGCCGGTACAGCCTGAAGGTGAAGTCCGGGCCTGATGCCTGCCCCTTTTCCTATCTCTACTGGGATTTCCTGGCCCGGCATGAGGCCCTGCTGTCGAAGAACCAGCGGATGTGGACCGTCTATGACGGGTGGCGCCGGTTTGCGCCCGAGCGGCAGGCCGAGATCCGATCCGACGCTGCACGGTTCCTGTCGGCACTGGCCTGAGCCGGCAGTCGTGACTTGCCATAGCGGGCGCGGGCTTTAGGGTCTGCTGCCATGGCGGACGGCGCGGACAGTCACAGGATCGTTGCGGTCGAGCTCGACGAGCGGACGGTCATCTGGCGCAATGCCGATGTGGAACAGGAGCGTCGCGTCGCCATCTTCGACCTGCTGGAGGGGAATGTCTTTCGGCCGGTCGAGCTGGGCGGCACCGGGCCCTGGCGCCTGACGCTGCGCGTGGAGGACGGTCGGCTGGCGATGGACCTCAGCGAGGAGGGTGGGGTCGCAGCGGGGACGGTCCTGCTGGGGCTGGCCCCGTTCCGCCGGGTGGTGCGCGAGTATTTCGCGATCTGCGACAGCTATTACAAGGCGATCCGGAACAGCTCGCCGAGCGCGATCGAGACGATCGACATGGCCCGCAGGGGCATCCACAATTCGGCGGCCGAGCTGTTGCTGGAGCGGCTTGACGGCAAGGTGGAAACCGACTTCGACACGGCACGGCGGCTGTTCACGCTGATCTGTGTGCTTCACATCCGGCAATAGGAGGATTTCGATGGGCGTGATGCCGGACAGATGGATCCGGGAGCGGGCGCTGCGCGACGGCATGATTGAGCCGTTCGTGGAAGCGCAGAAGCGGGATGGCTGCATTTCCTATGGCCTGTCCAGCTATGGCTATGACGCGCGCGTGTCGGACGAGTTCAAGATCTTTACCAATGTGGACAGCGCGATTGTGGATCCGAAGGCCTTTTCGGACCAGAGCTTCGTGGATCGGAAGACGGATGTCTGCGTGATCCCGCCGAACAGCTTTGCGCTCGCAAGGACGGTCGAGTATTTCCGCGTACCGCGCGACGTGCTGGTCATCTGCCTTGGCAAGAGCACCTATGCGCGCTGCGGGATCATCGTGAATGTGACTCCCCTGGAACCCGAGTGGGAGGGGCATGTCACGCTGGAGTTTTCCAACACGACGCCGCTTCCGGCGAGGATCTACGCGAATGAGGGAGCCTGCCAGTTCCTGTTTCTGAAGGGCGACGGGGTCTGTGAGACCAGCTATGCCGACAGGGCCGGCAAATACATGGGGCAAAGGGGTGTGACGCTCCCCCGTCTGTAGCCCTCAGAAGGTCCGGACCAAGGTCCGGATTCGGGCAATCCATGGCGTGTCTGCGACAACCGTCTGCCGGCTGCCGGCCTTTGTGGGCAGAATGTGCAGCCGAGCCCCTTCGGTGGCGACCAGGCGCCCGAAGACAAACCTGCCGACGGGACGGGGTGCGAGGATGTCGGTGTTGACGGCCTCGGCATAGCGGTCGGGCGGCAGTTGCTCGAGCCAGAGCTGGTCGCCTGCGCGGTAGTCGCCCTGCGAATCCCTGACCAGCAGTGCGATCGCGTTCGGGAACGGTGCGGGTGGCGAGATCTGCAGGGGGGTCGTCAGCGCCTGCGCGCCATCCGCTGCCAATTGGGCTGCGACCGGCAGCGTGGCGTCGCTTTCCTGTGCAATCAGCTGGCGCGGCTCCACGCCGAGGGCGTGGGATAGCTTCTCGATCCACGGCACCGTGAGTTGCCTCGTGCCTGTCTCCAGCCGGCCGATGGTGACCGCAGTCGTCGGCGGCATGCATTTCGCGGCCACGTCGGCGAGGGTCAATCCTTGCGCCTTGCGAATCTCCCGCAGCCTGTTGCGCATCGCCTTCTCCCGAGATGCCCTGTCCTACAGACATACCAGTATGGCAGGTGTCGGGCGATGTCGAGAGGAGAGATCAATATGTTGGATGCGACAGATTATCCGAATCGGGAAATCGGGCAGCGCATGCTTGCCCCGTGCGATCGCGTGGATCGGCAGCTGGTGTCGGTGAACCTGGTCGAGTCGCCGCTCGCGTGGCTGGCACGCCGGGGGCATCTGACCCCGCTTCAGCTGGCTGCAGCCGAGCGGTTGCGGGCTGATCATGCGCTTGCGGGACTGGGTGCGCGGGTGACGATGCGATGGGAGCCTGCGCTGGTCGGCCGGAATGAACGAGGCGGAGCGGGCGCTCAGGAGCAGTCTCTGCGATCGATCGATGCGAAGCGCCGCTTCGATCGGGCCCTGGAGTTCGTCGGCCCGGGCCTTTCGGACGTGCTTTGGCGCGTTGCATGCGAAGGGGAGGGGCTTGCGAACGCGGAGCGCGCCCTTGGGTGGCCCACACGAGCGGCCAAGCTGGTCCTGCAGCTGGCCCTCGATCGTCTCGTGCGTCACTACGAAAACCAATATGGTAAAATAAGCCTTGACAATCGTGACGCTCCGGTATAGAGATTGGGCATGCTCCGGAGTTGCGGCTGACGCGGGGCGGGTTCCGGATCGGAGGAGGGGCGCGTGGCGGAGCAGTCGGTGCTTGAGCGCCTTGCCCTGCTGGCGCCAGCCGATCTTGACCGGGTGATTGGCGATGTGCCGGCGGAGCTTCTGGCGGACATGGCGCAGAGCTGGGGTTGGACTGCGCGGCCTTCGCAACTGGCTCCGGCCGGTGCCTGGTCCCAATGGTTGATCCTGGCCGGCCGTGGATTCGGAAAGACCCGGGCCGGTGCGGAGTGGGTGACGGAACAGGCCCGGCGTGTCCCGGATGCGAGGTTTGCCCTTGTCGGGGTGTCGGCCCATGACGTGATGTCGGTGATGGTGGAAGGGGAGTCGGGCCTGTTGGCTGTTTCAGGCTCTGACTTCGAACCGGAATGGTTGCCATCCCGGCGCCTGCTGGCCTGGCCGAACGGGGCGCAGGCATTCGTGCTGTCGGCGGCGGAACCCAACCAGCTTCGCGGGCCCCAGTTTCATTTCGCCTGGTGTGACGAGCTGGCGGCCTGGCCCAAGCCACGGGAGGCATGGGACAATCTGCGGATGGGCCTGAGGTTGGGGCGCCACCCGCAGGTGGTCGTGACCACGACGCCGCGCGCCCTGCCCCTGCTGAGGGCGCTGCTGGACATGCCGGGTACGGTCGTCACGCGGGGAACGACATTCGACAATCGTGCCAATCTTCCTCGGGACTATCTCGACGATCTCGCCAGCAGTTACGCGGGCACGAGCCTGGGGCGACAGGAATTGCTGGGCGAGTTGCTCGAGGCCCAGGAAGGCGCGTTGTGGACCCTTGACGGACTGGCGGCCTGCCGGGCGGCAGCCGCCCCCGACCTTGTACGGGTGGTTGTTGGTGTCGATCCCCCGGCCGGGCCCGGGGGGTGCGGCGTCGTGATTGCGGGTATCGATGCGCGGGGCGTGGGACATGTTCTGGCGGACGCCAGCGTTCAAGGCACGACACCCGAAGCCTGGGCTGCAGCAGTGGCGGCCGCCTTCGAGCGCCACCAGGCCGATCGGGTGGTGGTGGAGACCAACAATGGCGGGGACATGGTGGAAAGCATCCTGCGGGCGGCCTCCATCAACCTGCCGGTCAAGCAGGTTCGCGCCAGTCGCGGGAAAGCCGCGCGGGCCGAGCCGGTCTCGGCGCTCTATTCCGCCGGCCGGGTGCGCCATGTCGGGCATTTCCCGCAGCTGGAGGACGAGTTGTGCGGGCTTGTTCTTGGCGGCGGCTATGTCGGGCCGGGCACCTCGCCCGATCGGGCGGACGCACTTGTCTGGGCGCTGACTGAACTGATGCTGGGAGGACGCGGGCCCGGCCCGCAGGTCCGCCTGCTGGGCGGCTGAACAGGAGAAACCGATGAAGGCGTTTCTGGATGGGCTGCCCCTTGGGGCAGTGCTGGCATGGCTGCGTCTGCGCCTTGCCGAGAGCTCGACCTGGGCTGGGCTTGCGATGGTTGCTGTCGTCCTCGGATCCGATCCGATGCAGGCACATGGCCTTGCGCAGGCAGTCTCCTTGATCATTGGCGGGGGGCTTTTTGCCGTCGGGCCGCTTCCCGGCACGGGACGTGACCAGTGAGCTGGGCGGCTCGCTTCCTTCCCCGCCCCGAGCGCAAGGCGTTGGGACAGGGACGCTCTTGGGCGTTGTCGCAACCGGCCGGGTCGGAGCCGCCCGCTTCCTATGAGGGGCAGGTCCGCGCGGCGTGGCGAAACCCTGTTGCGCTGAGAGCTGTCAGGATCGTGGCTGAAGGTCTTTCGAGCGTGACCTTGCTGGCCGATGGTGGAACCCATGTGGCACAGCGGCTGCTGTCGCCGGCTCTGCTGGAGGCCCTTGCCACACATCTGCTGATGCACGGCAATGCCTTTGTGGAGACCGGGCTTGACCTTGGGGGATTGCCGGCGGAGCTGTGGGCCCTGCGGCCCGAGCGGATGCGCCTGGAGACCGATGCCAATGGTTGGCCGCTGAGCTGGGTCCATCAGGTCGGTGGTCGCGTTCAACGGCATGCTGCGCAGGGGGACCGGCAGGCGCCGGGCCTTCTGCACCTGAAGGCATTCGACCCCCTGGACGATCATCTGGGCGCCGGCTGTGTCGAGGCGGCGAGCGAAGCGATCGCTCTGTTGCAGGCGGCAGGACGGTGGAATCGGTCTCTGGTTGCGAACGCGGCGCGGCCGTCTGGCGCGCTTGTGCTGGATCCCGAGGAAGGCCCGCTGTCGCCTGAACAATTCGGCCGATTGCGGGACGAGATCGAGGCTGGATTCCAGGGGTCGCAGAATGCTGGGCGGCCAATGCTGCTGGAAGGGGGGCTGAAGTGGCAGCCCCTGGCCCTGACCCCGGCGGAGATGGACTTCCAACGGGCACGCGAGGCGGCAGCGCGGGAGGTGGCGCTTGCCTTCGGGGTTCCGCCGATGCTGCTGGGGCTGCCGGGGGATTCGACCCATGCCAACTATGCCGAGGCCAATGTTGCGCTTTGGCGGATCACGATCCTGCCGCTTCTGAACCGGATCCTCGACGGGGTTTCCCGCCATCTGTCGCTCTGGTGGCCCGGGCTTCGGCTGGAGCCGGACCTCGACCTTGTTCCGGCCCTGTGGGCCGACCGGGAGCGTCTGTGGCGCCATGTCGGGGATGCCACGTTCCTGAGCGATGACGAGAAGCGGGAGATGCTGGGTTGGGCTCCGCGTTCGAAGGGAGGCGCGTGATGGACGGGCTTGTGCGGGTGACGGGATATGTGAGCCGGTTCGACAGCCCGGATCGGTGCGGGGATGTCGTGCGGCCGGCGGCCTTTCTGGGGGCGCCGGCGGACGTTCCGCTGTTGTGGCAGCATGATCCGGCCCGGCCGATCGGCCGTGTGTTGAGCCTGCAGGAGGATCGGATCGGACTTAAGATGGTGGCGGGCGTGAGTGCCGACTGCCGGGACGGGCTGGATGCCCTTGCCCTTCTGCGCAGTGGCGCGATCGATGGGCTGTCCTTCGGATACCGGGTGAAGTCGTCGAGACCGAGACCGGGGGGCGGACGCGAGCTGCTGAAGCTCGATCTGGTCGAATGCTCGGTGGTGACATTGCCGATGCATTCGGATGCGCGGGTGGACTCTGTCGCCTGACGCAAGACGTGTGCCGGGCGGGCCGGCGAAGGCGGAACCAATGTGGTTCCAGCAAGGAGACGAACGATCATGACCTATGAGACCAAGGCCGACGCGGTGGTGACCGCGGCGGATGTTCCGCACGTCGCAACCCCGCCAGCGACCGATCCGGTTCGGGCGGATCTGGATGCGCTGCGCCTGGAGATGAAGCAGGATCTGGACCAGCTGGCGCGTCGGGTTGTTTCGGCCGGGCCGCTTGCTGCCGCTGGTCGGGCAGGCCGGTCGGCAACCGACTTTGCCGACAGCTATCTGCGCAAGGGAGTCGAGGCCGGGTTCGAGACGAAGCGGCTTTCGGTCGGGATTGCCGGCGAAGGTGGACTTGCCGTTCCGCTTGAGATCGACCAGCGGATCGAGACGACGCTGAAGCTGATTTCGCCGATCCGGGCGATTGCGGATGTGGTGAAGGTGGGATCGGCCAACTACCGAAAGCTTGTGGCAGCCGGCGGGGTTGCTTCCGGCTGGGTCGGTGAGGCGGCCGGGCGGCCGGAGACTGCGACGCCGGTGTTCTCTGAGGTGCTGACGCCCATGGGTGAGCTCTATGCCAACCCCGCGGCGACCCAGGCGATGCTGGACGATGCCCTGTTCGACGTCGAGGGCTGGCTTGCACGGGAAATTGCGATCGAGTTTGCGCGGGCCGAAGGCGTGGCCTTCGTGTCGGGCACGGGCACGGCACAGCCGAAGGGCTTCCTGACCTATCCGGTGGCAACCACCGGGGATGCGACGCGGCCGTTCGGAACGCTGCAATATGTTCCGTCCGGTGCTGCCGGCGCATTCATTGGCACGAACCCCCAGGACCGATTGGTCGACATGGTGCACGCCCTGCGGGCCCCCTATCGGCAGGGCGCCGTGTGGGTGATGAACTCGAACACGATTTCGGCGATCCGGAAGTTCAAGGACACGACCGGGGACTTCATCTGGAAGCCCGGGCTGCTTGACGGACAGGCCTCTACTCTTCTGGGATATCCCGTGATCGAGGTGGATGCGATGCCGGATATCGGCGCAAACAGCCTGTCGATCGGGTTTGGCCAGTTCCGCAGCGCCTATGTCGTCGCCGAGCGGGGTGAAACGGCCGTGCTGCGGGACCCCTACTCGAACAAGCCCTTCGTGCACTTCTATGCGACCCGTCGCGTTGGCGGAGCCCTGGTGAACAGCGAGGCCCTGAAGCTGATGCGCTTCTCTGCGACCTGATCGCGCGATGAGGGAGAGGGGCCGGGGACGCAGGTCCCCGGCCCGACACCTGGGTCAGGAGAGCCGGGATGGCAGTGATATCGGCAGCCGTTGAGAGCAACGGCTGGGTGCTGGCGGTGCGCGGTACATGGGGTAGCACCGTGACGGGTGGGGCCTGGTTCCGGTCGAACGGAGCGTCGATCAATGCGCTTGACGATCGGCCCGATGCGGAGTGGCGTGTCGCCGGCATCAACCAGTTCCCGCTTGATCCGGGCGGCACGCCCCGCCTTGCGCTCAACGTGCAGGACGTGGGCTTTGGCCGGGTTGGTGGGCTGCCGGTTGCCAATGCCAATCGTCCGCGCACCGTAGTTGCGACCCGCCCACTGCGGCTGCCTTACATCAACAGCACCTCCCAGCCCCCGTTGGACGAGACGGATCACGGCGACGGCACGCGCACGATCCGCTTTGCGCTGTCGGATCGCATCTATGCCGGGTCGACCATTGTCTCGGCTTCGTTCCTGTCGGGATGGAAGGTCGGGCAGGGCGGCGGCACGGTCAACACGGTCACCAACAACTCGACCCGCACGGCCCCGCCCCCGCTGTTCAAGTGGGCGAATGAGCCCTGGCCCTATGTCGGCGGCACGGCGGGCTCGCCTTCCCACATTGGCCGCGTCGAAGTGCTGGTGGCGACGCATCACCCCGAGCACGACGGGGCCAATCTGCACCAAGCCTGTGCGGCGGTGCGGCTGCGGGCGTTCGATGGCACCACGACCAAGGACTTCTTCTTCACCGCGCCGCAGACTTCGCCGCTGTATGCCGACTCCTTGCGCTGCTGGGGCGGGGACATTGACCTTTCGGGCTTGAACCCCGGCCCGATCACGGTTCACGCGACGGTGTTTCCGTGGGTGGGGGCAGAGCGTTCCACGGGGACGGCGCACAGCACGTCGACCACGGCGGCGCTGGGCACGAACTTCGATAAGCCGTTCCACCTGTGGTACGACCCGACAGGCGCGATTTGGCCGCGCTATTACGTCGATATCGACCTGGTGAACGGGGCGACGACGGGCAGCGCTGTGACGCTGCACACCAGCCTTGCGGCGGCACAGGCGGCGTCTGCCACGACCAAGGCGCGGTCGATTTCGGTGGCGGCGTCGGCGTTCCGCAACGGCGTGAACGGCAACCGCACGCTGCCCGCGCGCAATGGGTTCTCGTCCGTCACGTCATGCGCGGCCTGGTGGGAAATGCTGCTGCCCGAGGGTGTGAACCAGCACAGCATTGACCTGACGCCTGCCAGTTCGCACGCCAATTCGGGGCCAGGCTATATCGTCATTCGCGGCACGCCTGCTTCGTCTGACCCGCGCGCGAACTGCATCATTCGTTCGCTGTCCAGTGCGACCCCGCGCCTTGGTGGGATGACGCGGATCAAGCTGCGCGACCTGAGCGCCGAGATCGGCGAAGTCAGCATCTTCACCACGACCGACACGAACCGCTGGCTGACACTGGAAAACGTGGACGTGCGCGGCAAGGCAGGCTTTGCCAACGACGGATCCAACCGGATCATGTTCGTGGGCGGCGCGAACAGCGAGTGGTTCAGCGGCTTCAACGTGACGCAGCGGGACTGCGGCCTTCAGGACTTCGGCTTCATCAGCCGCAACCAGACCCGAACGGCGATGATGGCGTCCTCGTCGCGGGTGTCCACGCTGATCAATACCAGGATCGTCATGCCGGAAGCCGGGGAGTTTGCGCCCTCGCGCGGCGCAGCCTTCAACACCGGCTCGCAGAACATGGACGACCTGATGTTGTGGAACGTCGAGGTCTATGGAACGACCGACAATGTCCTGAGCGTCGGAACGCCCGCGTTCGGATCGACGGTGAGCGCAAGCTTCCGCTGGGCGCTGATCAACCTGTTGATCGAATGCGCAGGGGTGCCCGGATCTTCGCGCGTGATGCAAATCGGCGAGACGACCGGAAGCGTGCTGCGCGACAGCATCTTCGAAGGCTGCACCTTCATCGGTGGGCGGCTGAACTTCCACAACGATGTGGATTTTGCCTCATCGTCCAGTGCCACGTCCCCGGTGCGGGTGAACGGCACCGCGACGATCACCATCGGCCTGCTTAACCACGGCATGGCGACGGGCGACACGATCAACGTCAGCGGCTTCGGCAATTCGGCCATGAACCGCACTGGGGTCGCGGTGACGGTGCTGGATGCGAACCGCTTCACCTATCTCGCCTCGTCGGCGGTTTCGAGCGCACCGTCCGGGTCGCCACAGATCGCGTTCGTGACCGGCGCGCAGGCCGGGCAGCCGAACCGTTTCATCCTGAATGCGAACCTTCGCCAGGAAAACAACATCATCCGCTATTGTGCCTTCGATCGGAACGCGACGAAGCACGACATGTACAGGGGTGACCCGGCCCTCACGGGTTCGTGGGAGGTGCTCTATGGCGTCGGCTATCGTGGCAATGTGAATGCCAACCGGGGCGTCAGCACACCGCGCGATTTCCTTCCGGCCTACTATGGCATCGCCAGTGAAATGGAACTCAATCTGGGCTCGGCGACCGACCTCGCATCGTCGCCTGCGTTCGCCGTGAACTGGTTCGGCTATGTCGACGACCGCAGCAACAGTGGCCCGACGACGCCCAGTGCTGCCTATGGCGGGGACTATCGGGCCGACACGGCAGCGGTTGCCCCGTTCAAGCCAAGCCGGTTGCTAAACCGGGCCACTGGTGTCGCCACCACGGATCGGAATGCGCGGGGCCAGACGCGAGGCTTGACGTTCGACAGCGGCGCGCTGGGGCGGACCGCCGGCGAGATAGCGCCTGGACGTTTGCAGGCGGTAGCCGGGCTTCAGCCCCATCGCGCGGCGGATGCCCGGGTCAGATGGCGCACCGCCCTTGTGGTGGAAGGGGCCCGGAGCCTGCTGACTGCAGGCGCAGCAGGCCTTTCGGCGGAGGTGGTTGGCAGTTCGCCCCCTGGCAGGCGGCTCCTGGTCGGCTCGGAAGACCGCAACCTCGTTGTGGGGTCTGAATGATCATCCTCGCGAATGGATCGCATGTGGGAGAGTGAGAATGGGCAAATGGGTGGCGGAAGAGGTGCTCGATGGCGCGCTGGCCATTGTTGTGGGCGCCAACAGGGCTGTTGCGCTTGGGTCGCAGCCGACGACGTTTGCGGCAGCGTGGAGCGGTCGGCTTGCAGAAGCGACCCTGACTGCAGGCGATTTCAGCGTGGGGCCGGGTGACAGCTCGGGACGGAAGGTCACGATTGCGGCGAAGGCGGGCGCCGATGTGCTGGTCCCAGGCTCAGCCACGCATGTGGCCCTGCTCGACACGACCGGGGGGCGGCTCCTCTATGTGACAACCTGTCCGGACCAGCCCCTCGCGATGGGCGGGACCGTGAATTTCGAATCCTGGTCTGTCGAGATCGGTGCTCCGGTCTGAAGGAGAGGGCTATGTTTCTGAAGGATCCTGACTCCCTTCTCGACTATCGGGTCGATTGGGGTGCGACGGTCGCGAGCGGCACCCAGATCGTGTCGAGCAGCTGGCAAGTGGTTCCAAGTGAGGCGGGGGGCGTGGCCGTTGCCGGCACGGGGCTGGCTGGTGCGATTGCCTCGGTTCGGCTGGGCGGAGGCGTACCCGGCCATGTGTATGTCGTCGGCAATCGCGTCTCGCTTTCGGATGCGACCTCCGACGAGCGGAGCCTTACGATCCGCGTGGAGAACCGCTGATGCTGACGATCGACAAGGCGCCTCCGGCCGCTGCGCTGGGGGAGCTGAAGCTGTTCTTGCGCATCGAGGACAGCCGCGAGGATGCTCTTCTGGCAGGGCTGCTCCGCGCTGCGACAGAAACCGTCGAAGCGATGCTGGGCCTCTTGCTGTTCGAGCGGGAGGTCGAGGAACGTGGCACCGTGCGCGCCGGGCTGCTGGCTCTGACGGCCGAACCGGCGCGGACGCTGGTGGCGGCCACGTTGGAGCTGGCAGATGGCACGCAGCGTACCCTCGGCCTATCGGAAGCCAGCCTGCGCACGGATGGGCACGGTTGCGGACAGGTTTCGCTTCAGGGGGTCCTGGACGGCACGGATGTTGTCGTCAGGTATCGAGCCGGGATGGCGAGCGACTGGAACTGGGTGCCGGAGTCTTTGCGGCTGGCGGTCATTCGTGTCGCCTCGCATTTCTTCAGCCATCGGGATGCCCCTGATGACCCGGGCATTCCCCCATCCGTTCGGCGGATGATCAGCCCCTGGCGCACGCGCCGCATGTGATGGGAGGCGCCGATGGGCGAGTTTTCCGGCCGACTTTCGGAGCGGGTGCGCTTCGAGGGTCGCAGCAGCCTTCGTGGCCTTGCAGGCGATCGCGTTTCGGGATGGACGCTTCTGTTCGAACGGTGGGCATCGGTCGAGCCTGTCCGGCGGAGTGACCCGACCGTGGTTCGCGGAGACACGCTGCAATCGATGCGACGGTGGCAGGTGATTGTTCGCGACGGCGTGCAGCCGACGCTGGATATGCGGCTTCGTTGGCGCGGCTTGACGTTGCGGCCAATCGGAATCGAGATCGATCCGGCTATTCGGGGCCGCATTCTGATCCTCGCGGAAGACGATGGCCGCGGAGGTGATGATGCGGAACAGCCTTGACCTTCAGCGGGCGCTAAACCTCGCCCTGGCGGATGATCCAGCGCTGCAGGCGATGGGCCTGCCGGTGTATGATGGGCCGCCTGTCGATACGCGGCCGCCCTATATCTCGATTGGAAGCGACCTTGTGTCGCCGCGCCGATGGCAGGGCGGTGCAGGTGAGGAGCATCGCTTCACGGTGAGCCTGTGGGACAATCGCGAGGGCATGGCTGCTGCGAAGTCCATCCTCGCGGAAATCGAACGGGTTGTTCTGGGGATGCCGACCCGAGCGTCCGGGTTACGGCTGATCGGGCTGCGGATCGTCAGGGCCAGCGTCCGGCGAACGCCACGCGGCTGGACGCTTGGCCAGCTGGAGTTTCGCGTCCTTTCCGTAAGGGAGAACTGACATGTCGATCGAGAGTGGCGCCGCGTTCCTGTTGAAGATCGGGGATGGGGGCACGCCGGAGGGGTTCCAGACCGTGGCCGGGCTGCGAACGACCCAGATGACATTGGCAACGGAGCCCGTGGTTGTCACCAACAAGGGTTCGGGTGGATGGCGCCAGCTGCTTCCTGCAGGTGGCGTGCGGTCGGTTTCCATCAGCGGTGCCGGCGTCTTTACTGGCTCGGTTGCCGAGCTGCGGCTGAAGTCGCTGGTGATGAACGGGGCAGTGGACCGCTTCGAGGTCAGCTTCGAAAGTGGAGAACGCCTACGCGGAGCGTTCCAGGTGACCCGGCTGGACTATTCGGGCGACTTCAATGGGGAAAGAAGTTTTGCCTTGTCACTGGAGAGTTCC
Organism: Sphingomonadales bacterium; assembly: GCA_027490095.1. Lineage (GTDB taxonomy): Bacteria > Pseudomonadota > Alphaproteobacteria > Sphingomonadales > Sphingomonadaceae > Sandaracinobacteroides. The sequence goes on along the minus strand of JAIXYT010000051.1, from coordinate 45,283 downwards.
GGCCCGGTGGAGGCTTTGTGAGGGACGCAAACATCGTGCGCGGAGAGGTCGGGCTGTCGCTCCCGTCGGGTGCATGCGTTCTTCGCCCGACCTTCTCGTCGCTGGTTGCGGCAGAGGAGGAGGTTGGAAGCCTGCTTGCGCTTCTTGACCGGGCTGGATGTGGCGATGTCCGGCTCGGGGATATTGGCCCGCTGTTCTGGCACGCCTTGCGCCGTCCCGTCCCGTGGGTGGACCGGGGGCTGTTCGAGGCGGAGCTGGTGGACGTTGGCCTCAAGGCTCTGATTCCTGCCTATCGGCAGCTGCTGGCCTCCGTTTTCGGAGGCCGCCGATGAAGCGGTTCGCAGACCTTGCGCGGTCTGCCGCAGCCGTTGCGACCGGCCAGCTGGGCTGGGTGCCTGGGGCTTTCTGGGAGTCGACCGTTGCAGAGTTTGAGGATGCGCTGATCGGTTGGACCGGATCGAGCACGTCCGCGCCGCTCGGACGCGCCGAACTCGCAGACCTGGAGATGAAGGTGAACACCGATGGACGATGAGATCGATGGCCTCGCCGTGTCGGTGAGGGCAGATACGGAGGCGTTTCGGCGCGATGTGGACGAGATGCGGTCGGCGTTGCTGATTGGTCTCGGAGAGCCGGCGCAGTCGGCGGGGCGGGGGATCGAGGCTGCGCTGCGCCAGGCGGCCCGAAGCGGAAAGCTGGAGTTCGAAGATCTCGGCCGGGTTGCCGCCAAGGCGTTGGGCGAGATCGCCGCGGCAGCGCTTAAGCTGGACGGGGGCGGCGCCGGCGGATTTCTGGGCGGGATTTCCACCGGGTTGCTTGGACTTCCTGGGCGGGCGACGGGGGGCGCCGTCGGCCCAGGGCGGGCTTACATGGTCGGCGAGAGAGGCCCTGAACTGTTCGTTCCCACATCCAGTGGTCGGGTTGAAGCGGCCGCTCCTGGGCGCGGACCTGTGCGGGTGACTGTCAACATGGCGGCGCCTTCGGGCGAAGTTGCTTTCATGGCCCGGTCAGGCCGGCAGATCGCGCAGGGCATTCGGCGGGCGCTGGAGCGCACCGGTGGCTGACGTGCCGTCCTATCTCGCGCAGCGGTCGGACCAGGTGCGGACTGCTTGGGTCAAGCGATTTCGCCCTAGCCTGTGGACGGTCGACTTCCCGCGGCCGATGATGGCAGCTGCAACTGTGCCCGAGACGGGCGTGCTGCGCCTTGACCTCGACTTTTTGACGAGAGGCGATCTCGTCGGGCTGATCTGGGCTTGCGAAGATCGGGCGTCTCACCCGTTGCTTGCCTATGCGACCGACCGCGATCTTCGAGGGTGCACCCTCGCGTTCGAGTATGTCGCCGGACCGGGCGTCATGCCCATCGATGCGGTCAACGGAGCAGTGCTGACCATCGAGGGGCGGAATGCGGATGGGGCGCCCCGTGTCTGGTATGTGCGGTTGTGGAATTACGCGACCGGTTCACCGGAAGCACCGCGCATTGTGCTCGACATGGACCAGTTGCGCGCCGGATTTGGCGAAGGCGGAGAGCTGGTGTTCGCCGGAGATGTAGATCGACTGTTCATTTCGGTTGTGCCGGCTGGCTTTGACGGAACGCCGGATCCGCTGCCGATCGCTGCCTCGACCTATGTCGAGTTCAGGGCGTGGACAGTGAGCGGCCCACGATCGATGCTTGCGGTCGGAGATGCTTTTCTGCCGGAACACGCCCTGCGCATCTGTTCCGGGTATGACGATAGCTACAATCTCGTCCCCGAGCGGTTGGTGGAGCAGTGGGAGGCGCTCGGCTACCGGGCTCTTGCAAACCACTATGTCGGCATGAGCCACTTCTACGCGCTGGCCGCCGTCAGCGGGGGTCGGTTCGAAGTGTCGTCCGGTCTGTGCGCGTCAGCGGTGGCCTGGCATCGCGGCCTGCTGCGGGCTGCCGCGCGCGCCGGGTTCGAAGTGATCCTGTCCCTGTCATTCGAGCTGTTCGACGAGAATGCACCCTCTGCCTGGGCTCAGCGCGATCTGGACGGCAATCGCGCGCTGACCGGATGGGTGCCGCCATCGACGCTGCTGTCGTCCTGCAATCCGGAGGCTATGGCCTGGCTGCGGGGGGTTGCGTCGGAATTCGGCCAGATCGCCGCAAGCGAGAGCGGACGCGTTCTGTTTCAGGTGGGCGAACCGTGGTGGTGGGTCGGGCCGACTGGTCGGCCCTGTTTCTACGATGCTGCCACTGTGGGACGCTGGCTGGTCGAGACAGGTACCGAGCCGCCGGCCATGAGCGATGTGCGCGGGACACGCACAGTCGCCGAACTGTCTTGGCTCGATTGGCTTGGGGCCCGGCTGGCTGAGGCCACTGGGGCACTGATAACCGCTGTAGAGCAGGGGCAGGCGGCCGAAACCGTGTCTCATCTGCTGTTCTATGCGCCACAGGTCCTCGATTCCGGTGCGCCCGAGCTGCGCCGGGCGAACATGCCGCCCGCCTGGTCCAACCCCGCATGGGATGTGCTGCAGTTGGAAGATTACAGCTTCGTCACCAGTTCGGACGAAGCGGGTATGGCGCGTGCGCGGGAGGCCGTGTTGAGCGTGCTGGGATATCCGCTTTCCAAGCAGCAGTATCTGGCAGGCTTTGTCCTCGATCCGCGACATGCCCTGACGGAATGGCCCCTGGTGGCAAGTGCCGCATCGGCGGCGATGAAGCGCGGCGTTCCGGAGACATTCGTCTGGGCCTGGCCACAGGTCGCCCGAGACGGGTTCGTCTGGATACAGGTCGACGGGTCAGACGATGAAAGAGGCGACACTATGCAGGCCGTCCATGATGTGAGGTTTCCGCTTGAGCTTGGTTTCGACGCCGTTGGGGGCCCGGAGTTTTCAACCCAGGTGGCGCAGTTGGCGTCGGGCCACGAGCAGCGCAACGTCCAATGGGCGCAGGCGCGGCTGACCTATGACGCAGGTCTGGGCATACGGTCGGAGGCTGACCTGATGTCTTTGCTGGCCTTTTTCAGGGCCCGTCGCGGCCGCGGTTTCGGGTTCCGGCTAAGGGATCCGTTGGACCACAGCAGCAGCCCGACAGGTGAAGCTCCGGTGCCGACCGACCAGCTGATCGGGATCGGCGATGGAACGTCACTGACCTTCCAGCTTGTGAAGCGCTACGGCTTTGCCGGAGCGGAAGAAGTCCGGCGCATAACGCGTCCTGATGCCCAGAGCGTCGAGATTGCAGTTGATGGGCAAGTGGTGGCCGGGTGGAGCCTGGGGCCGTTCGGTACAATCCTGTTCGAAGATCCCCCCTCAGAGGGTTCAGAGGTTCGAGCCGGCTATTTGTTTGATGTCCCAGTTCGTTTCGCTGTCGATCGGCTGGAGGTTTCGCTGTCCGGTGTGCGGTCTGGTGAGGCGCCATCGGTTCCGTTGATCGAGGTGCGCGAATGAGCGTCGTGCAGGCAATCCTCGACAAGCCTGTCGGACATCTCGCCGTGTGCTGGCGACTGGCGAGAGCAGACGGGGTGGTGCTTGGCTTCACCAGCCATGACCGCGACCTTCGTCTCGAAGGTGTGACCTACAGAGCGGGACCTGGGATGACCCCTTCCGCCTCGGTCCAGACCGAGGGGCTGAAAGGGGACAGCATGTCGATCGAGGGGGTCCTTGAGGCCTCGACCGTGACGGCATTCGATCTTGCGAGTGGGCGTTGGCGTGGGGCGTTTGTTGATGTGATCGTCTGCGACTGGACGGAGCCGGAGGCTGGGCATCTGCGCCTTTCGCGCGGTCGCATCGGCGATGTGTCTCGCCAACCGGCCCAGGCTGGGGGCGCCTTTCGGGTGGAGCTGCTGACCGATGTCGATCTGTCGACTGCATTGATGCCCTTGCGCCTGAGCCCGACCTGCCGGCACGAATTGGGGGATGGCGGCTGCGGGTTCAACCTGGACGGCCGTCGGGTCGACTGGGAGGTCAGCCGTGTGGGCGAGGGGCGGCTCAAGCCTCTGGAGGGGTTGGGTGATCTTTCGGTCTTCGCTTTGGGATGGGCCCGCATTCTGGGCGGCCGCTGCTGTGGGATCGACAGGCAGATCATTGGCCTGGATGGGACTGAGCTGGTGCTTGATTCGGCGCTACCTGCAGGGGTGGAAGATGTGGTCCAGGTGCGACTGACACCTGGCTGCGACAAGCGTCATTCGACCTGCCAGTTGCGCTTCGGAAATGCCCGCATGTTCGGTGGAGAGCCTTACGTGCCCGGCACGGATGCGTTGCTGCGCTATGCGCGCAGTTGACGCGACGCATCCCCTTGCGGAACGCCTCGAGCAGTCGGCGATGGCATTGATTGGAACTCGCTTCAGGCCGCAGGGTCGAGATGCGGCAGGATGCGACTGTGTCGGGCTGATCCATTTCGCGGCCTTGCGGGCGGGGCTGCGGATCGATGTCGCGCACTTCCCGCTGAGGGGATTGGCCGTTCCTGCTGCGACGTCACTTCTCGAGCTGGCAGGATGCCACCGCGTGCCGGCTGCCGAAACGGGCGACATCCTGTTTCAGGCGCCGGCCACGCTCCAGGTCCATCTTGCGATGAAGGTGACTGGTGGGCTGGTCGAGGCGCATGCGGGACTGCGGCGTGTCGTTTTTCGCCCCGTTCATCGGGAAGAAATCTGGCATTCTGCCTGGCGACTGCCGTTGGGAGGCAAATGATGGCGTCTGTGCTGTTTTCGACCGTAGGCCAGGCGCTTGGCGGGCCCTTGGGTGCGGGTATCGGCGCCGCCTTGGGTTCCAATGTGGACCGGGCCCTGTTCCGCACGCGGCGAGGCGGTGCCGAAGATGGGTTTGCGAGCCGATCCGCCTATGGCGAGATTGTGCCCCATGTCTTCGGTCGAACGCGGGTGGGCGGTCTGCTGATCTGGGCGACAGCGCCCACCTCACGAGGCGCGAAGGGGCAGGGCCGAACGGCGCAGGCTGCAGGCTTTGCCATGGCCGTGTCACGGGGGCCGATCGGCGGAATTGGCCGTATCTGGGCTGATGGCAGCCTGTTGCGAACGCAGGACGGGCGATTTCTCACGCCCGCTACGTTGAGAGTTCATTCCCAGGGCAAGGCGGAAGCTGACCCGCTGATTGTCGCAATGGAGGGCATCGAGAACGCGCCAGCCTTTTCGCATCTCTCATATGCGGTCTTCGAGAATTTCGACCTTGCGCCTTATGGAAATCGCATTCCATCGTTGAGCTTCGAAGTGCTGGCAGAAGGCGAGACCGCGCCTGAATGGCTTGCAACGCTGATGTCGCAGTTGGGAGCCAAGCTCGAGGCCCCATCTTCGATGGTCGAAGTGGACGGCTTCACGGCAAGCCTCGATCCCCTGGAGGCCGACGTCGAGGACCTGCTACGTGCTTCGGGGTGCACGATTGCAATTCAGGAAGGTGAACTCAGGATACGTCTGGAGCCACGTGCCTTTGCAATCATGATGGACGACTTGGTGGCTGATCGGGCAGATCCCGAAACGGTTGGAAAGGTCAGGCAGGATGGCAAGCCAGCGGGCCTGAGCCTGTCCTTCCAGGATAGAGCCCGAGACTTCCAGCTTGGGTGGCAGCAGGAAATCCGGAGCGCGAAGGGGCCGGCGATCGCCTTGAGTTGGCCGCTTGCTGCGACAGCTTCTGCGGCCCGCGCGATTGTGCAGCGGCTGTTGCAGGAATCGGATGCCGGTTCCGAGACCATGAGCATCACATTGCCACATCGATTCCTCTGCATTTCGGTCGGAGATGTCTTTTGCTTGCCAGAGGGCACCACATGGCAGGTTACCCGACGGGAAGTGCGGGGGCTCTTGGTGCAACTCGAGGGCCGCAGGTTGCCTCCGAGATTTTCCCGGGTGCTTGTTGCAACAGATGCGGGGCGAATACTGCCTGCGCCGGATGTGTCGCCGCCTTCCTCGGTTGTGGCGTTGGTCGAGCCTCCGGTTTCGCTGCACCAATCATCGAGTGCCGAATTGCTGGTTTTGGCAAGTGGGGGCGCAGGTTGGCAGGGGGCCGGTGTCGGGCTGCTGGTGGGCGGAGACGAGATCGACATCGGGCGAGCCAGTGAGCAGCTTCCCTTCGGGGTTCTCGCGCATGGTCTTTCTGGGTCTCCCGGGACGCTGTGGGACGAGCGCAATCATGTGCTGATCGATGTATCGTCTGGCCATGGCCTTTTCCTGACCCGCACAATTGCAGATGTCCTGAATGGTGGGGGCCTGCTCAGCATTGGGAGCGAAATTCTGCAGTATCGGCAGGCAGAGGCCGTCGATGCGGGATTGGTGCGACTTTCGGGTCTGCTGAGGGGGCGTTTTGGCACCGGTCCTGCCGACCATTCTGCGGGCACACTGGTGATGTCGATTCCCCGGTCGGGCGGGGCGTCGCTGCCCATCAGCCCGGAAATGCGCGGGCGAGTTCTGGACATTCTTGTCGACGGCGCCGGCGATCCGTCTGGCGGGCAATTCACAGCTTACACGGTTCAGGCGGCCGGGGTCAGCCCCTTGGCCCCTGTGCACCTGCGTGCGCATCGCCTGAAGGATGGCGAGGTCCGCTTCAACTGGATTTGGCGGGATCGGTGGAACTGGAGCTTTGCAGACGCGCAGCCAACGATCGCAGGATCGGGCGCTGGTGCTTACACGTGGCATTTCCGGCCGGGGTCCGGCCTGGAATGGACCGTTCCAGCTTCATCGACTGGTGTCCGTATCGAATTGTCAGCCCAAATTGCGAGATTTGGTGGACCCATGCCCGGCGGGACATGGCGGGTGGAGGCACTGGGGGATGGGCCCGAGAGGCTGAGGTTCTCCAATTGGGTCGAGGTGTAGGAGTGGCAAGGCAATGGAACTGACAGCGCGATATGGTCTGCCCCTGTTGGTTGCAGGGCAGGGGCAGAAAGAGGTTACGCACAACGAAGCGCTTCTGCTGCTTGATGCGGCGGTCGGCTGTGTCGTGGAGCGCCGGGATTTGGTGCAGCCGCCGAATTCGCCGATCGCTGGCCAGTGCTGGCTCGTTCCTTCGGGCGCCGGGCTGGACTGGGACGGAAAGGCTGGCCAGATTGCCACGTGGACAGAGGGGGGATGGCGATACCTGTCACTGCCTGAAGGGGCGACATTGTATGATAAGGCGGGCGGCCAACGATTGCGGCGGATGGGCGAAAGTTGGCAGGCGGATGGTCTGTCGGGCGCGCCCTTGGCTCAGATTTCCAGTCCGTCGGGCGGTGTAACGGTCGATTCGGAAGTGCGGGCTGTGGTGAATGCCATTCTGGAAAGGATGCGCACACTTGGGCTGATACAAAGCTGAAATGGAGGTTGTGACCCGTTTGCGGGCCAACATGTTGCTCTGAAAACACAGTTTTGGTGTTCCGCCCCCTTGCTATGGCGCACCGGCCTCGGTTAGATGGCGAGGCCTTAGTGCGTCATACGTAGAAGGGGATAGTTATGGGGAAGTTCGCCGTTGCGGTCGCACTTGCGACCACGGTGCTGGCAGGAGCCGCGCAAGCGCGCGATAACTCCTGGTACATTGGCCTTGATGCGGGCGGCTTTATTGCTGAGACCAAGGGCTGGGATCTGGAGACTCCGGCTGGCGTTGGTACCAGTGACGCGGTTCGCAACAAGTATGAGCCGGGCTGGGAGCTGGGCGGCGTGCTTGGCTACGATTTCGGCGCATTCCGGGCTGAATTCGAAGTGGCCTACAAGGATGCGAACCTTGACGTGGTGACGGTGGCCAACGGCGTTAATGTGCCTGGGCCCAACCGGCCGGCGGCCGGTCGCAACGAAGCGGCTGACGGCAACGCCCAGATCCTGTCGTTCATGCTGAACGGCATGTTCGATTTCGGGGCCGAGGAAGGCTCGCCGTTCGGCGGCTTCGTGGGCGGCGGCGTTGGTATCGCGCGCTTCAAGTCGCACATCTGGCAGCTCGAAAAGTTCAATGGTCCGGCATTTTCGGATGACAGCGACACCGGCTTTGCATGGCAGGCCCTTGCTGGCATCCGCTATGCGCTGTCCGAGAAAGTTGATCTGTCGCTCAAGTACCGCTTCTTTAACATGAACGGTATTGATCTGCAGACGACGAACGGCAACGATCTGTCGGGCAACTGGCGCAGCCACAGCCTTCTGCTGGGTGTGAGCTTCAACCTGTTTGAGGAAGAGGTTGCACCGCCGCCTCCGCCGCCGCCGCCGCCTCCGCCGCCTCCGCCGCCTCCGCCGCCTCCGGCGCAGGTGACGCCTGGACCGTTCCTCGTCTTCTTCGACTGGGACAAGTATGACATTACGCCGGAAGCTGCAGCGATCCTCGATCGCGCTGCTGAAGCGTACATGCAGACCGGTCAGTCTTCGGTGGTCATCGACGGTCACACCGACACCTCGGGTTCGGCCAAGTACAACCAGGGCCTGTCCGAACGGCGTGCAAATGCTGTGAAGGCCTACATGGCCGGCAAGGGCATTGCAGAAAGCCAGATGACGACGCGGGGCTTCGGCTTCAATCGTCTGCTTGTCGACACGCCGCTTGGCGTGCGCGAACCGCAGAACCGGCGCGCCGAGGTCATCTTCGGTCAGCCAACCAACTGATCCAGGTTCGGGGGCTAGTCCCCCGAACTGCGAAACTGGGGCTCGCGCCGTTTTGGCGCGAGCCCTTTTCGTTTTGGCGTTGGCTGCGCACAGCAGGCCAGATTTGCGGCAATTACCGACCCTGGGCTACGCAGACTGTCTGGAGGAGCTCGGGCTCCGCCCGCTTAGCGGCAGCGGCGCTTTCCGGGGCACGGATCGGTCAACTGGGGAACGATGGCCCAGTCAAGCCGTGGCGCCAGCAACTGCTCCTGTTTCATGTCGACACTTTGACGCATGGCAGGAAGCTCGACTGCCGCAAAGTCACCGAGTTGACCCTTTGGAACGGCAAGCGCTTTCCGCCCAACCATCGCGGCCGTGTTGCAGAAGCTGATCTGACCGTCGAAAGACGCCCAGCTCTGGTTTGCACGGGTCGCGTAGGAATCGAATGCTCTTTGGCCAGCCTTGCCCTTGGTGCGGACAAAGTAACCCGTCATTGTCTTGAACGCGTCACTCATCTCGTCGGAATGCTGTCGCAAGAGCGCATTGTAGGTAGGAACAGTCGCCAGAAACGGCGAGAACTGGCATTGCAGGGCTGCGACGTTCAGGCCCGCACGGAGTGCCCAGATGTTGTCTGCACGCGCTTCCTTCGCCGTCAGGTTTGGAAGCGGGGCCGGTGCAGCGGCCTGCGCAGCCCCTGCTGCGATCGCAAGGGCAAGCGGCAGCAGAGCCGTGCGCAGATGTGGCCGTCGGCGGCCTACGACAAGACCCTGCTGCCAAGCCATCAGCCCAGGATTTTCCCGAGCTGCATCGCGATACCCATGTCGCCTTCGACCTTTAGCTTCCCCATCATGAAAGCCATTTGCGCGTTTTGCTTGCCAGCGGCAATATCCTGGAAGTCGGACATCGACAACTTAACGCGGCAATCGGCAGCTCCGGCATCATTGTCGACAACGGCAGGATCAGACGTGCCGTCAATGCGCACGCAACCTTCGTCGCCGAAATCGAACGTGACAACCTTCCCGGAAAGTCCGCCGTTCTTCGCAACGCGCTCGGCCATCCCTTGGGTAACTTCTGCGAGACTCATGCTTCGTCCTCCCATCTAGAAGAAAGGCCGCCTTTCGGGGGCGGCCTTTCCATATCCAGCTGGCCTAGCAGGCCGGTCGGCTAACCGACTTACTGGGCCGGCGCTTGTGCCGGGGCTGCAGCAGCGTCCGTGGCAGCAGCAGCAGCGTCCGTGGCAGCGGCAGCGGCATCGGTGGCCGCAGCTGCTGCATCAACAGCCGGGGCGGCAGCGTCGGCAGCCGGAGCGGCCGCTGCGTCCATAGCAGCAGCGTCTGCCGGGGCAGCTTCGACAGCCGCGGTATCAGTCGGAGCAGCGGCTTCCTCGGCCGGCTTGGCGCCACCGCAAGCAACAACGAACAGGGCAGCAGCAGTCACCAGTGCGGCAGCCTTTGCCTTTTGAAGAACGTCACCCATCTTATGACTCCTTGGTCTTTTTGCGGAAGTTCTGGAGCTTTCGGTCCCTACCGACCCCGAACCGCCGCGGAACCTAGCTGCAATCCTGACCGCCCTCAAGCGTCTTGATGCGATGCGATGGTTCGCTCGACAAAGAGTGCAGCAACGTCGGCAGACCGCAGAAGAGCGCCCTGTCCAAGAGTTCCATGCCGCTGTCCGGACGAAGATCGACCAGTCGTGTCACCCCTTGATCAGGCAGACCGCACGGCACGATCGCATCGAAGTGGCCGAGGTTGGTACTGACATTCACTGCCATGCCATGGAAGCTTATCCAGCGACGCACGCGAACACCGATCGCGCCGATCTTCAGAAGTCGCCCGGGCTGCACTGGATCGACAACCCAGATGCCGGTTCCCACGGGACTGGTTCCAGCCTCCACGTTCAACGCACCAAGCGCATCGATCGCCCATGCCTCCAACGCCGCCACATAGCGCCGCACGTCGCGCCCGCGCTTGCCGAGATCGAGCATCGGATAAATCACGCGCTGGCCGGGGCCATGGTAGGTGAACTGCCCGCCCCGCCCCGTCTGGATAACAGGAAAACGGTCCGGTTCCAGCAGGTCCGTCATGGATGTGCTTGTGCCGGCCGTCACCACGGGTGGGTGTTCCAGCAGCCAGATTTCCTCGCCGGCGGCACCCTGGGCCATGCGGTCGACATGGGCCTCCATGGCGACAAGCGTCTCCCTGTAATCCGACAGGCCGGGCATGACGCGCCATCGGGGGAGCGCAAGGTGGTCGGGTTCTGCTGACATGTAGGCCAGATAGCCCCGGACCCAGGACCACGCCACTGCTTCCGGATGATCCGGCTCTGGCCTCAGGACTCCGCTCTGTGTTAATCAGCAGAATGCCTTCTCGTCGCACCGTCTTGCGGTCCGCTATTGCCTTGCTGTGCGTCGGCCACTCCGCGACCGCCGAAGCGCTCAGCCTGTTCGACCAGCAGAAGTATGCAGCCTTCGTCGCCGATGCGAGCACAGGCGAGGTGCTGTATTCCCGGCGGGCCGACACACAGCGCTTCCCTGCTTCGATCACCAAGGTGATTACGCTATACATAGTGTTCGAGCAGTTGGCGGCCGGCCAGCTGCAATTGACGGATCGGGTCGTCATGAGCCGGGACGCAGCCAGCCAGCGACCCTCCAAGCTGGGGCTGAAGCCCGGAGAAAGCCTGACGGTCGATCAGGCAATCCGCAGTCTCGCGACAAAGTCAGCCAATGACGTATCTGTCGCTCTGGCCGAGCATGTTGCCGGAAGTTCTGAGGAGTTTGCCCGCCGGATGACGCTGCGTGCAAAGGCGCTCGGCATGTCGAACAGCCGTTTCGTGAACCCCAATGGGCTGCCGGACTCCCGCCAGGTGACCACGGCGCGCGATATCTTCATCCTCTCACAGGCGACCATTCGCGATTTCCCTCAGTATTACGGCTATTATCAGCAGCAGCAGTTCGTGTTCGGCAACCAGGTCCTGCCGAACCACAACCACTTGCTTCGGACGATGCCGGGGGTCGACGGCATAAAGACCGGTTTTACCAATGCTGCCGGATTTACCCTTGCTGCCTCGGCCGTCCGTGATGGCCGCCGACTGATTGCTGTCGTGCTTGGTGGGCCGACGCGCGTTGCGCGCGACAGCAATGTCGAGAGCCTTCTCGCAGCTGGGTTCGCTGTCCTGTCTGCGCGCGACCGCGGGCAGAACATCCAGGTCGCCGATCTGCTCGCCGAACCAGGCGATCTCAACGATGCCCTGCTGCGCCAGCTGGTCGAACAGGGAAGCGGGGACGGCCCGACACCACGACCCCGCTGAAGATCCTGCCGCGCCGCACAATGAGGCTTAACGTCGGACGCCGGCTGCTCTACCACATTTCGGTTCCGAGCAGTCGAGGAGGGCTCAGATGGCGGAGATTGCGAGAAGCGGCTGGATGGAGCTTTCGCAGGGCCGACTGTCCCGTCGCGGACTGCTCGCCGGACTCGGGGTGGCGGCCGTCGGTTTCACGCTTGAGGGGTGCGGCAGGGAGGGCGGCTCCCGCGCCAACGCGACCGACAAGCTGAATTTCTACACCTGGGACACCTACATCGGCGAGAACACCCTCAGCAGCTTTGCAGAGGCCACCGGCATCCGGGTCCAGACGAGCTACTTCGCCACGAATGACGAGCTGTTCGCCAAGCTGAAGGCCGGCAATCCAGGCTATGACGTCATCGTCCCGACGAACGAGTTCGTGACCCGCATGCGGCAGGCCGACATGCTGCTTCCACTCGACACGGCCGCTCTGCCGAACCTCAAGAACATCGCGCCCGAGTTCCTGGGGCAGGATTACGATCCCGCTCCCAAGCACAGCGTGCCCTACACATGGCTGGTGCTCGGCATCGGCTATCGCAAGAGCCGTGTGAACGGCGTTCCCGACAGCTGGAAATGGCTGTTCGACAGCGACCTCTACAAGGGCCGGATCGCGTTGAATGCGGAATCCGCCGATCTCATGCGCCTCGGCGCGCGCTATCTCGGCAAGTCGATCAATGGCGTCGACGAGGCCACGATCAAGGCCGTCGAGGAAATGCTCATCCGGCAGAAGCCGAACATCAAGACCTTCCACGAGGACAATGGGCAGGACCTGCTTCTCGCCGGCGATGTCGACCTGGTGCTCGAGCCAAACGGAGACATTGCCCAGATCGCGCTGGAGGATAACGACATCGGCTTCGTCGTCCCGCGGGAAGGCTCGCTCCTCAATGCCGACACGCTTGCAATCCCGAAGGGCGCGCCGCGCCCGGAACAGGCGCACAAGTTCATCAACTACCTGCTCGATGCCCAAGCCGGGAAGCACATCATCGAGACGATTCTCTATCCGACACCCAACGCGGCCGCGAAGGCGCTGATGCCGGCAAGCTACGCCAACAACCCGATCATCTTCCCGACAGGGCCCGGCATGGAGGCCAGCGAGTGGGGCAAGTACGAGGGCCCCGAACAGGCCCGCGCCTTCGAAGAGGCCTTCACCCGCGTGCGCGCAGCCTGAGTCGGAGGGGCCGGGGCAGGGGGGATGCGCGACGGGCTTGACTGGCGAACTGCGAGGCCCGGGCTGGCAGGTCTTCTCGGCCCACCGCTCGCCTGGTTCCTCCTGTTCTTCGCGGTGCCGATCGCGGTCGTCTGGGCCTACAGCTTCGGGACCAATGTCGGTGTCGCCGGAATCGAGATCTCCGGCACCTTCGCCAATTATGCCCGGGCGCTCGAGCCGCTCTACCTGCGCATCCTCGCCAAGTCGCTCGCCTTTGCCGCGCTGGCGACCCTCATCTGCCTGCTGGTCGGTTTTCCCGTGGCGCTTGCAATCAGTTTCGCAGCGCCACGGCTCAAGGCCGTCCTGCTCGTCGGGATCATGCTCCCCTTCTGGACCAATCTGCTCATCCGAACCTATGCCCTCATTGCCCTGCTCAGGGACGAGGGGCTGATCAACCAGGGCCTCCTCTGGGCGTTCGGCTGGGCCGGGTTCGAGCCCCTGCCGATGATGAACAGCAACTTCGCGGTCATGGTCGGCCTCGTCTATGTCCACCTTCCGTTTACCGTGCTCCCTCTCTATGCGGCGCTGGACCGGCTCGACAGATCGCTCCTCGAGGCCAGTCTCGACCTCGGAGCCGGCCACCTGAGGACGATCTGGTACGTTGTTCTGCCACTTGCCTCCGCCGGCATCGCCTCTGCCGTCCTTCTCACCTTCATTCCCGTTCTCGGCAGCTACCTCGCACCTGACCTTCTGGGTGGCCCCGACAGCCAGATGATCGCCAACGTGATCGAGCGCCAGTTCAAGCGCGCGAACGACTGGCCTTTCGGCGCAGCGCTTGCCTTCCTCTTGATGTATGTCACCTTCATCGGGATCGCCTTGCAGTCGGCCCACCGCAGGCGAATCGACGCCGAATGAGGGAACCGCCGGGCCTGCTCGATTATGCGCGCCGCTGGCCGCTCAAGCTCTGGATGCTGCTCGTCGGGCTGTTCCTCTACGCCCCCCTGCTTGTGCTGGTCGCCATGAGCTTCAACGACAGCCGCCGCACCACGCACTGGCGCGGCTTCACCATGGATTGGTATGCCAAGGTCTTCGAGGACGCGGAGCTGGTCCAGTCACTCGTCAATTCGCTTTCCATCGCGGCTTTCTCAACCGCCATCAGCCTCCTCCTTGGCACGCTGGCAGCCATCGCGCTCTGGCGCTTCCGCTTCCCGGGCCGCATGCTCGTGGACGGCGCCTTCGCGCTCCCGATCGTCGTGCCCGAAATCTGCATGGGCGTCGCCATGCTGATCTTCTTCGCCCGCGTGATGCCCTGGCCGGCCGGCCTTCCCTGGCCGCTCTCGCTCGGCCCCATCGTGATCGCGCATGTGTCCTTCAGCTTCCCTTTCGTCGCCGTGGTGGTCAGGGCAAGGCTGCAGAGCTTCGATCGCGCCCAGGAGGAAGCAGCCCGCGATCTCGGGGCAGGCAACTGGCGGGCCCTGTGGGACGTGGTCGTGCCGCACATCCGCCCGGCGCTCCTTGCCGGCGCGCTTCTGGCCTTCACGCTCAGCCTCGACGATTTCGTCATCACCTTCTTCACGGCCGGGCCGGATACCGTGACCTTCCCGGTGAAGGTCTATTCGATGGTCCGCTTCTCGGTGACCCCCAAGGTCAACGCCATCTCCACCCTGCTGCTGGCAGTCACGGTGCTCCTCACCTTCCTGGCCCTGCGTCTCCAGGCCCGGGCCGCCGCCGAAAGGCTGTCCTGATGCCCGATCCGCGGCCGCCGCGCACCATCATCGAATTTCGCAACATCACCAAGCGCTTCGGGCCCGTGACGGCGGTCGACGACGTCAGCCTTTCCATCGTCGAGGGCGAGTTCTTCGCCCTGCTCGGCCCCTCGGGCTGTGGCAAGACGACCCTTCTCAGGATGCTCGCCGGGTTCGAGACACCGACCAGCGGGCAGATCCTGATCGACGGGCACGACGTCACGCGCGTCGCGCCCAACAAGCGCCCCGTCAACATGGTCTTCCAGAGCTATGCCGTCTTCCCCCACCTCTCGGTGATGCGGAACATCGAATACGGCCTCAGGATGGAGGGGGTCGCCGCTGGGGAGCGCCGCGCCCGCGCCGAAGACGCGCTCGCGCTGGTCCAGCTGGAAGGCTTCGGCGACCGCATGCCCGACCAGCTGTCCGGCGGCCAGCGCCAGCGCGTCGCCCTTGCCCGGGCCATCGTGAAGAAGCCCCGGGTCCTTCTGCTCGACGAGCCGCTCTCAGCCCTCGATGCCAAGCTGCGCGAGGAGCTGCGCTTCGAGATGTCGGCGCTGCAGGACCGGCTGGGAATCACCTTCGTCATGGTCACCCACGACCAGGACGAGGCGCTCGCGCTCGCCACGCGCTGCGCCGTCATGAACAAGGGCTCGCTGATGCAGGTCGCGACGCCAGCCGACCTCTACGAATTCCCGGCCTCGCGGCTGGTCGCGGACTTCATCGGATCAGTGAACCTGTTCGAGGGCCGGGTGGTCGAGGATGCAGGTGACCATGCGATCATCGATCTGCCCGAGCTCGGCGCCAGGGCCTGGCTTGCCCGGGGAACGGGCGCGTCTGGAACACTGCAGCTTTGGCTGGCGCTCAGGCCTGAGAAGGTGGAACTGCACAAGCGTGGTGCCGCGTACGGCCCTCCCGACATGGAGGGGACACCGCCCGGCTACAATGTGGTCAAGGGCACGATCATGGACATCGCCTATCTCGGCTCCGAATCCGTCTACGACGTCCGGCTCGACGGCGGAAAACGGGTCCGCGTGATCCGCCCGAACCTCACCCGCTGGGACCAGGAGGACTTCAGCTGGGACGAGGAGGTCTGGCTCGGCTGGCATGCCGAAGGCGCGCATGTCCTGCTGACATGAGGCCCATCGAGCGGTTCGTTCCCGTGCCCGGCGGGCGCATCTTCACCCTGCAATGGGGGGAGGGGCCGCTGCTCGTCTTCACCCATGCGACCGGCATGTGTGCAAGGGTCTACACCCAGCTGCTTGCCCCCCTTTCCGATCGCTTCCGCATCGTCGCACCCGATGCGCGCGGCCATGGCCGCACCGAGCTCGAGGCGGTGCCCGGCCACATCCCGGTCGACTGGACACTCTACCGCCAGGATCTCGTCGCCCTTGTCGAGGCACTTGGCGGCGGCCCTGTCCTGCTGGCCGGCCACAGCTTCGGCGCAACCGCATCGCTCGAGGCTGCCGTCGACACGCCGGGCCTCGCGCGGGCCGTCTGCCTGATCGACCCGCCCTTCATCCCGCCCGACCATGTCGCCGCATACCGCGCCGCGCGCGAAGCCGGGCACCCGCCCAACCCCATGGCCGACACGGCAGAGCGCCGGCGCGGCCGGTTCGACAGCGCGGCCGCCGCCCGTCACAGCTATCACGGGCGGGGCGTCTTCCGCGACTGGCCGGATTCTGCCCTCGACGACTATCTCGAGGGCGGGCTGCTGCCCGACGGCGACGGCGTTCGCCTCGCCTGCACGCCCGGCTGGGAGGCAACGAGCTTCCGCGGCGCCTCCACCACTTTCATGGACAGTCTCGCGCGAGCCCCCTTCCCCTTCACCGTGCTGGCAGCCGGCGAAGGCAGCACGGTTCCCGAAACCGAGGAGCCGCGCATCCGGGCCAACCCCCGGGCGCATCTTCGCCGCCTGCCCGGGACCGGCCATTTCCTGGCCGTCACCCATCCCGACCTCGTGCGCCCCTATCTGGCGCTGCTCGGGTCGGGCACCTTTCCCGACAAGTAGAGGATCTGCACCTCGGTCGTGACCCGGCCGTCGGCATCCGCCGCCTGCGCAAATTGCGCCTCGGCAGCCGCCCAGCGCGAAGGAGTCGTCAGGCCCCCCTCGCGTGCGGCAAGCCAGCCGCTGTCGCCATGGGCACGAACATCCAGCGCAAGGTCCCTCAAGCTGCGATAGCGCAGCTTCAGCGTGTCCACTTCGGCCACAGGCTCCACAAAGCCCGCGCGCTGCAACAGGCCGGCCGCCTCGGCAGGGTCCACGGTCGGCCCCACGCGTGGGGCAACCCCGCGCCCCGCCGCCACATCGGCTTCCAGGAAGGCACCTCGCACCCCTGCCAGCGACAGCCCGGCGGGAAAGGCTGCCTGGAACCGGCCCCCGGGCATCAGTGCACGTCGGCACAGGATCAGCGCGCCGGGCAGGTCGTTCACCCCGTGCAGGGTCATGAAGGCCGTCACGCGCGCAAACCGCCCGTCCCCGAAATGCCGCCGATCCTCGTCGCCCGCCACGCCGCCATGGCGGCCTGCCAACACCGGCGACGGGTCCATGCCGACATGCCCGGCCGGCAGCCCGCCCATCAGCCCGATCCACAGCGCCTCGCCATTGGGGCATGGCCCCAGAAGGGCTTGCCGTTCCGCAAGCTCTGCGGCCACATGGGCCAGCAGTTGGCCGCGCCCGCCGATCAGCCGGCTTGCGCGATCGCGCGCCCGGCGCCGCGCCGCCCGGTCAAATGGTTCCTCGCTGGCCATGCCGTGCTTCGGGCTTTCCATGCTATCTCCAGGCCATGACGGTCACCCGGACTCTCGCCCTTGGGGCGCGCGATGCGGTGCAAGGCGCCGTCCAGACCCTCGTCGACCTGCTGATGCCGCCCACCTGCATCGCCTGCAAGGCCCCTGTGGCAACCCCGCTCGGCTTCTGCGCCGATTGCTGGTCGGCGCTCCCGGTGATCCAGGGCGCGCGCTGCATCCAGTGCAGCATCCCGCTGCCGATCGAATGGGCAGCCGAAAGCCACTGCCTCGGCTGCCTCAAGGACCCACCCCGCTTCGATCGCGCGGCCGCGCCCTTCCTCTATGCAGGCCCCGCCCGGCAGACCGTGCTTGCCTTCAAGAACGGGCGGGAAGCCTACGCCAGCCAGATGGCCATGGCCATGCGCCAGGCCGCACCTGGCTGGCTCACGCCGGATGTGCTGGTCTGCGCCGTCCCGCTCCATCGCTGGCGGCTGGCGACGCGCGGATACAACCAGGCGCTGCTGCTCGCGCGCGCGATCGCGGACCAGTCGGGTGCGGCACTCGATCCCGACCTCCTCCGCCGTGTGAAGGCGACGCCCCGCACAAAGGGCCTCAGCCGTACCGCCCGCAAGCGCAACGCCGAAGGCGCCTTTCGCCTGGCCGACAACGGCAAGGCGCGGATCGCGGGGCGCGAAGTGATCCTTGTCGATGACGTCATGACCAGCGGCGCAACCGCGTCAGCCGCTGCCGGGGTCCTCAGGCGAGGTGGCGCCTCCCGCGTGACGGTCCTCGTCTATGCGCGGGTTGCAGCCACCGACTCGCACTCATATGTTGCGGCATCCGTCAGTCAGGATGATCATGGCCAAGGTTGAAATCTACACCAAGTTCCTGTGCCCCTACTGCACGCGCGCCAAGGCGCTGCTGAAGGACAAGGGCGTCACGGCCGAGGAGTATGACATCACCATGGGCGGGCCGAAGCGCACCGAGATGCTGGAGCGCTCGGGCGGCAGAACCACCGTTCCGCAGATCTTCATCGACGGCCGGCATATCGGAGGGTCCGACGATCTCGCCGCGCTCGACCGTGCCGGCGGGCTCGATCCCCTCCTCGCTGCATGACGGCATGCCGATGCTGAGGGCCGGGCTGGTCCAGACCAACACCGGGCTTGACCCCGATCGCAACGCTGCCGAACTGGCGGACGCTGCAGATCGGCTCGCAGCCGATGGTGCGCAGATCGTGTTCACACCCGAAATGTGCGGCCTTCTCGACCGAAACACCGCGCGGCTGTCTGCCGCCGCGAAGGCCGAGGCGGACGACCCGGCGATCAAGGCCCTTTCCGATGTCGCCCGCCGCCGCGGCGTTGCCATCGCCATCGGCTCCCTCGCCATCCGCGATCCCGCCGTGGGCGGAAACCTGCTGGCAAATCGCAGCATCCTGATCGCCCCGGACGGCCGCATCGCCGCCCGGTACGACAAGATGCACCTGTTCGATGTCGATCTTCCCAACGGCGATCGCTACCGGGAGTCGGCGAGCTTCCTGTCGGGTGGCAGTGTCCAACTGGCGGATCTCGCCTGGGGTCGGCTCGGCCTCACCATCTGCTACGATCTGCGCTTTCCGCAGCTCCACAACGCGCTCGCCCTTGCCGGCGCCGACGTCATCGCCCAGCCCGCCGCCTTCACCCGCCCCACCGGCGAGGCCCACTGGCATGTGCTGATGCGCGCCCGCGCCATCGAGACCGGCGCCTTCGTCGTCGCCGCCGCGCAGACCGGCGTCCACGAGGACGGCCGCGAGACCTTCGGCCATTCGCTCGTGGTCGACCCCTGGGGCCGGGTACAACTCGACATGGGCACCGAACCCGGTATCGCGCTGGTCGATCTGGACCTCGAACAGGTGGCGGACACCCGCGCCCGGATCCCCAACCTGCGCCACGCGCGCCCGCTGGCAGCGCCGGAGGTGGCGGACGCCCGATGATCGTGTTCGACCTGAAGTGCGCCGAGGCCCATGTGTTCGAGGCCTGGTTCGGCAGCAGTGACGACTATGCAGCCCAGAGGGACCGCGGCCTCGTCGCCTGCCCGATGTGCGGCTCGGTCGAGGTGGACAAGGCCGTGATGGCCCCTGCCGTGCCTGCCAAGGGAAACCGCCTCATCACCGATGCCGAGCACAAGGCCCATGCAGAGCGGCTGAAGGCCCTGCGCGCCGAAGTCGAGGCGAACTGCGATTATGTCGGCGCCAACTTCGCGAGCGAAGCCCGCGCCCGCTTCGCCGAAGCCCCTGCCGACCCGGATTCGCCTCCGAAGGGCATCTACGGAGAGGCAAGCCTCTCCGAGGCCGCCGAGCTTGTGGCAGACGGAATCCCGGTTGCCCCATTGCCCTTCCGCCCCCGCCGGCTGGCAGACGCCTGAATCCAGACCGCCGGAGGGTTGCGATTCCCGCGGTCTTGGGCAAAGGCAGGGTCCGTGGTCCCGTAGCTCAGCAGGATAGAGCGGCAGTTTCCTAAACTGTAGGCCACTGGTTCGAATCCAGTCGGGATCACCACCAGCCACCTCCAGCGCATTTTCCGCATGGGCCTGGGCTCGAATCCGCCCGGCCGCACCTTGCCCCGTCCGTGTACGGGCCACTGTGCCGTCGAGGTTCACCCGCTCAGCCAGCGTGCCGGGGATCGCCGGCGCTGCGGCCATGCCCCGTTCGATCGAGGATGCCCGCACCTCTGCCCTCAGCGCGCGTCCGTCGACGGTGCTGTCGGCTCTCCGGCGGCATCCAGGTCGTCCGGCATCCGGGTCGGGCGCGCAACGAACAGGTCCAGCCCCAGCCGACACGCTAGGTAGCGTGCTGCAAGCTGGCCGCGCACGCTGTTTCCGGCTGCGTCGAGCGGCGGCGAAAAGCTTCCGGCGCCGCCCTTGCCGGGCGAAACGACAACGATTCCCCCGCCGATCCCGCTCTTGCCGGGCAGGCCCACCTGGCAGAGCCAGTCGCCGGACGTCTCGTACAGGCCCGCTGTCGCCATCATCGCCAGTGTCAGACGGCACACTTCCGGGCTGACGACTTGCAGCCCCGTCAGCGGGTTCACCCCACCTGCTGCAAGCGTTGCCCCCATCACTGCCAGGTCGACGGCACTCACCGCGAGCGCGCATTGCCGGGTATAGAGGTCGACTGCCTCGTCCGCCCCGATGCGCAACCGGCCGAGCCCCGACAGCATGTTGGCAATGGCGCGGTTGCGGAAGTTGGTCGCCCGGGCCGATTGCAGCACTTCCATGTCGAGCGCCAGGCGCCGCCCGGCGAAGGCGGAGAGCCCGCTCTCGATGAAAGCCCATCGTTCGGCGTCGGTTTCCCCGGGAACCAGGCTGGTGGCAAGGATCGCGCCTGCGTTCACCATCGGGTTGGTGCGCCCGTCGGCGCTGCGCTCGATCGCCTCGATCGAATCGAACGGCAGCCCCGTCGCGTTCGCACCGACCAGCGCGCGGGCCCTCTCCGTCCCGATGGCCTCGGCAACCAGGGCGAAGACGAACGGCTTCGAGACGCTCATGATCGTGAAGCAATGATGGGCGTCGCCGACGGATTGAACCGTCCCTGCGCAACTGGCGATCGCCAGCCCGAACAGGCCGGGATCCTTGGCCGAAAGGGCGGGATAGACGTGGGAATTCGCGCCGTCGGCAACCCCTGCATAGCGGGCCCAGGCAGCGGCCAGGTTCGCCTGCACATCCTCCGCCGGCGGCAGCGCCCCTGTCGACACATGAACCCAGGGGCCGGCAGGCTCCTGCCCGGGGTGATGCAGGCTCCCGGCCGTCATCGGCAGGCGCCCGGTACGGGGCGCACACAGCAGCCATGGGCGCCAGTCTTCGTCCGCCGGCCAGACACTGCCATCACGAGCCCCCGCCTTCCGCCCCGCCGGGCTTCGTCTCCGGAAGAGTGGGGCATCGATGGCAGCGCGTCCACCCGAAACATTGCCCCCATCCCGGCCCCGTCATAGGCTGCCCGGGTGAACGCGCCGCGTGCTCCAGTCGAAGCCCTCGCCGATCCGGCCCCCGGGGTCGTCAGCATCCGGCTGCAGTCGCTCGATCTGTTGTTCCGGAATCCCGAAGTCGACCCGTTCGCCGGCAGCCACGACGGGCTGTCCGGCATGGATCATCTGAAACTGGCCCTGAAACGCCACTGGAGCCGGGACACGCCGGATGTGACCCTGCTCAGGCTGATCGTGCCGGCTGCCGATGCCACCGCAAGCCGCCAGGACGAAACGCACCGGGCCATTGCAGGCTGGTGCGACGCACAGGCGGCCGTCATCCGGAACCTGCTCAGCGTGATGGCCAAGGAGCGTCGGCGCGCCTGGCAGGTCGGCGGCCTGTTCTTCGCGGTCTGCTATGCGATTGCAGCTGCACTGGAAACGATCCCGGCGCTGTCGGGTCTTGGCGGCACCCTCATTTCGGAAACGATCATCATCGCCGGCTGGGTCGGGGTCTGGCACCCGCTGGACCTCACGCTCTACGCCTGGTGGCCCCACCGGTTCCATCTGCAGCAAATACAGAAGATCCGCCAGCTCAAGGTCGCTCTGCTCCCGGACAGCTGAGGCGACGATGATGCAGCCGAAGGTCCCACACAAGATCGGCAGTCGTGACCTTGGTGGCCCCAAAAGTGTCGACAGCCCCTTTTTCGGGTGGGTGGCCTTGTCCGGGTCGATGCGGTGCGGCAGGAGCATGCGCGAGACGGTCGGACGGCATCTGCGTCTTCCCTTGTCTTGTGATGAGTTTCAATTGTTCCAGGGGGATTGCACATGCTTCACGTCGATGTTCCGTCCACTGCCGATCTCGTCTCGCTGGCAGAGGCCCGGGCGCCCGCCTCGGTCTCCATCTATCTGCCGACCACACCGGTTTCGGGCGAGATTTCGGGCGACCGCACCGTGCTGCGCAATCTGGGCCGCGAAGCAGCAGCGCAGCTGGAAGCGGCCGGTCATCCCAAGCGGGACATCGCCGCAATCGAGGCGCATCTCGAGGACCTCGCCGATGACGACGCCTACTGGCGCTACCAGGCGCACAGCCTCGCCGTTTTCGTGACCCCGACATTCGTGCGCACCTTCCGGGTGCCGAACGCGCTCGGGGCGACCGTGGAGGTGGCCGATCGCTTCTTTCTGAAGCCGCTATTCCGGGCCGCGAACTTCCCGAACGCGGCCTATGTGCTTGCGCTTGCGCTCGGCGGAGTCCGGCTGCTGGACGTCTCGGCCGATCTGCCGGTCTCGCGGGTGAAGGTGCCCGGGCTCCCGGCCGACGCGAACTCTGCCCTGGGCGTGTCGTCGCTCGGCGTCCGCACGGAAAGCCGTCGGTCCGACAGCGCGGCCGGTCAGCGGGCCAGCCTCGTGCAGTTCTGCCGCATGGTGGACGGCGCGCTGCGCGGGTTTCTGGCTGGCGAAGCGGTGCCGCTGTTCCTGGCTGCCGACGAACGCCTCGGCGCCATCTACCGGTCGGTGAACAGCCATCGCGGCCTCGTGCCCTTCGGGATCGACAGCTCCCCGGACGACCTGAGTGACGGGGACTTGGCAGCCGCAGCCCGGCCCTTGCTGGACCGGCTCTATGCGAAGGACATCGCCGACACCCGCGCCCTGTTCGCCGACCGCGCCGGAAGCGGTCGCGCGACGGCCGACATCGCGCAGGCCGCACGGGCTGCAACCATGGGTGCGATCGACACCCTGCTGGTCGATATCGAGGGCCAGGTTCCGGGATCGGTCGACGAGGACAGCGGCGCCGTCTCGTTCGCGGACACCGCGACCGCGGCCAATTACGGCGTGGTGGACGAGATCGCCCGGCGGACGCTCCTGTCAGGCGGCCGGGTGCTTGCCGTGCGCAGCAGCGACCTTCCCGCAGACGCCCCGCTAGCCGCCCTGCTCCGCTGGGCTGTGTAGCAAGTCGAACCGGCGAAACGGACGCACCCCCGGCAGCAAGCGCAGCCTGCCGCCGGAACGGTGCATCCAGCTCCGGTGACAGCCGTGTCGGCCTCAGCCCAATATGGCGCGCAACGCTCCGGCAAGGCGGTCGATATCCGCCTCCGTGATGTGCAGGTGCGGGGCAATCCGCAGGCGGTTTCCGCGCTGGCTCACATGGACGTGCTCGGCGGCCAGCCGCGGCAGCAGGTCCGGAAGGGTCCGTTCGGGAAGCACAAGCCCCAGCAGATGCGGGCTGCGGACGTGCTCCGGCGCGGCCCGGAGCCCCAGTGGCGCCAGCTCCGCCACCAGCCGCGCGTTCGTGACCGCAAGGGTTTCTGCCACCGCTTCAGGTCGCCACGCCGCGATTTGCGCAAGGGCGGCCAGCGCCACAGGGATCAGCGCGAAGTTCGAACGTTCGCCAACGTCGAAGCGCCGGGCGCCCGGCTGGTAGCCGTCGCGATACCGGGTCAGGCCGGCGAAATCCTCTGCCCCCTCGCGTGAGGCCCACCCCTCCTCGATCGGAGCGCAATCCTGCCAGCGCGGCGCCACATACAGGAAGCCCAGGCTGTAGGGCCCGAGCAGCCACTTGTAGCAGGCCGTCACCAGGAAGTCGGGCGCCACCTCGGCAACCGAGATCGGAAGGGCCCCGGCAGATTGCGTCAGGTCGAGCGCGAGCGCCGTGCCCACCGCCCGGCAGGCAGCCCCCAGCGCGACGAGATCCAGAAGGCCGCCGTCCGCCCAATGGCAATTGGGTGCCGCCAGCACCGCATGCCCGGGCCCCAGCCGTTCCAGGACAGCCCGCGTCCAGTCCCCGTCGGCAGGCGCCGGCACGATTTCCACATCTGCTCCGGCCGCCGCTGCTGCGCGACGCCACGGATAGACATTGCTGGGAAACTCCTGCTCCAGAAGAAGGATGCGCTTGCCCGGGGCGAGCGGCAGGCTCCGGGCCGCGACCTCCAGCCCATAGCTCGCTGAGGGCACGATGGCGATGTCATCGGCGGTGGCACCGATCAGCGCGGCGAACGCCGCCCGGGCCTGCTCCGTGATCGAAAAGAAGTCGCCCGGTGCAATCCGCCAGGGGTGCGCCTTGCGGGCCACCCCTTCGATTCCCGCTGCCGTGGCGGCCTTCAGCTGGGCCGACATGTAGGCCGTGTTGAACCAGGCGACGTCATCCGGAATGTCGAACAGGTGGCGCTGCGGGGCGAGGATCATGGGCGAGGTTTCGCATGGCAGGGGCGTGCCGACAATGCTGTTGCCCGCCAACATAAATGAATTATGTTATCGTTCGACTCCACGGGATCGGGAAGAGGGAACTGGCGGCATGCATGACCTGTTGATACGGGGCGGCCGGATCGTCGACGGCACCGGCGCAGAGGCCTTCAGCGGCGATGTGGCCGTTCGGGATGGCCGCATCGTCGAGGTCGGGCGGGTCGCCTCGCCTGCAAGGCGCACGATCGACGCCGACGGCGCACTCGTGACCCCGGGATTCCTCGACATCCACACCCACTATGATGGCCAGGTCAGCTGGGACGCAGCCATGGAGCCCTCGGCAAGCCATGGCGTCACGACGGCGGTAATGGGCAATTGCGGCGTGGGCTTTGCCCCCTGCAGCCCTGCGCATCGGGACACGCTGATCGCCCTGATGGAAGGGGTGGAGGACATCCCCGGCACCGCGCTGCACGAGGGGATCGACTGGCGATGGGAGAGCTTCCCCGAGTATCTCGACGCGCTGGCCGACGGGCCGCGCGCGATGGATATCGGCGTGCTCGCGCCGCACAATCCGATCCGTCTTCATGTCATGGGCGAACGCGCCGTCCGTCGCGAGGCCGCAACTCCGGACGACATCGCCGCGATGCAGGCCTTGTTGGTGGGGGCGCTGCAGGCGGGCGCATTGGGCTTCTCGACAGCCGACACGGTCGGCCATCGCGATGCCAACGGCAATCCGACCTATGCCCGCCGGGTCGCGGCCGCCGAACTATACGCGCTGGGCGAGGCGATGGGGCGCGCAGGCCTCGGCGTCATCCAGATCTTCAACGACTTCTACCAGGAAAACGCCGGCGACTTCCCGACCATCGTGGAACTTGCCCGCCGCAGCGGTCGCCCCTTGAGCTTCACCTTCGAGCAGGACGAGGCCTGGCCGGAAGGCTTCCTCGACACCGTGCTCACGGCCCTCGACCGTGAAAATGCAGCCGGCACCCGGTTGAAGGCCCAGGTCGCGCCGCGGGCCATCGGCGGCCTCCACAGCCTCGAAGGCTCGATCAACCCCTTCATGACCCGGCCCAGCTATCGCGCCATCGCCCACCTGCCGCACGCCGATCGCGTCGCAGCAATGGCCGATCCGGCTTTGCGCGCGCGGATCCTCTCCGAACCCGACATCCCCATCTCCGACCTCGTGATGTCGGTCACCCCGCGCGCCGCCGAATGGGGCAAGGACCCGATCCGCATGGCGCAGCGCACCTTCCTGATGGGCCCCGAACCGGACTATGAACAACCGATCGAACAATCGCTGTTCGGGCTGGTGCAGGCCAGCGGACGGTCCGGCGAGGAGATCCTCTACGACCATCTGCTCTCCGAAGGCGGCCGGGGCCAGGTGTTCGTGCCGGTGATGAACTATGTGGAGAGCAACTATGAGGCTGTGCGCCGGATGATGGAAAGCCCGCACGCGATCCTCGGCCTGTCCGACGGCGGCGCCCATGTGGGCTACATCTGCGATGGCAGCTTCCCCACCTATCTGCTCAGCCACTGGACGCGCGACCGCAGCCGCGGCCCGAAACTTCGCATCGAAGAGGCGGTGCGGCTGCAGACGACGCGGCCGGCAGAGCAGATGGGGCTCGCCGATCGCGGCCGGATCGCCCCGGGCCTTCGGGCCGACCTCAACATCATCGACCATCACCGGCTGAAGGTCGGACGGCCGACCCTCCACCACGACCTCCCGGCCGGCGGAACGCGCTTCCTGCAGGGCGCGACGGGCTACATCGCCACCGTCGTGGCAGGCATCACCGTGCGCGAGGCAGACCGGCCGACCGGCGCACGGCCGGGCCGCCTGGTGCGCGGGGCGAAGTCCGCATGAGCCGACTTTCCCTTTCGCGGCGCGGGCTTATCGGCTCCGGCCTTGCCGCGTCGCTGGCGCCGGCCGCGCTCGCCGGCAGCACGCCGGCGCTCGAAAAGGCAGTGCAGGACGCCGTCACAGCGCTCATGCGCACCGGCAAGACCCCCGGCGTGTCGGCCGCCGTGATCCACGGCGACACGCTGCTGACCGGGGTCGCCGGCAAGGCCGATCCGGAGCGCGGGCTGCGCATGGCCCCCGAAACACGCCTGATGAGCGGCAGCACCGGCAAGACCTTTGCGGCCGCGACCGCGCTGAAGCTGGTGGAGGAAGGACGCCTGTCGCTCGATGCGCCTGTCGCGCCCCTGTTCGCCGACACCGCCTGGTACGCGCGCCTCCCCAATGCCGAGGCGCTGACCCTCAGGATGCTGCTGATGCACACGGGCGGCTTCCCCCAGTTCCTCGACGTGCCGGGCTTCATGGCGCGCTACCTGTGGGATTCAATGCGCGGGCGCAGCACCGCCTATTCACCCGAGGAGATGCTCGCCCTCATCCTGGACCATGCGCCGCTCAACGCCCCGGGCAAGGCGCATCACTATTCAGACCTTCACTACCACCTGGCAGGGCTGGTGATGGAGCGTGCCACAGGCCGCACCTACTATGATCTTCTGCAGGAAAAGATCCTCGCCCCGCTCGGCCTCTCCGATGTCATCCCGTCCGACAGACGTGCGCTCCCGGGCCTGGCGGCCGGCTACGCCAGGGGCGATATCCTGGCCGCAATCGCAAGCCAGACCGGCCGCACGCTTGACGAGGCCGGGGCGCTCCGGAACGACCCGTCCCTCGAATGGACGGGCGGCGGCCTTGCCCTGACGCCAAGGGCGCTGGCCCGCTTCTACCGGGCGCTTGCGCAAGGGCGAATCCTGAAGCCCGAAACCGTCGCGCTGATGCAGAGCTCGTCCATGCCCCTGCCCACAGGACCCGGTGTCACCACCCGCTACGGGCTCGGCACCTTCATCACCGACCGGCCGGAGTTCGGTCGCTACATCGGCCACAGCGGCTTCTTCCCGGGCTACACGTCAAACGTCGCCCATTTCCTCGACCATGGGCTGACGGTGGCCGTGCAGTTCAACACCGATTCCGGGCCCGACGTGAACGACGCGCTTCGCGCCATCGCAAAGGCAGCAATCGCCGCGCTCTAGGCCGGGGCGGAGTCCATCGGCGCGCGGATCGCCCAGCTCCACAGCCGCGCCTGGCGGTCCACCCATTCGTCTGCCGTCACCGCATAGGGCTGCAGCGTCGGGTTCTTCCACTGATAGACGTCCATCCCCAGATCCTCGATCGAGTTCAGGATGAAGAGGCCCAGAAAGCCGGCCGACCCGGTCTCCAGCCCATGCGCCTGGCGCGTGTCGGCAATCAGACGCGTCAGCCGCTCGACCACCGGCTCCCGTGCGGCAAGCCAGGCCGCATAGGCCCGGGGCCGCGCGTTGATCACCTGCTGGATCGCGCGCGAACGCCGGCCATTGGCAAGTTCATACTGGGCGCAGGACGCGATCAGCCGGCGCACGCACGTCTCGAAGTCCGGATCGGGTGGCCCCTTCAGCAGCGCAGAATAGATG
Organism: Sphingomonadales bacterium; assembly: GCA_027490095.1. GTDB lineage: Bacteria > Pseudomonadota > Alphaproteobacteria > Sphingomonadales > Sphingomonadaceae > Sandaracinobacteroides. Next base: position 17,268 of record JAIXYT010000051.1, on the reverse strand, counting down.
CCCTCCACCTCGTCGATCACCATCTCCTCGACGGCCTCGTCCTTGCCGGTGAAATGGAAATAAACCGCGCCCGTGGTCAGGTTGGTCGCCTTGCAGATGTCGGCCAGCGTGATGTCGGCGACATCACGCTTCGACAGCAGCTTCGCGATCGCAGCCTTGATCTGGCGGCGGGTGCGGTCGCCGCGGCTGTCCTGCGCGTCGGCCACTGCCCGTCCGCCCTTTGCCGTTGTCATGTCCAGACCAATCCTTTCCCTCTGCCCGTCCTATGCGCTGGCAGGCCTTGCCTCAAGCCCTGCCCCTGGCATGCAGACTCCTCTTTTCCTCCGAAACATAATCTGATTATGTGCAGCACATGGGGACATCCTTGATCCATCGCAAGCCGGCTCGCCCATGAAGGCCTTCGCCCGCCGCCGCCCGCTGCTCGCCTTCTACCTGCTGGCGCTTGCCATAGCGTCCGCCGTCATGGCCTGGACCGTCTTCCTATACGTCACCGATCCCGCCTCGGCAGGCGCCCTCCCGGCCCTGGTCGCCGCCGTAGACGCAAGCGGCCAGCACATGCACATCGGCACGATCTTCGCCGAAGCGGTGAAGAACCCGCTGCTGTTCGGGATCTTCGTCTTCGCAGCCGCGCCCTCCATCGCGGCCCTCATCGTCGCGGCGCTCGGCGGCGGTGGAGGCCTGCGCCTTCTGCTGGCCCGCCTGAAGCCCGTGGGGCCAGAAGGGCAGCTGCGACCCGCCATCATCCTCTATCTCGGCCTGCTTGCCGTCTATGCGGCTGGCTTCCTCGTCTATGATTTCGTCGCAGGCCCCGGCGTTTCGATCGGCGGCAACCTCCGCCTGCTGGGCGGAAGCCTCGTGATGGGCGCGCTGATCGCCCTGTTCCTCGACGAGGGCGGAACCCTCGAGGAGTTGGGGTGGCGCGGCTTCGCCTGGCCCATCCTGCAGGCGCGCCATGCGCCCCTGCTGGCAGCCGTCATCCTCGGCGTGCTGCACTGGGCCTGGCACCTCCCGCGCGAGGTGCTCTCCATCATGGGCGGAATCGCCCTCCCGCTCTGGGCGCTCTACCAGGGCATCTTCCTCATCCTCTGCATCGCCCTGGCCGTCGTCTGCGGCTTCGCCGTGAACCGCACCGGCGGCTCGGTCTGGCCCGCCATCTTCGTGCACGGCGGCACCAACGTCTGGTCCAAGGCGCTCGGCGTGCATGCCGCGCCGACGGCCGGCCTGCTCGACCTCCGCACCCTCCTGCTGGTCGTCATCGCCATCGTCATCGCGGCCCTCGCCGGCCGCTCGCTCGGAAAGCTCTCGCCCCCATGATGCCGTTTCGCCAGGACACGGGCTTCTTCCCGCCGGTCATCGCACCCCGCGCCTCCGGCCATCTCGATGTCGGCGACGGGCACAGCATCTGGTGGGAGGAAACCGGCCCGGCAACCGGCCGCCCGGTCCTCGTGCTGCACGGCGGCCCCGGCGGCTCCATCCGCACCTATTACCGCCGCCTGCTCGATCCGGCCCGGCACCGGGGCATCTTCTTCGACCAGCGGGCCTGCGGAAAATCCACCTACACCGATCCCTTCGCCGCCAACACCATCCAGGCGCTAGTCGCCGACATGGAAAAACTCCGGAAGGCGCGCGGGATCGAGCGCTGGACGGTGGTCGGTGGCTCCTGGGGCTCGACGCTGGCGCTCGCCTATGCCGAGGCGCACCCTGATCGGCTCTCGGGCCTCGTGGTCACCGGGGTCTATCTCGCCCGCGACTGGGATATCGCCTGGTGGTGGGGCGGCTGGGGGCCGATCCTGCCCGATGTGCTTGCCGTGCGCGACGCTATCCTTCCGCCGGCCGAACGGGCCAACCCGCGCCTCGCGTTCCGGCAGCGAATCCGCAACCCCGACCCGGCCGTGTGGCGGCCCGCGGCCGAGGCCCTTGCCATGTCCAGCACGGAAACGCTGGACCTGATGCCAGCCCAGATTCCCGACAAGGCGAACTGGCTAGACGAGCGCGGCCTGCTGTCGAGCCGGCTCCACCTGCACTATGACGAGGCGAACTTTTTCCTCGAACCGAACCAGCTGCTCAGGAACGCCGGCCGGTTGGCAGGCATCCCGGGCGCTATCATTGCGGGCCGCAACGATCTCTGCACGCCGCCAAAGGGTGCCTGGGACCTGAAGATGGCCTGGCCCGACGCGCGGCTCTCCATCGTGGCAGCCGCCGGCCACCGCTGGAACGACGAGGCGATCGGCCGGGTGCTGGTGCCGGAAATCGGGCGGATCGCAGGATAGCGCTCCGCCCGTCCGATCAGAAGCGGTAACGCGCCGTCAAGCCGTAGGTGATTCCCGGCGCCCGGGTCACGCCCGAGGTGCCGTTGCGAAAGCCCCCGGTCGCAATCACGTAGCGGGAGTTCAGCGCATTCTGCACATAGGCCTGCACGTCGAACCCGCCGCGGAACTCCAGGCCGGCCGACGCGTTCAACAGCTCGATCTCGCCGATCGAGAAGTTGTTCTGCGCATCCTGGAAGCCCGACGAGCGGTTCGAATAGGCCGCATTGGCAAGGATGTGCAGGCTGTCGCCGATCGGGCGGCGCAGGCTGCCGTTGACCGCAAAGCTCCACTCCCGCGTGTTGGGGATGCGCAGGCCATCCAGGTCGACCGTCTGGCCCAGCGGGTTCACGAAGCTTCCGCTGGTGAACTTGGGGTCCATCCAGCCGATCGAGCCGGCAAGCGTGATCCCCTCGGCTGGCGTGATCGAACCTTCCAGTTCGATGCCGGGGGTGCGTGCTTCGCCCAGGTTCGAAAGATAGCCTTGCAGGCCCGGGGGCGCAGTAAAGTCGAACAGCGCGACCAGCACATCATCCTGCTCCAGGATGAAAGCCGACAGCCCAACGAAGGCGCGGCCCTCCATCAGGCTGGCCTTGGCGCCGATTTCGTAGTTGATCGACGTTTCGGACTCATAGGGCAGGTTGGCCGCATTCGCGACGTTGAAGTTGAAGCCGCCGGCCCGGAAACCGGTCTGCACCTTGGCATAGAGCGTCCAGTCGTCCGGGCTCCACGAAAGCGTCACCCCCGGCGACCAGTTGGTGAAGGTGCGGTCGAGGTTCGCCGCCTGCGACGGGCCGACGAAGCCGAACAGCGTCGGGCTCGGCGTGAACAGGAAATCGACCGACTTCCGGTCCGAGGTGTAGCGAATGCTCCCCGACAGCTCGAAATCCTCGGCGAAGCTGATCCCGGCCTCGGCAAAGCCCGCCCAGCTCTCCAGCCCCTGGTCGTTGGCGATCCCCAGCGTGAAGGGCAGGGCGCCGCCCGCAAACGCCAGCGAAAGCCCGCGCAGGTCCGTCAGGATGTCGCCCGTCGCGCTTTCGTCAAGGTAGGTGACGCCGGCCAGCAGCGACACAGGCCCCAGCTTCGGCGCGAACCAGCGCAGCTCGGCCATGCGGCTCTCCACCTCGTTGCGCCGCGTCGTGATCTGCTGGCCCAGCGACGACAGGGTCGGTGTCGGGAAAAGGTCGGCCGACAGGTCGGTGTCCTCCACCCCGCTCAGCCCATAGTTGCGCCCACCGGCGACCAGCGTGAATGTGCCGGCCGAGGCGGTCTCATACTCGGCCGTCACCGCCAGCCGGTTCACCACATAGCGGTTGGTCGGATGGGTGTCCCGCTGCATCTCCCGCGGCAGCTCGCCGTCATCCGGGAAATACAGCGACGTGCCCGGCGTGTTCGCGTCGCTGTGTTCATAGACGACGTTCAGGCTGAACCCGCTCTCGGGCGGCGCCACCCGCAGCGCAACCCGCCCCGTGAAGCTCGCCGTCTCGTCGATCACCCGGTCCAGCGTCTCGTTGTAATACTCGCCCCCGGTCTGGTTCAGCACCAGGCCCGAAAGCCTGAGGCTCACCCCGGTCGCCAGCGGCACGTTCGCCATCCCCTCCACCTCGAAGCGGTCATGCCGCCCATAGGTGCCGCGGATCAGCCCCTCCACCTCGTCCTTCGGGCGCGCCGACAGGATGTTCACCGCACCGCCCACCGCGTTGCGCCCATAGAGCGCACCCTGTGGCCCGCGCAGCACCTCCACCCGCTCCAGGTCGAAGAACTGCGTCGGATAACTGATGAAACCCGAGGAATAGATGTCGTCGACATACAGGGCGACCCCGGGTTCCGCGAACAAGGTCGGCGTGCCGACCCCGCGGATCGAGATGTCGCGCGCTGTGCCCGCATTGTTCTCCACCAGGAAGGTGCCGGGCGCCTGCAACAGCAGGTCCCGCGCATCGAACAGGCGGGCTTCGCTGACCAGCGACGGCGAAATGGCCGTGACGGCGGCCGGCACATCCACAAGCCGCTCTTCCCGCTTGCGCGCCGTGACCAGGATGTCGGCCGTTTCCGCCGCCGATGTGTCCACGGTCTGCGCAAGGGCAGGCGCCGCGGGCAACAGCAGCGTGGCCGAGGCGGCCAGCAGGATCGATCTCGCAGTCATCGGTCATGGTCCCCTTGTTCCGGCCGGTTGCTGCCCGGCTTGGGTTTGCCATAACATAATCAGATTATTCTTCTGACGCTGTCAATCCCGCACGAACGCCCCGCACGGTTGGGGCCGCATGGGGCGTCCGGGCGCCCGCGCGACAGCGCGGGCCCGGCGTTGTTCGCAGATGTCGCTGTCGGTCAGCGCAGTCCCAGCGCCGCCTTCACTTCGCGCCAGCCGACCATCTTGTAGTTCTGCTGCTTGGTGTCGCTGTCGCAGATCGCAGCCGGCGGGTCCTTGGGCCCCTCGCCGTCGCAATGGTCGTGAACGGCAATCGCGCCTTGCGGATAGGGCCCGATCGGCCCCGACCAGGCATCCAGGCCGTCGGTCTGGGTCACCGGGTCGATTGCGCCGCCCTCGATCCGGAACCGCCCGACATAGCGCAGGCCCCTGTCCGTGCGCTCCCACACCGGATAGGCGCTGTCGCCCTGGCTCGATGCGATCAGATAGCTGGTGGCGCCATCGCGCAGGATCGTCAGCCCCTCCGTGTCCGCCACCAGGCGCTGCCCATCCACCTTCGCAACGGCAACCGGCGCGCGCGTCGGGTCGGCAAGGCTGAGCAGCCAGATTCCCGCATCCTCTTCCCCGACGTAGAGATCGCCCGTCGCATCATCGACAACACAGCCTTCGGTCTGGGTCGCCAGCTTCCACTGGTGCTTCAGGGCCATCGCCGGCTTGCCGTCGGCGCCCGCCGTCACGGCATAGGCCTGCACCACGCCATCCTTGTTGTTGGGGATCAGGAAGGTCTCGCCGCCAACTTGTCCCATGCAGAAGCCATAGGGCTCGCCGAACGCTTTCTCGGTGGGCAGGAATCCCCAGCGCTCCAGGCGCAGGGTCACAGGGTCCAGCAGCCAGGTCATCACTCCGAAGCGCGCCCGCTCGGCGGCCGCCACCAGCACCGTCTTCCGGTCGCCCATCGGGAACGGGCGCTGGTCCACATTGTTCATCGGCCCATCGGGGAAGAACTGCAGCACCTTGCCGTCCATCCCGTGAACATAGAGCCCGATCGACTTGTCGGTCCCGATCCAAAGCGCCCGCGCCGGATCCGCCGGATCCCGCCACAGCACGGGATCATCGGCGTCGACCGTCGGATTGTCGGGAACAATCGTCTCCGCGGCCGCCGGAATCGCGACCGTCCCGACGACGGCAGCAGGTGCAGGCACCTGTGCGGCGTCCTTGCCGGGTTCCGCCTGCCCGCAGGCCGCAAGCAGGGCACACCCTGCCAGAACCAGACCACGCATCAGAAGTTTGCCCGAACGCCGAACTTCACGGTCGTCTGATACTCCTCGAACTGCAGCAGACGGTCACCTTCCGGCCCCCGCTGATAGGCCGTGAACTTGGCATTGTTGATGTTCACCAGATCGGCGAAGATCTGGAAGTTCTTCGTGATCTTGTAGCGGGCCGACATGTCCAGCTGGAAGTGCGGCTGCACATAGCGGTCGGTCTCATCATCGCCACCCAGCTCGTCCAGATACCGATCACGGAACGTGCCGGCGAGCCTGAAGCTGAAGCCGTTCTTCTCATAGCCGGCGACCGCGTTGAAATTGTGCCGGCTGGAGGCAGGCAGCGGCACATTGCGACCAAGCACGTCCACCCGCGCATCCGTGTAGGTGTAGTTGAAGTTCACCAGCAGCCCGTCGAACGGCGCAGGCAGCTGGGTAAAGGCCTGGCTGTAGGCGAATTCCAGCCCGAACACGTTTCCGCGGTCGGCGTTCACCGGAATCACCGCCTCGTCATAGTCCACGCCGTTGAAGCTCCCGGCATCGAACTCGGCGTTCACGATGTACCCGTTGATCGTCTTGGCGAAAAGGCCCGCCTGCAGCACGGCCTTGGGCGCGAAATACCATTCGGCGGCCAGGTCGAAGTTCCAGGCGCGATAGGGATCGAGCTCGGGGTTGCCGAACTGGGCCTCGCCATCCTCCAGCAGGAACCGCGGCGCAAACTGTGCGAAATTGGGCCGCACGACCGAGCGATAGACCCCGGCCCGTAGAATCACGTCCTTGCCCGCCTCCGCCCTCAGGTTCAGGCTGGGCAGCCAGTCGGTGTAGCTCCTCGAGAAGGACAGCGGCGAGACGGTCACGATCTCCAAATCGTCGCCGTTCGCGTCGGTCGTTTCCTCATAGGTCACCAGATTGCCGTCGGTGCGCGTCTTCGTGCGCTCCACCCGCACGCCGCCGATCAGCCGCGCCCATTCATTCTCGAACCGGCCGAGCACATAGGCCGCCAGAATGTCCTCCTTCGCCCGATAATCTTCGGCATTCGACGCGATCTCGGTGTCGATGTCGTTCAGCTCGAACTGCCCGTAGCCGTTCGCCTCCAGCCAGTCGCGCCATTCGCGCTTGCCGACCACCGGCTCGATGTCGGCCAGACCATAGGTCTGGCGGCCTTCCACATCGGCCAGCGTCAGGTCGCCGTCGAACCCGTCGAAGATGTCGAACTGCCCATCATAGCGCTTTTCGCGCCACCGGGCCTTCATGCCGCCCTGCACCGTAAAGGTTCCGTCCGTCAGCGGGATCTCCTTGGCGACGTCCCCCTTCAGCGCCCATTCCTTGTCGCGCGCATTGGAAACCGTCGTCCGCTCCAGCGCGTCGAACTCATATTCGGACGGGTCGGTGAACAGTGCAGCGCCGTTGGTCACGTTGAAGGCCGGACGCTTCATGTCGGAATAGTCGAATGTCACGTCGAGCTCGTCGTCCTCGAAGCCCCGCGCGAAGATCACGGGATCGACCGAGCCGCGCTCCTGCTCCTCGGCCTGCGCATAGCTGCCCATGTAGGTGAACGTCCAGCCATTGGCCACCGACTTGCCGCCCAGCACATAGCTCTGGATGATCTGCTCCTCGAAGCGGTCCTTGTGGTCCCGCTCCACCCCGATTTCGGTGGTGGACGAGCTGAACTGGGCCGTGTCGACGGTGCCCGCCGTCGGCCCGCCCTCATCCGCGAAATCGCCGAAATCGAACACGAGGCGGCGGCGATACTCCTGGTCGGTGAACTTGCTGTAGAGCATCCGGCCATAGAGGGTCGTCGAGTCCGAGGCGCGGAAATCGAACGAGAAGGAGCCGCCGACCCGCTCACGCGTCACGTCATAGTCGCGATACTCGACATCCTCGGCATAGACGATGCCGTTGTCGCCCGTCTCCCAGCCGTCCGCCTCGATGTTGTCCGTCGCGAAGATGCGGCGATAGTAGCTCAGGCCGCCGGCGATGCCGAAATTCTCCGAAAGGCGCGCCGAAAAGTCCACCGACGCCTTGGGGCTGGTCTTGTCCGAAAGCTCGTTGTAGCTCCCCTCCACACTCGCGGTCACGAACCCCTTTTCGCGGTCGAAGGCCGAGGTGGTGTTGATCTCGATCGAACCGCCGATGGTATCGGCGTCCATGTCGGGCGTCAGCGACTTCTTCACCTCGATGGATTCGATCAGCTCGTTCGGGATCACGTCCAGCGCCACCGACCGAACGTCGGATTCAGGCGCCGGCACCCGCGCCCCGTTGATCGACGCCGCGTTCAGGTTCGGGTCGAGGCCCCGGATCGAAACGAACCGGCCTTCGCCCTGGTCGTTGAGGATGTTGACGCCCGGCGCCCGACGCAGCGATTCCGCCACATTCTGGTCCGGGAACTGGCCGATGGCGTCCCGCGTCAGCACCGTCGTCACCGTGTCAGATGCGCGTTGCCGCTGCAGCGACGACAGCAGCGTCGCCTGCTGGCCGAGCACCAGGATCGTCTCGATGTCGGTCCCCGCCGGCGCCAGCGCGAACGACAGCGTCACGGTGCCATCGGCGCCAACGGTCACCGACTGCGTCTCGCGGCCTGCGCCCGCAAAGCTTGCCACCACTTCGTAGGTGCCGGCCGGCAGGCCGGTAAAGCGGAAGCGCCCCGCCGCGTCCGCGTTGGTCACCCGCCCGATCGACGGAATGCGCACCTCCGCGCCCTGCAGCGGGCGGGTTCCGGTCGAATCCGCAACCGTGCCGGTCAGGGTGCTTGCAAGGGCCGGAAGCGCGATTGCGGACGAAACGAGGAGAGCAGCAAGGGAACGGGCGAACATCGGACAGGGCCTTTTCGTAGGTGCGGTGTGCCGCCGCACCTGCACAGGCCATGTTTCCGATCTGCGTCAGTTCGGTTTCAGCCGAATGAAGACCCGTATCGCGCCAATTCCCTGGCCGGGCGCGGCACTTCTGCCACACCCGGCCCCGTCTGCCCTCAGGCCGCCAGCGCAGACCGCCCGCGTTTCACCATCAGCTTGTTCAGCGCATTCACATAGGCCCTGGCGCTCGCCACCAGCGTGTCGGTGTGGGCGCCGACGCCGCGAACGGTCCGGCCATTTTCGGCAAGCACCACGCTCACCTCCGCCTGCGCGTCCGTGCCCGCCGTCACCGCCGACACCTCGTACAGCTCCAGCGTCGCCTCCTCGTGCGGCACCAGCTTCCGCACCGCATGGAACAGCGCGTCCACCGGGCCATTGCCCCGGGTCGCCGCCGTCACCTCCTCGCCATCGACGGACAAGGTCAGGATCGCCCGCTGCGGCCCATTGGACCCGCAATAGACCTCGACCTCGGTCACCTGGATCCGGTCGTGGCCGCGCAGCACCTCGTCGTCCACCAGCGCCACGATATCCTCGTCGAACACCTGCTTCTTGGCATCCGCCAGCGCCTTGAAGCGCTGGAAGGCGTCCTGGAACTCATTGTCCGACAGTTGGTAGCCCAGCGTCTCCAGCTTGTCCTTGAAGGCGGCACGCCCCGAATGCTTGCCCAGCACCAGGCTCGAATGCGACTGCCCCACGCTCTCGGGCGTCATGATCTCGTAGGTGCTGGAATCCTTCAGCATCCCGTCCTGGTGGATGCCGCTCTCGTGCGCAAAGGCATTGGCCCCCACGATCGCCTTGTTCGGCTGCACATGCATCCCCGTCACCGCCGAAATCAGCCGGCTGGCCCGGGTGATCTCGGTCGTCACGATGCCGGTGCGATAGGGCAGCACGTCGTGCCGCACCTTCAGCGCCATCGCGATCTCCTCGACCGCGGCATTGCCGGCCCGCTCGCCGATCCCGTTGATCGTCGATTCCACCTGCCGCGCGCCCGCCATCACGGCCGCCAGCGTGTTGGCGACCGCAAGCCCCAGGTCATTGTGGCAATGGGTCGAAAACACCGCGAGGTCGGCGTTCGGCACCCGCGCAATCATGTCGGCGAACATCCGCCCATAGGTCTCGGGCGTGCCATAGCCCACCGTGTCGGGCAGGTTGATCGTCCGCGCGCCGGCATTGATCGCCGTCTCGATGGCCTTGGCCAGGAAATCGGGCTCCGACCGCGTCGCATCCTCGGCCGACCATTCCACATCGTCCACCAGGTTGCGCGCCAGCCCCACGGATTCGCGGATCGATTCCAGCACCTGCTCGGGCGACTTCGACAGCTTCACCTTCATGTGCAGCGGCGAGGTCGCGATGAAGGTGTGGATGCGCGGCCGCTTCGCCCCCTTCAGGGCTGCCGCCGCCCGCTCGATGTCGGCCCGCGCCGCGCGCGCCAGGCTGGCGACGATCGCTTGGCTGCACTGCTTCGCGACGGCCTGCACCGCCTCGAAATCGCCTTCCGAGGCAATGGCGAAGCCCGCCTCGATGATGTCCACGCCCAGCGCCTCGAGTTGCGCTGCAACGCGCAGCTTCTCCTCCAGGTTCATGGAACAGCCGGGCGATTGCTCGCCGTCGCGCAAGGTGGTGTCGAAGATCAGGATCTGGTCGGCCATGGAAATTGCCTCGTCTGGAACAGGGCCCTCGAGTGCAGGGCAGGGGTCTCTTGGGGAGCGGTGGGGGCCTCAGCGGAAGGCCCGGGATCCCTTAGACGCGGCTCTCAAGGCCGACGCACGGCCAGACCACTCGCGCCTAAGGGCGCGTAAGTCGAAGCAGCAGCAGGGCCGAACCGGCAGACATGGCCGGTGCATATCATCGCCGGGCAAAGCCTGTAAAGGCATCATGCCATTGGCCTTCCCAAAGTTGTCAAGCGCCGCCCCCGCTCCTAAAGGCGCGGATGGCGCGGGTGAAGCCCGACGCCCCGATTGCAACAAGACCGGACTGCCATGGCCCTCATCGTGATGAAATTCGGCGGCACCTCCATGGCCGGGATCGAACGGATCCGCGGCGTGGCAGCCCGCGTCAAACGCGAGATCGAGGCCGGCAACAGGGTCGCCGTCGTCGTCTCGGCCATGGCAGGCGAAACCGACCGCCTTGTCGGCTTCTGCCGCGAAGCGTCCCCGCTCGCCGACCCGGCCGAATATGACGTCGTCGTCGCCTCGGGCGAACAGGTCACCTCGGGCCTGCTTGCGATCGTGCTCCAGTCGATCGGCGTGCCCGCGCGCTCCTGGCTCGGCTGGCAGCTCCCCGTTCACACCAGCGACGCCCACGGCAAGGCCCGCATCCGCGATGTCGGCACCGACGCCCTCCTCGCAGCAATGAATGCGGGCGAAGTCGCCGTGATCCCGGGCTTCCAGGGCATGGCGGAAAGTGGCCGCGTCACCACGCTCGGCCGCGGCGGCTCCGACACCTCGGCCGTGGCCGTCGCTGCCGCGCTCAAGGCCGACCGCTGCGACATCTACACCGATGTCGAAGGTGTCTTCACGACAGACCCCAGGATCGTGCCCCGCGCCCGCAAGCTCGCCCGCATCACCTACGAGGAAATGCTGGAGCTCGCCTCCGTCGGTGCGAAGGTGCTGCAGACCCGCTCGGTCGAGCTTGCAATGAAGGAAAAGGTGCGGGTCCAGGTGCTGTCCAGCTTCACCGACGCGCCCGGCACTCTGGTTGTGGATGAGGATGAGATCGTGGAACAGGAACTGATCGCCGGCGTCGCCTATGATCGCAACGAGGCCAAGGTCACGATTCGCGGCGTCCCCGACAAGCCGGGCGTCGTCGCTGCCATCTTCGGCCCGCTGGCGGATGCCGGCATCAACGTCGACATGATCGTGCAGAATGTCGCCAACGACGGCACCACCGATGTCACCTTCACGGTGCCGCGCACCGAACTGATCCGCGCCCGCTCCGTGCTCGAAGCCAACAGCGCCACCATCGGCTACGCCCAGCTCCTCACCGATGACAGCGTCGTGAAGGTCTCGGTCGTGGGCGTCGGCATGAAGAGCCACGCGGGCGTTGCCGTCACCATGTTCCGCGCGCTCGCCGACCGCGGCATCAATGTGCAGGCGATCACCACGTCCGAAATCAAGATCTCCGTCCTCATCGCCGAGGAATATCTCGAACTCGCCGTCCGCGTCCTCCACACCGCCTATGGCTTGGATGCTGCCGCATGACAGCAACCCCCAACCTCGACCGCCTCACTGCCAGGGGCCGCGCCTTCCTCGGCAGCCGCCACGCCGTGATGGCCGGCGCTATGACCTGGGTGTCCGAACGCAACCTCGTCTCCGCCATTTCCAACGCCGGCGGTTTCGGCGTGCTCGCCTGCGGGGGCATGCCGCCCGAACTGCTCGCAGCCGAAATCGCCGCCACGCGCGCGCTCACGGACAAGCCCTTCGGCGTGAACCTCATCACCATGCATCCCCAGCTGATGGACCTGATCGCCGTCTGCAAGGCCGCGAACGTCAGCCATGTGGTGCTCGCCGGCGGCCTGCCGCCCGGCCCGGCGATCGCCGCCATCACCGATTTCGCAAAGCTCATCGCCTTTGCCCCCAACCTCGCTTTCGCGAAAAAGCTGCTGCGCTCGGGCGCCGATGCGCTGGTGATCGAAGGCTCCGAGGCCGGCGGCCATATCGGGCCCGTAAGCCTCGCAGTCCTCGCCCAGGAAATCCTCCCCGCCCTGCCCGATGCGATCATCTTCGCGGCCGGCGGCATCGGCCGCGGCTCCGCGGTCGCGGCCCTCGTCGAAATGGGCGCGTCTGGCGTCCAGCTCGGCACCCGCTTTGCGGCGTCCGCCGAATCCATTGCCCACCCCAATTTCAAGAAGGCCTTCCTCCGCGCCTCGGCGCGCGATGCGGTCGCCTCCGTCCAGTTCGATCCCCGCCTCCCCGTCATCCCTGTGCGTGCGCTCAAGAACGCCGGCACCGAAGCCTTCATGGAAAAGCAGCGCGAGGTCTCGACACGCCTCGCCCGCGGCGAGGTGGAACTCGCCCAGGCCCAGCTCGAGATCGAGCACTACTGGGCCGGCGCGCTCCGCCGCGCAGTGGTCGATGGCGATGTCGAAACAGGCTCGGTCATGGCCGGCCAGTCCGTCGGCATGGTCACAGCGGAAGAACCGGTCGCCAGCATCATCGAAAGCCTCGTGACCGAAGCCGAGGCAGCCCTCGCCGGCCGCGCCCGCGCGCTGGAATCGGCCGCCTGATGCCCGCCCGCACGGAGACTGTCTGATGCCCGCCGCAGGAGGCGCCCGGGAACTGTTGCGCCGCCTGCACGACGTGATGGCGGCCCGCCAGTCGACCCAGTCCAAGCTCGACCAGGTGACGGTGCTCATCGCAGGCGCCCTCGAATCCGAAGTCGCGTCGATCTACCTGCTGCGCGACGGCATGCTGGAGCTGTCGGCCACGCGCGGCCTCAAGCAGCAGGCCGTCCATGTCACACGCCTCGCCTTCGGGCAGGGCCTCGTCGGCACCATCGCCGAAACCCGCAGCCCCCTGAACCTGGCGGAGGCCAGCACCCACCCCCGCTTCGCCTATCGGCCCGAAACCGGCGAGGAACGCTTCCACAGCTTTGCCGGCGTCCCCATCATCCGGCGCGAACAGTGCGTCGGCGTGCTCGCCGTCCAGCATGTCCAGCCGCGCGATTATGACGATGTGGAGATCGAGGCCCTGCAGACCGTCGCGATGGTCCTCGCCGAGCTGATCGCCGCCGCCGGGCTGGTCGATACCGAAGCCAGCAGCGCCAGGCCCCCGCGCGAGACAAGTCCGGCGCGCCTCCCCGGCCTCAAGCTGGTCGACGGCATGGGCCGGGGCGTCGCCGTCTTCCACGAACCGCGGATCGTCATCACCAACACCGTCGCCGACGATGCCGACGTCGAGCGCGCCCGCCTGAAGTCCGCCTTCGCCCGCATGCGCGAGGAAATCGACCAGATGGTCTCCCGCGCCGACTTCGCCGGCCCCGGCGATCACGACGACATCCTCGAAACCTACAAGATGTTCGCCTTCGACGAAGGCTGGGCGCGCCGCATCCACGACGGCATCGACGGGGGCCTCACGGCCGAGGCCGCGATCGAGGCCGTCGCCCAGGCCCAGCGCATCAAGCTGGGCTCGGCCAGCGACCCGTACCTCAGGGAACGCATGCACGACCTTGAGGATCTGTCGAACCGGCTGATCCGCATCGTCTCCGGCCAGTCGGGAACGGCCGCAAAGCTCGGCCTCACGCAGGACAGCGTGCTCATCGCCCGCAACCTGGGCCCCGCCGAGCTGCTGGAATATGATCGCCGCTACCTCAAGGGCATCGCCCTCGAGGACGGCTCGCTCACCGCCCACGTCACCATCCTCGCCCGCGCCATGGGCGTCCCCCTCCTCGGCCGGGTGAAGGACCTGCGCATGGCTGTGGCCGAGGGGGACCCCGTTCTCCTCGATGCAACGGCCGGCGCCCTGTTCGTCCGTCCGGCCCAGGCCGTGCTCGTCAGCTTCGAGGAGCGCACCGCGCTCCGGCTCGCCAAGCAGGCCGAGTTCGAGAAGCTGAAGGACCTTCCCGCCGAAAGCCTGGACGGTGTCCGCATCAAGCTGATGATGAACGCGGGCCTCCGCTCCGACCTCCCCGCGCTCGACATGACGAACGCCGACGGCATCGGCCTGTTCCGCACCGAATTCCAGTTCCTCGTCTCGGCGACCCTCCCGCGAAAGGGCCGCCAGGTCGCCCTCTACCGCGACGTGCTGCAGGCCGCCGGCGACCGCACCGTCATCTTCCGCACCGTCGACATCGGCGGCGACAAGGCCGTGCCCTACATGGACGAGCGCGGCGAGCGCGAGGAAAACCCCGCCATGGGCTGGCGCGCGCTCCGTCTCGCGCTCGCCCGCTCGGGCCTCCTCGCCGCCCAGGCCCGCGCCCTCCTCGAGGCCGCAGCCGGCCGCACGCTCCACCTCATGTTCCCGATGGTCGCCGAACCCTGGGAGTATGCGGAAGCCCGCGCCATCGTCGAGGACCGCCGCGCTCGCCTCGCCGCCGCCGGAATTCCGCACGCAGCCGACGTCCGCTACGGTGCCATGCTCGAGGTCCCCGCGCTCGCCATGGTCCTCGACGAGCTGCTGCCCAAGCTCGACTTCCTGTCGGTCGGCACCAACGACCTCACCCAGTTCCTGCTGGCAGCCGACCGCGGCAACCCCCGCCTCGCCGATCGCTACGACTGGCTGTCGCGCAGCGTGCTGAAGTTCCTGAAGCTGGTCGTCGACCAGGCCGCCGCCGCCGATGTGCCGGTCAGCATCTGCGGCGAGATGGGCGGACGCCCGCTCGAGGCCCTCGCCCTGATGGCGATTGGTGTGGAGCGGCTGTCGATCACGCCGGCAGCGGTCGGGCCGGTGAAGGCGATGGTGCGCACGGCTCAGCTGAAGCCGCTGAGAGCCGCGATGGCGGACTGGCTGGCGACGCCGGGTGTGGACGTGCGGCGGGAGTTGAGTGCGATGGCGGCGGCACAGGGCATCAGGCTGGATTGAGCCTCGATGGCACGGCCGCGCGGCAAAGCCGCGCGAGTCCGTTCAGACAAAGGCAGAAAAGGAAGCAAAGGGTCGGGCAAAGCCCGACTCGTCGGACGGGCCGGCGATAGAGATCGCCGACTCCGCCGGCCGGGCGGGGATCGCGAGTCTGCCAGTTTGCGCTGCGCGCAAATGGCAGCCGCTCAGTCGCTAGAACGCGACTGCCCCGCCTAGCATAACCGCCCTGTCGTCCTTGTTCGGATCCAGCGGTGTCGGGTTCTGCAGCGCCGGCCGGTACCGCAACGATCCGCCCAGCGACACGTTGGGGGACACTGCCAGCGCACCGCGCGCTTCCACCGAATAGCGCGGATCCGGAGATCCGAACCGCGGAATCGCGAAATTCGTCTCCCGCTCGGCGGTCGCGGCAATGGCTGCCTGCCAATTGCGGGTGCCATAGCCAAGGCCGACGTCGACGCCCTCGCGGGACTGGCCGCCAAGGCCCGTGTCCACCCGGCTGACGCCGCCCGAAATCGAAACGCCGCGATACCCGACCGACAGGTCGAAATTGTACCCGGCCGGGGCAAGGCCGCTGTCCGCAGCAGCGGTCCGCTCGCCGATCGACGGCGGGGCGACACTGCGCACCGTCGCGCCCACCGACACGCCCTTGCTCCCGCGCGACGGCGTGAAGGTGAAGCCACGCTCCACCGTCTGCACCCGCGACGAGGGCACCCGCCCCGGTGCCGTGAAGGCAAAGCGGCTCACATCCAGGTTGATCGGCTGCAAAACCAGCGCCTGCGATTTCGATCGGAACCCGGCGGAAACGCCGTCATTGGTGACCTGGGGCTGAAGGCTCGACTTGGATGCCGCAGCCGCCGACGGTGCCGCACACAGCAGTGCAAGCCCCGCAAGGGTGCCGGCAAGCAGGGTCAGAGACTCGGCGGCGTGGCGCATAACAACCAGACGTTACCCCATTCAGGCCGCGATTTGCACGCCCTGTCTTGTATCAGCTCGGCCCAAAACCAGACACTTCCGGCGATTGCAGGCCTGTGTGGCTTTTGCCCCACAGCAACTGTCCGGCACATGAACCGTTCAGCCGCCGTTCCGATCCGCCCCGGTACGCCAAGGGAAGGGCTCGCCGGGGCCGGGTTCCGCGCCGACAGTTGCACGATGCGCGCTCCCCCCTGTATGGCCCTCCATCGGCCCGGCCACGCGCGGGCACAGGAATGACGGAGCCTCGATTGACCGACCCGACCCAAAGCCCCACGCAAGCCAAGTCCGTCGGTCCGCAGGCCCTGGCGGCCGCCATCCTCGGCATCGCTCTGGTGCTCGGTGGCTGCGGCGGCAAGAAGGGGCCAGAGCCCGCCTCGCAGGCGACAGTCGTCACCAGCATCGGCGTCAACAGCTACCTCTGGCGCGCCAGCCTCGAAACCATGCAGTTCATGCCGCTTGCCCAGGTCGATTCGGCCGGCGGAGTCATCGTGGGCGACTGGTACCAGAACCCGAACGTGCCGAACGAACGGGCCAAGGTCACGGTCGCCATCCTCGACGGCGCGCTCCGTGCCGATGCCGTCCAGGTATCGGCCCAGCGCGAGGTGATGGAAAACGGCCGCTGGGTCGCAGCCCCCGTCCGCGCCGGCACCGTGCAGCGCCTCGAAGAGATCATCCTGGAGCGTGCCCGAACGCTGCGCCAGGCCGCCTCGTCCAACCGCTGAGGCCGGCCATGACAGCCGAGGAGCAGAGCCGCTTCGATCCGGCACAGGCAGATGGCCGCTGGCAAGGCCGGTGGGAAGCCGAACAGACCTTCCGGGCCGACAGCAACAGCGACAAGCCCAGAACCATGGTGCTCGAGATGTTCCCCTATCCCTCGGGGCGCATCCACATGGGCCATGTGCGCAACTACACCATGGGCGACGTGCTCGCCCGCGCCCGCCGGATGCAGGGCCATGCCGTCCTCCACCCCATGGGCTGGGACGCCTTCGGCATGCCCGCCGAGAACGCCGCGATGGAGCGCAAGGTGCATCCGGGCGAATGGACCCGCGCCAACATCGCGGCCATGCGCGCCCAGCTGAAGCGCCTGGGCCTCGCGATCGACTGGAGCCGCGAGCTCGCCACCTGCGATCCCGACTATTACGGCCATGAACAGGCCCTCTTCCTCGATCTCTACGCCGCCGGCCTCGTCGACCGCCGCGACGCCTGGGTCAACTG
>JAIXYT010000009.1 GCA_027490095.1 Sphingomonadales bacterium | reverse complement strand
GGTGAAATGATCTCCGAAGACCTCGGCATCAAGCTCGAGAGCGTCACGCTCCCGATGCTCGGCCAGGCCAAGAAGGTCACCATCGACAAGGACAACACCACGATCGTCGACGGCGCCGGCTCGGCCGATGCCATTAAGGGCCGTGTGGAGCAGATCCGCGCGCAGATCGAAGTGACGACCAGCGACTATGACCGCGAGAAGCTGCAGGAGCGGCTGGCCAAGCTGGCTGGTGGCGTGGCCGTCATCAAGGTCGGCGGTTCGACCGAAGTGGAAGTGAAGGAGCGCAAGGACCGGGTTGACGATGCGCTGCACGCGACCCGCGCGGCTGTCGAGGAGGGCATCGTCCCCGGCGGCGGCACGGCGCTTCTGTATGCCACCCGGGCGCTGGAAGGCCTGAAGGGCGTTAACGAAGACCAGACCCGCGGCATCGACATCGTCCGTCGGGCGCTGCAGGCCCCGGTTCGCCAGATCGCGGCCAACGCCGGCCATGACGGCGCGGTGGTTTCGGGCAAGCTGCTGGAAGGCAACGACCCGACCATGGGCTTCAACGCGCAGACCGAAGTGTACGAGAACCTGGTTGCGGCCGGTGTCGTCGACCCGACCAAGGTTGTCCGCACGGCCCTGCAGGACGCGGCGTCGGTTGCCGGCCTGCTGATCACCACCGAGGCGACCATCGCCGAACTGCCGGAAGACAAGCCGGCAGCCGGCGGCATGCCGGGTGGCATGGGCGGAATGGGCGGCATGGACTTTTGATGAAGGCGGCCGCCGCTGGTGCGCAGCACTAGTCGGCGGACTGGCCGAAATCACGGCCGACATGCGAAAGGGCGGGGGGAAACCCCCGCCCTTTTGTCATGTTCGACGCGCGGGGCTCGCCCGCAACCTTCCTTCTTCCGCATCCCCAGTGGACTCGCGGGCTTTGCCTGCGGCCGCCTTCTTGCTATCCCACACAGACGCGCCGGGCTGAGGGGGCCGTCGCGCCCACAATCGGGAGACCATCATGAAGACCGTTCTTCTGGCCGGCTTCGCGCTGATCGCGTGCGCGCCGGCCCTTGCCCAAACCCCCAGTTCCGGAGTGAAGATGACCGAGACCCCCCTCATCGAGCGTGCCAAGCTGTTCGGCAATCCCACCAAGGCGCAGGGGCGTCTGAGCCCGGATGGCAAGTGGCTGAGCTGGATCGCGCCGTCGAACGGCGTGCTGAACGTGTGGGTGGCGCCGGCCGGGAACCCGGCGGATGCGCGGGTGCTGACGAGCGAGACGAAGCGGCCGATCCGGCAGCACTTCTGGGCGCCCGACAGCAGCATGATCATGTACATCAATGATGTCGGCGGGAATGAGGACTTTGCGCTGTTTGGGGTGAAGGTGGCGGGCGGGGCGCCGGTGAACTTCACGCCGTTCGAGAAGACCACTGCGCAGATCGTGGGGACTTCGCACAAGCACACCGACAGGATCCTGGTGGGCCTGAACAACCGCGACCAGCGCTGGCATGACGTGCATTCGCTGGACCTGAAGACCGGCAAGCTGACGCTGGTGCAGCAGAATGACGGCTACAGTGGCTTCATCGCCGACGATCACCTGAAGCTGCGTGTGGCGATCCGGCCGAATGCCGCCGGGGGCCAGGATTATTTCCGGATCGTCGACGGCAAGGTCGCGGCCGAGCCCTTCCTGACGCACGGGCTGGACGACAGCCAGACGACCCAGGCCTTCGGCTTTTCGGCGGACGGCAAGACGCTCTACTGGATCGACAGCCGGGGCCGCGACACGGCTGCTGCCTTCGCGATGGACTTCGAGACGGGAAAGATGACGAAGCTGGCCGAGGATGGCCGGGCCGACGTGGACGGCGCGCTGTTCCATCCGACGACCGGCGTGTTGCAGGCGGTTTCGGTGAACTATCTGACGCCCGAGTGGAAGGTGCTCGACACGTCGGTGGCGGGAGACCTCGCGTTCCTCGACAAGGAGCTGGGGCGCTGGTCGATCGCGAGCCGGACGGATGCCGATGATCTCTGGACGGTCGCGACCGACAATTCGACGTCGGCTTCGGCGAGCTATGTCTATGATCGGAAGGCGAAAAAGCTGACCAAGCTGTTCGAAAGCCGGCCCGAGCTGGCGGGCGCGCCGCTTGCGAAGATGCGCCCCGTGGAGATCCGGTCGCGGGATGGGAAGACGCTGGTCAGTTACCTGACCTTGCCGGTTGGAGCGGGCGAGAAGCCTGCGCAGCCGCTGCCGATGGTGCTGCTGGTGCATGGTGGCCCCTGGGCGCGGGATTTCTATGGCTTCGACCGCGAGGTGCAGTTTCTGGCGAACCGGGGGTATGGGGTGCTGCAGGTGAATTTCCGGGGCTCGACCGGATTCGGCAAGGGCTTCACCAATGCCGGGAACGGCGCCTGGGGCCGCGAGATGCATGACGACCTGCTGGATGCCGTGAGCTGGGCGGTGCAGCAGGGCTATGCCGACCCGAAGCGGGTGGCGATCATGGGGGGCAGCTATGGCGGCTATGCGACGCTTGCCGGCCTGACGTTCACGCCCGAAACCTTTGCGTGCGGCGTGGACATCGTGGGGCCGTCGAACCTGGTGACCCTTCTGTCGACGGTGCCGCCCTATTGGGAGAGCTTCCGCAAGCAGCTGATCGCGCGCATGGGCGACCCGGATACGGAGGCTGGCAAGGCCTGGCTGAAGGAGCGCTCGCCACTGACCTATGCGGACCGGATCGTGAAGCCGCTGCTGATCGGGCAGGGGGCGAACGACCCGCGGGTGAAGCAGGCCGAGAGCGACCAGATCGTGGCGGCGATGGAAGCCAAGAACATTCCCGTGACCTATGTGCTGTTCCCGGATGAGGGGCATGGCTTTGCCCGGCCGGAGAACAACATCGCGTTCATGGCGGTGACGGAGAATTTCCTGTCGAAGTGCATCGGCGGCCGGGCCGAGCCGATCGGGGGCACGGTTGCGGCGTCGAGCGCGAAGGTGCCGCATGGCGCTGACCATGCGCCGGGGCTGAAGGCGGCGCTGGGGACCAAGTGAGCGCGCTGACGTCGGCCCGGCAGGCCGGGCTGATGTACCTCGTCGTGGTGCTGACGGGGGTGTTTGCGCTTGCCTATGTGCCTTCGGCCCTGTCGCTGGGAGCGGACAATCAGGAAAATGCCGTTCTGATTGCCCGCGACCTCGGGCTCTATCGGCTGGGTCTTCTGGCGCTTCTGGTGAACCAGATCGCGTTCCTGCTTCTGCCGCTGCTGTTGTGGCGGCTGTTGCATCGCCATGGTGACGGGACCGCGGTTGCCATGGTGGCGCTTGCCGTGGCGGGGGTGCCCCTGGTGCTGTCGGCCATCGGCTTCCGGCTGGATGCAGCTGGGCTGCTGGCAGGCTTGGCCGGGGACGTCCCGTCCGACAGCGCGCTGCAGGCAGCGTCGTTGCTTGGATCGGCGCGGAATCGAATGCTGCTCGCGGGGACCTTCTGGGGCCTGTGGCTGTTTCCTTTGGGGCTTCTGGTGTGGCGGAGCCGGGTGGCGCCGCGTGCGCTGGCCGTGCTGCTGATGCTTGGGTGTCTCGGCTATCTGATGCAGGTCGGGGCAGGCATCTTCCAGCACGACCTCGGCGGTCCTTGGGGCCGGCTGGTATCGCTGCCGGCTTCGCTGGGGGAGATCGGCTTCTGCCTGTGGCTGGTGGTTGCCGGCGACCGGGCGGCAGCCGGGGACTCCGGGACCAAATGAAAGGGGCGGGTGCCGCAAGGCACCCGCCCCATCATCGGTTCGAACGTCCGGGTTATTCCTGGACGTAGATGTCGACCCGGCGGGCATTGGCCAGCGTGTCGACATCGTCGGTTGTGTCGATCGGCTTGATGAGGTCGATGCGGTCCGCCGGTAGGCCGAGGCTGGCGAGCGCGGCGGCGACATTCTGGGCGCGGTTCTTGGAGAGTTCCGCGTTGAAGGCCGCGTTGCCGCGCGGGTCATTGTAGCCCGAGACGCCGAGGCGGGCGGTCGGGTTCTCGTCCAGATAGGTCTTCAGCGGGCCGACTTCGTTCGGAAGCTCGGGCGTGACGTCGGCCTTGGCGGTGTCGAAGTAGACGGAGAGCTTCGGCTTGCCCACGACCACGACGGCGATGAGCCCTGCGCCTTGTGGGATGGCGGGCTTGGCGACCGTCGGCGCGTAGGGCGCGGCCGGGGCGGGCGGCGGGGCCACGGCCGGCGTGTCGATGCGCTGGCCGATGACGGTGCCGATGACGCCTGCGCCGATGAGGATTGCGGCAACGACGCCTGCCGCGATCAGGCCCGTGCGCACGATGCCGCCATCGTCCTTCAGCGGGGCGGCGGCGAGCGTCTTCGCGGCGGTTGGCGCCGGTGCGGGAGCGGGTGCGGACATCACGGGTTGGGGGGCCGCCGCGACCGGCTCTGCCACGGCCGCTGTCGCCGCCGTCGCAGCGCCGAACAGGCCCAGCTTCCCGAAGTGTTCGGCGAGCAGGTAGTAGACGGTGACCCGGTTGCGGGTGGTGTCTTCCTTCATGCGCTCGCCGACGGCGGCGATGGCTGCGTCGAGCTCCTCGTCGGTCTGCAAAAGGCCGAGCTTCTTCTTGCAGTAGTTTTCACGGACGCGGTCTGTTTCGGTCTTGTCGGTGAAGGAGACCAGCGAGGAATCGCGGTTCTGGAGGGCGATCCCGCAATAGCGGACGATTGCCGCGATCACGCCGTCATCGGCATCCGGCACATATTTCTTGACGTCGATTGCCCAGTCTTCGGCCATGGCTCTTCCCCTCTGGTTCCACTCCCCGCGGCCCGACGATCGATCGGGCGCCGTTGGACCGGGAAAGGCTAACCGGTGACTTGAACGAGGTAAAGTGTGGAAAAGGCGGCTTCCGGGTCGGGAAAGCCCTGCGTCGTCTCAGTCAGCGGGATTTGCGGCGGGGGCCTTCAGGCGGCGGCCGGCGAGGATCGCGCCCACGGTCGCGATGAGGCCTGCGGTGAAGACCAGCCAGCTGAACGCGAGGCCGAGCCGGACCAGCGTGACCGACTGGCGCGTCCAGAGCTTGAGCGATTCCCACTCGGCGTCTTCGAGGGCTTCGCGGGGAAGGTCGGGGCAGGCTTCCTTGTGGACCTTCAGCGCGTCCGGCGTGCAGGTGAAGCCGCGGATCGCCCGTTCGTCGGTGCCGGGCACGGGCTCGATGAAGAGCGAGTAGAGGATGAGATAGCCGAGAAGCCCTGCGAGGGTGAGGACGAGGGCGACGAGGATCCACGCCCGACGGTGGCTGGTGCGGGATTTCCGGACCCATTCCCAGACGATGAGGGAAAAGACGAGGATGAGGAGCGCGGAGACCCCGCCGATGGCGGGCGGCCACGGCGGGGACAGGCCGGCAAGAGCGGCGAGCGCCGGGAGCAGGGCGAAGGCGCCGCCGATGCCGACCACCTTCAGCAGATCGCGCAGATACTGGTCCATCAGCCGGGCCTTATCGTGACGGGGACGCTTTCGTCCTCGCCCAGGCTTGGATCCGGCTGGAAGCGCTGTGACGAGCGGAGCGTGCGCCCGTCGGGCCACCTGGCCTGCACCATGTAGGTGCCTGACAGTTCCATGGGACGATCCGGCTGGACCTCGGTCCAGCGGCACTGGGCGGTGTCCCACGCGCTTTTGCCGAGCGCCTGGCAGGTCTGGAAGGTGAAGCGGGTGGTGAGCCAGATGCGGCCGCCCGGTGGGTCGGCGCGGACGAGGAAGGGCGTTTCGAAGGCGCCGCAGCCACCTTCGTTGATGATCCTCGGCTGTTCCGGCTGCAGGGTCTGGCGGCGAAGCTCCATGGTGGCGGCCGCCTGCGCCTGAAGCCCGTTCAACCCTTCCTCGAGGACGTCGTACCCTGGGGCGCCCCAGGCCGGGACATCGCCCGACAGCAGCTTCAGGGCCTGGACCTCCAGCGTTTCGAGCGGCTCGCCCCAGATATCCGGGCTGTAGCCCGCTGCCTTGAGCCGGGCTTCCATGAGCACCGACCGGTGCGCAAGCTCGGCCAGCTGGCGGGTTCGCGGATCGGTCTCGGCCAGCTCCGGGTCGGGCAGGGCACAGCTGAAGAGGTCGAAGTCTTCCGGGGGCGGCCCCTCGTATCGGGCTGCGGCCTGGGCTTCGGTTGCGACCTCGTCGGCGGCCCAGCCGGCGGCCGCGGTCCGCATGGCGGCATAGTCGGCAGGCCAGGGGCCGGCCGTTGCGGTTTCGGCTGGGGCCGCTTGTGGCTCAGAGGTGTCCGATGCCGGGTCAGTGGTCGGGGTGTCAGCCGAACAGGCGGCGAGAAGGCTCGCGGCCAGTGCCAATGCGGTTGCCTGCTGCCCCATCCCCATGGGTCGGCAAGGTTTCACAGGCAGCGCCCCTTGGCAAGCGGCCAGCCGACGCAGGATCAGCCGGCGAAGCCTTCGGCAAGGAAGCGGGTGGCAAGCGCGGCGTGGACGGCGGCGCCGCGGGCCATCACGGCCTCGTCGAGCACCATGCGGTTGGAATGGAGGGCGCAGCACTGGCGCCAATCGCTGCCTTCGTGGGAGGCGCCCAGGAAGAACATGGCGCCGGGGACCTTCTCGAGGACATAGGCGAAGTCCTCGGCGCCCATGATCGGGCTGCCGAGCGTGACCCAGGCGTCTTCGCCGAGCAGGCCCTTCACGGTGCGTTCCCCGAAGGCGACGGCGTCCGCGTTGCAGACGGTGACGGGGAAGCCCTGGGTGAACTCGACGCTGGCGGTGGCGCCATGGGCCGCGGCGATGTTTTCGGCAAGGCGCCTGAGGTTGGCCTGGATCTCGGTGCGGGTGCGCGGGGAAAGGGTGCGGATCGTGCCGAAGAGCATGGCGGTCTCGGGGATCACATTGTCGGTGCTGCCGGCCTGGATCTGCCCGATCGTCACGACCGCCGGGTCGGCGATGGAGACGGTGCGGGTGACGAGCTGCTGGATACCCATGACGATGGCGCAGGCGATGGGGATGGGGTCGATCGCGTCGTGCGGCATGGAGGCGTGGCCGCCGGCGCCTTTCACGATGACGCGGATCTTGTCTGCGCTGGCAAGCAGCGGGCCGGCGCGGCCCGAGACGAGGCCGTGGGGCGCATTGGGCATGACGTGGAGCGCGAAGGCGGCGTCGGGAAGCGGGTCGATCAGCCCGTCCTCCAGCATGAAACGGGCGCCGTGATGGCCTTCCTCGCCGGGCTGGAACATGAACTGGACGGTGCCGGCCAGTTGGTCGCGGCGGGCGCAGAGGATGCGGGCGGCGCCGACAAGCATCGCCACATGGCTGTCGTGGCCGCAGGCGTGCATGGCGCCAGGCGTTTGCGAGGCGAAGGGAAGGCCGGTGTCTTCCTGCATGGGGAGCGCGTCGGAATCGCCGCGCAGCAGGACGGTCCGGCCGTTTGCACCGCCGCGGAGCGTTGCGACGAGGCCCGAGGTCGAGGGGCCTTCGCGCCATTCGAGCGGGAGACCGGCGAGCGCCGCGCGGATGCGGGCGGCCGTCTTGGGGTTGTGCAGGCCGAGTTCCGGTTCCTGATGGATGGCACGGCGCAGCGCGACGAGATCGGGGAGCAGGGTTTGCGCGTCGGCGAGGAGGGTCGTCATCATGGGTCTCCGGTCTCTGGTCGGCGCAAAGGCTAGGCCATTCAGCGGGGCGGTTCCAGCCACCAGTCCTGCCGCCAGCCCGCGACGCCCGCCACCGGCTTGCCTTCCGTGTCGCGGGCGGGTTCGAAGCGGAAGCGCTGCTCGATCAGCGTGCAGGTGGTGCGATCGAGGGACGCGTTGCCCGAGGAGCGGGTTATGCGGCAGTCGGACACCCGGCCGTCGGGCGCGATGTCGAGCGTGGCGGTGACGCTGCCGGTGATGCGCGCGCGGCTGGCGTCTGCCGGATAGTCGCGCCGGTCGATGCGGCCGGATTGCCAGCGCGGGCGGGTGGCGCTGCCGCCACCCGGGCCGCTGCCCCCGCTGCCGGAGCCTGTGCCCATGCCCGAGGCGCCCGTTCCGGGGCCTGCGGCCGCTGCGCCCGATGCGGTTTCGGCGCCGTCGGATGGAGCCTGTGCCACCGGGGTGGGGGTCGGGGCAGGGGGGGTGGGCGCAGCGACCGGGCGGGGGCGTTTCCGGGGGGCAGGCGGCGCCGCTGCCGCTTCGGGTTTCGGCGGCGCGGGCTGTTCTGCCGGCGGTGGCGGAGGTGGTGGGGGTGGCACGTCCACGAGGATCATCGTTTCGGCCGGCGGCGGAGCGGGCAGCAGGATCGGGCGGAGCAGCAGGGCGAGGAGGGCGGCGTGGAGAAGGACCACCGCAAGCGCGGCAAGCGGGCGGCGGAGGCGGGGTGTCCGGAGCGCGCGGGCCATGCCTGCCTGTTACAGCGCCTCGGCCGATGATGCGAGCCGGGCAGGCGCACCGGGCAATGCGGCTTTAGGCGGCAATTGCGGAACTTTCTTTCCGTCCGGGGCGGCACCCGTCTATGCGGCTGGGGCTGACACCACCCCTGGCGCAGAATGACCCCAAGTGACCGACACCCTGACGCATCTGGACCGGCTCGAAGCCGAAAGCATCCACATCTTCCGGGAGGTGGTGGCCGAGGCGGAGCGGCCGGTGATGCTGTACTCGGTGGGCAAGGACAGCTCGGTGATGCTGCACCTGGCGCGAAAGGCCTTTTACCCCTCTCCGCCGCCGTTTCCGATGCTGCACGTGGCGAGTGGCTGGGATTTCCGGGACCTCATCGCCCACCGAGACCGGACGGTCCGCGACTATGGCCTGGAGCTGATCGTGGCGCAGAATGCGGAGGCCGAGGCGCAAGGCATCAATCCGTTCGACACGGACAGCGCGCTTTATTCCGAGGCGCAGCTGACCGAACCGTTGAAGCGCGCGCTGGATGCCCATGGGTTCGACGCGGCCTTCGGCGGCGGGCGGCGCGACGAGGAGAAGGCGCGGGCGAAGGAGCGCATCTTCTCGTTCCGCAATGCGGCCCACCGCTGGGACCCGAAGACCCAGCGGCCCGAGCTGTGGAACCTCTACAATGCGCGCAAGGCGAAGGGGGAAAGCATTCGCGTCTTTCCGATCAGCAATTGGACCGAGCTCGACATCTGGCAGTATATCGCGCGCGAGAAGATCGACATCGTGCCGCTCTACTATTCGAAGCCGCGGCCGACGGTGGAGCGGGACGGGCTGATCCTGGTGGTGGATGACGAGCGCTTCCGGCTTGCGCCTGGCGAAACCCCGACGCTGCGCCCGGTCCGCTTCCGCACGCTGGGCTGCTACCCGCTGACCGGGGCGACGCAGAGCGAGGCGGCGACCACGAGCCGGATCATCCAGGAGATGCTGCTGGCGACCACGTCGGAGCGGCAGGGCCGGGCGATCGACAAGGGGCAGGCGGCCTCGATGGAAGACAAGAAGCAGCAGGGCTATTTCTGATGGACACCCCGGTCATGCCACCTGCCGCTGCCGCCGAGGACCTGATTGCCACCGACATCGAGGCCTATCTCGACCGGCACCAGACGAAGAGCCTGCTGCGCTTCATCACCTGCGGCTCGGTCGACGACGGCAAGTCCACCCTGATCGGGCGCTTGCTGTACGACAGCCGGATGCTGTTCGAGGACCAGCTGGCCGCGCTGGAGAGCGACAGCCGGCGCCATGGCACGCAAGGCGCTGAGATCGACTTTGCGCTGCTGGTGGATGGGCTTGCCGCCGAACGCGAGCAGGGCATCACCATCGATGTCGCCTACCGCTTCTTCACGACCGAGACCCGCAAGTTCATCGTGGCCGACACGCCGGGCCATGAGCAGTACACGCGCAACATGGTGACGGGCGCGTCGACCGCCGATCTTGCCGTGATCCTGGTGGATGCGCGCAAGGGGGTGCTGACGCAGACACGGCGGCACAGCTATCTGGTGCACCTGCTCGGCATCCGGCACGTCGTGCTGGCGGTGAACAAGATGGACCTGGTGGGCTATGATCGGGCCGTCTTCGACCGGATCGTTGCCGACTATGCGGTCTTTGCCGGGAGCATCGGCATTTCGGGCTTCACCGCCATCCCTATTTCGGGCTTCAAGGGCGACAACATCACCAGCGCGCCGTCGGCGAACATGCCCTGGTATGCGGGGCCGAGCCTGGTCCGGCATCTGGAGACGGTGGAGGTGGACGCGACCGCGGCGGAGCAACGGCCGTTCCGCCTGCCGGTGCAGTGGGTGAACAGGCCGAGCCACGACTTCCGCGGCTTTGCGGGCCTGATTGCCGGGGGGCGCGTGGCGGTGGGCGATGTTGTGAGGGTGCTGCCTTCGGGGCGGACAAGCCGGGTTGCGCGCATCGTGACGATGGACGGCGACCTGCCCCACGCGGTTGCCGGGCAGTCCGTCACCCTTGTGCTCACCGACGAGATCGACTGTTCGCGGGGCGACGTGATTGCGGCGGCCGACGCGCCGCCCGAGGTTTCGGACCAGTTCGAGGCAACGCTGGTGTGGATGGCCGAGGCCGAGCTGGTGCCGGGACGGGCGTATGTGATGAAGCTGGGCACGCAGACGGTTTCGGCGACCGTGCAGGCGCCGAAATACCAGATCAACGTCAACAGCCTGGAGCATCTGGCGGCGAAAACGCTGGAGCTGAACGCGATCGGCGTGGTGCAACTGTCGACCGACCGGCGCATCGTGTTCGAGCCCTATGCCGAGAGCCGGACATTGGGCGGCTTCATCCTGATCGACCGGATGACCAATGCGACGGTTGCGGCCGGCATGCTGCACTTCGCGCTGCGGCGGGCGCAGAATGTGCACTGGCAGGCGACCGACATCGGCCGCGACCACCATGCGGCCTGCAAGAACCAGAAGCCCGCGGTGATCTGGCTGACCGGGCTGTCGGGCGCCGGCAAGTCCACGATCGCGAACCTGGTGGAAAAGCGGCTGGCGCGGATGAACCGGCACACCTTCTTGCTGGACGGGGACAATGTGCGGCACGGGCTGAACCGGGACCTGGGCTTCACCGAAGCCGACCGGATCGAGAACATCCGGCGGGTGGGCGAAGTCGCGAGGCTGATGACCGATGCCGGGTTGATCGTGATCACCGCCTTCATCTCGCCCTTCCGGGCCGAGCGGGAAATGGTGCGCGCGATGATGGAGCCGGGCGAGTTCATCGAGGTGTTCATCGACACCCCGCTGGCCGAGGCGGAGCGGCGCGACGTGAAGGGGCTCTATGCCAAGGCGCGCGCGGGGCAGCTGAAGAACTTCACCGGGATCGACAGCCCCTATGAGCCGCCGGAAACGCCCGAAATCCGCATCGACACGACGCGGCTGGGTGCGGAGGAAGCCGCTGAGCTGATCGTGGAGAGGCTGCTGGATCGGTAGGGCGGGGCCCGCCCGGGGTGCCGATGGTGGGCGCGACAGGGATTGAACCTGTGACCCCTGCCGTGTGAAAGCAGTGCTCTACCGCTGAGCTACGCGCCCGTTTCCATCGGATGGCTGCCCTGGCCGAAGGTCGGCCGGAACAGGAAGGCGGCGGGTAAGGGATGCCCCGTCGCCTGTCAAGCTGTGCACCGCACGCGCCGCCCACCGCCCCGCACCCCCGCCCAACCGCCCCAAGTGTGACGATGTCGGGCGGTTGGGCGGGACGGGCCCCATCGAAGCTGGCTTCGATGGGAACCCGGGTGCGGGGCGGTGGGCGGTTCGGGCCGTGAGGCCTGCGAAATCAATGCGTGGTCGGCGCTGCCGGCGCAGGTGGGGCCGTCGGCGGCACGGGGGCTGCTGCCTTTTCGTCGGCATCCGTCCACTCAATCGGCTCGATCGGTCGCGCGAAGGCGACCTTCAGAACCTCGTCCACGTGGGAGACGGGGATGATGGTCAGCCCCTCGCGCACGTTTGTCGGCACGTCCTCCAGGTCCTTCTCGTTCTCGGCCGGGATGAGGACGGTGCTGATGCCGCCGCGCAGCGCTGCGAGCAGTTTTTCCTTGAGGCCGCCGATGGGCAGCACCCGGCCGCGCAGGGTGACTTCGCCCGTCATCGCGACGTCGCGCTTCACCGGGATGCCGGTGAGGGTGGAGACGATCGAGGTGACCATTGCGATGCCAGCCGACGGGCCGTCCTTCGGCGTGGCACCCTCGGGCACGTGGACGTGGACATCCTTCTTGGTGAAGGTGGCGGGGTGGATTCCATAGGCCGCCGAGCGCGCCTTCACGAAGGAGAAGGCCGCGGTGATGGATTCCTTCATCACGTCGCCGAGCTTGCCGGTGGTGCTGATCACGCCCTTGCCGGGCACCGTCACGGACTCGATCGTCAGCAGGTCGCCGCCGACCGACGTCCAGGCAAGCCCCGTCACCATTCCGATCTGGTCTTCGTCTTCGGACATGCCGAAGCGATACTTCCGGACGCCGGCGAAGTCCTTGAGGGTCTCGGCCGTGATGGTGACGCTGTCGGTCTTCTTTTCGAGGATCTGGCGGAGCGACTTGCGGGCGAGTTTGGCAAGCTCGCGCTCGAGCGTGCGGACGCCGGCTTCGCGGGTGTAGTAGCGGATGAGGTCGCGAAGGGCCTGGTCCTCGAGCGCGAACTCCTCCGGCTTCAGGCCATGGGCTTCATACTGCTTGGGCAGCAGGTGGCGCTTGGCGATCTCCACCTTCTCGTCCTCGGTGTAGCCGGACAGCTGGATGATCTCCATCCGGTCGAGCAGGGCCGACGGCATGTTGTAGCTGTTGGCCGTGGTCACGAACATGATGTTCGAGAGGTCGAAATCGACTTCGAGATAATGGTCGTTGAACTTGTTGTTCTGTTCCGGATCCAGCACCTCGAGCAGGGCGGATGCAGGGTCACCCCGGAAATCCTGGCCGAGCTTGTCGATTTCATCGAGCAGGAACAACGGGTTGGACGTGCCGGCCTTGCGCAGGTTCTGCACGATCTTGCCGGGCATCGAGCCGATGTAGGTGCGGCGGTGGCCACGGATCTCGGCCTCGTCGCGCACGCCGCCCAAGGACTGGCGGATGAATTCGCGGCCCGTGGCCTTGGCGATCGAGCGGCCGAGCGAGGTCTTGCCGACGCCGGGCGGGCCGACGAGGCACAGGATCGGGCCCTTCAGCTTGTTGGTGCGGGCCTGGACCGAGAGATACTCGATGATGCGGTCCTTGACTTTCTCGAGGCCGAAATGGTCTGCATCCAGCACCTTCTGCGCCTCGACGATGTCGCGCTTCACCTTGGACTGCTTGCCCCAGGGCAGCGCCAGCAGGACATCGAGCCAGTTGCGCACGACAGTCGCCTCGGCCGACATCGGGCTCATCGCCTTCAGCTTCTTGACCTCGGCGAGCGCCTTCTCCCGCGCTTCCTTGGAGAGCTTCACCTTGCGGATGCGGGCTTCGTACTCGGCGGCCTCGTCGGCACCGTCATCGCCGTCGCCCAGCTCGCGCTGGATCGCCTTCAGCTGCTCGTTGAGGTAATATTCGCGCTGGGTCTTCTCCATCTGGCGCTTGACCCGGCTCTTGATCTTCTTCTCGACCTGGAGGAGCCCGATCTCGCCTTCCATGAAGCTGAAGACCATCTCCAGACGCCTGGCGACGCTGATTTCCGTCAGCAGGGCCTGCTTGTCGGCGATCTTGAGGTTGAGGTTGGCGGCAATGGAGTCCGCGAAGCGGCCGGCTTCCTCGATCTGACCGACCTGGAGCGCGACTTCGGGCGAAATCCGCTTGGCGGACTTCACATAGCTTTCGAACTGCTTGGCGGCCGAGCGCATGAGCGCCTCGACTTCGGGCCCGTCGGGATCGACGTCGGCGAGCGTTTCCACCTGGGCGACAAGATAGTCGCCGTCCTCGTCGAGCTTCAGGCGGCGGGCGCGCTGCTGGCCTTCCACCAGCACCTTCACGGTGCCGTCGGGCAGCTTCAGCAGCTGCAGCACGGTCGCAAGCGTGCCGACTTCGTACAGGCCTTCGGCCACCGGATCCTCGTCGGCCGGGTTCTTCTGGCTGAGGAGGAAGATCGACTTGTCGGTCTGCATGACCGCCTCGAGCGCCTTCACCGATTTCTCGCGCCCCACGAAGAGGGGGACGATCATCTGCGGGAACACGACGATGTCGCGCAGGGGAAGGACCGGAAGGGTCGATTGATCAATGTCTGCCATAGACCCGCAATATGGGGTGGCGCCGGGGTGTCTGCAATCGGCTGGACCGCAGGCGCCTTGTCTTGGCAGGGGATAAGGCCGGAATTAACCGTTTACCGGCCTTGAAAGCCCCGGCGCCGGCCCGGGGGGACGGGCCGGCGTGGCCGAAAAGCGGATCGGATGCCGTGCGACTCGGACGGGCCCGCAGCCGGCCTGGTCGACTGTTGCGAGGCACATGTTGTGGACCACCTGCGGGTCCCCGATCACGGCCTCGCGGCTGTTGACCACGCATCCGACGGCCCCTGCGGCGGTGAAGCCGGCCATGAGCTCCGCGCATGTCCGGCTGCCCACCTCGGCAGCCATTGCGGCGAACCAGCGGGGCAGGTTGGCAAAGCGGCCGGCGGCGGTGTCGAGCTCTGGGTCGGCGAGGCTCTCAGGGCGACCGAGTGCCGCCCGGAGCGCCTCGAACTCGATGTCCTGAAGCGCGGACAGCGCGACATGGCCGTCCTTCGCGGGCCAGAGGCGCCCAAGGGCCGCGTAGTCGGGCTGCGGGTCGGCCGGGTCGACGAAGGCATGGTTGTACATGCCCTCCACCCAGTTGAAGGCAACTGCGGCGTCGAGCATCGCCACCTCCACGCGCTGCGCCTCGCCCGTGCGCTCGCGGTGGAACAAGGCGGCGGTGATGGCCTGGGCCGCCGTCAGCGCCGTCACCTTGTCGCAGATGAGGCTGCCGACGAGGCGGGGCGTGCCGTCGGTGTCGGCCTGGATTGCGCTGAGGCCGGAGGCGGCCTGGACTACGGGATCATAGGCCCTGAGCGCGGAGTATGGGCCGTCCGGGCCGAAGCCGGTGATGGAACACCAGATGAGGCGCGGGTTGAGGGTGCCGCAGCGATCCCAGCCCCAGCCGAGCTTGTCCATGGTGCCGGGGCGGAAATTTTCGACCAGCACGTCGGCCCAGCGGACGAGCTCTTCGAAGCGGGGGTGATCGGCTGGGTCCTTCAGGTCGAGCGTTTCGCCCCGCTTTCCCCGGTTCACGGCGACGAAGATCGCCGACATGTCGCCCTTGCGTGCGCCGAACTGGCGGACAGGGTCTCCGGTCGGGCTTTCGAGCTTGATGCAGTCGGCGCCCTGGTCTGCAAGCCAGGCGGCTGCCATGGGGCCGGACACGATCTGGCTGAGGTCGAGGACCTTGATTCCGTGCAATGGGCCCATCTCTCGTCTCCCCGGTCTCCCGCGCCTGTTGTGGGCAACAGGGCGGAGGGTGGGCAACTGCGCGAGTGGCTAGGCGTGACCGTTACGCATGGATGTCCTCGTGACGGGTTTCGGGCAGCCAGATCAGGCTGACGACGAAGGCCATGACGACGACGCCAACCGTGTACCAGAGGCCCGAGAAGGGGTCGCCGGTGTTCACCACGATCAGCTGCTGGATGAAGGGCAGGAAGCCACCGAAATAGCCGGTGCCGATGTGGTAGGGCACCGACATTGAGGTGTAGCGCACCCGGGCCGGGAACAGCTCGACGAGGATGGCGGCGACCATGCCGTAGGTCATGGCCGAGAGCGCGACGAGGCCGAAGACGCCGAGGATGATCTTCCAGCGCTGCTTTTCTTCCGGGTTGGCCTTTTCGGGGTAGCCTGCGGCCTTGAGGGCGGCGGAGAAGGCCTGTTGGTCGAAGCCTTCGACGCGCTGGTCGCCGACCTTCAGGGCGACTGTTTCGGCCGGGGCCTTGGAATAGGCGATGCCGCGTTTGGTGAGGTAGCCGAGCGCCTGGGCGCATTCGGTCGTCTGCTTGCGGGCGAATACGGAGAAGTCGCATTCGGGGAGTTCGAGGACCACCGGGTTGGCGGCGGTCGCGCGGGCGAGCGCGGGGTTGGCGCCGGCTGCCATCAGGTGGAACAGCGGGAAGACGAGGAGCGCGGAGAGGGCGTAGCCGATGAGGAGCAGCTTCTTGCGGCCCATCCGGTCGGAGAGCATGCCGAAGAGGACGTAGAGCGGGGCGGCGAGGAAGGCGCCGGCGGCGAGGTAGATCAGGGTTTCGGTTTCGCCGACGCCCGCGGTTCCGGTGAGGAAGTAGAGCGTGCCGAACTGGGAGGTGTAGTAGACGACGGTGAGGCCGGCTGCGACGCCGAACAGGGCGACGAGGACCTTCCCCACATTCTCGCGGTCGGAGAAGGCCTCGACGATGGGGTTCTTGGCGGTGGTGCCGGCGGCCTTCATGGCCTTGAACACCGGGCTCTCGGACAATTGCATGCGGATGTAGATGCTGATCGCGAGCATCGCGAGGCTGAGCAGGAAGGGGATTCGCCAGCCCCAGGCGTCGAAGGCCTCGGGGCTCATGGAAAAGCGGGTGGCGAGCACGACGACGAGGCAGAGCAGGAAGCCGCCGGGGACGGAGATCTGGATCCAGCTGGTGTATTCGCCGCGGCGGCCCGGGGGCGCGTGTTCGCCGACATAGATGGCGGCGCCCCCATATTCGCCGCCGAGCGCGAAGCCCTGGAGCAGGCGCAGGAAGACGAGCAGGGCCGGGGCCCAGAGGCCGGCGGTCGCGTAGGTGGGCAGCAGGCCGATGGCGGCGGTTGCGCCGCCCATCAGGCTGATGGTGATGAGGAAGGTGTATTTGCGGCCGATGCGGTCGCCATAGTGGCCGAACACCATTGCGCCGATGGGGCGGACGCCGAAGCCGGCGCCGAAGGCGGCGAGGCTGGCCAGCGTTGCCGCGGTGGGATTGTCGATGGGGAAGAAGAGCTTGCCGATGAGGGCTGCAAGGATTCCGTAGAGGAAGAAATCATACCATTCGAACACGGTGCCGAGCGATGAGGCGACGATGACCAGGCGGTCGCGCTGGATGTCGATGGGCTGGTCAGCGCTGGTGTCGGCAGGTTCTGCGGCCATGTCGTCCCCTAGGTCGCCGGGTTCGCGGCCCGGCCTGTTCTCCGGGCGCCGAATTGGGCGTGCGCTGCGAGGCTGTCAACAGTGCGCTCCGGCGCTTGTGTCGGCGCTGCAATGTTGGCAGATGCACGGCGAGTTGGGAGCCTGCTTGGGGGTTGGGTGGCGGACCTGTTCGTCAGTTACAAGTCGGAAGACCGGGCGCGGGTGAAGCCGCTGGTGGATGCTTTGCAGGCCGATGGCCTGAGCGTGTGGTGGGACGCGCAGATCGAGGGCGGGGCCGGCTGGCGGCAGCGGATCGAGCAGGAGCTGACCTCGGCCAAGTGCGTGCTGGTCGCCTGGACGAAGCGCAGCGCGGGGCCCGAGGGCGAGTTCGTGCACGACGAGGCGACGCGGGCGAAGCGGCGCGGGGTTTACTTGCCGGTGCTGCTGGAGAAGGTGGAGCTGCCGCTGGGGTTCGGCGAGAAGCAGGCGCTGCCGCTGACGGGCTGGAAGGGCGACCGGGCGGACGCGCGCTACCAGGCAGTGCTGGCGGCGGCGCGGGCGGTGGTTTCGGGGGCGCCGTTGCCGGCGGGTTCGGCGGTTGCGGCCGGGACTTCCCTGGGGCGGCGGGCTGTGATCGGCGGCGGGGTTGCGCTGGGGGCGGCGGCGCTTGGCGGGGCGGGGTGGTATCTTCTGCGCCCCGGCGCTGCCGAGGCGAAGGCGGAGAGCATTGCGGTGCTGCCCTTCGCGAACCTGTCGGGCGATCCGGGGCAGGCCTGGTTTGCGGACGGGCTGGCGGAGGAGCTTCGCAGCGCGCTGACGCGGATTGCCGGGCTGCAGGTGGCGGCGCGGACGTCCTCGGAGAAGATGCGCGACGCCGACGTGAAGGAGGCCTCCGCGAAGCTGGGCGTGGCGCATGTGCTGACGGGGAGCGTGCGCAAGGGGGCGGGCAAGGTGCGCGTGTCGGCCCAGCTCGCCAATGGCGAGACGGGGCTGGAGGAGTGGTCGGAGGTCTATGACCGGCCCGAGGACGATGCGCTGGTGGTGCAGACAAGCATTGCCGAGAGCGTCGCCAACCGGCTGAGCCTGACGCTGGGCAAGGCGGCCGCGATGCTGGGAGGGACGAAGAACCCCGTTGCCTATGAGGCCTATCTGAAGGGGGTTGCGATCAAGGCAACCGGCGACGTTGACGCTGACAACCGAGCCCGGCTTGCAGCGTTCGATGCTGCTGTAGCAGCAGACCCGGGCTTTGCCGCAGCCCATGCCGGCAGAGTGGCGCCCCTGATCAATCTCGCCAACTTCGCTGACCAGCCTGACGCGTTGCTGGCGCAGGCCGAGGCGGCTGCCGAGCGTGCGATCACGCTGGAGCCCATGTTGCCGTTCGCCCATTCGGCTATGGGCTTTGTTCGGGAAACGCAGCTGGACATTCCGGGCGCCGAAAAGGCCTATCGGGCCGCGCTGTCCCTGCCCGGGGCGGGCAGCCGGGAGTTCGCCTTTGTCGGCACTTGGCCCATCTACATGGGGCGGACGGTCGAGGGGCTTGCGCTGCTGGATCGTGCGGTTGCACTCGATCCGTTGAACCCGCGGCGCCAAAGGGCACGCATCAGCGGGCTTGTCTCAGCACGACGGTATGGCGAGGCACTGGCTGCGATCAGCGCCCATGATACTGCCAATCCCGATCAGCCCTTTCGCAGCGGTGGCGGACCGCTCGAGGTGCTGGCCCATCTGTGGGGCGGGGACGCACGGACCGCCCGGCCCCTGGCAGAAAAGCTGCCGGAGGCCTGGCAGAGGCACAGCGCCCTGGCGGTGATCGATGCGAAGCTGGGGGATCGGGCCGGTTCGGACCGGGCGCTGGCAGCCCTGAAGGCGATCGATGACGGGACCTTCGGTTACCAGTTCGCGATGATCCATGCGGTGCGCGGCGAGACCGAGCTTGCCTTCGACCAGCTGGACAAGGCGGTGAAGGCGAAGGACTCCGGGCTCATCGAGTTGCGGACGGACCCTGCGTTCGACAGCCTGCGCAAGGACCCGCGCTATGCGGCGATCGAGCGGCGGGTGGGGTTCCCGCCGCTTTAGCTCAGGTGAGGAGCTGGTAGATCACGACGCCCATCGACCCGAACAGGGCGATTGCGGTGGCGAGGAGGCTGATCATGAAGCCGGTGCCGCGCTTGTCGGCGGCTTGCGCGTAGCCCTGAACATAGAGGATGCGGCCGACGGCCCAGACGAGGGCGAGGGCGCCTGCCCAGAGATCCGAGACGATGACGGCGAACATCCAGAGGCTGGGGATGAATTGGGGGAGGGCTTCAAGCGTGTTCTGGTGGGCGCGCCAGACGCGGTTGAAGGCGTCGTTTCCGACCGTGTTGGGATAGTCGACACCGTGGGCCTTGCGGGCCTTGCCGACGGTGAGGCCGGTCCAGACGTAGATGAGGATGACGAGGCCGGTGCCGAGCACGGCGGCGGGGTAGGGGAAGTCCATGCGTGGTCCTTGTGTGGTGTCGGTGCTTTACCGGCGGGAGGTGCCAGCCTTTGCTGGCACGACGCTGTTTTTCAAGGGCTTGTGAGCAGGGCGTCCTGGTGGACGACCTTGCCGTTCACGAGGGTGAGGAGGCTTTTGCCCTCGGCGATGGTGAAGGGGTCTGCCGTGAAGATGTCTCGGTCGAGGAGGATGAGGTCTGCGCGCTTGCCGGGCTCGATGCTGCCGAGCTGGCTTTCGGCGCCGAGCTGCCAGGCGGCGCTGCGGGTGAGGCCGGTGACGGCCTCTGCGACCGTGATCGCCTGGGCGGGGTTGCGCGGGGGGGCGGAGCGCGCACCGGGGAGGCGGCGTGTGACGGCGACCTCGATCTGCACCAGCGGCTTCCAGGTGGAGAGATAGGCAGCCGCCGGCCAGTCGGTGCCGAAGCTCTGCACCACGCCGGCGTCGAGCAGGCTGCGGATGGGGTAGGCGGATTCGAGCAGGGGTTCGCCGACGAAGGCCGCGATATTGTCGAAGCTGGGGTCGCGGGTGGCCCACTGGATCGAGGTCTGGGCGATGACGCCGAGCTGCGCGAAGCGGGGGATGTCGGCCGGGTCGACGAGGTCCATGTGGGCGATGGCGTGGCGTTGCCCAGTTTTTTGGGGGCCGGGTTTGCCGGCATTCTCGGCGCGGACCTTCTGGACGCCGTCGAGCACCTGGCGGATGGCGGCGCCGCCGATCGCGTGGGTGTGGGTTGGGATGCCGGCCGCCTCGGCCGCGCGGAGGCGGGCCATCAGGTGCGCGTCGGTCATCATCGGCTTGCCGGGGAAGCCCGGCTTGTCCTGGTAGGGCTGGAGCAGCCAGGCGGTGTGGCCTTCAGGGACGCCGTCGGCGAAGAGCTTGACCGCGGTGGGGCGGAGCAGTTCGCTGCCGAAATCGGCCTTCAGCTGAACGAGGCGGGAGACGGGGTCGTCGGCTTCGCCGCGGTCGCCGGTGCTGGTGAACATCCGGAGTGTCAGGCGGCCCTGGTGCTGGAGGGTGTCGAGGATGGCATAGGCGTCGGCTTCGGTGGGGGCGCCCATGCCGGCGTCGAACAGGGCGGTGAGGCCGGATTCGGCGGCGAGCGGCTGCCAGCGCAGGAAAGCGGCTGCATAGTCGGCGGGGCTGCGGGGGATCAGCTTCCGGACGATGAAGCTGCCGGCGCCTTCGCGCGCGGTTCCCAGGAGGGCGCCGGTTTTCGCGTCACGCTCGAAGAAACTGACGCCGGGCTCCGGGTCGGGCGTGGCGGCGGTTGCGCCGCCGAGCTTCAGGGCCGCGCTGGAGAACCAGTCGGAATGGCCGTCGACGGAGCCGAGGATCACGACGCGGTCGCCGAAGATGGCGTCGAGCTGGGCGCTGGTGGGGCCTTGCGGGCCGAACAGGTGGTTCTGCCAGCCGCGGGCGAATATGGGGCCGGTGCCGGGGTTGGCTTCGCGGAGCTGGAGGAGAGCGGCCTTCAGCTTCTCGGGGGTGTCGGCGAGCGAGAGGTTGATCCCGGTTTCGGCGAACGCGCCCCCCATTGCGTGCATGTGGCTGTCGATGAAGCCGGGGAGCAGGAGGCGGCCGCCGGCGTCGATGCGGCGGGTGGTGGGGCCGGTGCATTTTTCCGCTGTCTGCGCGTCGCCGACGGCGGTGATGCTGTTGCCGCGCACGCAGACGGCGCTTGCGATGCTGCCGCCGTCGGGGCCCTTGCCGCTGTCCATGGTGTGGACGCGGGCGTTCAGGATCACGAGGTCGGCGGGCTGGGCGAGCGCCGGGGCTGCCAGGACCATTGCGAGAAGGAGGGTCCTGGCCAGCATGGTTGCGTATCCTCTCAGGCGGCCTTCATTGTGGCGAGGCTTTCGCGTGCCTGCACGAAGCGGCTGACGATCACGTCCACATCGGCGAGCGTGTGGGCGGCCGACAGCGAGCAGCGCAGCAAGAAGATGCCGGCGGGCGTCGCGGGCGGGCGGCTCATGTTGCAGTAGATGCCGTGTTCCAGCAGCTGGTGCCACATGGCGACCGTGCTCACCTGGTCGGGGAGGAGGACGGCGATGATCGCGCTTTCGGGGGTTTCGGTCGCCATCCGGAAGCCGGCGGCCTTGAGGCCGGCGTGGAGCTTGCGGCTTACGGCCCAGAGATTGTCGCGTTTCGCTTGCGCGGTCATCAGCTTGCGGATTGAGGCTTCGGCGGTGGCGGCGACCGCGGGCGGCAGCGAGGCCGTGAAGCGGTAGGGGTTGCAGACGAGGCGCAGGATCTCGAACTTCGGGTGGTTCGAGACCGCGAAGCCGCCGACGGTGCCGACCGACTTCGAGAAGGTGCCGACCACGAAATCGACTTCGCTTTCAAGGCCTTGCTCCTCGTAGACGCCGCGGCCGTGCTTGCCGAAGAAGCCCATGGCATGGGCTTCATCCACCAGCGTCATGGCGTTGTGCTTCTTTGCGACGGCGACCATTTCGGTGAGCGGCGCGATGTCGCCCAGCATCGAGTAGACGCCTTCGAGGATGACGAGCTTGCCGGCCTCTGCCGGAAGGCGGCCGAGGCGCTTGTCGAGGTCTTCCACATTGTTGTGGCGAAAGCGCACGACCTCGGCATTGCCGAGCTTGCAGCCGTCGTAGATGCTTGCGTGGCTGTCGGCGTCGAGGACGATGTAGTCGCCCTTGCCGGCGAGCGTTGAGACCATGCCGAGATTGGCCTGGTAGCCCGTGCTGAAGACGATTGCGGATTTCGTGCCGTAGAAGTCCTTCAGCGCCTGTTCGACCGCGATGTGGGGGGCGAAGGTGCCGTTCAGCACGCGGCTGCCGGTGGAGCCGGCGCCGAATTCTTCCAGGGCCTTCTTGCCGGCGGCGATGACGT
Organism: Sphingomonadales bacterium; assembly: GCA_027490095.1. GTDB lineage: Bacteria > Pseudomonadota > Alphaproteobacteria > Sphingomonadales > Sphingomonadaceae > Sandaracinobacteroides. The sequence continues at coordinate 7,841 of JAIXYT010000009.1, read as the reverse complement.
CCTCGTCGAACGTCATCCCCATATAGTTGTAGGTGCCGACCAGGATGGTCTCGCGGCCGTTGATGACGGCGCGGGTGGGGGAGAGGACCTTGGTCATCACCACGCCGAACGGGTCGTTGACGCCGGTGTCGAGCAGGCCCTTGTGCTCGGCGATGTAGGGGTCGAACTTGGAGAGAAGGTCGGTCACGCGCTTAGCCCTTCAGCTTGACGACTGCGTCGGCGAGTTGGCCGATGGTCTCGAGGTCGGGGAGGATGTTCAGCGGCATGTTGATGTCCCACTCGTCCTCGATATTGGCGACGAGGTCCATGACGGTCAGGCTGTCGAGCTCGAGGTCGTCGGCGAAGGAGGTGGCTTCGGCGAGCGCGATGCCCTTCTTGTTGAAGGGCTCGATCAGCTCGAGCAGGCGGGCATAAACGGGTGCGCGGTCCATCAGGTGCTCCGGTGAAACTGTTGGCGCCCTTTTTAGCGCAGATTGTGGCGGAAAGCGGAAACGCAAAGTGGCGCTCATCGGGCGAGGTGGAAGCGTGGAAAGACAGCCGCAAGGGCCTGGGCGGCAAGGCCGAGGAGGCCGGGGATGTGAAACCAGCCTGCGGCGATTGCTTCGGCGGTGCCGCCGAGCGCGAGGCCCAGCAGCAGCTCGAACAGGAGAAGCGCGGGCAGATAGACGACGCCCATCAGCACGCGGCCGTTGTGGGGGAGGCCGGAGCGACGGACGATGGCGCGGCTGATGCGCCAGGCTGCGAACAGCATCACCGGCAATTCCAAGAGGACGGCGGCTGTGTCGCCGATGCGGGGCGCAAGAAGGGGGATCCGGACAAGGGCCAGGGCGAAGCCGATCGCAAAAAGGCCGGCGGCGTACAGGAGCCCGGCGCGCACGGCACTCATGCCAGAAGGCCCTGTGCGCGGTAGGCGATTGCGGTTGCCGCCATGCCGTCGGCGAGGCCGGTTGAGGGCTGCCACAGGCCGAGCGCCCGGAGAGGGGCACTGTCGGCCGACCAGTCGCGGTGGGCCATGTAGCCGGCGCGGTCCTGTGTGAGGCGGGGGATGCTGCCCTTCAGGCGGGCGACTGCTGTGTCCCCGATGGCCGCGAGCCTCAGAAGCGTCGGCGATACGGGCAGCGGGCGCACGCGCCGCCCGAGGGCCCTGCCGATCGCGGCGGCCACCTCGGCTGGCGTGTAGCCGCCGGTGCCGTCGTCGATCTCGAAGCTGTGGCCGGCGCTTTTGGCGGGGCCCGCGAGGTCTTGCGCCAGGGCGACCAGAGCCTCTGCGAGGTCGGGGCCGTAGATCATGGCGGCGACACTGTCGGCGGGGAAGGGGACGAAGCCCGAGGCGGCCACCTTCATCAGTTCCAGGAATTCGCGGTCGCCCGGGCCATAGACGGCGGGCGGACGCAGGATTGTGACGGGGCCTGCTGCGCCGCGGGCGATCTGTTCGCCGACCAGCTTGGACCAGCCGTAGGTGCTGAGTTGCGGCTCGCGCGCGGAAAGCGAGGAGACGTGAACGAGCGGAAGGGTGCCGATGGCCCGGCGGAGTGTCGCCGTGCCGAGGATGTTGCCCTCCTCGAAGCCGCGCCTGTTCGCGGCGTTGGTGACGCCGGCGATGTGGAGGACGGCGTCGGCGCCTGCTGCAAGACGGCGCAGGGCTGCTTCGTCGGCGAGGCTGCCGGCGATCCATTCCAGGCCGTCGCGTGGGGGCTGTGCGCTTCGGGCGAGCGCGCGGACCCTGTGGCCACGCCGCAGCGCCTCGGCGATCGTGTGCCCGCCGACGAATCCCGTGCCGCCCGTGAGTGCCAGGGTGAGCGCCATGGAACTGCCTTAGCCGCCGTGCTAGCGGGGCGCCATGCGGCAGATTCCAAGACTGTTCGTGGCCGAGCGGCTGGAGCCGGGGGCGCTTTTGGACCTTGCAGACAGCCATGCCCATTATCTGGCGACCGTGCTGCGGCTGGACCGGGGCGGCGAGCTCAGGCTTCTTGACGATATCACGGGGGAATGGGCCGCCGAGATTGCCGAGGTGGGCCGCCGCCGTGTGACGGTGCGGGTGGGCGCGATGATCCGCGGGCGTGAAACGGTGCCCGACCTGTGGCTGCTGACGGCCCCCATCCGGCCCGAGCGGTTCGAGTGGATCGTGGAGAAGGCGACCGAGCTGGGCGTTCGGCGGATCGTTCCGGTGCTTACGTCGCGGGTGAACCATGGGCGGCTGAAGCCCGAACGGCTGCGTGCGCACATGGTGGAGGCGGCCGAGCAGTGCGGACGGACGGCACTGCCCGAGCTGGCCGACGCGCTGAAGCTGGATGCGCTGCTGGCCGGGTGGGACGCGGGGCGGACCCTGCTGTTTGCCGACGAGGAAGGTGGGGCCGACATGGCGGCGCTGGCGCCGAAATGCCCTGCCGCGATCCTGATCGGGCCCGAGGGCGGGTTTTCGACCGACGAGCGCGCGGCGATCCTGGCGCTGCCGGCCGCAAAACGGCTGGGGCTGGGGCCGCGCATCCTGCGGGCCGACACCGCTGTCGTGGCAGCCATCGCGCAATTCCAGCTCTTCGGTGGACTCTGATGGCCAGCAGGTCCAACTGCTGGCGGGCTCTGATGGCCGGCAGGTCCAGCTGCCGGCGGGCTCTGATGGCCGGCAGGTCCAGCTGCCGGCGGGCTTTGAGTGACACTCGATTTCCGGCTGGCGCGCGTTTGCCGGCACGGCTAGAGCGCGGGGCATGAGCAACAAGCAGGAAGCGGCCGGCGATGGGGCGCCCATCGAGAGCAAGGCCGACCTCATCCGCCTGTTCGAGCGGGGGGAGCGGCCGAAGGCCGACTGGAAGATCGGGACCGAGCATGAGAAGTTCGTGTTTCGGCTTGCCGACCATGGGCAGCCGAGCTGGGAGGAGCCGAACGGCATCCGCGACCTGCTGACGGCCTTCGGGCGGTTCGGCTGGGAGCCGGTGCTGGAGGACGGCAAGATCATTGCCGCGACCGGAGCGGACGGAAGCCTGAGCCTGGAACCGGCCGGGCAGTTCGAGCTGTCGGGCGCGATGCTGGACAATCTGCACCAGACCTGCGCGGAAACCGGCCGCCACCGGCAGCAGTGCCTGGAGATCGGCGAGGCTTTGGGGCTGGGGTTCCTGGGGCTAGGCTTCAATCCGACCGCGACGCGCGACGAGCTGCCCTGGATGCCGAAGGGGCGTTACGCGATCATGCGGCGGCACATGCCGCGGGTGGGCAGCCTTGGCCTCGACATGATGCAGCGGACCTGCACCGTGCAGACGAACCTCGACTATTCGTCGGAGGCGGACATGGTGAAGAAGTTCCGCGTGAGCCTTGCCCTGCAGCCTCTGGGAACGGCGCTGTTCGCCAATTCGCCCTTCACGGAAGGGAAGCCCAACGGCTTCCTTAGCTATCGCAGCCACATCTGGACCGACACCGACCCGGCGCGCACCGGCATGCTGCCCTTCGTGTTCGACGAAGGCTTCGGCTATGAGCGCTATGCCGACTATGCGGCTGATGTGCCGATGTATTTCGTCTATCGCGACGGGAAATACATCGACGCCGCCGGCCTGAACTTCCGGGACTTCATGGCCGGTAAGCTGTCCGCGCTGCCCGGCGAAGTCGCGACCTATGGCGACTGGAAGGATCACCTTTCCACCGCCTTCCCCGAGGTGCGGCTGAAGGGCTATCTGGAGATGCGCGGGTCCGACAGCGGGCCGCAGAACCGGATCTGCGCGCTGCCGGCGCTATGGGTGGGGCTGCTGTATGACCAGACAGCGCTGGATGCGGCCTGGGACCTCGTGAAGAGCTGGGACATCGCCGGACAGCAGCGGATGCGTGACGAGGTGCCGAGGCTGGCCTTGAAGGCAACTGCACCGGATGGACGGCGCCTGCAGGCGCTGGCGAAGGAGGTGCTGGCAATTGCAGCCGGCGGGCTCGACCGGCGGGCGCGCGAGAACGGGATCGGCGACAGCGAGGCGGGCTTCCTGGCACCGCTGTTCGAGATCGCCGACAGCGGCAAGACGCTTGCCGAGCGGCACCTGGACAAGTTCCACGGCGAATGGGGCGGGCGGATCGACCCCATCTGGCAAGAGGCGGCTTTCTAGAGAGCGCTACCTGCTGGCTGCGGCGTACAGCGCGATTGCAGCCGCGTTCGAGACGTTCAGGCTTTCCACCGCATTGGTGATCGGCAGCTTTGCCAGCACGTCGCAATGTTCGCGGGTGTTGTGTCGCAGGCCCTCGCCCTCGGCGCCGAGCACGATTGCAGTGGGGGCAGGGGTGAGGGCAGCGCCGAGGTGGAGGTCCGCCTCGCCGGCGAGGCCGATGCGCCAGTAGCCGGCTTCGGCGATTTCCTCGAGCGCCCGGGCAAGGTTAACGACGCGCACCCAGGGCAGATGTTCGAGCGCGCCCGAGGCGGCCCGGGCGAGCGCGCCGGATTCGGGAGGGGAGTGCCTGTCCTGCGTGATGATGGCGCGCGCTCCGAAGGCGGCGGCCGAGCGGATGATGGCACCCACATTGTGCGGATCGGTCACCTGGTCGAGGAGGACGAGCGGGGCCTTGGGATCAGGGTCGGACAGCACCTCGTCGAGCCAGGGGGTTTCGAGCGGCTCGACTTCGAGCACCAGCCCCTGGTGGGGCGCATCGAGCGGGACCAGGCGGCCGAGATCTTGGGCGTCGCCATACTGCACCTGCAGGCCATCGGGGATGACGATCTTGGCCAGTTCCTCGTGCGTGCCGAACAGTTTCCGAAGCTTGCGCTCGGGATTGTCCAGCGCTGCATAGACGGCGTGGCGGCCATAGAGCCGCGGGCGGCTCGGGTCCGGGCGGTTGGCGGTGCCGTGCCGCTTGCTCGGTCTGCGTCCCATGAAGACTGCCACTAGCGACGGGTGGCGCGCGGGGGAAGGGGACGCGAGGGCGATCGCGAAAGGTGTGCTGATGACGAGCTTCGATTCGGTGATGGCGGGCGTTGTGGCGGACGGGGACGGCTGGGTGGCGAGCCCGACCGACGACTGGCTGCAGGGGCGGACCCTCTATGGCGGGCTGTCGGCGGCGCTTGCGCTGAGGGCCTGCGAGCTGGCGGTGCCGGGTCTGCCGCCGCTCAGGGCCGGGCAGGTCGCCTATATCGGGCCGGCGGCCGGCACTGTCAGGATGGAGCCGCGGGTGATCCGGCAGGGCAAGTCCGTTACCTTCATGGGCTGCGACCTTATCTCGAACGGGGCGGTTGCGCTGCGGGCGCTGTTCGCCTTCGGCGGCTCGCGGCCGAGTGCCTATGCGGCCGTGGCGCCGCCGCCGCCGGTATTTCGCAAACCGGAGGAGTGCCCGCCGCTATGGCCGGGGCAGGGGGTGGGGCCGTCATTCGCGCAGCATCTGAACCAGCGGCTGGCAGGGGAAGTGAAACCGTTCAGCGGCGCGGACACGGGCGACCTGCTGGTATGGGTGAAGCATGCAGAGCCCGTGACGCCCGGGCAGGTGGCGCTGGTGGCGATGGGTGATGCGCTTCCGCCGGCCAGCTTCACCCGCTTCACCCAGCCAGCCATGATCAGCACGATGACCTGGAGCTTCGACCTGTTCGACCCGACCCACGCCGATGGCTCGGGCTGGCTGCTGCTGCACTCGAAGGACGACGGAGTCGGCGAGGGCTATGCGGGGCAGGACATGGGCATGTGGGACGAGAACGGACGCCCGCTGATGCGGGGGCGGCAGTCGGTGGCCATCTTCGGCTGAGGCCGGTGTCCCGCTGTTGACAAGGCTGCCCCCATTCGCCATTTGCCCGCCCTCCAAGCCGGGGTGCCGGAGGGGTGGCCGAGCGGTCAATGGCAGCAGACTGTAAATCTGCCGGGTTTTCCCTACGTTGGTTCAAATCCAACCCCCTCCACCATCGGCCGCAGGCGGCCGATGGTCAGTGCGCAGCACTGATCCGCGGACTCGCCGAAGGCCCGGCCGGCGGGTAGGCGGGACGGGCGAAGCCCGACCGACCAGCCCGTCCGACGGCGCGGCTTTGCCGCGCAACCTTCCTCTGCTTTTCTTTGCCCTTGGCGGACTCGGCGGCTTTGCCGACGGCCGCATCTTGCGCATGCGCGCCATTCGGGGCAAATGCGCGCTCCCGGCCGGATCGCGGGTATAGCACAATGGTAGTGCAGCAGCCTTCCAAGCTGAATACGCGGGTTCGATTCCCGCTACCCGCTCCAGCCGCCTGACTCCCTGTCGCCTCCGTGTTAGCATGCCGTCCATGACAGGAGGGGAGTGCGGGGCCATGCCGACTGCGATCGAAGGACGTCCGGTTGCGTTTCTCTATGCGCCAGATGCGGACGCGGCTGTTGCCTTCTACGAGGGCACGCTGGGCTTGAAGCTGCTGGAGCGGGACAATTTCGGCATGTTCTTCGAGCTGGGGGCTGCGCTTCTGCGGCTGACCCCGATGCCCGATTTCAGGGGTGGCCCGCATCCTGTGCTCGGCTGGGACGTGGCCGACATTGCGGCCACCGTCGACCGGCTGGCCGGCCTGGGCGTGGCCTTCAAGATCTATGACGGCATGGGGCAGGACGAGCGCGGGATCTGGGCGGCGCCTGGCGGCGGGGCGAAGATCGCCTGGTTCGAGGATCCGTTCGGGAACCTTCTCAGCCTTTCGGAAACGGGGAACGGCTGAGGCGCCGTGCCAACCACTTGCGTGGAGGTCTGGGCTCCCTTATAGGCCCGCTTCCCGCGCTCCTAGGAGTGTAGCTCAGTTGGTAGAGCATCGGTCTCCAAAACCGAGGGCCGGGGGTTCGAGTCCCTCCACTCCTGCCAACGCTTGAAGCCGGTATCTGCCGGTCTCATGTCGGCTGGAGGGCGGGAATGTGATTTGCGGCCCGGCTGGCGCCCTGAAAGCGGGGGCCTTGCCGGGAGTTGTTGTTGGGGAAAGCCCGAACGGGCGTTCCCGATTCGAGAAGGTGCCATGATGGCGAAGACGAGCCCGGGCGAATTCGTCCGGCAGGTTAGGCAGGAAACCGCGAAGGTCGTTTGGCCTTCGCGTCCCGAAGTCCTGCGCACGACCATCCTTGTCCTCATCATGATGACCATCCTGTCGATCTTCTTCCTGGGGGTCGACCAGGTGCTCGGGCGCCTTGTGAAACTGCTGCTGGGGATCGGAGCCTGATGTCGCGCTGGTACATCATTCACGCCTATTCGGGTTTCGAGAACAAGGTCCGCGACCAGATCCTGTCGGACGCCTCGCGCATGGGGCTCGATGCGATGGTGGAATCGGTCGAGGTGCCGACCGAGAAGGTGACCGAGGTCCGCCGTGGCAAGAAGGTGCAGTCGGAACGGAAGTTCTTCCCCGGCTATGTGCTCGCCAAGCTCGAGATGAACGACCAGGTCTATCACCTGGTGAAGAACACGCCGAAGGTGACGGGCTTCCTGGGGTCCTCGGGCAAGCCGCAGCCGATTTCGGAGGCCGAGGCGGCGCGCATCCTGAACACCAAGGCGGAGGCCGATGCGGCCCAACCCAAGGCGAAGAAGAAGGCGAACTTCGAAATTGGCGATTCGGTGAAGGTGCTGGACGGCCCGTTCGCCAGCTTCTCCGGCCTGGTCGAGGAAATCGACTTCGAGAAGAGCCGCGTGAAGGTGTCGGTGTCGATCTTCGGCCGCGCGACGCCCGTGGAACTGGACTTCGAGCAGGTGGAAAAGACCAAGTAATTCTGGGCCTCAGGGCCTTGATAAGGCTTCCGCGCCGCGGTCGGTCGGAAGCGTCATCGTGGGAGGGGAGGGGCAGTTGCCCGGAACCGTTCGGACCACACGGCCGCACAACCGGAGGCGAGGGTGGGGAACCACCCGGACCTGATTTGGAGCACGAGATATGGCAAAGAAGATCACGGGCTATATCAAGCTGCAGG
>JAIXYT010000033.1 GCA_027490095.1 Sphingomonadales bacterium | reverse complement strand
TGGGCGGCATTGGGGTCGAAGTCGGTGTTGCCGAGCCCGCGGATGTAGAAGCGCGGGAAGGTACGGCCGAACGAGCTCTCGATCAGAAGGCTGGGCGTCCGGCTGGAAAGGAAGCGGATGTCGAGACCGCTGGAGTTCAGCACGTTCAGCTTCTCGCCGGCCAGAACCGACACGGCAACAGGAACGTCCCGCGCAGACTCTTCCCGCCGCGAGGCGGTCACCACGATGTCGGAGAGGCCGGCATCCGCGGCCGCAGCGCCAGGCGCGGTCTGCGCCAGCGCTGGCGCGGCGGACAGGGCCGACAGGGAAACCGCCAGCAACAGGCGCGTGCGATCGAGCGAATGGGGGAGGGTTTGCAGAATCATCGTCCACAGGTCCTTCGGCAAATCTGGCGGGGTGCTCTGGCCGCTTGCTGCGACCGTTGGGCGCCCCTTATCCAATCGGCCGCCGCGCCGAAACCGCCCGTCTCCGGATTCCGGCAACGCTGTTGCACAATTGTTGCACCTGCGCTTGCGCCCGTGGCGCTGGCGCCCGGTTTCGGTCGAGGCGCCACTGTCGACGCGATTCCGACTGGTGCCACTCCCTTGGGACGCCTAGGATCGGGTCCAATCCATCACAGTTGGGGACCAAAGATGCGAAACCGGATACTGGCAGCCGCCTCTGTCGTGCTGATGATTGCCCTTTCGGCCTGCGGCCGGAACAACATCTACGCCGATGTCGCGCGCTTCCACACCAACCAGCCGATCAACCGCGGCACGCTGTTCATCCAGCCGGCGGATCCGGCGCTCGCCAACAACCTCGAATTCCGCACCCACTCGGAATCGGTTGCCGTCGAAATGCGCCGCCAGGGCTTCCAGACGGTGCCCGCAGCAGCCCAGGCCCAGTATATCGCAACGCTGGACATCACCCAGACCGACGGGACCACCATCACCCGCCCGGGGATGACGGTCGCTGTCCCCGTCGGCCCCACCATGATCGCAACGCCCGTCGGCCGCGGCCCGCGCAACAGCACGGAACGCACCACCACCATCGGCGTCCAGATCAAGCGCCAGGCCGACGGCACCCAGATCTGGGAAGGCCGCGCGTCGAAGACCGCGTCGGCGGGCTCCGAACAGGCGACCCTCACCTGGGCCGTCCCGGCGCTTTCCGGCGCCCTGTTCAACGATTTCCCGGGCACGCCCGGCGTGACCCAGCAGGTCCGTCTCTGATCTTCGGGGGAGCCGCTCCGGCGGCTCCCCACCCACCGCACCACAACCGCGGGGCCGCATGACCCTTTCGCCGCGCGCGGCCCTGCTCGCCGCCACACTCGCCTTTATTCCCTTCCAGGCCCTCCCGGCGGCAGACCGCCAGCCGCAGGCCGCCCGCCAGGCCGATGGCCTGCTCCCGGTCCAGGTCGACGAGGCAAGCGGCAGGATCCTCCTGACCCTGCCGGCTCCAGGCCCCGACGGAACGTCCGCGCGCCTGCTCTATATGGCCCAGCTGCGCACCGGCATCGGCTCGGCCCCGCTTGGCCTCGATCGCGCCCGCCCCGGCCCGGCGCGAATCCTCGGCATCCGTCGGATGGGCAAGAAGGTCGCCTTCGAGCTCGAGAACCCGCGCTTCCGCGCCACAGGCGCTCCCGCCGCCGAACAGGCCGCCGCCCGCGACGCGTTTGCCACCTCGGTCCTCTGGCTCGGTGACGCGATCCCGGGCCCGGGCGGCAGCTTCCAGGTGGATATCGCCCCCTTCCTCGCCCGCGACGTGCAGGACGTGACCTCCGACCTCCGGCAGGACGACAAGAGCTGGAAGCTCGCCCCCGACCTTTCCACCGCAGACCTCGCGGCAACCAGGGTCTTCCCCGACAATCTCGAGTTCGAGGCAAAGCAGACCTACGTCTCCGACAGCCCGGGCGCGGAAATCCGCAACATCGCCCCCGATCCAAGGGCAGTCAGCCTCACCGTCCGGCACAGCTTCATCCGCCTGCCGGATACCAGCGGCTACACGCCGCGCAGCTTCGATCCGCGCAGCGGCGCCATCATGATCCAGGCGCTCGATTTCGCAGCGCCGCTCGGCCAGCAGATCGTGCAGGGCCTCGCCACCCGCTTCCGCCTCGAAAAGCTCGACCCCGCGGCCTCGCGCTCCCGGGTGAAGAAGCCGATCATCTTCTACATCGACAGCGCCGCCCCCGAGCCCATCCGCTCGGCCCTCCTCGACGGCGCCCGCTGGTGGGCCCAGGCCTTCGAGGCCGCCGGCTACATCGATGCCTACCGCGCCGAGATCCTCCCCGAAGGCGTCGACCCGCTCGACATCCGGGTCAACGTCGTCAACTGGGTGAACCGCGCGACGCGCGGCTGGTCCTACGGCTATGGCGTCACCGATCCCCGCACCGGCGAGATCCTGAAGGGCACGGTTCTCCTCGGCTCGCTCCGCGTCCGGCAGGACATGCTGATCTTCGAAGGCCTGGTCGGCGCCGACAAGGTGGGCAAGGGCGGCCCGAACGACCCGGCCGAAGTGGCGCTCGCCCGCATCCGGCAGCTCGCCGCGCACGAGATTGGCCACGCGCTGGGCCTCGTCCACAACTTCGCCGGCAGCACGCAGGACCGCGCCTCGGTGATGGACTACCCCGCCCCGCGCGTCGGCCTGGTCAACGGCGCACCCGACCTGTCCGATGCCTATGGCGTGGGGCTCGGCAAGTGGGACCTGCACGCCATCAACTGGCTCTATGCCGCACCCACGGGCGAAAACCCCGACGCCGCCGCCAGCAAGCTCGCGGACGCCGCCGAGGCCCAGGGCCTGCGCTTCGTCTCCGACGAGCAGGCCCGCGACGTCGGCACCGGCCACCCCCACGGCAGCCTGTGGGACGACGGCGCCGATCCGGTCGCCGAACTCGACCGGCAGATGGCCGTGCGCCAGGCCGCAGTCGCCCGCTTCGGCCTCCCCGCGCTCGCCCCCGGCGAGCCCGTCGCCAGCCTCCGCCGCAAGTTCGTGCCCATCTGGCTGATGCACCGCTACCAGGTGGAAGCCGCCGCCAAGCTTCTCGGCGGCCTCGACAGCCGCTACGCGGTCGCCGGCAGCCGGCAACCCAGGGCCGAACCCGTTGCCCCGAACGCCCAGCGCGCAGCACTCGGGTCGCTGCTTGCCACCCTGTCCCCGTCCGCGCTCGACGTGCCCGAGCCCCTCGTGCCGCTGCTCTCGGCCGGCTGGTCGGGCGACGCGGACCGCCAGACCGACATCGAGATCTTCGCGACCAGCGGCGGGACCGTGTTCGACCCGCTCGCTGCAACCGACGCCGGCGCGCAGGTCACGCTCGACGCCCTGCTCCACCCCGCGCGACTGACCCGCATGGCGGATCTGTCCCGCCGCGCGCCCGCCCAGCCGTCGCCCGCCGAGCTTGTGGACGCGCTCCTCACCCGGGCCGCCCGTGCCGAATCCGACCCACGCCTGGCCAATGTCCAGCAGCGGATCGGGACCCGCATTGCCCTCGCGCTGGCACGCACCGCCCGTGCGCCCGGCCTCGATCCGAACGTCGCCCTGCTGATCGACCAGAAGCTCGCCGACTTCGCCCGTGCGCTTCCGGGGCGCGCCACCACCGACCCGGCCCAGCGCGCCTGGGCCTTCGGCCTATCCCGCCTCCTGCAGGACCGCGACGCGCTCACGGCCACCCTGGCCCGGCCGGATTCGAACCCCCGCATTCCCCCCGGCATGCCGATCGGCAGCATGGACCATGACTGACCGGCCGCACGCCCAACCGATGCCGCAGACACTGGCGCAGCCGCACAGGCCCGCGTAAACCACCGGTGTTCCTGCGCCCGGCAGCCGTTCTGCCGGGCCAATCCGAGGGCCTTCTGTCGATGCGCACGCTTGCCGCAACTCTTCTTCTCGCAACCGGGCTCGCGCTCGCCGCCTGCTCCACGACGCCGACGGCCAATGTGCTGCGCTTCCACCAGGGCCAGCCCATCGGGCGCGGCACGGTCTATATCCGGCCGGCAGACCCGGCGATGGCGAACAGCCTCGAGTTCCAGACCCAGGCGAACGCGGTCGGCGCCGAACTCCGCCGCAACGGCTTCGAGCCCGTCTCCAGCCCCGGGGTCGCGCAGTTCACCGCCGTGATCGACGTCCGCACCACCGAACGCATGGGCGCGCCGCGGCAATCCAACGTCTCGGTCGGAATCGGCGGCGGCTTCACCCGGGGCAATGTCGGAATGGGCGGCAGCGTCCAGCTTCCCGTCGGCGGCACGCCGCCGCCCAACGTGGAAACGACGACCACGCTCTCGGTCACCCTGCTGCAGAACCCGGGCACCCAGGCCGTCTGGGAAGGCCGCGCCAGCCTGGACACGGCCGCGAACGGCCAGCGCGGAACGCCGCTGACGCCGATCCTTGCCCAGGCACTGTTCCAGGATTTCCCTGGGCCCGCCGGCCGGACTGTCCAAGTGCCCATCCGCTAGACGCGGATGGGGCCAAGTGCCCATCCGCTGAGCGCGGATGGGCCCGGGGTTCAGGCCGCCAGCTTGTAGCCGGCAAAGCGCTCCCGCAGCGTCGTCTTCTGGATCTTGCCGGTCGCCGTGTGGGGGATTTCGTCCACGAACTCGATCGCATCGGGCATCCACCATTTGGCGATCTTGTCCGACAGATAGGCCCGCACATCGTCGGCGCTCACCTCTGCGCCGGGCTTCCGAACGATGATCAGCAGCGGCCGCTCGTCCCACTTGGGGTGCGGCACGCCGATCACTGCGGCCTCGGCCACGCCCGGGCAACCGACCGCGCAGTTTTCCAGGTCGATCGACGAGATCCACTCCCCGCCCGACTTGATCACGTCCTTCGAGCGGTCGACGATGTGCATGTACCCTTGTGCGTCCAGCGTGGCGACGTCACCGGTGTCGAACCAGCCGTCGGCGTCCAGCACCTGCCCGCCGTCGCCCTTGAAGTAGCTGCCGACGATCCAGGGCCCGCGCACCAGCAGGCGGCCGAAAGTCTCGCCATCGCGCGGCAGCTCGGTGCCATTGTCGTCGACGATCTTCATTTCCACGCCGAAGATCCCCCGGCCCTGCTTCACCCGGTAATCCAGTTGCCTGTCGTACGGCAGCGCGGCCACCTCGGGCGTCGGCGAGCCGATGGTGCCCAGCGGCGACATTTCGGTCATGCCCCACAGCTGCATCACGCGGACATTGTGCAGCTTGTCGAACGCCTCGATCATGCTGCGTGGCACGGCCGATCCGCCGATCCCGGTACGGGTGAGCTTGCCGAGATTGCCGCCGGTCTTTTCCAGATGCTGCAGCATGGACAGCCAGACGGTCGGCACGGCAAGCGCCAGGTCGACGCCCTCGTCGATGATCAGTTTCTGCAGCGTCGGCGCATCGAAGTTGGGCCCGCCCATCACCAGCTTCGCGCCACAGGCGGCCGTGGTGTAGGGGATCGACCAGGCGTTGGCGTGGTACATCGGCGCGATCGGCAGCACGACCGAGCGCGCGCCGACCGCGAAGGTGTCGGTCATGCAGGCCGCCATCGCGTGCAGCACGTTCGAGCGGTGGCTGTACTGCACGCCCTTGGGATTGCCCGTGGTGCCCGAGGTGTAGCAGAGCCCGGCAGCAGCGGTTTCGGGAACTTCGGTCCAGGGTTCGGCGTCGCTTTCGGCTGCGATCCAGTCCTCATAGCAGACAAGGTCGAGGCTGCAGTCGGCCGGCATGTGGGCGCGGTCGGTCAGCAGGACATAGCGCTCCACGGTCTTCAGGTTCGGGGCCAGCCGCTCCACCAGCTTCACGAAGGTGAGGTCGAAGAACAGGATGCGGTCTTCGGCGTGGTTGGCGATATAGGCGATCTGCTCCTCGAAGAGGCGCGGGTTGATGGTGTGGGCAACGCCGCCCATCCCCGAGATGCCGTACCAGCATTCGACATGGCGATGCGTGTTCCAGGCCAGCGTCGCCACGCGGTCGCCGGGCCTGATGCCGTAGCGGCGGAGTGCGGCCGCCACCTTCTTCGCACGCGACCGGACGCTGCCCCAGGTGGAGCGATCGACTCCGCCCTCGCAGGTCAGCGAGACGACTTCGCGGGTTCCATGGTTCTGCGCCGCATGGTCGATCAGCTTCCAGACGTTCAGCGGCCAGTCCTGCATCGTGCCTGTGGTCATGTGCGTCTCCCTCCGTCGGCGCTCTATCCTGTTACCGCCGTGAAAGAAAAGAGGGTAACGCCGGACGGCGGGCATGCCATCCCCGTCCGCGTCGATCCGGGCCTTGACTCAGTTGGAACAAAAACGGAACATCGGTCGTCCAAGCCGATTCGCCCACAGGCGGACCGGCCAGACGGAAAGGACCTGCCCCATGGTGACCGCGACTGCTCTTGGCCTCCTCGGCCCCATCGCCCTGCTCGCGGCGCTTGGCCTCAATGCGGGGCTTTTGTGGCGGGCTGCCCCGGGGCTCGCCCAGGCACTTGCCGGGCCGCAACCGCAGCGCATCCCGGCGCGAATTGTGCCCGAAGGCGAATCGAACGTGGTTGCGCTCAGGCCCCGTCCGGCTTCTGTTGCGCTTCACCGTCCCCGTCGGCTGGCAGCCTAGCCGCGTCCAGTTCGGCCTTGCGAAGGGCGGCATAGCGGACACTCGCGAACGGGAACGCAAGAGCATAGACCAGCCCGACGCTGAACAGGGTCATCCAGGGCGCCTGGGCAAGCGCTGCGGCGAACAGGCCGACGCCGGCCAGAACGAACAGCCTGGCAGACCGCGGGATGCGCACGGCCTTGAAGCCCCAGCCGGGCAGTGCGGACACCATCAGGAAGGCGGTGACCAAAGTCACGGCGGCAACGATGACGGCGCGGGCCTGCGGGTCGGCATCGAGCGAGCCGTCGGTCGCGAGGTTCCAGAACAGCGGCGAAAGCGCGAGGCCGGCGCCGGCCGGTGCCGGCACACCCGTGGTGAAGCCGAGCCGCTTCTTGGGCATGTCCTCCTGGTCAAGCGCGGCGTTGAAGCGCGCCAGCCGCAGCGCGCAGCAGACGGCAAGCGCAAGTGCGGCCACCCAGCCGAAGCGGCCGAGATCGTTGAGCGCCCAGAGATAGAGGATGAGGGCAGGCGCGACCCCGAACGCCGTCACGTCCGAGAGGGAATCGAGCTCGGCGCCGAACCGGCTGGTGCCCCTGAGCAGGCGCGCCACCCGGCCGTCGATGCCGTCCAGCAGGGCCGCAATCACGATGGCTGCGGCGGCCTTGTCATACTCGCCGGAAATGGCGAAGCGGACACCCGTGGCGCCCGAACACAGCGCCAGCATGGTGATCGCGTTCGGGATCAGCGCCCGCAAGGGCAAGGACGGGGCGCCCGGAATCTGGGGCAGATCAGCCACGGGCGGCGCCCACGATGGCGATCACTGGACTGCGCCCGGCACCGCGGGCGCTGCCCCCTTGACGGCAAGCACGGTTTCGCCCGCCACTGCGCGCTGGCCCTTGACGACCTGCGGCGCAAAGCCGTCAGGCAGGAACACGTCGACGCGGCTGCCGAAGCGGATCAGCCCGACCCGCTGCCCCATGCCGACCATCGAGCCCTCGCGCACGAAGCCGATGATCCGGCGCGCGATCAGCCCGGCGATCTGGGTAAAGCCGACCTTCGTGCCGTCCGCCCCCTCGATCAGGAAATACTGCCGCTCATTCTCCTCGCTCGCCTTGTCGAGGTCCGCATTCAGGAAGGCACCGGGCACATAGGCCATGCGAGTCACGGTGCCGCCGATCGGGGCACGGTTGATGTGCACGTCGAACACCGACATGAAGATCGAGATGCGGGTTGCCGTGCCAGCCGCGAGCGCGCCTTCGCCGACCAGCTGGCGGGGCAGCTCCACCGTCACGATCTGGCTGACCAGACCGTCGGCCGGCGACAGGATCAGCCCTTCTCCCGCAGGCGAGGCACGCTTGGGATCACGGAAGAAGGCACAGATGAAGACGGTGAGCGCCACCAGCACCCAGCCAAGGAAGCTCCAGCCTGCCAGGAAGCAGACCAGCGCGATCGCGCCCGACATGCCGGCAAAGCGGTAGCTTTCGGGGTGGATGGACGGCCATTGCCAGGCCGCCGGGGCCGAGCCTGCCGCATGGGGGGCAATGGGCCTGGGGGTGTCGGCTGCAGGCGCGGACGAAACGGCGGTCGGCGCCGGTTCGGCCGGAATTTCGGGGGTCTTGTCGTCGGACATCATGCCTGAACCTAGGCGTTCCTTGGCGTTTCCGGAAGGCCCATGCGGCAAGCCCGTGCGACGGCGGGGCACTTTTTCCCCCGCCACGAGAGGTCTATGGGGGCTGCACCATGGCCAGCACCGCAATCGCCCCCGCCGCCCACACGCCTGCCACCGCGCGGCCGGCCGCGCTTGCGGCCTGGCTGCTGTCGGTCGCCGCACTGGTCTTCCTGATGGTGGTGGTGGGTGGAATCACCCGGCTGACGGAAAGCGGCCTTTCGATCACCGAATGGAAGCCCGTGACTGGTGCCCTTCCGCCCCTGAACGCGGCGGAATGGGCGGCCGAGTTCGAAAAGTATCGGCAGATCCCGGAATATCAGCAGATCAACCGGGGCATGAGCCTGTCGGACTTCAAGTTCATCTATTTCTGGGAGTGGTTCCACCGGTTGCTCGGGCGCCTGATCGGGCTCGCCTTCGCACTTCCGCTGCTTTGGTTCGCGCTGCGCCGCGCCATCCCGTCGGGCTATGGACCGCGCCTCGTCGCCCTGCTGGCTCTGGGTGGCTTGCAGGGTGCGATCGGCTGGTGGATGGTCACGTCGGGCCTCTCCGAACGGACCGAAGTGTCGCATGTCCGCCTGGCGGTGCATCTGCTGACCGCGCTGTTCATCCTTGCCGGTCTGGTCTGGACGGCGCTCGATCTCCGCGGCCTTGCGGCCGACCCGGCGGCCCGACCTGCCCGCTTGCGGCCGCTTGCAGTGGGTGTCGGGCTGGTGCTGTTCGTCCAGCTGCTGTTCGGCGCATGGGTTGCCGGCCTGAACGCGGGGCACGCAGCCGACAGCTGGCCGCTGATGAACGGGCGCATCTTCCCCGAAAATGCCGATTGGACCGGGCTCTCCAGCCTGGTGGACGATCCCTATCTCACCCATTTCGTGCACCGCTGGTGGGCCTGGGTCGCGGTCGCCGCGCTTGTCGTTCTGTCGCGCGCGGCGCGCAGGGCAGGCGACCGGGCGGCCTCCGTCGCGATCCACAGCGCCTTCGGCATCCAGATCCTGCTCGGGATCGCGGTGGTCATGACGGGCGTCGACATCACGCTGGCCGTGCTGCACCAGGCTGTCGGCGCGCTGGTCGTGGCGTCCACAGCCTGGGGATGCCACGCGATCGGACGCGCGCGGACCGTGTGAATTCCGGGTCAATCCGCAGGTCCCGCCTCGACACGGATCGCGGACGGGTGCAGCCTTTTCCTTTCGAGAGATCGGACCCCATGACCGCCAACCGAAATCTTCTTGGGCAACCCCTGCAGCCCTGCTCGATGAACCCGCTGACCGGCTGGTTCCGCGACGGCTGCTGCACGGCCGACCCCGGCGACCAGGGCCGGCATCTGGTGTGCGCGATCGTGACGGAGGAGTTCCTCGCCTTCTCGAAGGAGATGAACAACGACCTGTCGAGCGCGCGCCCGGAATATGGCTTTGCCGGGCTGAAACCCGGCGACCGCTGGTGCCTGTGCGCCGACCGCTGGGAGGAGGCGCGCCAGGCCGGCTGCGCCCCGCCGGTGGTTCTGGAGGCAACGAATGCGCGGGCCACCGAAGTGGTCGCGCTGGGGCATCTGCAGGCGTTTGCCGCCGAGGAAACCGACCGCTGAGCGGGCGCATCCGCTTGGCGGTATCATAATACCACACGGCATTTCCTTGCCTTTTCCCGGGCGTTGGCCTAGAGGCAGCGCCGGACACATGGGGTCGCCCCATGCATCTTGCCCATAGCGACTGCTCTTCGAGGACTTGAAATGCTCACCCGCATCACGGACTCGGCGAAACCCGCCGAAGTCGAAAAGAAGTGGATCCTGATCGACGCCGACGGCCTCGTCGTCGGCCGTCTGGCCACCATCGTCGCCAATCGCCTGCGCGGCAAGCACAAGGCGAGCTTCACCCCGCACGTGGATTGTGGTGACAATGTCATCATCATCAACGCGGAAAAGGTGAAGTTCACCGGCCGCAAGGCAACGCAGAAGATGTACTACCGCCACACCGGCTATGCCGGCGGCATCAAGGAAGTGCGCGCCGACAAGGTGCTGGAAGGCCGCTTCCCCGAGCGCGTGCTGGAAAAGGCCGTCGAGCGGATGATCCCGCGCGGGCCGCTGGGTCGCCAGCAGATGCGCAACCTGCGCATCTTCGCCGGCGCCGAGCACCCCCACGCCGCCCAGAACCCCGAGCTGCTCGACGTCGGCTCGATGAACCGCAAGAACAAGGTTGCCGCGCAATGAGCGAGAACACCCCGCAGGAAGACACCCGCATGAGCCTCGCGGACCTCGCGAAGCTGCAGCAGGCCGAAACCGCAGCCCCGGCTGCCCCCGCTCCGGCAGCCGCCCCGGCTGCGCCAACCGGCGAAGCCCCGGCGCCCGTGGCGCCCGTGCAGGCCGAGCCTGTCGCGCTGCGCCCGCAGATCCTCGACAAGTTCGGCCGCGCCTATGCGACCGGCCGCCGGAAGGACGCGGTTGCCCGCGTCTGGCTGAAGCCCGGCTCGGGCAAGATCGAGATCAACGGCCGCGACCAGACCGTCTATTTCGCACGGCCGACGCTGCGCCTGGTGATCAACCAACCGTTCGACGTGGCCGAGCGCCGCGAACAATATGATGTGGTTGCAACCGTTGTCGGCGGTGGCCTTTCGGGCCAGGCCGGCGCCGTGAAGCACGGCATCGCCCAGGCGCTGACCCGCTATGAACCGGCGCTGCGCGGCGCGGTGAAGCAGGCCGGCTTCCTCACCCGCGACAGCCGCGCGGTCGAGCGGAAGAAGTACGGCAAGGCGAAGGCACGGCGCAGCTTCCAGTTTTCGAAGCGTTAAGCGGCCGTGGCCTGGACCGGGATTGCATCGCAATCCCGGGAAGGCCCACGGACTCGCGTACGCGCCGGCCGGCATGCGAAAGGGCGGGGTCTCGACCCCGCCCTTTTGTCATGTCCGACGAGTCCGGCTTTGCCGGACACCTTGATTCATTCTTGTTTGTGTTAGGCGGCCGGACTCGTGCGGCTTTGCCGCACGGCCGGCCTCGCAGCGCTTGGCGCAAACCCCGCCCTCCCCTATGGAACCGCCCATGTTCGCCCGCCTGCTGCTCCTGTTCGCCGCCTGTTTCGCCGCCCTTGGCGCGAGCCCTGCCCCGGCGCAGTCGGTCGCCGAGCTTCCCAACACCCGGGTCGAGCTCGTCTCCGAGGTGAAGGCCCCCGCCCCCGGCCAGCGATTCACCATCGGCTTCGTGATGAAGCCCAGGCCCGGATGGCACACCTATTGGGAAAACCCGGGCGACAGCGGCATGCCCACGCGGGCGGAATGGACGGTGCCACAGGGCATCACCGTGTCAGCGCTGCGCTATCCGGTGCCCGAGACCTATGTCGTCGCCGGGCTGATGAACCATGTCTACTCGGGCGAGAATATCCTGCTGGCGGATGTCGAGGTGCCGCAGTCGGCCTCGGGCGCCTTGCCGCTGAAGGTCCGGCTCGACTGGCTGGTCTGCGACGACAAGATCTGCATCCCCGAAGGCGCAGACCTGACGCTTCCGCTCGAGCTGGGCGATGGGTCGGCCGATCCTGCCCAGCAGTCGCGCTTTTCGGACGCGCGCGGGGCCCTTCCCCGCCAGCTGTTCGAACAGGCGCGATTTCAGACCGACAGCAAGCGACTTCGGCTGATGGTTCCAATGGCCGGCACCGACACCATCACGGGCGCGCATTTCTTTGCCAGCGGCGACGACGCGGTCCTGTTCGCCAGCCCGCAGGTCGTCACGCGCACCGACAGCGCGCTCATCATCGAGAGCGATGCCGTCCCGGGCACCAGCCCCCAGGCGATCGCGGGCCTTCTGAGGATCGAGCGCGGCGACGAGGTGATGGGACTGACGCTTGCGGCGGCCCCCGGTACAGTCGCGGCCGGCGACCCCCTGGCAGCGGGCCGGAACGCGCCTGGGGCAGCCTTCCTGCCGGCCTTCGGCCTTGCAGTCCTGGGCGGCCTGCTTCTGAACCTGATGCCATGCGTCTTCCCGATCCTCAGCCTGAAGGCGCTCAGCCTTGCGAGGGCCGGCGCGTCCGAGGGGCACGCGCGGACCGAGGGGCTTGCCTACACAGCCGGGGTGGTTCTGGTCACAACCGCGCTCGGCCTGGTCGCCATCCTGATCGCGCGGGCGGGCGCCGGTGCCGGCTGGGCCTTCCAGCTTCAGGACCCCAGGGTCATCCTCTTCCTGATGTTGCTGACGCTGGCGATCGGGCTCAACTTTGCGGGGCTGTTCGAAGTCGATCTGGGCACATCCAATGTCGGGAGCGAGCTTGCATCGAAGCCCGGCGCCAGGGGGGCCTTCTTCACCGGCGCACTGGCGGCCTTCGTTGCAACGCCCTGCACGGGCCCCTTCATGGCAGGCGCGCTGGGGGCTGCCCTCGTCCTGCCGCCGGCGGCCGGCCTTGCCGTCTTTGCCGGCCTCGGCCTCGGGCTCGCCCTTCCCTTCCTCGCGATCGGGTTCCTGCCGTCGCTCCGCCGCCGCCTGCCGAAGCCCGGCCCCTGGATGGTGGGCTTCCGGCGGGTCCTGGCAGTACCCATGCTTCTGACAGCGCTTGCGCTGGCCTGGGTGCTGGGTCGGCAAGCCGGGATCAACGGGCTGATGGCGGGCCTCAGCGCGGCCCTCATCCTCTCGATCTGCCTGTGGGTGCTTGGCCTGCGCCAGCAGAAGCGGGCCCCCATCGCGGTCACCGTCTCGCTGGCTGCCATCGTGGCGCTGGCCGGGCCCCTCGCCCTCGATCGGCTGCCGATGGACGCTGCAGCACAGGCCGCCACGGGCGGCTCGTCCGGCCTTGGTGCCATTCCCTACAGCGCGGATGCACTTGCATCGGCAAAGGCGGCGGGCAAGCCGGTGTTCCTGTATTTCACCGCGGACTGGTGCCTGACCTGCAAGGTGAACGAGAAGGGCGCACTGTCCGACCCGGCCGTCGCGGCAGCCTTCCGCCAGGCCGGCATACAGGTGATGGTGGGGGACTGGACCAGGCCGGATCCGGTGATCGCCCGCTTCCTCGAGCAGCAAGGTAGGGCCGGAATTCCGCTCTACCTGTTCTACGGGGCGGACGGGCAGGTCACGGAACTTCCGCAGATCCTGACGGTTTCCGCCCTCACCGAACTGGCAAGCAAGCGTTAACGTTCAACGGTTCAAGGGATAGGCCATGATGAAGATGATCCTCGCCGCCGCAGCCATCACCCTGTCCGCCCCGGCGGCCGCCGTCGCGGTGGTGGGCGAGGCAGCGCCGGCCTTCACCGCGACCGACAGCAACGGCCGCACCGTCAGCCTGTCGGACTTCCGCGGCAAGCCCGTGGTTCTGGAATGGACCAACGCGGACTGCCCGTTCGTGCAGAAATGGTATTCGGGCGGGGACATGCAGAAGCTGCAGGCCGATGCCCGAAAGCAGGGCGCCGTGTGGCTGACGATCAACTCCGGCGCGCCGGGCAAGCAGGGCCATGTCGACGGCAAGGCCGCCAATGCCAAGATGCGCGCGCAGGGCTTCCAGTCGACGGCCTATCTGCTGGATGCCGACGGCGCGATCGGGCGCGCCTATGGCGCCCGCACCACGCCGCACATGTTCGTGATCGCGCCTGACGGCCGGCTGGCCTATGCGGGCGGGATCGACAGCATCCCGAGCGCAAACCCGGCCGACATCGCCAAGGCCGAGCCGCTGGCACGACTCGCCATCATGCAGGTTGCGGACGGCAAGCCCGTCGCGACACCGACCAGCCGCCCCTATGGCTGCAGCGTCAAGTACTGACCCGGTCTTGACCTGACGGCCGGCTTCCTGCGAGCCTTCCGCCTTGGGAGGCCGGCCTTTGAGACTGCCTGAATTCGACTTGGCCCCGACGCCTGCGGAGCTCCAGCGCTTTCAAGCGCTGCAGGCGCGCTTCGCGTCCCACTATCACGACATCTTCGACCACCCCCATGTGCCCCGCACCGTGATCGTGGTGCCGAGCCTGGGCTTCGACCCGGACATGATGGCCAAGGTGAAGGGGGCGCACCATTATGAAGAGCGCATGCTCTGCCTGCTGCTGCTGCTGCGCCTGCCGCGCACGCAGCTGATCTACCTCACCAGCACGACCATCCCGGCGACCATCATCGACTATTATCTCCACCTGCTGCCTGGCGTGCCCGGCCACCATGCCCGCCAGCGCCTCACCTTCCTGTCGGCAGACGATGCCTCCCCTGCCCCGCTTACTGCAAAGTTCCTGGCGCGGCCGCGGCTGATGGCGCGGCTGAAGGCTGCAATCCGCCACCCAGAGGCCGTCCACCTCAGCTGCTTCACCGTGACCGAGCAGGAGCGGCGGCTGGCGCTGGCGCTGGATGCGCCGATCTACGGCTGCGATCCGTCGCTGCTGCACTGGGGCTCGAAGACCGGGTCGCGGCGGATCTTCCGAGAGGCCGGCATCCCCCTGCCGGACGGGCATGAGGCGCTGAAGGGCCGGGCCGACATGGTGCGGGCACTTGCAGACCTGCGGCAGCGCAACCCGGCCCTGCGCAAGGCGGTGGTGAAGCTGGAGGAGGGCTTCTCGGGCGACGGCAACGCCACGTTCCGCTTCGAAGGCGCGCCCAATGACATGGGCCTGACCCGCTGGGTGGACGCCAATCTCGAACGCCTTTCGCCCGAGGCCGACGGCATGGGCTTCGAGGCGTTCGCCGACAAGTTCGGCCAGATGGGCGGGATCGTCGAGGAATGGCTGGACGGCGACGGCAAGGCGTCGCCCTCGGCGCAGGTGCGGGTGGACCCGACGGGCGTCACCAGCCCCATCTCCACCCACGACCAGATCCTCGGGGGCCAGACCGGCCAAGTGTATCTTGGCTGCCGCTTTCCGGCCGACCCCGCCTATGCAGCCGACATCCAGGCACTGGGGCTGTCGGCCGGCGAGGCGCTGGCGCAAAAGGGCGTGACCGGCCGCTTCGGTATCGATTTCCTTTCGGTCCGCACAGCGACCGGCTGGGACCATCGCGCGATCGAGGTGAACCTCCGGAAGGGCGGCACCACCCACCCCTTCCTCACGCTCCAGTTCCTGACCGATGGACACTATGACGGCGAGACGGCGACCTACCGCACCGCGCAGGGGCAGCCGGCCTGCTACACCGCGACCGACAATCTGGTCAGCGAGGCCTATCGCGGCCTCACCCCGCACGACCTCATCGACATTGCGGTGATGAACGGCCTGCACTGGAACGCGGCCGCCTCGCAAGGGGTTGCCTTCCACCTGCTGGGGGCGACGTCGGAATGCGGCAAGCTGGGCGCCACCTGCATCGCCCCCACCCACGAAGCCGCCGACATGCTGCTCGACCGCACGCGCGCGGTGCTCGACCGGGAGTGCGGCGCTTAACGACCCTGCGGCGGCGGAGCGAGGCGGATGTGCAGTTCCTTCAGCTGCTTCTCCATCACCACCGACGGCGCGTTCATCATCAGGTCCTCCGCCTTCTGGTTCAGCGGGAACAGCGTGACTTCGCGGATGTTGGGCTCGTCTGCCAGCAGCATGACGATCCGGTCGACGCCGGGTGCGGACCCGCCGTGCGGCGGTGCGCCGTACTTGAAGGCGTTGATCATGCCCGGGAAATTGGTGTCCACTTCGTCGCGGCTGTAGCCGGCGATGTCGAACGCCTTGTACATGATTTCCGGCTTGTGGTTCCGGATCGCGCCCGACGACAGCTCCACGCCGTTGCAGACGATGTCGTACTGATAGGCGAGGATCTCGAGCGGGTGCTTGGTTTCCAGCGCCTCCAGCTCGCCCTGCGGCATGGAGAAGGGGTTGTGGCTGAAGTCGATCTTGCCGGTTTCCTCGTCGGCCTCGAACATCGGGAAGTCGACGATCCAGCAGAAGCGGTAGGCGCCCTGCTCGATCAGGCCGAGCTGCTCACCGACGCGGGTGCGCGCCTGGCCTGCGAGCTTGGCGGTGGGCAGTTCCTTGCCGGCCGCGAAGAAGCAGCCATCATCCGGCCCCAGGCCCAGCGCCTCGTACAGCGCGATCATGCCCGCCTCGCCATGGTTCTTGGCGATCGGGCCGCCGAACTCGCCGCCCTTGCGGGTGACATAGCCGAGGCCGGCGTGGCCTTCGCTGCGGGCCCATTCGTTCATGTCGTCGAAGAACTTGCGGCTTTTCTCGGCCGTGGCCGGCGCCGGGATCGCCCGCACCACGCCGCCGCTGCCGACGATCTTCTCGAACAGGCCGAAGCCGGATGCACGGAAATGCTCCGACACGTCGCTGATCCTCAGCGGGTTCCGGAGGTCGGGCTTGTCGCTGCCGTAGGTGAGCATGGCTTCCGCGTAGGGAATGCGCGGGAAGGGCGTGGGCGTCACGGCCCAGGGCTTGTCGCGGTTCCAGCCGCCGAACTCCTCGAAGAGGCCGCCGAGCACCGGCTCGATGGCTGCGAACACATCCTCCTGCGTCACGAAGCTCATCTCGAAGTCGAGCTGGTAGAATTCGCCCGGGGAGCGGTCGGCGCGGGCATCCTCGTCGCGGAAGCAGGGGGCGATCTGGAAGTAGCGGTCGAAGCCCGCCACCATCAGCAGCTGCTTGAACATCTGCGGCGCCTGGGGAAGTGCGTAGAACTTGCCCGGGTGCAGCCGCGACGGCACCAGGAAGTCGCGCGCGCCCTCGGGGCTGGAGGCGGTGAGGATCGGCGTCTGGAACTCGGTGAAGCCTTGCCCGATCATCCGCTGCCTGAGCGATGCGATCACCTTCGAGCGCAGCATGATGTTGCGGTGGATGCGCTCCCGCCGGAGGTCCAGGAAGCGATAGCGAAGGCGGATGTCCTCGGGATAATCCGTCTCGGCCGCCACCGGCAGCGGCAGCTCGGCTGCTTCCGACTGCACGGTCACGCCCCGCACACGCACCTCGATCGCGCCCGTCGGCAAGTTCGGGTTTACTGTCGCATCAGAGCGCGCGACGACCTCGCCGTCGACCGTGATCACGGATTCCAGGCGCAGCCGATCCAGCTGCTCGAGGAAGGGCGAGCCGGCCGCGCAGACCAGCTGGGTGAGGCCATAATGGTCGCGCAGGTCGACGAACAGCACGCCGCCATGGTCGCGCTTGCGGTGGATCCAGCCCGACAGGCGGACGGCTTCGCCGACGTTCGCGGCCGTCAGCTGGGCGCAGTGGTGGGTGCGATAGGCGTGGTGTGAAGGGGTGCTGGTGGAGGTGCTCATGGGCGCGGGGTGAAGGCGAGGCTATCCCTTTTGTCAAGCGCTTGCGGCTCGGCTATCGAGCGCCATGCAGATTCATCCCCTTGTCACGGACACCAAGACGCTTGCCCGGCTTTGCGAACGGCTGAAGGCCCACGACGTGCTGTGTGTCGACACCGAGTTCATGCGGGAAAACACCTATTATCCAGAGCTTTGCCTCGTACAGCTGGCCTCTCCGGAGGATGCGTTCGCGCTCGATCCGCTGGCCGAGGGGCTCGACATGAAGCCGTTCCTGGACCTGCTGGCCGACGATTCGATCCTGAAGGTGCTGCACGCCGGCGGCCAGGACATCGAGATCTTCATGAACCTGACCGGCAAGGTGCCCTACCCCCTGTTCGACACCCAGGTGGCGGCCATGGCGATGGGCATGGGCGAGCAGGTGAGCTACGCCAATCTTGTCGCGCATTTCACCGGTCAGCAGATCGACAAGGGCGCACGCTTCACCGACTGGGCTCGCCGCCCACTGTCGGACCGGCAGATCCATTACGCGATCGGCGATGTCACCTACCTTGCCCAGATGTTCCCCAAGATGCTGGCCCGGCTGCGCAAGACCGGCCGGGGCGAGTGGCTGGACGAGGAAATGGCCCGTCTGTCGGACCCGTCCAACTATGCGGTCAATCCCGACACCGCCTGGACCCGCCTGAAACTTCCCAACCGCAAGCCCGAGGTGCTCGGCCGGCTCAAGGCGCTTGCCCGCTGGCGCGAACATGAGGCCCGCGACAAGAATGTGCCGCGCGGCCGGATCGTGAAGGATGAAACGCTCGCCGACCTCGCCGCGGCACCGCCTGCCTCACAGGCCGATCTGGCACGGGTGCGCGGGCTTTCGCCCACCTGGGCACAGAATGCGATCGGCCAGCGCCTGCTGGCCGCCATCGCCTCGGCCGAGCCGCTCACCGAGGCGGAGATGCCGCCGAGGGAGAACCGGCCGGGCCTTTCGACCGACGCCTCGCTGATCGCCGACCTGTTGAAGCTGCTGCTGAAGATCAGGGCCAAGGAAGCCGGCGTTGCGCCCCGGTTGGTTGCGCGGGCAGAGGAGATGGAGGCACTCGCCGCAGGCGCGCGCGAAGGGCTGCCGATCCTCGACGGCTGGCGCTACCGGATGTTCGGCGAGGACGCGGTTGCCCTTGTCGAGGGACGGCTCGGCTTCTCGGTGAAGGGGGGCAAGCTGCGGATGGCGCCGCTCGACGGAAGCCCTGCACGCGAAGTGGAGGCGCCCGACTTCGACGCCGAACCCGTCAGCCCAGTCGAAGCCGAGGCTCCAGCCCCAATGCCTGTGCAAGTGCCCGGTGCCGCCGCTGAACCGGCTCGCCGTAAAGCGCCGCGTCGTCGCGCCCAAGGCTGAGCTCCAGCACCAGGTCGTCCTGCGCAAGCCTGGCCCTGCGCAAGGGCTCGGCAGCCCCGCCACCAAGCCGCTGCCCCAACCGCATCGCAAGGCCCCAGCGCCGCGCGAGCTCCAGCTGCGCCGGGCTGGCCAGCCGCTGCAGCAGCGCCGTGCTGTCCCCACCGGGCCATGCCCCGCCGTTCACGCCCCAGAGCGCAGCTGCCAGCATTGCCCGCTCGGCCGAGGTGATGCCCACCCAGGTTCCGTGGAGTGCCGTGTCCATTCCGTCCTCGGCGCGCATGTCGGGGTGGGCCCGCCAGGCACTGTCGGCCAGCAGGCAGGCCGCCTCGCGGATGCGCCGGTGCACTGGGCTCTCGTTCGGGAACAGCCCGTCGGTGAAGCCCAGCAGGGCAACGCCCACGGCCGTGTCGCTGCCGTCGGAAAAACGCCCCAGACGCTCGGCCGCCTCGCGCGCGGCGGTCACCAGCGGGTCCTCGGCCTGTGCCGATGGGGAGAGGGCCTGGTAGAGCAGCCCTTCGCGCAGGCCATAAGCCGAGGTGATGATGCAGCTGGAGCCCAGCCGCCGCGTCACCGCCTTCAGCATGGCAGCGGCGCCCGGCAGCTGTGGCGCCCGCGACGAGGAGATCGACGGCACGGCCTTCAGCGATTTCAGCGAGATCTGGGCAAGCGTGCGCACCAGCCGCTCGGGCGCATCGGGCGGCATCACATGGTGATGGATCACGGGCAGCGGCCAGTCCGTCAGGTGCATGTAGAGCTGCGCCAGTGCCCGCCAGCTGCCACCCACCGCATAGAAGGGCTTGCCCTTCCCAAGCTCGGCCCATTTCAGTTTCCTGAGGCCGGCCTCGATCTCGTGCGAGAGGTCGCGCCGGCTGGTCTTGCGGAAGGCATCGAGCCTGAGTGCGCCCAGCGGCAGTGACAGGCGCTCGTGGATTTCGCCGCCGGCAATCCGGACCAGCTCCAGCGAGCCGCCGCCAAGGTCGCCGACCACGCCATCCGCATCGGGTATGCCGGCGATCACGCCATAGGCGGCACCGCGCGCTTCGGTCTCGCCATCGATCACTTCGACGTCCAGGCCGGTTTCCTGGCGCACCCGGGCGATGAAGGCGGCGCCGTTGGCCGCGTCGCGCACGGCTGCGGTTGCCACTGCGCGGATGCTGTCCACCTCCATGGATTCGCACAGCAGGGCGAACCGGCCGAGCGCGGTCAAGGCGATGTCCATCGCGTCGCGTGACAGCTTGCCCCCGGGGCTCAATCCCTTGCCGAGGCCGGCCATCACCTTTTCGTTGAACAGCGTTGCGGGCGTCCGGCTGAGCCCCTTGTAGACGACGAGACGAACCGAGTTGGAGCCGATGTCGATGATGGCGATGCGCGGGGACGATGCGCTCACCCGGGGGACGGCTGCCTGGTCGACGGCCAGTGTTGCCATCGTCAGGCCGGAACCGCAGCCCGAATGGCGGCCTTCACGGCGGAAATCGCGTCGGCGGCCTTCGCGGCATCCGGCCCGCCGCCCTGCGCCATGTCGGGCCGGCCGCCACCGCCCTGCCCGCCCAGGGCAGCAACGCCCGCGCGCACCAGATCGACCGCGCTGTTCGCGCCGGCGAGGTCTGCGGACACGCTGACGGCGATCGAGGCCCGGCCGTCGCGCGTGGCCACGATGGCAAACACACCACTGCCATGCTGCTGCCGCTCGGCATCCAGAAGCCCGCGCAGTTCCTTGGGGTCCAGATCCTCGATCACACGGCCCAGGAAGGCGACGCCGTTCACCTGCTCGATGGCGGGCGCCTCGGCATTTGCCGGCCCGGCCAGCGCCAGTGCCTTCTTCGCTTCGGCCAGCTCACGCTCCAGCTTGCGGACCGTATCGGCAAGGCCCGACACCCGTTCGGGCAGTTCATCGGGCCGGCTCTTCACCGCAGCCGCCGCTGACTTCAGAAGATTTTCCTGGGAAACCAGATGCTTCAGCGCCTCGGCGCCGGTCAGCGCCTCGATCCGGCGGACGCCGGACGAGACTGCGCTTTCCGACACGATGCGGAACAGCGCGATGTCGCCGGTCGCCGACACATGGGTGCCGCCGCAGAGCTCGACCGAATAGGTCCGGCCCGTGTCTCCGGGGCGGCCCATGGAGAGCACACGGACTTCCTCGCCATATTTCTCGCCGAACAGCGCCAGCGCGCCGGCCTCGATTGCGGCGTCCGGCGTCATCAGCCGGGTCCCCACAGCCACGTTCGCGCGGATCTCGGCATTCACCTCGGCTTCGACTGCGGCGATTTCCTCTGCCGTCAGCGCCTTCTGGTGCGCGAAGTCGAAGCGCAGCCGGTCTGGCGCCACAAGCGAACCCTTCTGGCTCACATGGCCGCCCAGCACTTGCCGCAGCGCTGCGTGCATCAGGTGGGTCGCCGAATGGTTGGCCTTCACGGCCGCTCGGCGCTCGGCATCGACCTTCAGCGCAACTGCCGCGCCGACCTTCAGGCTGCCCGATTTCAGCACGCCGACATGGGCGTGCAGCTTGCCGAGCGGCTTTGCCGTATCGGTCACCTCGAACAGCGCCTCACCTGCCGAAATCCTGCCGGTATCGCCAACCTGGCCGCCCGATTCCGCATAGAATGGCGTCTGATTTGTCAGGATCGTGATGCTGTCGCCGGCGTCGGCCGAATCCACTTCCACGCCATCCTTCACGATCGCGACAACCGTGCCTTCCGCCTCGGTCGTCGCGTATCCGATGAAGTCGGTTGCCCCCACGCGCTCCACGAGGTCGAACCAGAGGCTGTCGGTTGCCGACGCGCCGCTGCCCGCCCAGGCCGCCCGTGCGCGGGTCTTCTGTTCGGCCATCGCCGCGTCGAAGCCGGCGCGGTCGACGCCAAGCCCTTGTGCCTTCAGTGCATCCTCGGTGAGGTCGTACGGGAAGCCGAAGGTGTCATAGAGGCGGAAGGCGACATCGCCGGGCAGCACCGCACCCGGCTTCAGCCCCGAGGTTGCCTCATCCAGCAGTTTCAGGCCATTCTGCAGCGTCTGGCGGAAGCGGGTTTCCCCCAGCTTCAGCGTCTCGGCGATCAGGGATTGTGCGCGGACGAGCTCCGGATAGGCCGCGCCCATCGCCGACACCAGGCTCGGCACCATTCGGTGCATCAGCGGCTCGCTGGCGCCCAGCAGATGCGCATGACGCATCGCGCGGCGCATGATCCGCCTGAGCACATAGCCGCGGCCCTCGTTCGCCGGCAGCACACCGTCCGCCACCAGGAAGCCCGCCGAGCGCAGGTGGTCCGCGATCACCCGGTGCGAGGCGCGGGTGTTGGGCGCGTCGATCGGCGTCTTGGTGAGTGCCGCGGACTCGCCGATCAGCGCGCGGAAGATGTCGGTCTCGAAATTGTCGTGCGTGCCCTTCAGCACGGCCGCGATCCGCTCCAGCCCCATGCCGGTGTCGATCGAGGGTTTGGGGAGCGAAAGGCGCGTGCCGTCGGCCTGCTGGTCGAACTGCATGAACACCAGGTTCCACACCTCGACGAAGCGGTCGCCGTCCTCGTCGGGGCTGCCGGGGGGGCCACCCGGGATGTGGGCGCCATGATCGAAGAAGATTTCCGAGCAGGGGCCGCAGGGGCCGGTGTCGCCCATGGACCAGAAATTGTCGGAGGTCGCGATGCGGATGATGCGCTCGTCGGGCAGGCCGGCGATCTTCTTCCACAGGCCGTGCGCCTCGTCGTCGGTGTGATAGACGGTGACGGTCAGCCGGTCCGGCGAGATGCCCCACCTGTTCGTCAGCAGGTCCCACGCGAGCTGGATCGCCTGATCCTTGAAATAATCCCCGAACGAGAAATTCCCCAGCATCTCGAAGAAGGTGTGGTGCCGCGCAGTGTAACCCACATTGTCGAGATCATTGTGCTTGCCGCCGGCACGCACGCACTTCTGGCTGGACGTGGCGGTGGTGTAGGGGCGCTTTTCGAGGCCGGTGAACACATTCTTGAACGGCACCATGCCGGCATTCACGAACATCAGTGTCGGATCGTTCTGCGGCACCAGCGGCGCCGACGGAACCACGGCATGGCCCGCGCCCGCAAAATGGTCGAGGAAGGAGGTCCGGATGTCGGCGGTCGAGGTCATGCGTCTTTTCTCATAGTCCCGAATGCGGGCGTCATGCCCCTGCTGCTCCATTAGGGGGCGGCGCACCCCCGGTGCAAGTGCGGCCCGGCCTCACCCCCCCTTGAAAGCCGATGGGCCAATACCAGATTCCCGGTGTGGACAGCGGTCGCCTGATGGGGCCGCACCCCACGATGCCCGGCCGGACCGGCGGGCACCAGACCAGACCATTGCTTTCGAAAGGATGGACTTTATGCGCACGAACTTCGACTTCTCGCCCCTGCTGCGGTCCTCGATCGGCTTCGAGAACCTGAACCGCCTGCTCGACATTGCGACCCGGGCGGCCGAAGGGGACACCAGTTTCCCGCCCTACAACATCGAGAAGCTGGGCGATGACGCCTACCGCATCACCATGGCGGTCGCCGGCTTCACCCGCGCCGAGCTCGACATCACCGTGCAGGAAAACACCCTGGTCGTGACCGGAAAGGCCGCCGACGAGGCGCAGCCTGCCGAGCGCACCTTCCTGCATCGCGGCATCGCCAAGCGCGCCTTCGAGCGCCGCTTCCAGCTGGCCGACGTGATCAAGGTGACGGGCGCCAGCTTCGAGAACGGGCTCCTCAATATCGACCTGCAGCGCGAAGTGCCCGAGCACAAGAAGCCCCGCAAGGTCGAGATCGGCGCCAATGAGGCAGCCGTCATCGAGGGCGAAGCCGCGTAACGGGCGGCAGACAAGGCAGGACGTCGAAGGGGCCGGGAAACCGGCCCCTTCTTCAATAATAGTAGCGTTCCTCGACCACCTTGCCCTCGGCGACGCGGTAGCCGACGATTTCGCGGATGTGCATCCGCTCGCCGCCCTTGGGCGTCACGTCCAGCTCCATCAGGAGCAGGAAGGTGTCGCCATTCACGAACGGCCCTTCCGACCTGAACCCATGGATCTCGTGATTGGCATACCAGCCCTCGGCCTTGGCGACGGCCTGCGCCTTGCCGTGGGTTTCCGCCATGTCGCCAGGCATCGCCTCACGCGTCACCAGTTCGTCTGACCAGTATCTCAGGGCTGCCTGGTCCATCTGGCCGGCCGCCACCATCGCGGCGTAGTCCGCCGCCATTTCCCGCACGTCCATCGCCCGCCTCCATCGCCCCTTGGGGAATTCCCCTCCCTGCCGAGTCTCGCGTCTTGCAGAGGGCGCCATAATCTGCCCTTTGCGATGGCATCACAACCGGGCGAGGCAGGAGTTCATCGACATGACCGGCTACTCCATCGAACGTTCACGGCAGGACCTCGGGGACTGGCGCTCGGTTCCACTGGACCTTCAGCCAGACGATGGCGAGGTTGTCGCCCGGGTCGATCTCGTCGCCCTCACCTCGAACAACGTCACCTATGCCGTGCACGGTGGCCCACCGCTGTTCTACTGGAACTTCTTCCCGGCAACCGATGCCGCCCGGGGGGTGGTGCCCGTGTGGGGGTATGCGACAGTGATCGCGAGCCGCGCGCCCCATGTCGCCGAAGGCAGCCGGCTCTACGGCTACTGGCCGTCCGCCACCCACCTCCGCCTGAAACCCGGCGCAACGAAAGCGGGCGGCTTTTCCGACACGGCGGCCCACCGGCAGGGGCTTGCAGCGGTCTACAACAACTACCGTCCGGCAGACCATGTGACGGATCCCGACACCCAGGCGCTCAACGCGCTGTTCCAGCCGCTATACGGCACCGGGTTCGTGCTGGCGCACAGCCTTGCCGGCGACGTTGCCGCCGGACGGCAGATCATCCTGACCAGCGCCTCGTCGAAGACGGCCCTGTCGACCGCATTCAACCTCCGCCGGGCCGGCGCACGGCCGATCGGCCTCACCTCGGCGGGAAATCGCGACTTCGTGGAACGGACGGGCTTCTACGACCGCGTGCTCGCCTATGATGCCGTGGAGCAGCTGGACAGTGCGGCTCCGGCGGTCCTGGTCGACTTTGCCGGCAACGGCGCACTGAAGGCCCGCCTCCACGCGCACCTGTCGGGGCTCAGCGCCAGCCACATCGTCGGCGACACGGACTGGAACAGCCCAGCCGAGGCGGAGCTTGCCGGCCCAAGGCCGGCGCTGTTCTTCGCGCCGAGCGCGTGGGAGGCACGGGCGCGCGAAATCGGCCCGGCAGCGTTCGACGCGGAGCTGGCGCAAAGCCTGTCGGCCTTCCTCGAGACGACGCCGCGCTGGCTGACCGTCGAAACGGTCACCGGGCCGGACGGCTATGCCCGGGCCTTCGGCGATCTGCTGGCGAACAGGGCGCCGGCCAATCTGGGGCTGGTCTGGAAACCCTGAGGGGTCAGCCCCGCGCCGTTGGCTTCCGTTCCACGGAGAAGCGCTTCAGCTGTTCGGCAGGCTCCTTCCATTGGGGTGCCGCGGCAGCCGCCGCGGTGTAATCCTCGAATGCTTCGCGCACATTGCCCAGCATCTCGTGCGCAACGGCCCTGGTGTAGAACGCCACTTCCGGCCGGGCGGGCTTCATTTCCAGCGCACGTGTCAGGGTGTCGATCGCGGCCTGGTCCTGGCCGCCGCGGTGCAGCATCGCAATGCCCAGGTTCAGATGCGCTTCGGCGAGATTCTGCTCCAGCGCGATCGCCGCCCTGTAGTCGGACACCGCACTTTCCAGGTCGCGGGCCTGCATGTGGATGATGCCGCGGTTGACGAGCGTCGCCGCCCGGTCGCGGCGCGAGAGGGCGTCGCCCTCGAGCGCCCGGTTGCACACGGCAAGGCTGCCGCGTGTTTCGCGCCTGGTCTCGGCTGCGAGATAGCAATCCCGCCCGGCGGAGCTGCCACCGAGGATGGTGGCAGCCGCTTGTGCGGCGCCGGCCCATGCGGTGGCGGTCAACAGGGCAGATGCCAGAAGGGCCGTTCGGCACAGGCTTGTCATGGTCGCTTCTCCTCCCGTCCTCGTGCGGCGAAGAATAGCACAGCCCGTCAGCTCTTGAAGGGGGGAGCCATACTCAAAAACGTCACATGCCCCATCTTGCGGCCGGGGACGGCTTCGGATTTGCCGTAGAGGTGAAGGTGCGCGGTCGGGTCTGCCAGAAGGTCCGGCCATTCCGCGCGGGTGTCGCCCAGCAGGTTGCGCATCACGATGCGCGGCGCCGTCGGCGTGACCGGCCCGAGCGGCAGCCCGCAGACGGCCCGGACATGCTGTTCGAACTGCGAAGTCCGTGCGCCTTCGATGGTCCAGTGGCCGCTGTTGTGCACGCGGGGCGCCATCTCGTTGAAGACGGGTCCATCGTCGGTCGCGAAGAATTCGCAGGTGAGAACGCCGACATAGCCGAGCCGATCGGCCACCTGCACGACGAGCGCGGTCGCCGCGTCCACGTCGGCGTCCGGAATTCCGGCTGCCGGGATGTCCGTGCGGGCCAGGATGCCGCCTGCATGCCGGTTCAGGCAGACAGGATAGTGCGCTTCGTGCCCGTCGATCCCGCGCGCGACGATCACCGAGAATTCCGCCTGGAACCGAACAAATCCCTCGAGGATCAGCCCCGTGCCGCCCAGCTCCGCAAAGGCGGCTGCGGCCTCGTCCGGCCGGTCGATCCGAACCTGGCCCTTGCCGTCATAGCCGAAGCGACGGGTCTTCAGGATTGCAGGCAATCCCAGCTGTTCGAGCGCCGCGTCAAGCTGGGCTGCGCTTTCGATCGCCCGATAGGGCGCGGTCCGGCCACCCAGCGCCTCGACGAAGCGCTTTTCGGCCAGCCGGTCCTGCGCCACGTCCAGCGCCTCATGGCCGGGGCGAACGGGCTTCAGCGTTTCCAGAAAGGCGACCGTTTCGGACGGGACATTCTCGAACTCGTAGGTGATGACGTCGCAGGTGGAGGCAAAGGCGGCGAGGCTCTCGCGGTCCTCGTAGGCGGCACGTGTGCACTGGGCGGCCACTTCGGCTGCGACCAGTTCGGTTTCGGGCGCATAGACATGCACGCGGTAGCCGAGGGGCGCTGCCGCCAGCGCAAGCATGCGGCCCAGCTGGCCTCCGCCCAGAATCCCGATCGTCGCCCCCGGAAGGACCATCATCAGAGGGGACGGTCCGCAACCGAATCGGTCTGTGCCTGCCGCCAGGCCAGCAGCCGCTCGGTCAGCGCCTCGTCTGAGAGCGCCAGGATCGCGGCAGCCAGCAGGGCTGCGTTGGTGGCGCCGGCCTTGCCGATCGCCAGCGTGCCGACCGGAATGCCGGCCGGCATCTGGACGATCGAAAGCAGCGAATCCTGGCCTGACAGGGCAGCGGATTGAACCGGCACGCCCAGCACCGGCAGGTGCGCAGCCCCGCCAGCCCCGGCGATGATCACCTTCAGCCCGCGATCCGCCGCCGTTTCGGCATAGGCGACCATGCGGCGGGGGGTGCGATGGGCGGAAACCACCTTGACCTCGTGCGGAACCTCGAGCGCGGTCAGCACATCGGCCGCGTGGCGCATCGTCTCCCAGTCGGAGGTGCTGCCCATGATGATCCCGACGAAAACGGTCACTATGTTTCGATCCTGCCGCAAAAACCGCGCCCTAAGGGTGCGGACCCGGCTTGGCAAGCCGGGGGCGGCCTTCAGACCTCCAGGAAGCGCCGGTCGACCGCGTTCAGCGCGGAGTCGAGCGTGTAGAGGATCGGCACCCCGGTCGGGATCTCGAAGTGCACGATGTCGTCGTCGGAGATGCCCGACAGATGCTTCACCAGCGCGCGCAGCGAGTTGCCGTGGGCAGCGATCACCACCCGTCTGCCGGCCTTGAGCTCGGGCACCACGAGCGCCTCGTAGGCCGGAAGGGCGCGTGCGATCGTGTCCTTCAGGCTTTCCGTCTGCGGAACGGGGATCCCGGCGTAGCGGCGGTCGGCCGAGACATCGAAGGCGGAGCCCTTTTCCTGCACGGGCGGCGGCACGTCGAAGCTCCGGCGCCAGACCTTGACCTGGTCCTCGCCATGCTTTGCCGCGGTCTCGGCCTTGTCGAGGCCGGTCAGCCCGCCATAGTGGCGCTCGTTGAAGCGCCAGTCCTTGGTGACCGGCAGCCACAGCCGCCCCATCTCTTCGAGCACGAGGTTGAGCGTCTTGATCGCCCGCGTCTGCAGGCTGGTAAAGGCGACGTCGAAGTCATGGCCGCCGGCCTTGAGCGCGGCGCCCGCGGCGCGGGCCTCGGCAATGCCCTTGTCGGTCAGGTTCACATCCCACCAGCCGGTAAAGCGGTTTTCCAGGTTCCAGGCGGACTGGCCGTGGCGAATGAGGACGAGTTGCGGCGTCGGCAAGGGAAGATCCTTATCTGAGATCGTCGATGATGTCGGCCAGCGCTGCGAGGCAGGCCCGGCCCAGGTGACGGGATCGCGCCGGCGACCAGCCCTGCCCGGCATCAGGCAGTTCGAGCGCGTCCTTGAACGGCATCTCGAGTGTCGCGGACACGCAGCCGAAGCGGTGGGCGACCTGGTTGGTGGACATGGCGAGGTTGGCCCTGCCGGCCGGCGTCACCGGGTAGCCCACTTTGGTCTGGAAGTCCGCGCTGTGCCGGCAGAGGGATGCCTGATAGCGCGCCAGCAGGTCGAGTTGGGCGTTGGTGACGCCCGGGATCCCTTCGAAGCCGGCGATGAACACATGGGGCAGTGCCTCGTCGCCGTGCACGTCGAGCGCGAAATCGACACCCGTCTCGTCCATCCGGTTGCGCACGAACAGCACCTCGGGCGAGCGCTCCGGCGTGGGGTTCGCCCATTCGCGGTTGAGGTTGGCGCCGGCCGCGTTGGTGCGCAGATAGCCCCTGAAGGAGCCGTCGGGGTTCATGTTGGGGACGATGTGGAACCGCGCCCGGGCACGAAGCGTGCGGGCAAGCGGCGAGGCCGCGTCCGTCAGCTCGGCGAGCGCGCCTTCGATCCACCACTCGGCCATGCTCTCGCCCGGGTGCTGGCGGGCATAGAGCCAGACCGTGCGGGGTCCTTCGCCAAGCTCGAGGCAATCGATCGGCCGGCCATCCAGCGAATGGCCCAGCACGGTTGCAATGACGCCCGGCTGCATGGCCGTGCGCGCAATCAGATCATGGTGCCGTTCCAGCGAGTAGGGCGCGAAATAGGCACACCAGAGCGCATCGTAGCGCGGTGTCACGCGGATGGTGAGCGTGCCGCCGGCGGCAGCCTTGTCGTAGGTCGTGTCGGCCTGGACCCAGGTTTCGCGATCGTCCGAGACGCGCGCCCGATAGTCAGGCCAGCCGCCCGGATAGGCGGATTTCTCCAGGCCGATGATGTCGAGCCTGACTGCGCGCCCGCGGGCGCCTGCCAGGCGGAAATGGAACCATTGCAGGAACTCGCCGCCCGCATCCGGGCGAATCCTGAGGCGCACATGGTCCGGCGCGGGCTGGTCGACGACTTCGATGTTGCCCGAATCGAAGGCAGAGCTGATGCTGATCCCCATGGGCCGCGCCTAGCAGGGGGGACGGCCCGCTGCAAAGCCGCGCCCGATTGACTTTGCGGCGGCCAGCCCTTAAGCGCCGCGGCTCATTCGAATCCCGCCAGGAACGACCATGAAGATCCGCAACAGCCTGAAGTCGCTCAAGGGGCGGCACCGTGACAACCGTGTGATCCGCCGCCGCGGCCGCACCTACGTCATCAACAAGACCAACCGCCGCTTCAAGGCCCGCCAGGGCTGAACGCGGCCGTGGGGCCAGGAGACAGCTCCGGCCCGGCGATCGAGACCCCGGTGCGCGACGGCGCATCCGGGGTTTCGGTATTTGGGCAACGGCCCCGCGCCGTCGTCTGGGATGTCGGCCATGTCCTCTACGATTGGGATCCGCGCTATCTCTATGCCCGGCTGATCCCGGATGCCGGGAAGCTCGAGTGGTTTCTTGCCAATGTCGTCACCAAGGCCTGGCACTATCAGCATGATGCCGGACGGCCCTTCGCCGAGACCTCGGCCGAACTGATCGCGCATTATCCCGAATTTGCCGAGCTGATCGCCGCCTACGGCCCGCGCTGGCTGGAAACGATCCCCGGCCCCATTCCCGGCACCCACGCGCTTGTCGAGGAACTGGCGGCAGCCGGCGTGCCGCAATACGGGATCACCAACTTCTCGGGCGAATTCTGGGACAGCTTTCGCCCCACCGCCCCGCTGTTCGACCATTTCCGCGACGTGGTGGTGTCGGGGCATGAAAGGCTGGTGAAGCCCGCGCCCGAAATCTACGCGCTCGCCCGGCAGCGGTTCGGACTGGCGGATGGCGAGGCGATCTTCATCGACGACAATGCCGCGAACGTGGCCGGGGCGATCGCCGCGGGCTGGCACGCCCACCGGTTTGCCGACGCAGGAACCTTGCGCGAAGTCCTGCGCGGGCACGGTTTTCCCGTTTAGACCCCCCGGGCCACCGGCCCGCAAGCGCGACCGCGCGCCGGCCGTCTGGCCGCCCCGTCCGGAGCGCCTCGCGCGTGAGGACAGTTACAACCCCGCTGCCCGCATCAGTGCTTCGGTCGACGGGTCGAAGCCGTCCGTCTGACCGGCGGACAGCTGGTTTGCAACCTGCTTGCCGAGCTCCACGCCCCATTGGTCGAAGGGGTTGAGGCCCATCAGCACGGCGGCCGAGAAGGTGCGCGCCTCGTAGAAGGCAAGCAGGGCGCCCAGCCGGTCCGGTGTCAGCTCGTCGAGCAGGATGGTCGCGGATCCGCGGTTGCCCGGAAAGCTCTTGGCCCGGGCCAGCGCCGGGTCGCCGTTCGCCTCGGCGAGGGCCTGGCGCTCGGTGCGCCCCTTCAGCAAGGCTGCGCCCTGGGCAAAGCAGTTGGCCAGCAACAGGCGGTGATGGATGGGATCGAGGTCGTGGCCCGGCCTCGCGACCGCCACGAATTCGATCGGGTCCGTGTGGGTGCCCTGGTGCAGCAGCTGGAACACGGCGTGCTGGGCATCCGTTCCGGTTCCGCCCCAGCTGATCGCGGCCGTCGGGAACGGCAGCGGGGTGCCGTCGCGGGCGACCGACTTGCCGTTCGATTCCATTTCGAGCTGCTGGAGATAGGGGGGCAGCAGGCGCAGGCGCTCGTCATAGGCAAAGATGGCGCGGGTGGGCTTCTTCAGGAAGCAGGCCTGCCACAGGTCTGCCATGGCCGCGAGCACCGGCGCATTCATCGCCAGCGGGCGCCTCAGGAAATGCCGGTCCATCGCATGGGCGCCGTCGAGCAGGGCCTCGAACGCGGCCGGACCGCATCGGACCGCGAGCGGAAGGCCAACGGCGGACCAGAGCGAATAGCGCCCGCCGACCGATTCCGCGAAGGGCAGGATCTCGGTGATGCCGCGCGCGGCCGCCTTCGCAGGCGCAGCCGTCACGGCCACCACACGACCGATCGGGTCGGTCACGCCGCTCGCTTCGAGCCACTGCAGCGCACTGTCCAGATTGGTCAGCGTCTCCTGCGTGGTGAACGTTTTCGAGACCGCCACCAGAAGGGTCTCGGCCGGATTGCAGGCTGCAAAGGCGCGTGCCAGCGCAGTCCCGTCGATGTTGGCAGCCACATGCACCTCGGGGCCATCTCCCCGGTCGCCAAGCGCATCGACCAGCAGCTGGGGGCCCAGTGCGGACCCGCCGATCCCGATATGGATGAGGTGGCGGACAGGGCCCAGCGCCCCCGCACGGATCCGGCCGGCGAGATCGAGCAGGGCCGACTGTTCGCCGCGTCTGGCGGGATCCCGCAGGGCCATGTGGGTGGCAGCGCGGCCTTCCGACGCGTTGACGACATCACCCTCCGCCAGCCTTGCCCGCCACTCGATGAGGCCGGCCTCGGCCGCAAGGCCGGCGAGCGCCTGAACCTGCACCAGCGAGAGCGGCAACTTCGTGAAATCGAAGCGGATCCCGTGAACGACCGGCGCCATCACGCCGAGACGCTCGGGCTCGTCCTCGAACAACCGGGATATCGGAACCTGGGGCTGGGTGGCGAGCCTGTCGAGAAGGCTCCAGGCGTCTGTCTGGTGCGGCAACATGGGCCGGGGTCTACCCCAAAGCATCGGATCGCGCGAGCCCGAGCCGGGTTCGCCCGACCCGTCCGCGCGGCCACTTGACAGTCGTTTGCACCGGGGCCACCCCTCGGTGGGTGGAAGCCCCGACGATGATCGACGCCGCGCGCGATGCCCACCTTGAAGCCGGGGCGCAGGCGTCGGCTGCGCTGTGGCTGATTCTGCGCCTCGTGGGCATCGCTCTGGCGCTTGCGCTGCTGGTGCGGATCCTGATCGTTCAGCCCTTCGCGATCCCCTCCGGATCGATGTCGCCCACGCTGACCCCGGGGGACTTCGTTCTCGTGGACAAGCGGGCCTATGGCTGGTCGCTTGCATCCCTTCCCCTGGCGCCGCCGCTGATGCGGCCCAACGGGACGTCCGAAGCCAGGCTTGGCGGAGCACCGGTCGACCCGGGGGACGTGATCGCCTTTGTCGGGCCGGACGGCCGGGATTATGTGAAGCGCGTCATCGCGCGCGGGGGCGACCGGGTGTCCATGTCGGCGGGCGTTCTGAAGCTCAATGGTCAGGCAATAGCCTGTGTCCCGGCCCCGGAAGGTCTATGCCGAGAGACGCTGCCGAACGGCGCCAGCCATCTGATCCGCAGCTACGGGACAGGGCCCACTTCGGACCTTGCCGAGCTGATTGTGCCCCAAGGCCATTATTTCGTGCTTGGCGACAACCGCGATGCCAGTGCCGACAGCCGGGTCGCGCGAGCTGACGGCGGGGTTGGAATGGTGCCCGATGGGCAGGTGATCGGGCAGGCAGCCGGGATCTTCCTGTCGATCGGAAACAGTGTCCGATGGGACCGTGTGGGGCAGCCCATTGACTGAAGTCTGTGAAGCCTGGGCGGCAGAAGCCCTTGGGTGGCATGACGCCGACGTCGCGCTGCTGCACAGGGCGCTGACCCACAAGAGCGCAGGGCCGGACAATTACGAGCGGCTGGAGTTCCTGGGCGACAGGGTGCTGGGCGCCGTGATCGCGGACTGGGTGTTCACCGCTTTCCCTGCCGAACCCGAAGGCAAGCTGACCCGCCGCTTCCACCAGCTCGTCAGCCGGGAGATCTGCGCCCGTGTGGCACGCCGCGTCGGTGTGCCCAAGGTGGTGAAACTGGGCCAACAGGCCCGCGCCGATGGTGGGGCCGACAGCGACAATATCCTTGGCGACGTGATGGAAGCCCTGATCGGCGCTGTCTATCTGGACCGCGGCATGGAAGGCGCGAGCCTCATGATCCGGGCCCTGTGGGCGGCCGAGGTCAGCTCGACAGCCGAGGCGCCGAAGCACCCGAAGATGCGGCTTCAGGAATGGGCAGCGGCGCGCAACCTGAAGGCACCGCTCTACACGCTGCTCGGCCGAACAGGCCCGCACCATTCCCCCCGCTTCCACGTGGAGCTGTCGATCGCGGGGCTGCCTCCGGTCGTTGCCGAGGGCAGCTCCAAACAGGATGCCGAGACGACGGCCGCCCGCCAGTTCCTGGAAACCCATGCCAGCTGAAACGCCCACCCGCTGCGGGGTCGTCGCGCTGATCGGTGCGCCCAATGCCGGCAAAAGCACGCTGGTGAATGCGCTGGTCGGCCAGAAGGTCGCGATCGTCAGCCCCAAGGTGCAGACCACGCGGGTGCGGCTGACCGGCGTTGCGCTGGAAGGGTCAGCGCAGCTGCTGCTGGTGGACACGCCGGGCGTGTTCAGCCCGAAAAGCCGGCTGGACCGCGCGATGGTGCAGAATGCCTGGGAGGGCGCCGCCGATGCCGACGTGCTGCTGGCGCTGGTGGATGCAAAGGCGGGCCTGCGCGACGAGGTGAAGGCGCTCCTCGAAGCGATCGCCCAGCGCCCGGAACCGCGCTGGCTGGTGCTGAACAAGGTGGACGCCGCAGACAAGGGAAGGCTGCTGGAGGTGGCGGCCGCCGCCCATGCGATCGCCCCTTTTGCCGAAACCTTCATGATCTCCGCCCTCACCGGCGACGGTGTGGCCGACCTGAAGGCGGCGCTTGCGAAGACCGTGCCGCAAGGGCCTTGGCTGTTCCCGGAAGACCAGCTGTCGGATGCGCCGGCCCGGATGATGGCGGCGGAACTCGTTCGCGAGCAGCTGTTCCTGCAGCTGGGGCAGGAGCTGCCCTATTCGGCCGCCGTGGTGGCCGAGAAGTTCGAGGAACGCCCCGACGGCTCGGCTGCGGTGCATGCCCAGATCCTGGTCGAGCGCGACAGCCAGAAGGCGATCGTGGTGGGGGCGCGCGGCGCGCGGATCAAGGCGATCGGCGAGGCTGCGCGCGCCGAGATGACCGAGCTGCTGGGCCGGAAGACCCACCTGTTCCTGCATGTGAAGGTGAAGCCCGGCTGGGCCGACGACCGGCACACCTGGCGCGACCTGGGGATGGACTGGGTCGATTGAGCCGCGCACGGCCGAAGCCATGCTGAGCTTCGAGGACGAGGCCCTGGTGCTGACAACCCTGCCCCATGGCGAAAACGGCGCGGTGGTGCGCTTCCTGAGCTTCGCCGGCGGCCTGCGCGCCGGTTATGTGCCTGGCGCGCGGGGCAAGGGAAAGCGCGCAGTGCTGCACCCCGGCAACCGGGTTGCGCTCTCGCTCAGGGCCCGTGCCGAAGGCCAGCTGCCCGGCGCAACGGTGGAGCTGGCGGAAAGCCGCGCGCTTCTGGCCTTCGACCCGCTGCCCGCGGCCATGCTGGGTTGGCTGACCGAGCTGACGGCAGCAGCCCTTGCCGAGGCCGTCCCGCATCCGCGGCTTGCGGCTGCGCTCGATGCCCTGCTGGGCGGCCTTGCGGCCGGCATGGACCGCGTGTCTGCCCGCGCGGCGCTTGCCCGCTACGAGCTGCTCCTGCTGGAGGAGGAGGGCTTCGGGCTCGACCTTTCGGCCTGTGCGCTTGGCGGGCCGGCTTCGGACCTCGCCTTCGTCAGCCCGAAGACCGGGCGGGCGGTCAGTCGGCTGAAATCGGCCGGCCAACCCTGGGCCGCGCAGCTTCTTCCCCTGCCCCGCTTCCTGCTGACGGGCGGGGCTGCCGATGCGGCCGAAACCGAGGCCGCGCTCGCGCTGTCGGGGCATTTCCTGGCGCGCCACTGGCTCAGCGGGGACCGGCTCGAGTCCGCGCGCGCACGGGCCATTGGCAGCAGCCGCGCGGCCGCCTAAAGCCTCGCCATGTCCGCAACCGACGAGCCCGGAATCATCGAAGCCCCGTTCGAGACTGCGCTTTCGGAACGCTATCTCGTCTATGCGCTGTCCACCATCACGGCGCGCTCGCTGCCGGATGTGCGTGATGGCCTGAAACCCGTTCACCGCCGCCTGCTTTGGGCCATGCGCCTGTTGAAGCTGGACCCGGCCTCTGCCCCCAAGAAGTGCGCCCGCGTGGTCGGTGACGTGATCGGCAAATACCACCCGCACGGCGACACCGCAGTCTATGACGCACTCGTTCGTCTCGCGCAGGATTTCGCCCTCAGGTACCCGCTGGTCGAGGGCCAGGGCAATTTCGGGAACATCGACGGTGATAACGCGGCCGCCATGCGTTACACCGAGGCGCGGCTGACGAAGGCCGCCATCCTGCTGATGGACGGCGTGGACGACGAGACCGTTCCCTTCCGGCCCACCTACAATGGCGAGGAAGAGGAGCCGGAGGTGTTCCCGGCCGCCTTCCCCCACCTGCTGGCGAACGGCGCGACCGGAATCGCAGTGGGCATGGCGACCAGCATCCCGCCGCACAACGTCGCCGAGATCGCGGCTGCCGCCACGCTTTTGCTGGACGATCCGGCAGCCAATCTTGCCGACCTGATGGCGCTGATGCCGGGGCCCGATTTCCCGACGGGCGGCCTGATCGTCGAGCCGCGCGAGAGCCTGATCGAGGCCTATGCGACGGGCCGCGGATCGGTGCGGCTGCGCGCCCGCTGGGCACAGGAGGACCTGGGACGCGGCACCTGGTCCATCGTGATCAGCGAAATCCCCTGGGGCGTGCAGAAGAGCCGCCTCATCGAGCAGATCGCGCAGATCATCGCCGACAAGAAGCTCCCAATCCTTGAGGATGTGCGCGACGAGAGCGACGCCGAGATCCGGCTAGTTCTGGAGCCGCGCTCGCGCAACGTCGATCCGGCCCAGCTGATGGAGAGCCTGTTCAAGCTCACCGACCTCGAGACGCGGGTGTCGATCAACCTCAATGTGCTGATGCCGGACCGCACGCCGCGGGTGCTTGGGCTTCGCGCGCTGCTGCAGGCCTGGCTCGACCATCGGCAGGATGTGCTGGTGAAGGCGAGCCGGCACCGGCTGGCCGAGATCGCCGACCGGCTTGA
The DNA here is from genome assembly GCA_027490095.1 of Sphingomonadales bacterium. Lineage (GTDB taxonomy): Bacteria > Pseudomonadota > Alphaproteobacteria > Sphingomonadales > Sphingomonadaceae > Sandaracinobacteroides. The sequence goes on along the minus strand of JAIXYT010000033.1, from coordinate 92,192 downwards.
GCTGGTGGCGGGCTACATCATCGCCTATCTGAATCTTGACGAGGTGATCCGCATCATCCGCACCGAGGACGAGCCGAAACCGGTGCTGATGGCCGCCTTCGACCTTACCGAGCGCCAGGCGGAAGCCATCCTCAACATGCGCCTGCGCTCCTTGCGCAAGCTGGAGGAAATGGAGCTCCGCCGCGAGCAGGAGAAGCTGCTGGCAGAGCAGGGCGAACTCGAGGCGCTGGTGGGCTCGGCTGCTCGGCAGAAGACGGCGCTGAAGAAGCAGCTCGCTGCGCTGATGAAGGACTATGGCGCCGACACCCAGCTCGGCCGCCGCCGCTCCACGTTCGAGGATGCGCCGGTGGCGGTCGCGATCAGCCGAGAGGCCATGATCGAGCGCGAGCCGGTCACCGTGATCCTTTCGCAGCGCAACTGGATCCGCGCGCAGAAGGGCCATGCCGACCTGTCGGCACTCGATGGCCTGAAGTTCAAGGAAGGCGATGGCCTGGCGCGCGCATTCCATGCCGAGACCACCGACCGCATCCTGATTGCGGCCTCGGGCGGACGCTTCTTCACCCTGCTGGCGAACGACCTTCCCGGCGGTCGTGGCTTCGGCGAACCCATCACGCTGATGGTGGATTTCCCGGCCGGCGAGGACGTGGTCGCCGCGCTTGCCCACAAGCCCGGCATGAAGCTGCTGCTGGCCGCTTCCGACGGACGCGGCTTCCTGGCCGAAGGTGATGAACTGCTGGCCGAAACGCGCAAGGGCCGGCAGGTGGTGAACCCGAAGGACAAGGCCAGGGTCAGCATCATCCGGCCGATCCCCGAGGGCCACGACCATGTGGCGGTGATCGGCGAGAACCGGAAGCTGCTGGTGTTCCCGCTGGAGGCGTTGCCCGTGATGACCCGCGGCCAGGGCGTCGCGCTGCAGAAATACAAGGACGGCGGCCTCGCCGATGCGATCACGCTGAAGCTCGTCGAAGGCCTCAGCTGGAAGCTGCAGGGCGACAGCAACCGCACCCGGACCGAGACGGACCTCACCCCCTGGCTGCTCTCGCGCGCGGCTGCCGGCCGGCTCCCGCCGCAGGGGTTTCCCAAGGACAACAAGTTCCAGTAGGCTGACCCGGCGAGTGTCAAGGGGAGCGTCTGTCCATGCTGAAACACCTGTTTGCCGCATGGCTGCTGCTGGTCGGCACCAACGCCGTTGCCCAGCCGTCTCCGGCCGTGCTGTTCCGGAACGTCCGTGTGCTCGACGTGGAAAAGGGCGTACTCGGCGCGCCGACCGACGTGCTGGTGGAGGGGGGACGGATCGCGCGCATCGGCAGTGGGCCCAGCCCTGCCGGCGCAAGCGTGATCCCGGGCGGAGGCCGTACCCTGATGCCGGGGCTGATCGACGTGCATGTCCACATGATGTTCAACAGCCTGTCGCCCAAGGCGATGGCGGCCCCCGACATGACGGTCGAAAGGCTGGGTGCGCTGTCGGCGCAGCAGGCCGAGGCGATGCTGATGCGGGGCTTCACCGCCGTGCGGGATGTCGGCGGCCCGGTGTTCCAGCTGAAGCGGGCAATCGATGCCGGCAAGGTCAAGGGCCCGCGCATCTGGCCTTCGGGCCCGATGATCTCGCAGACCTCGGGCCATGCAGACCTGCGCGGGCCGACCGAACCCTCGCGCCGCTTCAGCGGCAAGGTGCCGGCGATGGAACAGGCCTGGGCCAGCGTGGTGGCCGATGGACGCGACGAGGTGCTGACTGCCGTGCGCGAGAATCTCAGGCTGGGTGCCAGCCAGATCAAGATCGCGGCGGGCGGCGGCACGTCGAGCGAATATGATCCGCTCGACGTCACCCAGTACACGCTCGACGAAATGAAGGCCGCAGTCGACGCCGCGGACGACTGGAACACCTATGTGACCGTGCACGCCTATCACCCGAAATCCATTCGCCGCGCGATCGAGGCCGGCGTGAAGGTGATCGAGCATGGCCAGCTGCTGGACGAGCCGACGCTGAAGCTGATGGCCGAGAAAGGCATCTGGCTGTCGGGCCAGGTGCTGGTTGCCTCCACCGAGGCGATGGACCCCGCCCGGCGCGAGAAGCGCAAGCCGGTGATCGAGGGGCAGGATCGGGTGTGGCCGCTGGCGAAATCGCTGGGGGTCAAGCTCGCCTGGGGCACCGATTTCCTGTTCGAGCCCGACCTCAACAGGCAGCAGAATGCCTATCTACTGCGCCTGAAGCCCTGGTTCAGCCCGGCCGAGATCCTGCGGCTGGCAACGGCGCGCAACGCCGAGCTGCTGGCCCTGTCGGGCCCGCGCACGCCCTATGCCGGCACGTTGGGCGTGGTGAAGGAAGGCGCACTCGCAGACTTGCTGCTGGTCGAGGGCAACCCGCTGGCCGACATCGACCTGATTGCCGATCCGGACCGCAATTTCCGCGTGATCATGAAGGACGGTAAGGTATACAAATCCCGGCCATGAAGATGCTTTCCCTGCTCGCCGCTGCGCTTCTCGTGGCGGGTTCCGCCGTCGCGCAGCCCGCAACTGCCGAGCCGGAGACGCTGTTCCGCAATGTCCGGATCTTCGACGGCAAGGGCAGCAGCCTGTCCGCGCCGACCAATGTGCTGGTGCGGGGCAGCATCATCGCAGCCATAGGCCCGAGCGCAGTTGCGGGCGAAGGCGCCACCACCATCGAAGGCGCCGATCGCACGCTGATGCCCGGCCTGATCGATGCGCACTGGCACACCACGCTGGTCCGCCCCACACCCGAGCAGTCGATCTTCGGCGATCTCGGCTTCACCAACCTGCTGGCCGGCGCCGAGGCGACTGCCACCCTGATGCGCGGCTTCACCACCGTGCGCGACATGGGCGGCCCAAGCTTCGGGCTGAAGCAGGCGATCGACATGGGCGTGGTGGCCGGCCCGCGCATCTGGCCGGCCGGCGCAATCATCAGCGTCACCAGTGGGCATGGCGACTTCCGCGTGATGACCGACCTGCCGCGCGATCCTTCGCAGCCGCTCAGCCGCATGGAACAGATCGGCGGCTCGCGAATCGCCGACTCCGCCGACGAGGTCCGCCGGGCTGCGCGCGAGCAGCTGATGAAGGGCGCGAGCCAGATCAAGCTGACGGCCGGCGGTGGGGTGTCGTCGCCGCACAGCCCGCTGGACGTCTCCACCTTCACGCCCGAGGAGCTGAAAGCGGCCGTGGACGCGGCAACCAACTGGGGCACCTATGTCGCTGTCCACGCCTACACCCCTGTCGCCATCCGCCGCGCCATCGACTCCGGCGTGAAGGTGATCGAGCATGCCCACCTGATCGACGACGCAACCGCGAAATACATGGCCGACAAGGGCGTCTGGCTGTCCACCCAGCCTTTCCTTGCCGAAGAGCCGAACCCCTTCCCGCCCGGGTCGGACCAGTACAACAAGAAGAAGGCCGTTGCCGACGGCACCGCCGTGCTGTTCGGTTATGTGAAGAAGCACCGCATCCGGATGGCCTGGGGCACCGACATATTGTTCTCCGAAACCCAGGCACGGCGGCAGGGCGCGCTGCTGGCCGCCATGACCCGATGGTTCACCCCGGCCGAGACGCTGCGGATGGCGACCGCCACCAACGGCGAGCTGCTGGTGCTGTCGGGTTTGCGCAGCCCGTACAGAGGCAAGCTGGGCGTGGTCGAACAGGGCGCGCTTGCGGACTTGCTGCTGGTGGACGGGGATCCGCTGGCCGACATCAACATCGTCGCAGATCCAGAACGCAATTTCCGCGTGATCATGAAGGACGGGAAGGTCTACAAGAACAGCCTGTGATGAAATCCCTGTTCGTCCTGCTTGCCCTGCTGACCGCGGCGCCCGCCGCTGCGCAGGAGCCCGCCCCCCCGAAACGCTACGAGCTCCCCTCAACCGAGGTGCACCGAATCGAGGCGAAGGCGCTGGGCCGGGCCTATGACATCGTGGTCTGGCTGCCGCCCAGCTATGCTTATGCTCCGGATCGCAAGTATCCGGTGCTCTTCACCACCGACATGCCGCAGAGCCTGCCGCTGATCCTGGGGCTTCACCGCCGGCTGCGCGCCTCGGAACGCGGCATGGAAGACGCGATCATCGTGGGGCTCGGCTATGCGGTGGGCGACACCGGCGAATACAGCCGCCGCCGCGACTACACCCCCACCCCCCACGGCGACATCGACGCGGTTTCCGACATGCCGGGCCGCAAGGTCGCCTATGGCGAGGCCGAAGGCTACCGGCTGCACTTGCGCGATGAGGTCTTCCCCTTCCTCGAAAGCCGCTACCGGATCGACCCCAAGCGCCGCATTTATGCCGGGCACAGCTATGGCGGCCTGTTCGGCACCCATGTGCTGCTGACCGAGCCGGAAATGTTCCAGAAATACATACTGATGAGCCCGTCGCTCTGGTACGGTCGGCGCCTGATGATCGCGCGCGAACGCGGCTACGCGACCCGCCACAAGGACCTGCCCGCGCAAGCCTATTTCATGATCGGCGGCGAGGAGACCGTGCCCGACCCCGACATCCTCCCCTTCGGCAACAGCCGCATGGCGATGGTCGAGGACATGGACGAGATGGTGCGCATGCTGAAGTCGCGCGGGTATCCGTCATTCAAGGTCGACAGCCGAGTCTTCCCCGGCGAAGACCATGGCAGCGTCTATCCCGATGCCATCAAGGCGGGCATGGAATGGGCGCTGAAAGGCACGGGCAAGAGCCCGCACGTGCCGTGCGAGGTGCCGGGTTGCCGCATGCCGTGGGCCCCGGGGGGCAGACCGGCGCAGGACGATTGACGCGCCGGCTTGCGCAGGGACGTGATGTGATACTATCACGCGCCCATGCTGGACCGGACCGAACCAACCCTGCTGATCGCAACACCCGAGACCGACTGGCGGACCGTGCTTGCCGAGTCTGTCCCCGTGCTTGTGCTTGCCAGAACGGCCCCGGTCGATCCGGCCGCCGCGCGTTCGGCAGTCGAGGGCAGCAGCCGGCTGGCGGGCACGCCCGACGAGTTGAAGGCGGCGCTGCGCTATCTGCCGTCGGCACTCGCAGCCGACATCGATGATCTCGTCCGACGCTTTTCGGCGCTGACCCGAAGGCCCGCGGTCCGCCTGCGGCTGGAAGCGGTTGAGGGGGACGCCTGCCGCCGGTTCCACGCGGACTATACCGACCTCCGCCTGGTCACCACCTACGCAGGCCCCGGTACGGACATTCGCGAAACACCGGCGGAGGATGCGCCCGTTCGCCGAATCGGCACCGGCGACATCGCGCTGTCCAAGGGCAAGCTCTTCCCCGGCGAACCCCCGGTTCTCCTCCACCGCTCGCCCCCGATCGAGGGCACCGGCGAACGGCGGGTGGTGCTGGTGCTGGACACGCCCGACGCAGGTTGATCCTACCTCCGCCCCTTCGGCGTACCCCGCACCTTTCCCCACCTGTTCGTCCGCGTGCCCGGCCGGCCGGCGTCCGCCCTGCCCTTCACGGGTGCTGCGCGCTCGGTTGCGATGCCAAGCTCGCCTGCCTCCAGCCGGCGGATCTCGTCGCGGATGCGCGCCGCCTCCTCGAACTCCAGGTCTGCAGCCGCCTTCTGCATCTTCTTCTCGAGCTCGGCGATATAGGCCTTGAGGTTGTGGCCGACGAGATGAGTGGTCTCGTCGTCGATCTCGACCGTCAGATGGTCCTTCGCAGAAACATGCGCCACCACATCGGCGATTGCGCGCTTGATCGTGGTCGGCGTGATCCCGTTGGCCTCGTTGTAGGCCACCTGCTTCTTGCGACGGCGCTCGGTCTCGGCCAGCGCCCGGTCCATGCTGCCGGTGCGGTGGTCGGCATAGAGGATCACGCGGCCCTCCACGTTGCGCGCCGCGCGGCCGATGGTCTGGATCAGCGAGGTCTCCGAGCGCAGGAATCCCTCCTTGTCCGCGTCCAGGATCGCGACCAGCCCGCACTCCGGAATGTCCAGCCCCTCGCGCAGCAGGTTGATGCCCACGAGCACGTCGTAGACGCCCATGCGGAGATCGCGGATCAGCTCGATCCGCTCCAGCGTCTCGACGTCGGAGTGCATGTAGCGCACGCGCAGGCCCGCCTCGTGCAGGAACTCGGTCAGGTCCTCCGCCATCTTCTTCGTCAGCGTCGTCACAAGCGTGCGGAAGCCGTTGGCAGCGGTTGCCTTCGCCTCGGCAATCAGATCGTCGACCTGGTCCTCGACGGGGCGGATCTCCACCGGCGGGTCGATCAGACCCGTCGGGCGGATCACCTGCTCAACGAACACGCCGCCCGTCTGCGCCATCTCCCAATTGCCGGGCGTCGCAGAGACAGACACGGTCTGCGGCCGCATCAGGTCCCATTCCTCGAACTTCAACGGCCGGTTGTCGACACAACTCGGCAGGCGGAAGCCATATTCGGCCAGCGTCACCTTGCGCACCCGGTCGCCCCGGCTCATGCCCCCGATCTGCGGCACGGTCACATGGCTTTCGTCGACGAACAGCAGGGCATTCTCGGGCAGATACTCGAACAGCGTCGGCGGCGGCTCGCCCGGCAGGCGCCCGGTCAGGAAGCGGCTGTAGTTCTCGATACCGGCGCAGCTCCCGGTGGCCGCGATCATCTCCAGGTCGAAGTTGGTGCGCTGTTCAAGCCGCTGATATTCCAGCAGCTTGCCCTCGGCTTCCAGCTCCTTCAGCCGCTCGGTCAGCTCGAACTTGATCGCCTCCGTCGCCTGCTTCAGGGTCGGGCCGGGCGTCACATAGTGGCTGTTGGCATAGACCTTCACGCTGTCCAGGTTGGCGATCCGGTTGCCCGTCAGCGGGTCGAACTCGGTGATCGTCTCGATCTCCTCACCAAAGAAGCCGATCCGCCAGGCCATGTCCTCATAGTGCGAGGGGAAGATCTCCAGCGTGTCGCCCTTCATCCGGAACGACCCGCGCACGAAGCTCATCTCGTTGCGCTTGTATTGCAGGGCAACCAGCTTCCTGACCACCTCGCGCGGGTCGATCGCCATTCCCTTCTTCAGGCTGAAGGTCATCGCCGAATAGGTCTCGACCGATCCGATGCCATAGAGGCACGAAACCGATGCCACGATCAGCACATCGTCGCGCTCCAGCAGGCTCCGCGTCGCCGAATGGCGCATCCGGTCGATCGCCTCGTTCACCGAGCTTTCCTTCTCGATGTAGGTGTCGGTGCGCGGCACATAGGCTTCGGGCTGGTAATAGTCGTAATAGGAAACGAAGTATTCGACCGCATTGTCGGGGAAGAAGCTCTTGAATTCCCCGTACAACTGCGCCGCCAGGATCTTGTTGGGCGCCAGCACCAGCGCGGGGCGCTGCAGTTCCTCGATCACCTTGGCCATGGTGAAGGTCTTGCCGCTGCCCGTCACGCCCAGCAGCACCTGGTCCTTCTCGCCGGCTGCAGCCTGGCGCACCAGTTCGGCAATCGCCGTTGGCTGGTCGCCCGCCGGCTGATAATCGCTCTTCAGCACGAAGGGCTTTCCACCCTCGCTCTTCTCCGGGCGGTTGGGCCGGTTGGGCGTGAACCCCGGCGCAAGCGGAATATCGGCAAGGCTCGTGCGAATCGCGATCGACATGCCCGCAAGGTAAACGTTCGCCCTTCGTTCCGCCAGATCACCGGCTTGCGCCGTGTCGACGCGCTGCTAGCTTTCGCCGATGCGCCTCGTTGCAATTCTCCTCCCCCTGCTACTGGCGGCCTGTGGCGGGCAGGTCTCGAACGAGGCGCCCCCGCGCGCCGAACCGGCCGACCTGCTGCAGCCCCAGACCTCGCGAGTGGCACTTCCGGTCGAGGCCGACCTCGACCTGCTCGAAAAGCGGTTGAACGCCCGGCTGCCCACCACTGTGCTGACGGTCGACGAAAAGCGCGAGCGTTGCCTGCCCAAGGCGAAGATCAAATTCTCCTGCCGGCTGGTCGGCGCGGTTTCCAGGGGTCCGCTCAAGCTCTCGGGATCCGGCAGCACGCTGAAACTCAGCATGCCCATCACGGGCGAGATCGAGGCGCGCGACGTCCTGGGCTTCATCGGCACCAACGAGGCGACGGGGAAGGCGCTGGTGACCGCCGACGTCGAGCTGGCGCTTGCGCCCGATTGGACGCCGAAGCCGAAGGTCGACATCCGCTACCGCTGGGAAGAAGAGCCTGGCGTGCTCATCGCAAAGCAGCGGATCACCTTCACCAGCCTCGCCGACAAGGAGCTTGCGAAGCTGATCGCGAAACTCGAGGCCGAGGTGCCTGCCCTGATTGCCGAGGCGCACCCCCGCCAGAAGGTTGAGAACAGCTGGCAGAAAGCGCACACGGTCGTCGAGCTCAACGCCCGCAACCCCGAGGTCTGGATGCGGGTGACGCCCCGCGGCTTCGGCTATGGCGGCTACCGGATCGAGGGACGGACCCTGCGCCTGCTGCTGGAGTTCGAGGCCGCGACCGAAACCTTCGTCGGGACCCGTCCGGCCGATCCTGATCCCACGCCGCTTCCCCCGCTTGGAAAGCTGGAGGGCGGCACCGGCTTCCGGCTGACCATTCCCGTGGTCGCCGACTGGAAAGTGCTGGAGGGCGAGCTTGAGAAGGCGCTGATGAAGCTGTCGCGCAAGGGTATCCCGATCGAAGGCATGGGGCGCCTGCAGCCGAGTTTCGGGCGACCGACCCTCTATGCGACCGAAGGCGGGCGCGTCGCCGTCGGCCTGCCGATCAAGGCCAAGGGCCCGCGCGGGCTGCTGGACGCCGAAGGCAATGTCTGGCTGACGGGCCGGGTCTCGAACGCGCCGGACACGCAGAAGCTGATCGTGTCGGACCTCATCATCAGTGGCCAGATCGAGGGCACGCAGGGTGCGCTGCTGATGGCAATCGCCCAGTCGCCCGAGGTGCGCGACGTGATCGCGGCGGAGCTTGCCACCAACTTCGCGCGCGATTTCGACAAGCTGCTCGGCAAGATCCACACGGCCCTGACCGACAAGCGCATCGGCGCGTTCGTGCTGAACGCCCGTATCACCGAAACGCGCAACGGCATGATCCGGCCACTGGGCCAGGGCGCCTATCTGGTGGTGGAGGCGAAGGGCGATGCAAGCCTGACATGGGCGCCGCTTAAGCCCCCGGCCAGGCCCAAGGGCTGACGCGGCGCTTGCGCTCGATCAATGGCGCCTGCTGCCGGCTGCGGCAAACGGCACCCCTCCCCAAGACCATCCAACTGGCCTAAAGCACGCCCATGCCCATCGACATTCCCTGGTATCTCGGAATCCTCGTCTTCGTCGGCCTCGTCCTCGTGATGGAGGTCGTGGCGATCTACGGCCACAAACATGTGATGCACGGCTTCGGCTGGGGCCTCCACAAGTCACACCACACGGCGCGCGAGGGCTTCTTCGAGGCGAACGACTGGTACGGCGTGATGGGCGCAGCCGTGGCGATCAGCTTCATCTTTTATGGGGTCGAAGGCGGTGGCGGATCGCTCTACACCTGGATCGGCGCCGGAATCACCGGCTACGGCGCCATCTATTTCGGTTTCCACGACATCATCGTCCACCGCCGGATCGAAACCGGCTACATCCCGCGCTCGGCCTATATGAAGCGCATCATCCAGGCGCACCGGCTGCACCATGTGGTGGAATCGAAGGAGGGCACCGTCAGCTTCGGCTTCATCTGGGCGCCCCCTATCGAGGAACTGAAGCGCCAGCTGGAAGAAAACCGCAAGGCGGGGCTCGCCGTCGTCCGCGCGAACCCGGTCGGTCGGAACATGGCAGGTCCAGCCGAATAGGGCCGGCATTCAGGCGAAGCCGGGTGTCCAGAGCCCCGTGCGGTCGGACGAGGTGTTGACCCCGACGTTGCGCTTCCAGATCGCCTCGGGCGCGGCAAGCGCGACTGCGATAAGCTTGTCGCGCCGGCGCGTGTAGGCCCTGCTCTCGAGCGCCTGCGGCCCCCGCCCCCTGACCTTTCGGCCGATGTCGCCATAGATCTGCGCGGCGGACAGAACAGCCCAGGCCTGCCGGTTCCTCAGCGCGGGCACACCGTGCGCGGCAGACGCCTCGTAGCGCTCTGCCAGATCCACCAGGCGCGTCACCACCCGATGCAGCGAATCGCGCCGCGCGGGCTCGGCATGGTCCTCTGCCGTCAGCCCCTCTTCGGCCAGCCAGTCGGCCGGCAGATAGCAGCGGCCCCGGGCCGCATCCTCGGCCACGTCGCGCGCAATGTTGTTCAGCTGGAACGACAGGCCCAGATCCGATGCCCGGGCGAGCGTCGCATGATCATCCGGCGAGACGCCCATCACGATCGCCATCATCACGCCCACGCAGCCGGCCACATGGTAACAATAGGTGAGAAGGTCGTCGGCGTTCCGCACCGGCTGCCATTCGACATCCATCCGGAAGCCCTCGAGCAGATCATGGGCATAGCGGGCGGGCAAGCCGGTTTCGGCTGCAACACGCCCGATCGCGTCGAAGGCGACTTCGCCCGTCGGCTGCCCGGCCAGCGCCATGTCGGTCAGCCGCCTCAACTTCGCCAGCCGCTCCTGGGGCGAACCGCCCCAGTCGTGGGTCCCTTCGCCCAGATACTGGCCATCGATCACATCGTCGCAGTGGCGGCACCAGGCATAGAGCAGGGTTGCGCGCGCCCGCGTCGCGCCATCGAACAGGCGGCTGGCGAGCGCAAAGCTCTTCGAACCCTGGCGGATCGCCTCTTCGGCACTTTGAAGCAGAGCATCTCCCACGCGCCCGTTCCTAGCCGAGGGATCGGCGCTTCGCCAAGCGGCGATCACAGGACCGGCCGACGCGCGTAGGCGCCATCGAAGGCCAGTTCCAGCGCCCCATGCGTGCCGCGGATTCCGGCCACCACGTCAGCCGACCAGTCGAAGTAGCTGGCCTTGCGCGCATCCGACCATCCGGCCGGCGGCCAGTCGATGAGGTCATTGAGGTTCACCGCCTTGTCGGCCAGCTTCACCAGCCGCGCCGGAAGGCTGAGGCGCGGCGCCGTTTCCACCGCCCAGGCGCGCATCGCGGTCTTGTCCAGATGGGGTGGATCGGACAGTTCGAACACCACACCGGCGACTTCGGTTCCGAAGCGGGCCTCGAGCTCGGGGAACCCCACCTCGCAATCCTCCAGCACGTCGTGCAACGCGGCCGCTGCCAGCACCAGCGGATCGGTCACGCCGCCGACGTCGACCAGCAGTTGCAGCAGCCGGATCGGGTGGTTGATGGCGGGTGTCTCCCGGTCCTTCCGGAACTGGGTGCGATGCGCCTCGGCAGCAAAGCCCAGCGCCCGCACCACGAGGGTCGCCCCATCGCGGATGCGGACACGGCGGGGCATCGCCCTACTGCGCAGCCTCCAGCCGCGGCCCGCCGTTGGAAGGCCAGGCCGCCGGGTCGGAGGCCCCAAGGTCCGCCAGCATCAGCTTGGCGGTTGCCTTGGCCGAGCCCACGACGCCCGGAATGCCAGCGCCCGGGTGCGTTCCGGCACCCACGAAATAGAGGTTCTTCAGCACATCGTCGCGGTTGTGGGTGCGGAAATAGGCCGACTGCCACAGCACCGGCTCCAGGCTGAAGGCAGAGCCAAGGTGTGCGTTGAGCTCGGTGCGGAAATTCTCCGGCGTGAACATCGACATGTGCACCAGATCCTCGCGCAGGCCCGGGATCATGCGCTTTTCCAGGTAATCGAGGATCTTGTCGGCATATTTCGGCGCGACCTTGTCCCAGTCGAGCGGGGCCTTGCCGAGGTGCGGCACCGGCGACAACACGTAGAAGCCCGAGCAGCCGTCGGGCGCCATTGCCGGGTCGGTCGCGGTCGGATGGTGCAGATAGAGCGAGAAGTCGTCGGCCAGCCCGCCGCCCGAATAGATGTCCTCGAGCAGCTCCTTGTAGCGCGGACCGAAGATGATGGTGTGGTGCGCAATCTCGGGGTGCGGCTTCTTCAGGCCGAAGTAGATCACGAACAGCGAGGGCGAGAAGCTCTTGCGCTGCATCGCCTTCGACATCTTGGCCCCGCGCGGATGGTGGCCCAGCAGGTCCTTGTAGGTGTGCACCACGTCGCCGTTCGAGGCGACCGTGTCCACCTTGATCTCGGTGCCGTCGGCGAGCTGCACGCCCATCACATGGCCGGCGCCGGCCTCGATGCGGGTCACCTTCTGGCCCAGGATGAACTGGCCGCCCAGGTCCTCGAACAGCTTCACGAGGCCCCGGATCAGGGCGTGCGTGCCACCGCGCGGGAACCAGACGCCCCACTTCTTTTCCAGCGCATGGATCAGCGCATAGACCGACGAGGTCTTGAACGGGTTGCCGCCGACCAGCAGCGTGTGGAAGCTGAAGGCTTCCCGCAGCTGCGGGTCCTTGATGAAGCTGGAGACCATGCCATAGACCGAGCGGAAGGCCTGGTACTTGATGAGGCTCGGCGCGGCTTCCAGCATGGAACGGAAATCGAGGAAGGCCTCGGATCCCAGCTTCAGATAGCCTTCGCGGAACACGCCTTCCGAGAATTCCATGAAGCGGCGATAGCCTTCCACGTCATCGGGATTCTTGGCCGCGATCTGGGCGAGCAGTTTCTCGTCGTCGTTCGAATAGTCGAAGACCTGCCCGTCTTCCCACATCAGCCGGTAAAAGGGCGTGACCGGCATAAGCTCGACATAGTCGGCGATGTTCCGGCCCGACAGTTCGAACAGCTCTTCAAGACAGGACGGATCGGTGACGACGGTCGGCCCGGCATCGAACTTGAAGCCGTCGACTTCGTACACGTAAGCGCGCCCGCCGGGCTTGTCCCGTGCCTCGATCAGCGTGGTCTGGATGCCGGCGGACTGAAGCCGGATCGCGAGCGCAAGGCCGCCGAAGCCGCTGCCGATAACCGCTGCCGTTCGCTGCATGAAATTCTCAACCCTTCAATATGCCGCGGATCGCGCGGGGGATCGGTATGGGAGGCTTCCCCGTAAGGACCCGGATCTTGTCAGGGATGGTGCTATGGCCAGCATAGAAGCGCTTCACAAGCGGGTCGGACAGGCCATAGAACCGCTCCAGGATGCCGCGCCGTTCGTGGGGGTAGGCCGCCCGGAACAGCATCTTGTTGAGAAGCCTGTAGAAACTGCGCGTATTCCAGACCTCGACGGCATAGTCCCGCACTGCGCGGTCTATTGCCGCGCCATTCAGGTTTGGCAGTTTTGCCACGTGCAGCGCCAATCGCACCGCATCGGGAAAGCTGTAGCCGGTGGCCGGGTGGAACAGGGCCGCCGCCATCCCGACCGGCACCACACCTTCGGGGATCGTCGCCAGATGGGCCCGGATGTCGCCGGCGATCGTCATCGGCAGCACGCCATCCTCCTCGCGGATGATGCGGCGGATGCGCCACCCTTGCGACCGGGCATAGGCGTGGACCCGCTCGGCAACGGCTGCCCGGTCGAGCTGAAGCCCGTCCGCGAAGTAGGTGTCTTCGATCATCGCGGTCGTGGCCGTGAACGGCAGGGTATAGACGAAGCGGTAGCCGTCCAGTTGGTCGACATTGGCGTCCATGATGATGGGGCCTTCCAGCCCGTGCGGCTCTTCCAGCTCCACTTCCAGCCCCACGAACTTCTGGAAGCCCAGTTCCAGATGCTGCGAGGCCCGCTGGCCCCGCGCATCCAGAACCGCACCCGCCGAGATCGTCTGCTGGTTTGCAAGCGTGACCCCGGTCGGCGTGACGGCTGCAACCGGGGTGCCGAGGATCAGGGCTTCGGACGGAAGGGCTGCCACCAGCGCGTCGTGCAGCCGGTGCGAGAAGGCCGATTGGTAGCCGGAGTGCAACTGGCGGGAAAAGCTGGGAAACCGGATCTCGTAGCTGGGCCACCGGTGCGCGATGATCGGGGCCACAAGCTCCGCGCCTTCGGGGCTGAGGTCGCTGGCGAAGCTGGACCAGGTGTGGTTTCCCCCGAAGGTCGCGCCCTGTTCGACTATTCCAACCGACACATCGGGGCGATAGCGCGCAAGCGCCAGTGCGATCAGCCCGGCAGACAGGCCCCCGCCCACGAGAAGGATGTCGAAGTGTCGGGTCGCAACGGTCACCTGAGAGGCCTTAGACGCGTCCGCGTGGCAGGTCGAGGGTGACAGCCTCCGCTGCCAGCCGGCCCGACAGAGTGGCCATGGGCACGCCCGCGCCGGGGTGGACGGAGCCGCCGGCGAGATAGAGGCCCGGCAGCCGCGACCGCGCGCCCGGCCGGCTGAAGCTGCCGAGCATGCCGTGGTTCGCCTTGCCATAGAGAGCACCGCCTGTGCCCGGAAACAGCGCCTCGAACCCGTCCGGGCCGGTCACCACGCTGCTGGCCGGGTCGAGCGAGATGTCGAGCCCGCAGTCCTTCAGAAGCGACCGCACCCGGGGCGCAATCTCGGCGCGGGCAAAGCCCTCGAACGCCCGCGTGTCACCGTCGGCCGGTGCGTTCACCAGCACCAGCATCCGCTCGGGCTTGCCCGGCGCAACAATGCCATTCCCCCGGTCCTGCGCGCAGATATAGACGGTCGGCCGCGCAGAGACCGTGCGGCGCGCGAAGACCGCATCGAACTCGTCGACATAGTCCTCGCCGAAAAAGACATTGTGGTGGTCGAGCGCGAAGCCCGACGTCGGTTCCATCGCCGTCCAGACGATGGCGGAAAGCCCCCGCTCGGCGGGTGTCGCAGCCCTGGTTGCAGACCGCGCCGGATCGCCCAGCAGGCCCATTCCCAGCGCGCTCATGTCGCCGTTGAAGACGATGGCATCCGCCTGGAGCTGCTCGCCCGAGGCAAGCTCCACCCCCGTCGCGCGCCCATTCGACACCAGGATCCGCCTTGCCGGCGCGGCCGTGCGGATCGTGGCGCCGAGGCTTTCCGCAAGGCCTGCAACCGCACGCGCAAGTGCGTGCATCCCACCGTCGACCAGCCACACCCCCTGCCCCTCCACATGGGCGATCAGCATCAGCGTGGCGGGCGCCTTGAATGGCGACGAGCCGACATAGGTGGAATAGCGCGCGAACAGCTGCCGGAGCCGCCGGTCGGAAAAATGCCGCCCCAGGCTGCCCCAGAGCGTCGCCAGCGGCGAGGTGCGCCACAGCGCGGCGAGGTTGCCGACCCGGAAGGTCAGCTCCGCCATGCTCGGCCGCTGGCTCGCCATGAAGGGTTTCGCCAGCGTCGCGTGCATGTCGGCCGCCCGCGCGCTGAAGCTGCGGAAGCCGGCGGCATTCTCGGGGCCGGCGAAATCGCGAATGGCCGCCTCGGAGCGTTCCGGATCGGCGTGAAGATCCAGCACGCCGCCCTGTGGCCAGGCATGGCGGGCGAGGATGTCGGCCCTGCTGAGCGTCAGCGCGCCCTCCAGCGAGGCACCGGCATCCGCGAACAGGCTTTCGAACACCCACCGCATAGTGAAGACGGTCGGCCCCGCGTCCATCGCGGCCCCGCCCGCCGTCAGCCGGCGCATCTTGCCGCCGACCGTCGGCGCGGCTTCCAGCACCGTCACGGCAAGGCCCTGGCGGGCCAGGTCCACCGCCGCCGCAAGGCCGCCGGCGCCCGCGCCGACAACAATGACGTGCCGCGTCTTCAGGCGACCGACTTCCGGCTGCCGTGCGCCCGATTGAGCTGCGCCCAATGCCAGATGATGGTCGCAAGCCCGGTCACGAGCGGGATCGCCCACAGCCCCGGATGCAGCGCCAGTTCGGGCACGAAGCGAACCGCACCGAACGCCAGGAAGGCCGTGTAGACCGAAATGCCCGTGCCGATCAGGCCCTTCACATGTTCCCGGAGCGCATAGACAGGGCGCGGGCGCGCAGTGAACATGAACCAGAGATTGGTGCCGACCGTCGCAAAGCCGATGGTGGAGATGCCCACCATCAGCGGCTGCCCGACCATGACCCCACGAGCCGCCGTGTTCAGCGACAGGAGGAACAGGATCAGCTGCAAGGCCAGGTTCGGCACGCTGCGGTTCGCACCATGGTCGCGCCGGTTCAGCAGCGCGTTCCAGCCATAGGCCGTCAGGTTCACCGTCAGCACCCCCAGGTACAGCATCATCCAGCCGAAGATGTTCCGGGTGAATTCCGGGTCCGCGATGTGCGGGTGCGTGCCCAGCGGGTCACGAAGGTTAAGCAGTGCCATCAGGATCGCGGTCGCGGCGGTCGCGAACATCAGCTGGTTGAAGATCCGGCCGAAGCGCCTGTGCGCCGGCCCGCCCTTGCGGCCCAGCACCGGCACCCAGAAGAGAATGAGCCCGACGGCGCCCGTTGCCACGTGCAGCACCACAAGCATCTGAAACCACTGATAGGTCGTCATCATCCCCTCGGTTGTCAGACCCTGCGCTGCCCACCCGCAGATTGCAATTGCCTTCCGGCCGCACGGGCGCGCATGAATGCCGCATGGCCTTCGCCCCCCTCCCTCTGACGCCCTATACGCCCCCCCGCCCCCGCTCGCTTTCGCCGCTCGCGGGCCTCATCCGCACCGCATGGAACGGCGACGGAAACCTCCTCACGCTTCTGCCGGCAAGCGCCTACCGGATGCGGATCGGCCAGCTCGGCTGGTCGCGCCGCACCACCTGGATCATCAACGATCCCGAGGCCGCCCGCGCCGTGCTGGTCGACAGCGACGACGTCTACCCCAAGTCCGACCTTATGACGGGCGCGCTGGAGCCCTTGATCGGCGACAGCATCTTCACCTCGTCAGGGCCGCGCTGGCGGCAGCAGCGCCGGATGATCGATCCCAGCTTCTCCGCCGTTCGGGTGGCGGCCGGCTATCGGTTCATGACGGGGGCAGTGGATGCCTTCCAGCAACGGCTCGAGGGCCTGGCTGGCAGCGGCGAGGCCTTCTCGCTCGACGCCGCCATGTCGGACCTGACCGCCGACGTGATCTGCCGCGCCGTGTTCGGCAGCCCGCTGGACGGCGGCGCCAGCGCCGAGGCCTTCGCGGCCTTCCATGTGTTCGAGCGCTCGGTCGCCCAGGTGGAGCTCGGACGGCTGATCTTCGACCCGCCCTTCAAGCCCGTGCCGCAGAAGCCGGAAGTGCTGGAGGCCTGCGCTGCAATCCGCCGCCTGCTTGCCGACCTGCTGGACAATCGACCTGCGGGCGGCGACGACATGGCGTCTGCCATTCTGGCCGCACGAGACCCCGAGACCGGCGCCGCCTTCACCCGCGAGGAGGTGATCGACCAGCTCGGCGTCCTCTTCCTCGCCGGCCACGAGACAAGCGCGTCCGCCCTCATCTGGGCGGTCTTCATCCTCGCCCAGCGCCCCGAGCTCCGCGCGCGCCTCCGCGCCGAGGTGCAGGAGGTCGCCGGCAACGGCCCGATCACGATGGAGATGGCGAAGCGCATGCCCTTCGTGCGCAACATCTTCCGCGAGACGCTGCGCCTCTATCCGCCCATCACCTTCCTGCCGCGCGTCGCCATCCGGGACACGGTTGTCGGCGGCGTGAAGATGAAGCGTGGCGCGATGTTGATGATCTCGCCCTGGACAATGCACCGCCACCAGGGCCACTGGGACCAGCCCGACGTCTTCGATCCGGACCGCTTCACCGGCACCCGCGAGGCTGCGATCAAGACGGGCACCTACATCCCCTTCGGCACCGGCCCCCGCGTCTGCGCCGGCGCGGCCTTCGCCACCACCGAGGCGATCCTCATCCTCGCAGAGTTGTTCCGCCGCTGGGATTTCGAGGTGCTCGACGCCGACAAGGTGCAACCGGCAGCCCGGCTCACAACCCGCCCGGCCGAGCAGATACTGGTCCGCATCCGCCCCGCATGACGACCGTCCTCTTGACCCTTGGCCGTCTCCCCAAGGCGCTCGACCTCGCCCGCGGCTTTCACGCGGCTGGCGCCCGCGTGCTGATTGCCGAACCGATGCAGCGCCACCTGACGGGTGCCTCAAACACGGTCGCCGCCAGCTTCGTTACCCGCCCGCCCGCGACAGACCATGCGGGCTACATCGAAGACCTTCTGGCCATCATCGAACGCGAGAAGGTCGACCTCGTCTGTCCCGTCTCCGAGGAAAGCATGCATGTCGGCTTCCTCCACGGCCGCCTGCCCACCGGCACCCGCCTCGCCGCGCCGCCCGGCGAAACATTGGTGGGCTTGCACTCCAAGCTCGGCTTCATCGAAACGGCCAAGCGCATCGGCGCCGCGATCCCCGACAGCGCACGCGCCGACACACCGGAAGCCGCCGCCATCGCCGGATCCGGCGGCCATGTCGTGAAGCCCATCCTCAGCTGCGGCGGCCGCGACATCCGCATCCGCGATGCCGGCCCGCTGGAGGCGCCCTCGCCTGCCGACCTCGTCCAGCGCTTCGTCGGCGGCCCCCACCTCTCCAGCTTTACCCTGGCCCGCGGTGGCCGAAGCCTCGTCACCGCCATCTACCAGGGCACGCTGATGTCGGGCACCGTCGCCGTCCGCTTCGCACAGGTGCAGGACCCAGCCATCGAGGCCTGGATCGCCCACTTCATCGCTGCCACCGGCTACGAAGGCTTCCTCAGCTTCGATTTCATCCTGGACGGCGACCGACCGCTCGCCATCGAGTGCAACCCGCGCGTCACCTCCGGCATCCATTTCGTCGAGCCCGCGCCGCTCGCCCACGCCCTCCTCGATCCCGCCAGCCTGTCGCCCATCCCGCTCCGCCCCGAACGCGAGCGCCAGCAATTCTACGCCGTCCTCACCGAGGTGCAGTCGCGCTTCTGGCGCAGGGGCGGCGGCCGGGCCGCACGCGACCTCTTCGCCACCCCGGACGTCAGTTGGAGCCCGGCCGACCCGCTGCCCTTCCTGACAATGACCTACACGGCCTGGCCGATCATCCAGGCCGCCCGCCAGACCGGCCTCAGCTTCGGCGAGATCGCGACGCGCGACATCGATTGGAACGGGTGAGGTGCGACGGCGCGACCCCCTAGTCGGTTCGTCGCCACCCAGCTAGGACAGCGCCATGACGGCCCTCATCATCACCGCGCTCGCCATGTGCCTGATCGTGGCGGCCCGCTACCTCGCCATCTCGGGCCTTTTCGCCTGGACCTCGCGAAAGGTCCGCCCCGATGTCTATGCGCCCACCGATCCCAAGAAGGCCGCCCGCCTCGCAAAGCAGATCCGGCGCGAAATCAGCTGGTCGCTCCTCTCGGCCGTCATCTATGGCCTGCCCTCGGGCATCGTCGCCCACCTCTGGGTGACGCAGGGGCTTACGCGCATCTACACCGATGTCTCGGCCATGCCGCTCTGGTGGATCCCCGTCTCGATCTTCCTGTTCCTCGCAGCCCACGACGCCTGGTTCTACTGGACCCACCGCGCCATGCACCACTGGCCGGCGCTGTTCCGCGCGGCCCACGCCGTCCACCACGAAAGCCGCCCGCCCACCGCCTGGGCCGCCATGGCCTTCCACCCCTGGGAAGCGATCTCGGCCGCCTGGCTGATCCCGGCCCTCACCTTCATCATCCCGATCCACGCCTACGCCCTGATGGCCGTGCTGCTGATCGCCACCTTCTTCGGCGTCACCAACCATATGGGCTGGGAAATCTTCCCCAGAAGCTGGGTCGAAGGCTGGTTTGGCCGGCACGTGATTTCAGCATCACATCACCACGTCCATCACGAGCGCTACCAGTCCAACTACGGCCTCTATTTCCGTTTCTGGGACAAGCTCTGCAGCACCGACCGTGGCCTGTCCGACGACCTGCTCGCCGCGAAAACCCGCGTCAGCGCAGCACCGCAGCCGCAATAGCGGCCGCCACGCCGTCGATATCCTGCGTCGCGTCGATCCGCACGATCCGCCCATCCTCGGCCGCAAGGCTGGCAAACCCGGCGCGCACCTTTTCATGATACGCCAGCCCGAGCGCCTCGAAGCGCTGCTCCTGGGGAAGATCGGCCTCCTGGGCCGCAGCCCGCTTGGTCGAGCGGGAAAGCCCGAGCTCTACCGGCAGGTCCAGCCACAGCACCAGGTCGGGCCACAGGTCGCCCGTCGCAAAGGCATGCAGCGCCAGCAGCTGCGCCATGGCAACGCCCTTGCCATGCCCCTGATAGGCCAGCGTCGAATGGATGAAGCGGTCGCACAGCACCGTGCTTCCAGCCTCCAGCGCCGGCCGGATCAGCCGTGCCACATGGTCGGCTCGCGCGGCGCACACCAGCAGCACATCGGTCTCGACCGTCCAGCGCGCCGTTTCCCCTCGCACGAACAGCGCGCGGATCTCCTCGGCGCCGGGCGTGCCGCCGGGTTCGCGCGTCACAACGACGCCCTCGCCCCGCGCCCGCAGCGCCTCGGCCAGCCGGGCGATCTGGGTGCTCTTGCCGGCGCCCTCCCCCCCCTCGAAGGCGATGAACCGCCCGCGGCTCATGGCACCACCCGCGCATCGGTATAGCCGGCAGCCCGCACATTATCGACCAGCATGCGCGCCTGCGCCTCGGCCACAGGCCCGATCCGGACCCGCCACAGCCCCGTACCCGTCGGCATGGCAGAGGCCGGCCCATAGTCGCCCAGCACCGAGGCCAGCGCCCGGGCGCGCGCCTCGTCGGACAGGGCCGCCACCTGGACGAAGCGCGTACCCGGCGCAGCAGCGGCCGGCGCCGGAAGGGCCGCCGCCGCCAAGACCGGCGCAGCCGCGACAGGGGCCGCCACCGGCGCAGGCGCCGACACCAGGCGCGGCTGGGGCGCCGTGTCGCGCGCCCAATCCCCGTCGGGGAACACCCGCTTCACCCGCACCCGCGCAAGCCCCGGCCGGTCCACCCCCAGCAACTGCGCAGACCGGCGTGACAGGTCGATGATCCGACCCTCCACGAACGGCCCGCGGTCGTTGATCCGCACAACCAGCTGCCGCCCATTGTCCAGGTTCGTCACCTCCACCCAGCTCGGCATCGGCAGGGTCTTGTGCGCCGCCGTCACATCGTCCTGGTTGTAGATCTCGCCGTTCGCGGTCGCCTTCTCGTGGAAGGTCGGCCCGTACCAGCTGGCGATCCCGGTGCGATCATAGCCCCGGTCGTCCTCGGGATAATAGGTCACCCCGAACACCTGGTAGGGCTTGCCGATCTTCACCCCCGGCACGCCGGGCTTGGAAGCCGGCGCCGTCGACACCGCCTTCGGCTTGGGCTGCGAGGCGCAGGCGGCCAGAAGCAGGCTCAATCCCAGACCCAAGGCCTGTCGCTTACCGCACCGCAGGCGCAACGGCATTCCCCAGCAGCGCGACCGACAGCGCATAGAAGTTCGAGCAATTATACTCGAGGATCGCGCGGTAGCTGCGCGTGGTCAGATAGGCGCCTTCGCCCGGCCCGTCGGGCTCCACCAGCGACATCTCCACATCATCCGCCGGCCACAGCGCGTTCAGCGGCAGGAAGCCCTTTGCCCGCCACTCGGCGGCCGGCAGCCAGCGCGAATGCCGCTCCAACGGGCGGATGCACTGCGTCGGCTTCACCGGGTTCGCAACACCCGCCCGGTCGAAGCCCTGCGGCACACCCACACGGAACCCCCAGGGCACGCCCGGCTTCCAGCCACGGTCCTTCAGATAGGTCCCGATCGAGGCGAAGGTGTCGGCGCGCGAGCTCCAGATGTCGGCCCGCCCATCGCCGTCGCCGTCGGCGGCATGGGCAAGATACGAGCTCGGCAGGAACTGGGATTGCCCGAAGGCACCCGCCCAGCTTCCTGTCAGCTGGTCGCGGCGCACACCCTTTTCGCCCACCATGCGCACCAGCGCATCCAGCTCCCGCGTGAACAGCGCCTCGCGCCGGCCGTCATAGGCGAGGCTGCCGATCGCCGACGGCAGGTCGAACCCGCCCATCACCCGGCCATAGCTGGTTTCCATGCCCCAGATTGCAACGATGATCTCGGCCGGCACACCCGTCTGCGCCGAGATGCGCAGCAGCAGATCCCGCTCTTGCGCGGCGCGTTCCAGCCCGTCGTCGATCCGCTGCTGGGTCAATTGCCGTGCCAGATAGTCGGCGAACACATTGCGCTTGCCACTGTCGTCCGGCTGGTTCCGGTCCAGAGCGACGACACGCTCCGAATAGCTGGCCCCCGACAGGGCCGCCTCCAGCCACTCCGGCTTCAGCCCGCGCGCCTGGGCGCCGGCCTTGTAGTTGGCGAGCCAGATCGGAAACCCGTCAGCCGGCGGGATTTCGTCGGCACCCGCGGGCGCTGCGGCCAAAAGGGCAGCCGCGATGAGGAAAAATCGCATGCCGCTGTCCTGCCACAAGCAGGCGCGCCCGTGAATCCCCTTTTGCCACCGGGTGATGCGGCGGCCAGCCTGCTGTCGCCTCATCCCCTGTTCGCGGCGCCGGCGCGCTGCCGCAAGGCAGCTTCGCCAGAGCGTGCCGGGCCCGATCGGCCCGGGTCCGCCGGCGCTGCAAGAAGGCCATCCGGCGCAAGCTGCCCTCCAATGCTTTTCGCGCTGTAAATGATGCCGCGAAACTGGTATTGTGACAGTATGGGTGCCGGAGCAGTGACCGGCCTCCCGGGGGAAATGGCAGGGGGGACTTCATGGAAACCGTCGTGGCTCAGAACCTGAGCAAGTCCAGGTTCATGACGATCAGCATCATGGCAGTTGCAATCGCGGGCGTTGCCTATGTGGTGGGCAGCCAGGGTGACGGGCCGGGCCTGCTGGGCAGCGGCACGATTGCCCCGGCCGAACGGTATCGCGCGCCGCAGGTGACGTCGGCGGACGTGGGCCTGGGCGACACCAGTGTGCCGATGCTGATGCAGACCGACGCCTTCGAACTGATGGTGAAGAACCCGTCGTTCCGCGCGCTGGCCGCTGATCCGGCCTTCATGGCGCTCGCCCGCAATCCCGAGGCGCTGGCCGCAATGGCGAAGAACCCGCAGGCTTTCGTGGCGCTGGCGAAGGATCCGAAGGCGTTTGCAGCCCTCTCGGCCGGCGCCGCAGCCGCGCAGGCCGAAAATGCCCAGGCGTTTGCGGCCATGGCGGCAAACCCGGCAGCCTTCGAGGCGATGGCGGCGCAACCTGCAGCCTTTGCGGCCGCGGCCACGCACGCCAGCTCGTTCGAGGCGCTCGCGCGCCATCCGCAGGCCCTCGATGCCATGGCGCGCAACGCCAAGGCGTTCGAAGCCTATGCGAAGAACCCCGCCGCCTTCGAGGCGGCTGCCGCCAATCCGGCAGCGGTTGCCGCCATGGCGGCGGATGCAGCCGCCTTCCGCGCGCTCGCCAGGGATGCAAGCGCCATGGCCGCGCTCAGGGCCGATGCCGCCATGTTCGACACCATGGCCCGCAATGCCGAGGCGTTCCGGGCGCTCGCGGCAGACAGTGCCGCCTTCAAGGCCGCCTTCGACGCTGAGGCGCTCGCCGCCATGGCGCGGCAGGCAAGCGCCTTCGAAGCGCTCGCCAGGTCGCCACAGGCCCTTTCGGCGGCAGCCCTTGATTCAGCCGCCTTCGCCAGGGCCGCATCGGCCGCCCGCGTTCAGGCGATCTCGTCTGCCGCAAGCGCCGATGCCGTTGCCGCAACGGCGGATGCGATGGCCCGCCAGGCAGCCGCCTTCGACGCAATGGCCCGGCAGCCCGCCGCCATGTCGGCGCTCGCCAGCCATGCCAGCGCCTTCGAGGCGCTTGCCCGCCACCCGCAGGCCTTTGCCGCAATGGCGCGGAACCCGCAGGCGTTTGCATCCTTCGCCAAGGCCCCGGCTGCGTTCCAGGCAGCCGCCGCAAATCCGGCGGCTGTTGCCGCCATGTCGGCGGATGCAGCCGCCTTCGAAGCGCTTGCCCGCGACGCAAGCGCGATGGCCGCGCTGCGGGCGGACGCCGCCGCCTTCGACGCGATGGCGCGCAACGCCGAGGCCTTCAAGGCACTGGCTGTCGACGCAGCGCTGTTCCGCCGTGCGGCCGACGCGTCGGCAATCGCATCGATGGCGCAGAACGAGGCCGCCTTCGCAGCGCTTGCCCGCAACCCGGCCGCCCTGTCGGCCGCAGCGCAGAGCGCATCGGCCTTCAACGCCAGGGCAGCCGCCTCGGCAGCCCGCGCGGCCGAGGCTGCGGCGTCGCTTCGTGCCAAGGGTGTCGAGGCCAATCTTGCCGCCTCCGGTCGTGCGGCCGAGGCGATGTCGGTGATGGCAGCCCATCCGCAGGCCTTTGCGGCCATGTCGGCCAATCCGCAGGCGTTCGCGGCGCTCGCACGCAATCCGCAGGCGCTTTCGGCGCTGGCGACCAACGCCGATGCCTTCCAGAAGGCGGCCGCCCAGCCGGCCTTTGCCGCACTGGCCTCCAGCCCGGCGTTCAGCGCCATGCTGGCCGACCCCGGCTTCGCAAGGGCGATCCGCACAAACTAAGCCCTTCGGTTGCCGGGTCGATCCTTGAAGGCTGCAACGGCGGCGGGCCTCGCCGGGCTCGCCACTGCGCTCCTGTGTTCGGCATCCCTCGCCGCGCAGGAGATCCCCGCGGCACCACCCGTGCAACCGGAGGCGGCCCCGTCCCCGGCCCCTGCCGAAAAGCCCATGCCACCACCGGCCGAACAGGAGCATGAGCCCTACAAGCCGACCGCCGAGATCGATCTCGCCAAGCTCGAGACGGCGGATCTGAGACTGCTCTATTTCGACCCGGCGCAGACCTACCTCACGCCCTACATCGCGCGCAGCTTCCTCAATTCCCTCGCCTTCCAGAAGCGCATGTTCGACTGGACGCCCTGGGAAAAGACCACCGTGCTGCTGAAGGACTTTTCCGACTATGGGAATGCGGGCGCGCGGTCGTCGCCCAACAACGCGATCTTGATCGATGTCGCGCCGCTCAGCCAGACCTTCGAGACCTTCAGCGCCGGCGAGCGCTTCTTCACCCTGATGAACCACGAGGCCGTCCATGTCGCGCACATGGACGTGTGGAACCGAACGGATGCGCGCTGGCGCAAGCTGTTCAGCGGCAAGCCCATGCCGATCCAGGAGCATCCGGAGACGATCCTCTACAACTATCTGACGACACCGAGGGTGAACGTGCCGCGCTGGTACCTCGAAGGCGCTGCCGTCTTCATGGAGACGTGGATGGCAGGCGGCTTCGGCCGTGGGCAGGGTGGCTATGACGAGATGGTGTTCCGCGCGATGGTCCGCGACAAGGCACGCTTCTATTCGCCGCTGGGGCTGGAAAGCGAGGGGTCGGCGATCGACTTCCAGGTCGGCGTGAACGACTATCTCTACGGCACCCGCTTCTTCAGCTACCTCGCGCTCAGCCGCTCGCCCGAGAAGGTGCTGGAATGGTTGAAGCGCGGAGAGGGCAGCAAGGGCTACTACGCGGCCCAGTTCAAGCATGTCTTCGGGGAGCCGCTGGACCGGGTTTGGGATCAGTGGATCCAGTGGGAAAAAGGGTTCCAGCAGACCAACCTCGAAAGCGTCGGCACATATCCGCTCACCCCCGTCGAACGGCTGTCGCCCCGTGCGCTCGGCTCCGTCTCGCGCCTGTTCCAGGACGCCGAGGGCAATCTCGTCGGCGCCTTCCGCTATCCGGGCGTCATCGGTCATGTGGGCGTGCTGTCGCTCGCCGACGGCAAGGTGCGCCATCTGGAGGATGTGAAGGGCGCGATGCTCTACCGCGTCACCAGCCTTGCCCATGATCCCGACAGCAGCACGGCCTTCTACACGTCGGACAACTACAGTTTCCGCAACCTGATCGCGATCGACACGCGGACGGGCAAGTCCCGGACGCTGATCAAGCAGGGCCGGATCGGCGACATCGTGCTGAACCCCGCAGACAAGACGCTGTGGGGCCTGCGGCACCTGAACGGCTTCGTGACGCTGGTCAGGATCGATCCGCCCTACGCCGGCTGGACGCAGATTCTCACCTTTCCCTATGGCCGCATCCCCTATGATCTCGACATCTCGCCCGACGGCACGCTGCTCAGCGCCTCGGTCGGCGAGGTGAACGGCGACCAGTCGGTGAAGGTCTGGCGCATTGCGGACCTGCTGGCAGGCGTTGAGCAGACGCCGGTCGCGACCCTTGCGCTGGGAAGTTCCGCACCCGAGGGGTTCGTCTTCGCGCCCGACGGCAAGTCGCTCTATGGCAGCGCCTATTACACCGGCGTCTCCAACATCTTCCGCCTCGATATCGGGACAGGCAAGTGGGAGGCCGTCTCCAACAGCAACACGGGCCTCTTCCGCCCGATCCCGCAGGCCGACGGCAGCCTCATTGCACTGGAATTCACGGGCCAGGGCTTCACCCCCGTGCGGTTCACCCCCAAACCGCTCGACAGCCTCGGCAACATCCAGTTCCTGGGCGCCCGGATCGCCGCCGAGCACGGGGTCGTGAAGGACTGGACGGTTGGCACGCCCGCCAAGGTGAACCTGGACGCCGAGGCGCCGACGATCGGCCGCTACATCCCCTCGAAGGAGCTGTCGCTCGGCACCATCTTCCCGATCGTGCAGGGCTATCTCGGCAATGTCGCGGCCGGTGTGCATGCGGTGTTCGAGGACCCGATGCAGTTCAACCAGTTCAGCGCCACCGTCAGCTTTTCCGCTGCAACCGACCGCGCGCCCGAGCGGCTGCATGTCGACCTGCAGGCCAAGACCCCGTCATGGAGCTTCCGCTACTGGCACAATCTCGCCAGCTTCTACGACCTGTTCGGCCCCACCGAAACAGCGCGCAAGGGCGACGCGATCATCGCCGGGTTCCGCCGCAGCCTGATCTATTCCCCACCCGAGCAGCTGGAATTCCGGGCCGAGGTCGGTGGCTATTTCGGGCTGGATACGCTGCCCGCCTCGCAGAATGTCGCCGCCTCCGACCGCAACATCGCCTCCATCGCCGTCGGCCTCGATTACACCAACACCACCAAATCCCTTGGCGCCGTGGACCATGAAAAGGGGCTGTTGTGGAACCTGGATTTCGAACCCGACCTCGCCTCGGGCAAGGCCTATCCCAAGGCCCGCGCGGGGCTCGGCTTCGGATTGCCCATCGGATGGAACCACAGTTCCGTCTGGCTCTACAACGCGTTGGGTGCAGCAGGCGGAGACCGTCGCAACGTTCTCAGCGCCTATTATTTCGGCGGCTTCGGCAACAATGTCGTCGATGACGGCTCGATCGAACGCTATCGGGACTTTGACAGCTTTCCCGGCTATGCCATCAACGGCATCAGCGCACGCACCTTCGCGAGGAGCATGGCCGAATGGAACCTGCCGCCGGTCCGCTTCGCAGAGGTCGGGATGTCCAGCCTCTATCTCAGGCACCTGCGCACAAGCCTTTTTGCCGGCGCACTCGGCACGCGCCCGCCGGGTGGCGGGGAACAGGTGCTGGGAACGGCGGGCGCCCAGCTCAACTTCCATTTCACGCTCGCGCTGCGCCTGCCGATGACCTTTTCCATCGGCTACGCGCGCGGCTTCCGGATCAGCGACCCCATCCGCCTGCCCGACGGCTCGGCCCTGCCGGTCGGGCGGCACCGCGACGGGGAGTTCATGGCCTCGCTGAAGATCCTGTAGCCTGATGCACGAGCTGCTGCTCCACATCGCGATCGCAATCGTGCCTGTCGTCGCGGTGCTGCTGCTCTATGAACGGCTGGACGCCTTCAAGCTGGTGCCGCCGTCGACGCTGGTGGCGCTGATCGCGGCCGGCGCGGGGCTTGCGGCAATCGGGTTCCTGCTCAACGGTGGCGTGCTCGACAGTTTCCCGATCCAGTTCAGTCTCTACACCCGCCTCTGGGCGCCGATCCTGGAAGAATGCCTCAAGGCCGTTCTGGTGATCGCGCTGTTCGCTGGAAACCGCATCGGCTACCTGATCGACGCCGCGATCATGGGCTTTGCCATCGGCACGGGTTTCGCGATGGCGGAAAACGCCTTCTTCCTCTGGCAGTTCACCGATGCCGAGACCGCGGTCTGGGTGGTCAGGGGCTTCGGAACGGCCCTGATGCACGGGGGAACCACCGCGATCATGGCGTCGCTTTCCTACCTGCTGTTCGCGCCCCGCCTGCGCGTGTCCGAGGAACGCTACCGCTTCGGCGTGCGGCCCTTCCTGCCCGGCCTGCTGGCCGCCATCCTCGTCCATGCAGCCTTCAACCAGTTTCCCGACCAGGCGCTGATCGCCATGTCGCTGATGGTCGTGCTGGTTCCCGTGACGCTGTTCCTGATCTTCCTCCGCGGCGAAAGCATGGCGCACCACTGGCTGGCGATCGACAGCGTGACGCACGCCCGGCTGGTGGCCGACATCCGCTCGGGCGCCTTCGCCAACAGCGCGGACGGGGCCGCCCTCACCGAACTGGCAACGCGGCTCGGGCCCGAGGGGGGCAAGGCGCTGATGGACTATGTCCTCCTGAACGCCGAGCTCGTTGCCCGCGCAGACCAGACCCTGCTGGCGCTGGAGGAGCATGCGCACGTGCATCTCGGCCCGGACGTGGACGAGCAGTTCCGCCGTCTCCACGCGCTCGAGCGAACGCTGGGCCGTTCGGCCGTTCACGCCGTCCGCCAGCATCTCCACGTGTCGCGCGATGATCTGTGGAAGATGCACGAGCTGGAAGTCGACGCCCACCGGCACATCGGTCAGTAGCCGGACGACACACGGACTTGCCGAGAGCGAATTCGAACCCGCCAGGGTTCGCAAGCGCGACCGCGCGCCGGCCGTCAGGCCGCCCCCTGCGGAAGCTTCGCCGCGAGCAGAACAGACCGGCGGACAGGGTGACTTTCTACATTAAGGTTTATCATTCAGAAATATATCACTGAATCCTTAGAATAATGGAAATGATGCCCCGAATTATGCCCCAAGATTTGCTCCTGATGCGTGGCTCAACGACTTCTGTAGCAATTGGCTGAAGAAACCGAATCCGTGCGAGGGACAGCCCGTGTCAGTCACCAGCGCACGGGACACAGAAGCCTGCTTCTCCGCGTGGGCCCACTGGACGGCCCGTCGTATCGTGTGTGCTTGCCATAGGCCAAAGAGCCTCTGCTAATGAGAATGCGACCCGGCCAATCGACTGGCCCACAGGAAGGCGCACCCATTCGCGGCCGCTTTGGGGCCGTTTTCTGCCTGTCGGGTTCAAGACACCCGAAATGGGAAAGCCGACATCCGGGAGAAACAGTCGGTGGGCCCGCAGTCGCTGACGCAGCAGGCGCTTCATTGCCCAAAAATGCTCTCAAATGCCCGCCTTTCGTTAAATGCCTAGTCGCTTTGGGCATTGTGGCTGGCGTTGGGACGAATCCATCGTTTGCGACGAGCGCCGGTCAGGCATTCCCGCGTCAAGTCATCAAAGATGTTCGGCACACGGAACCGGCGCCCGGACGCCATCTGACCATGCACGAAGTTCAGGCTTCAGCCCTTGTTGGGCAGCGCCAGAACCGGTGACGCCGCCCTGGCGCCCACAGCGCGCCGGTGCAGGGGCCGTCCGTCCCATCACCCTATCTAGTCGATCTCGGCGGCGAACGCCGCCGCGGGCTCCTAGCCATCCCCACGACATGCTTGGCTTCACCGGAAGGTGGGCCGATTGTTCAAGTTACATCGGTGTCAGTGCTGAAAACAGGGCTAAAACCACGCCAAGTATCACAAGCAGCAAGCCTGCAGTCTCGCTTGGTGATGTCCGCTCGCCAAGATAGAAGTGGCCAAATGCTAAGGTGAAGACAACCTCAATTTGGCCGACAATTCGCACCAGCGCTACTGGTGCGACTGAAAATCCTACAAACCAGCATGCCGAACCCAGAGCGGCCAACGCCCCGACTTGGCTCGAGTTTCGCCAATTGAGAAAGATGCGCCTTACCTGGTGGCGCTCGGTCATCAATACGTAGCTGCCCTGCAATACTGTCTGAATGATCACGATCGTAACGAGAGTTAGCAAAGCTGCCATCAAGTAATCGGATGTGTCAAGTGCTCTCGATGCTTCCCGCACGCCCAGCGCGGTTAGTGCATAGAAGAAGCCGGCTCCTAGCCCGCAACGCGCAGCTGGCTGCCCGAGGATTCTTCCAAAATCAGCCAACCGCATACGCTCCCCACCGGTCGACAGCACCATGATCCCGATGGCGCCGGCGAGAATGCCGGCCCACGTCAACATCTCGAGACGCTCTCCTGCAAACAACATCGCAAGAAGTGCGGCTTGTACGGCCTCGGTCTTCGCATATGCCGTGCCCACCACGAAATTGCGGTAGCTGAAAGCCATGATGAGCAGGTTTGTCCCGAGTATCTGCGCAAGGCCTGCCAGCAGGCACTTTGTCAGAAAGCCGGCCCCGTAGTGGGGCAGCGCGCCACTCCCGGTGGCGATCATGTAAACGGACAGCAGCAGACAGGCCACCGGCAAGCCGAACAGGTAGCGCACGAGCCCGGCGGCGTTCAGCGAAAGCGTGTCGCGCATGCGTGTTTGCAGCGCAGATCGCCAGGCCTGAAGCAGCCCCGCCATCAAGGCGGCCGGGAGCCAGACAATGGAGCTTACCATTTCAGCGCAATGCCGTGCGTGAGGGCGCGGTACCGCAACTCATTGATATGAATATGCTAGCCCTTGTCAAACAAGTGAAGTTCGATAGTATACTAAGTATCCCGAATCCAGTCACTCTCCACGCTGCAGAGGCGCACGGATCCGGCCAGTATCGGACATCGATCGAAAGTGGGCACAATGATCACGCTTTATGGCGGGCCAACACCAAACGCGCGGAAGGTCGCCATTGCCCTTCTGGAAATGGATCTGCCTTGGCAACTCGAGCTTGTGGACATTCTTTCCGGCGACCAGTTGACACCCGAATTCCTGGCCTTGAACCCGAACAACAAGACCCCCGTGATCGTCGACGAGGAGGGGCCCCAAGGCCCCGGGTTCGTCCTGTGGGAAACGGGCGCGATCCTGCTTTACCTTGCCGGCAAGAGCGGTCGATTCATGCCGGTCGGCGCCGTCGCGCAAGCGCTCTGCTGGCAGTGGCTCATGTTCCAAGTGTCCGGCATCGGCCCCATGTTCGGCCAGGAGGTGCATTTCACGCACTACGCCAAGGACCGGCATGACTATGCGATCGAGCGCTACTCGCGAGAGGTGACGAGGCTCATGCGGGTGTTGAACGGCCGGCTGGGCGAGGCGGAATGGCTCGCAGGGGACTCGTACAGCATTGCCGACATGGCCACGCTTCCGTTCCTGCCGCGCCAACTGAGGGAGAAGGCGGGTCAGTTCCCCCATATTGAACGGTGGTACAGGGCAATGATGGCGCGCCCCGCCGTGCAGGAGGGCATGAAGCTGGGCGTGGCGCGCCCGGAAACGATCGAGGGAGGGCTCACCGGCTTCACCGACGAGCATCGGTCCATCTTGTGGGGCGAGCGTCAGCATGCGGCCCGTTGAGTGCAGGATTGATGCCTCAGGAGGATCGCGTTGGGCGCCTTGCGACGGCTTCCCGGTTTGCGTCGCCAAACAGATTTGACCACTGCCGGTCATCCAGCGCCTGGTGGCGCCGCGTGTAGTGTTCAGGCGGAGCAAGGTCGGGCCGTGCCATCACGCGACGAACCGCCGGACGCCTCTTTATGCGCTCGAACCAGTGGCGTGTGGCAGGCCACTGGTCGAGGGACATCCCCATGACGATGGACGCAGCACGACCGGGCCAGATCGCCATGTCGGCAATGGAGTAGGCATCTCCGGCGACATAGGGGCTTTCGGACAGCTGCCGTTCCAGCACCGTGAGCAAGCGATCCAGTTCCCGAGTGTAGCGCTGGACCGCATAGTCCTGGCCTGGGGGGGCATAGCGCAGGAAATGACTGGCCTGCCCACCGATCGGCCCGAGCCCGGCAACCTGCCAGGTCAGCCAGGACAAGACAGTGGCCCGCGATGGGCCCGATATCGGCAGGAAGCGCCCGCTCTTCTCCGCGAGATACTGAAGAATGGCACCCGACTCGAAAACATGGACAGGGTCGCGGCCGCCAGGCGCATGATCGACAATGGCCGGAAGCCTGTGGTTCGGGTTGATGAGGCCGAACTCGGGGACCAACTGATCGCCTTCGAAGATGTCATAGGGCAGCACCCGATGGGCGAGGCCCGTCTCTTCCAGCATGATCGCGATCTTCTGGCAGTTCGGGGTCGGGGCGTAATGCAGATCGATCATGCTGTGGCCTCGCCGACGTCAATGCGGGTTCAGAGTATCTCGTAGAGGATGTGCCTGACACCGAAATCGGTCCGTTCGCCGACCCCTACCGCAAGGATCCCGTTCAGCCAGGCGAACCTGGAACTCGCGGTTTCGAAAACCGGTGCGATTCGAAGGTAATAATCCCCGGGGTCGACAGCCGGCGCGGCCGGATCGGCAAACAGGGCCCGCACGCCATCGGGCACCCGGCTGCGTCCGGAATAGGTAACGTAGATCATCTCGCCCCCACGTGCCTGCCAGACGACCCTGGCATCGAAGGTGCCGATCGAGAGGTCGGGGCAGAGGCGGCCGCTCTGTGACCAGTTGCCGCCCCCAGGCAGCACGACGCCCTCGAGGCGCGGCCCCATGAAGCGGCCGCCCGTCACATATCCCAACCGGCGATCGCCGAAAGGTGAAGCTCCGATCGCGATCAACCCCCCGGCGACCTCGAACTCGACCGTGCACAGATAGCGGGACACGAGGCTGGCATGCGACTTTTCCTTGGCAGCTTCGTCCACGTCGATCCCCAGCCCAGAAAGCTATGGACAACCACAATACCATTAGTAAACTAAGGGTCAAACAGATTGACGGACGCGAGTGGAGAGTCGCTCCGATCAGTCGGCAAAACGCGGGAGGTGAGCATGAAGATTTTCAGCTGGGGTCTGATGTCGGGTGTGGCTGTGATCGCGATGGCGGCAGCCGCTACGCCCGCTGTGGCGCAGTCGACCGGGGTCGGCGAGTCATCCGCCGTGGACCAGGCGGGTTCCACGGACATCATCGTCACCGCACAGAAGCGGGAGCAAAGCCTGCAGGACGTGCCGATCTCGCTTGAGGTGGTGAGCGGTGCGCAGATCGAAGCCTTCCGCAGCAATGATTTCCGGTCGATAATGAACCTCGTTCCGAACGTGTTCGTGCAAACGACGGCGGGCAACAACGTCATCTACATCCGCGGATTCGGGTCACCGCCGGCCAACTTCGCCTTCGACCAGTCGGTCAGCCTTTACATGGATGGCATCTACGCTGGCCGAAACCGGCAGGCGCAGGCTCCGTTCTTCGATCTGGAACGGGTCGAAGTGCTTCGTGGGCCACAGGGCGCATTGTTCGGCAAGAACACGCCGGCCGGGGCGGTCAGCATCATCTCGCGCGGGCCGACGCGCGAGTTCGAGGGTTCGGTCACTGCGGCCTACAACTTCGATTTCGAGGGCTATGACGCGTCGGGCTTCGTCTCCGGCCCGATCAGCGACACGCTGGGATTCCGCATTGCGGCCCGGATCCAGGACCAGGAAGGCTGGATCGAGAACCGCGCCACCGGGAATGACGATCCTCGTCTGCGTCAGCAACTGATCCGCGGGACCTTGCGGTGGGAACCTTCCGCTTCAGTCGATGTGACCGCAAAGCTTGAATACGCGAACCAGGACATCCGGGGCGGTGTCACCGTTGCAAGCCCCCTGACCACGCCCCAACGCCCAAGGCAGACGCGCTTCCTCGAGGATTCGGCACTCGGCGAAGAGGGGCAGGAAACCGAATCGATCATGGGGTCGGTGACCGCAAACTTCCAGGTCGGGGATCACACGATCACGTCGATCACGGGCTATTCCTGGTTCGACTCCAACATCATCAACGGATTCGATCAGACCATCCCTGGAACGCTCAACAACACAGTCAACAGTGTCTACAACAGCTTTCCCGAGAACTTCTCCCAGTTTTCCCAGGAAATCCGACTCCTGTCTCCGCAGGGAGAACTCATCGAGTATATCGTTGGCGGCTACTATGACAGGTCGACCTACGAGCTTACCCAGCTCGGTGGTTTCAACATTCCGGCGTTGAACTATTTCGGGCTTTTGCAGACAAATTTCCGGCAGACGGCCCGTACGCTGTCGGCTTTCGGCCAGGCGACCCTGAACGCGACGGATGCGCTGCGCGTGATCGGCAGCCTTCGATACACGAACACCAAGAAGGACGGGACCTTTGACGGCGAGCTTGTCTATGGGCCGTTCCCGCTGAGGCCACTTACGAGCGCAAGCGGAAACATCAATGAGGACCTCTTCGATCCTTCGATCACGGTCCAGTATGACATTTCCGACAGCTTCATGGTCTACGCCGCCCTTGCCCGTGGCTCGAAATCGGGCGGGTTTGTCAGCAACACCTACGGAACACGCGATGCGACGTTCATCTTCGACCCCGAACGGTCCCGCAACATCGAGTTCGGGGTCAAGTCGACACTGTCGGACGGCCGCCTGATCCTGAACGCCGCCTTCTACGATCTCAAGTTCACCGATCTTCAGGTGTCGGTCTACAACCCGGTCTTGTCCAGCTTCCAGACAGGGAATGCCGCAAGTGCCCGCTCGCGCGGGATCGAAGGGCAACTGATCTGGAATCCCAGCCCGAGCTTCACGCTGAACGCTTCGGCGGCCTGGCAGGATGCCAAGTATCTCGACTTCCCGGGTGCCGGATGCCTTGCGACGCAGCCGATCACGGAATGCAATCCCGGCAATCCGGCCAGCATTGCGGCCAACAACATCGCCGGCGCACCGCTGACCCTCTCATCCGACTTCATGGCAAGCCTGCAGGGGACCGCGCGGGTGCCCCTCACCTCGGCGCTCCGCCTCGACACCACGGTCGTCGTTGCCGGACGGTCGGAGTTCTTCAATTCCGACAACCAGAGCCCGCTGTTCGGTGTCCAGCCCGGCTTCGCAAAGGTCGACATGCGAATGCAGATCACGCCGGCAAGTGAACGTTGGCATATCGCGCTGGTCGGAAACAATCTGACGAATGAACTGACCACGGGAAGCGCGTTCAACCTTCCCAGCCCGATCACGCCGGTTCCACGCGCCATCCTGTACGTCGAACCCGCCCGCAATATCTTCATCGAAGCCGGTTTCCGCTTTTAGGTCGGGATCCTGCGGACCTGCGCCTGCCCTGCCTGTTTCGACACCGGCGAGGCAGGCGCATGCCCGCAATCATGTGGCGAGTTGCGCCCTTCGCATCCATTCACGCAGCCTGACCGCTCAACCCGCGCCGAAGGATATCCGAGGTGATCGAACTCTACTTCACCCCAACTCCGAACGGGCACAAGATTTCGATCATGCTGGAGGAGATCGGGGCAGTCTACCGGCTGATCAAGATGGACATGCTGAAGGGCGATCACCTGACAGCCCAGTATCGCCGCATCAACCCGAATGCGCGGCTGCCGGCCATCGTGGACCATGATCCGATCGGAAGTGGCCTGCCCCTGCCCGTTTTCGAATCCGGTGCCATTCTCCTCTATCTGGCGGAGAAGAGCGGGCAGCTGCTTCCCGTCGATCCCAGGCGGCGAACCCAGGCTCAGCAGTGGCTGATGTGGCAGATGGCGAGCTTCGGACCGATGCAGGGGCAGGCCCATCATTTCATCCGCTATGCCCCGGAGGGCCAGACCTACCCGGTCGAGCGCTATCGGAACGAGACGATCCGGCTGCTTCACGTCTTGAATGGACGGCTGAGCGACGAACCTTATCTCGCCGGCGAATACTCCATAGCCGACATCGCGACATGGCCCTGGGCCCGCGCGGTCCGCGCCATCGGCCTCGCGCTCGACGAATACCCCGCCGTTTCGCGCTGGTTCGAGACGATCGGAAACCGGCCTGCCGTAATCGCCGGCACCGACGTGAAGAATCCGGCCAATCTGTCCAGCGCACGGCCCATACTGACGGATGAGCAGTGGTCAAATCTGTTCGGACAGAACATGTTGTCCGCCCCGCTGCGTTAGGGTGTGCTCGCCTGGCCCCAGGTACGCTCCACCTGCCCGGCCAGCCGCCGGATGGCCACCCAATCGCCGCCCTTGCGGCTTTCGTCCCTGATGATGTCGATCACGCCCTCGGCAATATCCCCGGGGTCGCACCGCTCGTTGTTCTCCAGCACGGGCCCCATCCAGTCCGCTGCCCCGTCAGCGCCCGTCTTGAACAGGATCGGCGTGTCGGTCAGCCCCGGAAGCACCCCGTTCACACGGACATTCCACGGGGCATGAAGCGACGCGCAGCACCGGGTGAACATCATGACCCCGGCCTTCGTCGTTGCATACATCGCGTCATGAAATCCGGTGCCGCGAGCAACGGTCGACACGGTGTTGACGATCACGCCGCCGGATCGATCCCGCATGGCTTGGGCAACAGTCTGCGTTGCGATCACCAGCGATGTCAGGTTCACGTCGATGATCCAACGGAGCCTGCCGACATCGGCGTCCGGGAACTGCGGGGCGCCCGAAACGACCCCGGCGTTGTTGTGAAGGATATCGACCGCCCCATGCCTGCGGAACCAGGCCTCGCTGGCAACGATGTCGGCGAGATCGACGCGGTAAGCGGCGGCCCTTGCGCCATGCGATTGCACACGCGCTGCCGTTTCCTCGAGGCCCGGTATGTCGATATCGACCAGCAGGAGCTGCGAAGCGCCGTGCGCGGCGAGCAGCTCAGCTGTCGCGCGGCCGATCCCGGACGCTGCGCCCGTGACGATGGCCACCTTCCCCGCGATTTCCACAGGCCCCTCCCTGACCGCTGGCATCACGTTCAACCGTAAACCACATTGACAGATAAACTTAAAGTCCTAAGTATTCGGCGGCAGCCATGGCGGAAGACCGCGCTGCACGCCTGGGGAGAGCGATGACGCAGATCACCGGTCTCGGAGGAGAGGCTGCCGACCCGGACAGGGCGCTCGTTGTGCGCCGCACGGTCGCCCTTGCGCTGCTGTTTGTGGTCGGCACGATCAATTTCGTCGACAGGCAGCTTCTGTCGGTCCTTGTCGAGCCGATCCGGGCGGAGCTGGATTTCAGCGACACCCAGTTCGGATTGCTGACCGGTCTCGCCTTCGCAATCTTCTACGCCATCATGGGCGTGCCCGTCGCGATGATCGCCGATCGGTGGAACCGCGTGAAGCTGATCGGAATCGCCTGCGTCATCTGGAGCGGGTTCACCGCGGCCTGTGGCCTTGCAAACAGCTTCTGGCAGCTCGCACTGATGCGCTTTGGAGTAGGGGCCGGGGAAGCGGGCGGCACTGCGCCGTCCCTCTCCGTCATTGCCGATTACTATCCGCCCAGCCGCCGCCCTCTGGCAATCGGCATCTTCACCCTGAATGGCCCGTTCGGCGTCTTCGTCGGCGCGGCATTCGGCGGATGGGCCGCGTCCACGATCGGCTGGCGCAATGCCTTCATCCTGATCGGGGCCGTGGGCATTGTCATCGCCCCGATCCTGATCTGGCTCGTTCGCGAACCGGCTCGCGGCCAGATGGATGGAAACAGGCCGGTCGATGTGGCACTGCCGTTTCGCCAGACGCTGGCGATATTCTGGCAGAGGCCCTCGCTCAGGCTCCTGATGGTCGGCAGCGGATTGTCGGCGTTCGTCAGCTACGGGATGCTCAACTGGATACCTGCGTTCCTGATAAGGACCCAGGGGATGCCGCTTTCGGCGCTGGCGACCTGGTTCGCTCCGGCTGCCGGCATCACCTTTGGCATCGGCATCCTGGGTGGCGGGTGGCTGGTCAGCCGCCGGGCACAGGCGTCCCCGCGCGCCTACGGATCGATGCCTGCGCTCGCGGCAATTGTCATTGTCCCGACCCTTGCGGCAGCTCTGCTTGCCGACAGCTGGGAGCTTTCTCTAGCGCTGATGCTTGTTCCGATGGCCGCCTGCACCGTCTACGTGGCGCCAGCCTTGGCTCTCGTGCAGAACCTGACGCCCCCTCGTTCGCGGGCGACCGCTGCGGCTGTCCTCATGCTGATGTTCAACATCATCGGCCTTGGCCTCGGCCCTCTGTTCGTTGGCGTCATCAGTGACGGGCTGAAGCCAATGCACGGAGACGCAAGTCTGCGCTGGGCGCTGATGGCGCTGATCCCGTTCGCGGCGGCGGCCGGCGTCGCCCAATTTCTGATGACGCGCCATCTCGACAAGGATTTCGCCGAATGACCGATGTTGCAGGCAAGGTCGCCTTCGTCACGGGCGGCGCACGCGGATTGGGTCTGGCGACCGCACGAGCGCTTGCGGCCCGCGGCGCCTCGCTCGTGCTCGCCGACATCGATCTTGCCGGGGCTGAGCTTGCCGCCGACCATCTCCGGCAGCAGGGCGCGTCGGTCCTTGCGGTGCATCTGGATGTCGCCAGCGAGGACAGTTGGGCGGCAGCCGGCGAACGCACGCGGGCGTTCGGACCGGTGCGGATCCTCATCAGCAATGCGGGGGTCGGCGGGGGCTCCGGACCGTTCGAAAGCTATGACACCGAAGTCTGGCGCTGGAACTATGCCGTCAACGCCCACGCCCACCTCTATGCCTGCCGGACGTTCCTCAAGAGCATGAAGGAGAGTGCGGAGGCGTGCCATATCACCCTCACCTCCTCCATGGTGGCGGTCGTTCCGCCGCCGATCTCGGTTGCGTACATCAGCTCCAAGTTTGCAACGCTGGGCATCGCGATGGCCCTGCGCAATGAACTTGCCGCGACGAAGGTCGGCGTGTCGGTGTTGATGCCCGGCATGTCGGCAACCCGAATTGTCGAGACGACCCGCAAACTGCGCCCGGTGCCCGGTGACACCTCGAGTGCGGCGACCAGCCAGGCGATGCAGGGGATTCTGGCCGGCGGCATGTCGCCCGATCGGATCGGCACATATGTCGTCAACGCCATCGAAGCGGACAGGTTCTGGATCTTCACCCACCCTGAATGGAAGGCGATGGCCGAACAGGTTGCAGCCGACATGCTGTCGGCGTTCGGCGAGTCTGCCGATCCGGACTATCCGGGTGATGATATCGAGGGGCTGATTGCAGCGAACGGCGGCCGCATGTTCGGTGCCGACCGATAGGAGGGCTACATGGCGGAAGCAGACGAAATCCGGATGCTGGCGACGCGGTTCTTCGACGCCATCGAGCAAGGCGACATAGAGGCGATGCGCTCGGCCTTCGCCGAGGATGCCGAGATCTGGCATAACACCGATGAAATCGTCGGCACCCCGGACCAGACCGCAGCCACATTGCGCGGCATGGTTTCCCGGATCAGCGACCGTCGCTATGCCGACCGGCAACTCAGCGTCTTTCCCGGCGGGTTCGTGCAGCAGCATGTCCTGACCGGTCGGCGGACCCATGACGGAGCAGTTGTCCGGCTGCCATGCGCGATCATCTGCCGGGTCAGCCAGCTGATGATCACGCGGCTCGACGAGTATTTCGACTCTGCGCACGTCGCCGAATTCCGAAAGTTTGCCTGAGGAGCGAGATATGCCTGTTCTGCGCCAGATTCCCCGATCGGACGTAACGGACGAGACGGTGAAGGCCTATTACAATCGCCTGTTCGGCGACCGGGACCCGGTTGCGGAGCCGGGCACGGCTACCGGAACACCAGGAGACTGGTGGACGGTGTTCGCGCTGGCGCCCGACATCTTCAAGCACGCGGTCG
Source organism: Sphingomonadales bacterium (assembly GCA_027490095.1). Classification (GTDB taxonomy): domain Bacteria; phylum Pseudomonadota; class Alphaproteobacteria; order Sphingomonadales; family Sphingomonadaceae; genus Sandaracinobacteroides. The sequence goes on along the minus strand of JAIXYT010000033.1, from coordinate 52,955 downwards.
ATGGCTTTGCCGTCTATCGACATCCTGGGCGCAAGATCGACCCGGTGCTTCGCGAACTCGGGCAGACCCGTGCCGGATGGGTAAAGGGCAGTCAGTTCGTCTTCTCGCAGCATTGCAAGTCGCTGCGAGGCCTCGGGGTCAGCGAGGAGAAGATTGCATCGATTGCCTTCTGGACTGTGGCTAACTGCTACAACGAGCAGGAACGCACGGTGCTCGCATATGCCGACTGCCTGTGCCAGGCCGGCGGGCGCGTACCGCTGGAAGTCTTCGACAAACTGAAGACCTTCTGGACTGACGAACAGATCTTCGAATTCACCTACATCACCTGCCTGTACGACATGCATGCCGTGATAACGCGGGCCCTGCGCATGGAGTATGACAACCGGGAGGACCCGATCGTCGAGATTGCGGCGCCCGAGGGCTTCAGTGCCGCGGACTTCCTCGGAGCGCCCCGCACAGCCCCCCGATGAACCTGTCCGTGCCGGACCCAATCGTAAAGTAGATTGACAGTTCTTGGCATGAGTGCGACGATTGGCTGGATCGAGGTTGGTGATGAAACTCCATGCTTCCGTTGGGCCGAACCCCAGTGTGCACGATGATGGGCCGCTCCTCACCAAGGTTACGGCCTTCTGCGCATATTCGCAGGAACGCCTCCTCAAGGCTTTCGCCGATCGACTCCACCGCCGAGGAACCAAAGAACGCGCGGGCCCGTATTCTGCTTCACTCGCACGCTGCGTTGAGTGAAACGCCCAACGCAAGGACAAGCTGACATTCAAGGAGAACGCGCATGACCGGGAAGAACAAGGAGTTCGAGTTTCGCGGCGTCAATCATCTCGCGCTCGTCTGCAAGGACATGGCACGAACGGTCGAATTCTATCGCGACATCCTCGGCATGCCGCTGGTCAAGACGCTGGACCTGCCCGGGGGGCGTGGCCAGCATTTCTTCTTCGACATCGGCAACGGCGATAGCCTGGCCTTCTTCTGGTTCGACGGCGCACCCGAAGCGGCGCCCGGCATCGCCTCCCCTGAAGCGCTCCCGACGCAGGGCAATTTCGTGACGGCGCACGGGTCGCTGAACCATATCGCCTTCAACGTACCGGCCGAGAAGTTCGACGAATATCACCGGAAGCTCATCGATAAGGGGATCAAGGTCACAAAGATCCTGAACCACGACAATTCGCCGACCCAAGCGTCGGACCAGATGTACGATGGGGTCTACGTCCGCTCGGTCTATTTCTTCGATCCCGATGGAGTCTGTCTCGAGTTCGCAGCATGGACGGCCGAATTCGACGAGCATGACGTTGCGCATGATCCCTTCCAGGCGGACGGCACAAGGCGGGAAGGGATGATCGTGGCCAAGGCCGTGGCAGCGGGCGATTCCGCTTTGGTCGGCTAGCGCGCTGCGCGCAAGCGCTTCCAGGACCTCCACTGACTTTGGCGCCTTCTTTTGGCACGCGATCCTTGCGCGCCCCCACGCGATGATCGCAGCCTGCTTCGGCCTCCGGGCGGACCAGCGCCCGGGCTAAAGGAATCTGGGCCAGCGTGCCTGTCGCATCCCGATCGATAATCCGGCACGCCTGCAATCCTGGACTTGAATTAGATAGAATACTAATCAATGGTCCCGAAGGTCGAAGCAACAGGAATTGCCGTGAGAGACCACCCGATCCTGCCCACCACCATTGTCGGCAGCTACCCCCAGCCCGATTGGCTCATCGACCGCGACCGTCTGAAAGCCAGCTTGCCCCCTCGAGTTCGTGCCGAAGAACTCTGGCGCATTCCGGTGCCCTGGCTCGCCGACGCGCAGGACGCTGCCACGCTGACGGCAATCCGCGACCAGGAAGAACTGGGGATCGACATCATCGGTGACGGCGAGATGCGCCGCGAAAGCTATTCGAACCGCCTGGCAAATGCACTCTCGGGCATTGACCCTGAAAGGCATGGCACTGCGATCGACCGCACGGGAAAGTCCAACCCTGTCCCGCTCGTCTCAGGCCTGATACGAAGGATCGGCCCCATAGAGGTGCAGGATGCTGGCTACCTGCGCCGCCATACGGCCCGGCCCGTCAAGATAACCCTGCCCGGCCCCTTCACCATGACCCAGCAGGCAGAGAACGCCTTCTATCGGGACGCCAGATCGCTCGCGATGGACTATGCGGACGCCGTGAATGCCGAGATCAAGGACCTGTTCGCGGCCGGAATCGACGTGGTCCAGCTCGACGAGCCCTATCTTCAGGCGAGGGCACAGGACGCGAAGTCCTACGCGATCGACGCCATCAATCGAGCTCTCGACGGTGTCGAGGGAACCACGGCGCTCCATATCTGCTTTGGCTATGCAATGGTGCACGGAGCCGGCGTGGCGAAGCCGAAAGCCTATGACTTCCTCGGCGAACTGGACGCCTCGGCAATCGACGTGATCTCGATCGAAGCGGCCCAGCCCGGCCTGGACCCTGCGATCCTGGCCGAATTGCCAAGCAAGACCATCATGTACGGTGTCCTGGACCTATCGGTTCCCGACGTCGAAACCCCGGAATGCGTCGCCGCCCGCATCCGGGAAGCGCTTCGGTATGTGGATCCGGCGCGGCTCTGGATCGCGCCCGATTGCGGAATGAAGTACCACAGCCGCGCCCATTCCCAGGCGAAGCTGAAGGCAATGGTCGACGGGACCGCGTTGGTCCGGGCAGAGCTTCTCTAGGGGTCGATGAAGTCCGTCAGCAGGGGCAGCAGGATTTCAGGCGCCTCGATCATCGGCAGATGCCCGACACCGGACATGATCTCCAGGCGGGCACCCGGAATGGCAGCCAGCATCTCGTCCTGGTGGGTACGGCTGGTGATGCCGTCCTGATCTCCCCAGACCAGCAAGGTCGGCACATTGATCTCGGCAAGCGATGGGCGGCTGTCCATCCGGGCCATGATGGCGCGCTGCTGGCGCAGGAAGATGTCCGCCCCGGTCTCGGCCGCCATGCGCCGGGCAATGCCCAGCAACCGGGCATCGGCCCGCTTTGCCTCAGGAAACAATATGGGTATCCGCTCCTCGACCACATCCGCAAAGCGGCCCTGCTCGACGAGATCGATATAGCCCTGGCGACGGGCGGTCTGCGCGGGGCCATCGGCCGATGCAAGGGTCGAGACCAGCACGAGCTTCGCGATCCGCTCGGGCGCACGGCGCAGCAGTTCGAACGCCACGAAGCCGCCCATCGCATGCCCGATCAGAACAAATCGTGTGGGCGCAGCTTCAAGCAGCCGCTGCGCAATTCCGCCGATGCTGTCGTCGCTCTGGTTGTCGGCCAGGATCACCTCACGGTCGCGCCAGGCGTCAAGCAGAGGGGACCAGACAAGCTCGGTCAGCAGCTGGCCCGTGATCAGCACGATCGGAAGCGTCATCAGATCACCCGGTGGAGAAGGGGCTGGCCGGCATCGAGGCGGACGCAATTGTCGTACGCCACCGCAAGGCTGCGGGCCAGCGTTTCGGGCGTCAGCCAGGCGATGTGCGGCGCAAGAACGACATTGGGCAGGGCAAGTATCGGATCAGCGGCAGGCAAGGGTTCTTCGGCAAACACGTCGAGCCCCGCCCCACGCAGATGCCCGGACTGCAGGGCTTCGACGAGCCGCCGATGGTTCACCAGTTCGCCGCGCGCGGTGTTGATGAGAATGGACCCGCGCTTCATGGCCAGCGGATCGATCAGCCCGCGCGTGTCTTCGGTCAGCGGCACATGGAGCGACACGATGTCGGAGGTTGCCAGAAGGTGCCCGATGTCCTGGCGTTCGAAGGGCGTGTCGTGCGCGCTGCGCGCCGCGTAGACGACATGTGCGCCAAGGGCCGAAAGCGCGGGCGCAAGACGCCGCGCAGAGTTCCCGAAGCCCACGAGCCCGATGGTGCGCCCCCCGATCTCGCCGACATGGTCAAGCTCCGAAGGGTCTGCAATCCAGCCTTCGCCAGCCCGGGTGCGGGAATCGAAGAAGGTGGTGCGACGCAAGACGGCCAGCATCAGTGACAGGGCCATCTCGGCGACCGCCTGGCTGTTGGTGCCCGGCATGTTGCAGACTGCCACGCCATGCTTCTGCGCAGCCTCGAGTGCGATGGTGTTGACGCCGACGCCCAGCTTCTGGACCAGCTTGAGCCCTGGTGCCGAACCGATGAAGTCTGCCGCGACCGGGGCCAGCACATGGAGCAGAACCCGGACCCTGTCTGCCACGGCGTCGAGGGGCGCCGCTTCATCGAGATGGGTCACGACCCCGTGGCCGAAGATCGTGTCCACCAGGGCACGAAAGCCCGGACTGGGGCGCGCATGCAGCACGATCACGTAAGCGACTTCCGGATCCCAGGCGCAAAAGCCGATGCGCCGGCAAAAACCGCACGGCTCCCCATCGCCTCCTCGATGCGAAGGATCTCGTTCCATTTCGCCATCCGTTCCGACCGGGTGAAGCTGCCGACCTTGAACTGCCCCGCATCCCAGCCGACCGCCAGGTGGGCGATCGTGACATCCTCGGTCTCGCCCGACCGTGCAGAAACGATCGTCCCCCAGCCCCTTGCAGCCGCGGCATCCAGGGCGGCCTTAGCCTCGCTGACAGTCCCGACCTGGTTCACCTTGATGAGCGCAGCGTTGCACACATCGCGCCCGGCAGCTTCGGTGACCCTGCCCGCGTTCGTCACGAGCACATCGTCCCCCACCACCTGCACACGGGTGCCGATCGCCCTGGTCACCGACGCCATCGTTGTCCAGTCATCCTGCCCGGCCGGATCCTCCAGCGAGAGAATTGGGTAGCGCTTCGTCCATCCGATCATCCGCTCGGCCATTTCGGCACCCGAAAGCCGCCGACCATCCAGCGCCATGGCATAGCCGGACTCATCACCGAACTCGTTCGCTGCAATGTCCAGCGAGATGTAGACGTCCTTGTGACCGCTTCTGTCGATCGCGCGCGCCAGGGTATCCAGCGCGTCTTCATTGGACTTGAAGCCCGGCCACCAGCCGCCCTCGTCGGCAACGCCTGCGAGGGGTCCATTGGCTTCCATCAACCGGCCCGCTTCCCGATAGACATCATGCGTGATCTCCAACGCTGTGCGGAAGGAGTCGGCCCCCGGGCACATGATCATGAAATCCTGCACATCCGTGCGGCGGCCGGCATGGGCGCCGCCACCGAAGATCTGGATTTCCGGCAGCGGAATCCGCACGGTCCTGTCGCCAGCCAGATAGCGCCACAAGGGCTCATGCGCGTCGGCGGCGGCTGCCTGGAGCACAGCCATCGAGACCGCGACAATTGCGTTTGCGCCAAGCCGCGCCTTGTTCGGCGTGCCATCGACCTGGCACAGCACACGGTCGACATCCCGTTGGTCCCGCGCGTCCATGCCAAGCAGGGCGGGGGCGATTTCCTGCCCGATCCCGGCTACTGCACGGTCGACCCCAAGGCCGGCGAGCCGCTTGCCGCCATCCCGCAGGTCAACCGCCTCGTGGACTCCGCGCGAGGCTCCGGCAGGCGCAATGGCCCGGCCGACTGCGCCGGACTGCAGCGCCACCTCGGCCTCGACCGTGGGCCGCCCGCGCGAGTCCCAGACCTGACGGCCCGTGATCGATGTGATGCGGGCGCTCACGGCCCGGGCTCCCAACAACCAACCAGCCTGTCGATCGGGTCAGCCGCCCGAAGCAGCTTGATTGCCCGGTCGCGGATGATGGCCCTGTCCGCAGGCTCGGCAAGATAGGGCACGGGCGATTTCCCGTCCACGCGCGCAAGGAGAAGGGCAGCGGTCAGCGGGCCGGCGCGCTGCAACAGTCCTGCGGGATCCTCCCAGGTCACAGTATCGCGATAGGCCTCCATCAGGGCCCATGCGGCCTCCTTCATGCGGGCGTCGCGAAGCCAGACGGTCTTCAGCAGAAGATGGGTCGAACAGAAGGCCAGATCGAAGGCCGGGTCTCCATAGACAGCACATTCCGCATCCAGGAACACGGGGCCGTCGGGGCCGACCAGAATATTCTTCGGGCTCACATCGCCATGCACGAGTGCAACCCTGCGCGACAAGAGATCCTCGGCAATCGCTTCCAGCGCCGGCGCAATGTCCGGCCGCGATCGGGCAACATGAAGAATGAAAGGATCGACCCGCAGGGCATGGAACATGGAGCTGTCCTGGAAATCGGCGCGATCGCTGGCGCTGCCCGCCGTTGCAGCATGAACGTCCGCCAGACTTCGGCCGACCGCTGCCGCAAAATCCGGGTCGACACGCCCGGCCACCAGCTCCTCCTTCCAGACCGGGCTATCCTCCAGGTATCGAACGACAAACGCATGTTCCGCGGGAATCTCCGCCAGCACCTCCGGCGCAATCACGGGATCGACGGAGCGCGCCCGGCGGAGCCAGTTCACCTCGCTCCGGTATCGCTCGACAGGGGCCTCCCAGTCCGCCGCGACCCGCAACTTGCCCAGGGGGCGCTTGACCACGATTGGGCCTCTGGCCGTGTCCAACTTCCAGACGTCGCAGGAAACACCGCCTGCCAGCGGCTCGAATGGCGGGCAGACATCATCGATCAGCCCCGCCTGCCGAAGGCCGGCCACAATCCCGTCCGGGTCCATCAGAGCTTTTCCCGGATCCAGCTTCCCGCAAGGTCGGCGGCATTCTGCCTTTCCGCGAGCGAGTCCTCGAAATAGTGCGCGCCCGGGATCAGCTCGAGGCGCTTGTCCTTCGAACCGAGAAATGCGTGGATCTTGCGCGCGTCGCTTGGAAAGACCCCGGTATCGGCCATGCCTTGCACCACAAGCGACGGCACATCGAGCTTCGCCAGATGGGGCGCACCCTGGCAGGGTGACGCCTCCAGGCTCCACATGTTGAGCCAGGTCCTGAGCATGTTGGCGCGGCCGATGCTGGGCATGCGGTTCGCGATGCGCGGATCGCCGCGGTAGCACCAGTTGGCCTTGCGGTCGGAAGGGTCGATTGCAGGATCGATGCAGCGGAGGTCGCCCCAGCAGCGGAACAGCGGGAACAGGCGGTCGGGGATGCCGGATGCGTTCAGCCGGTCCAGCTCGGCCTTTGCCCAGTCGGTGATGCGCTGGTTGCGGGCGCGCTGGGCAGCGCGATACTTCGCGATGAACGCCTCGGAAAAGGGCGGCCCATTGTCGGGGCTGAAGGGGTCGAGTTCCGGATCCGTTGCAACAGGATCGGTCTCGTCCACGACCGAGGCGTCCATCCAGTCCGTCAGCACCTCGGGCCGCCCCTGGTGTGCATTGAACGAGATATAGAGGTCGCCCTTGATCAGTGCCTCGAGGGCATCCTGGCCGACCGGAGGCAATCGATCCGACAGGGTCGGTGTTGTCGCTTCGGCCTGATAGGCCCCCATCAGCGACCCCCCACCCGAGTTGCCGAAGATCACGATGGCTTCCGCGCCGGCTTCCTCGCGCAGCCACCGGATGCCAACGCCGATGTCGAGCACGGCATGCTCCAGAAGGAACTGATCTTCCACACCGCGATAGCGCGTGTTCCATCCCAGGAAGCCGAACCCCTGTCGCGCAAAGTAAGGCGCGATATAGTGTTCCGAGAAATCGACATTGTAGTGGGTGGCGATGATCGCCACCTTCGGGCGCTTGCCGCTCTGCGTCCAATAGATGCCCTGGCAGGGATGCCCGCCTGCCATGATGCGAGGAGCGGTCGGCGACACCCGTCCGATGAAATGCGCATCAAGTCCCTCGATCCCGTTCGGATCCATCATCGTCTCCCAGAGGTGTCGGTGTTCGTCCTGCCAGTCAGTCGGCCGCCCGGAACGGCAGCGCATAACCCTGCAGGCTGGCCCGGATCGCCCGCTTGTCGATCTTGCCTGTCGGGCCCAGCGGAATCTCGCTGACGAAAATGATGTCGTCGGGCATCCACCATTTCGCGATCCGGCCAGCCAGATGGTCCCGCAGGTCGGAGGCCCCGGCCGTCATCCCCTGCCGCAACTGGCAAAGCAGAACCGGCCGCTCGTCCCACTTCGGGTGCGCGACACCGACCACCGCTGCAAGTTGGACTGCCGGATGGCCCATAGCGATGTTCTCGATCTCGATGGAGCTGATCCATTCCCCACCCGACTTCACCACGTCTTTGGCGCGATCCGTGATCTGCATATAGCCTTCGCTGTCGATGGTAGAGATATCGCCAGTGTCGAAGAAGCCTTCTGCGTCGAGCACCTCCGCCTGCTCTCCCCGGAAATAGCCGGACGCAATCGTCGGCCCCCTGATCATCAGCCGTCCCGGCGTCCGGCCATCATGCGGCAGGCGGTTCCCGTCATCATCGACAAGCTTGAATTCGAGCCCGCACAGCAGGCGGCCCTGCTTCAGCTTGAACCGGATCTGCTCGTCGTCGGACAGCCGGGCAACCGAGGCATTCGGCACGGACACCGTCGCCAGCGGGGACGTCTCCGTCATTCCCCATCCGTGGATGACATCGACGCGGTAATCGTCCCGGAAGGTGCGAACAATGGACTCCGGGCAGGCCGAGCCTCCGATCGTGACGCGTTCCAGGGTGGAAAAGCCCAGGCCATGGGCCTGCACGTACTGAAGGAGCATCTGCCAGACGGTCGGCACGGCCGCGGAATAGGTGACCGCTTCGGCTTCGATCAGGTTGTAGATGGATTCGCCATCCATCCGCTGCCCGGGAAGCACCAGCTTGGCGCCAACTGCAGGGGCGGAAAACACGGCACCCCATCCATTGGCGTGATACATGGGAACGACCAACAGGATGCTGTCGCGCGCTGACAAGGCCAGCGCATCTCGCTGCAATGTCATCAGCGCATGCAGGCTGTTCGACCGATGCGAATAGAGCACGCCCTTGGGGTTGCCCGTCGTGCCGGAGGTGTAGCAGAGCCCGCAGGCAGTCCGCTCGTCGAAGCCCCCCCACGCAAACTCTGCCGGATGTCCGGAAATCCAGTCGTCGAAGGCGATTGCCGGGAATGTCGAACCTGGCAAGCCATCACGGTCGCAGAAGAAGATCACGGCCTCGATGGCCGGAACCTCCCGAAGCAGGGCGCCCACGATGTCGGCGCAGGCAGGGTCCGCGAACAGCAGGCGGTCACCGGCATGGTTGGCGATATAGGCGATCTGTTCCAGGTACAAACGGGGATTGAGGGTGTGCAGGATCGCGCCCATTCCGGCAGTGCCATACCAGGCTGCAAGGTGCCTTGTGCTGTTCCAGCCAAGCGTCGCAACCCTGTCTCCGTGTCTGATGCCGGCAGCTGCAAGCGCGTTCGAAACGCGTTTTGCATTCGCGCGGATCACAGCATAGTTCGACCTTGAAACCTGCCCGTCGGCGGCGCGGGAAACGATCTCGCGCTGACCATGCCAGGCTGCTGCATGGTCCAAGATCCGGTCCACCGTCAGTGGCACATCCTGCATCAGGCCCATCATGTCTGTCGGATCTGACCCTCATCCCCACGGCGCTCGCATCAGCCATATCGCGCCAGATAGATAGTATGCTAAGTAAATGGTCCTGACAACGCCCCCCGATCTTGCTTTCGCACCGGTCAGCTTCTAGCGCCGTCGATGGCCTATCCGGGATGGTGGGCCTTCGGGGACAACGCCACTTCGATGCGATCGGATCAGCTCATCATCGCCTTGTTCAGACGCTTCTGCTGGCTGGATGAGGGATTGCAGGCGAGGTTGCGAAGCAAGGGCTGGCCCGACGTCAACAGGACGCAATCGATGGTGATGACCAACGTCGTCAGCGGCACCGTCCGCCCTGCGGAAATTGCGCGCAACCTCGGGATCTCCCGTCAGGGCATTCACAGCACACTTGCCCAGATGGTCGACATGGGCATGATCGCGATGGATGTCGATCCGCAGGATCGCCGGCACCTCATCATTTCGCTCACGGACCGCGGCGCAAGCATGCGCCGTGATGCCCAGCAGGCGATGGATGCCATGTCTGCGCAGATTGCCGGAATGATCGGGCAGGACCAGTTCGAGGCCATGCTGGATGCGCTGGAAGCCGACTGGGGCACCAGCCTCGAGCCCCACCTCAGCCGGTCTAGCCCGACAGGGCAGCAGCAACCTTGACCAGTCTCGCGGCCGACGACTCCAGCAGGGATGTCTGCAACGGGTCCCGCAAGCGGCCTTCATTGTCGAAGGCCTGGTGCGCGTTGGGCACGGCCAACTGGTCAGGGATCACGAGCATCTGGATGGTCGTCAGGATCTGGCGCAGCTGCATCAGGCCTCTCAACCCGCCGAACGGGCTCAGCGATGCCGACATGATCGCTGCAGCCTTCCCCCTGTAGGCCGTCAGCGCGACGGGCCCCTCACCGTCAGTCGGGCGCGAAGCCCAGTCTATGGCGTTCTTCAAGAGCGGCGAAACCGACCCGTTGTACTCGGGCGATGTGAAGAGGATGCCCTGCTGGCCGGCAAACAGCTGCTTCAGGCGCAGCGCATCAGCCGGAAACCGCTCGGCCTCGATCGCGGTCGCATACAGGGGCAGATCGAAGTGCGCGAGATCGACCCAGGTCACGGTCGCGCCATGCGCCTCCAGGTGCCGGATCGCCGCTCGTGCAAGCATGACGTTGAAGGACCCGCTGCGGACACTGCCGGCAACCACTGCAATCCGAACCATCGGATCAGGCCTTGATGTCCGAAAGTCGGGAGAGCTTCGCGGTCTCGTCCGCCAGATTGACGATAACCCTGCGCATCAGCTGCTGCAGATGCTCCACCTCTTCGTTCGACATGCCCCGGGTGGCAACTTCGTGAATTTCCGCGTTCATCGGCGCAAGAACAAGTTCGAGCCGCTTGCCGTGTGGTGTCAGGAAGATGAAGGTCTTGCGTCGATCCGCTCCTGCCTTCTTTCGCGTGATGAGGCCTGCCTTTTCCAACCCGTTGAGAGCAACGACCGTCGTTGGCTCCCGCATCCCGACCCGCTCACTCAACTCGCGCTGGGTGATTCCATCCTGTCGCCACAACTGCCGCAGAAACCGCCACTGTCCGGCCGAGATGCCCTCGCTGAGGGTGCCTTGTTCCAGCAGGCGGGAGAACGACCGAAACACGATCCTGGCGAGATAGCCGATGCTGTTCTCCGGATCGGTGTAATACTCCGGCGGATTTCGATACCTCCTAACTGCGTCGGCCACTGCAATGTCTCCGTCCCGTGCACCCGTTGAACAGACCGCTTCGCACTCCGACAACATGGCTTCGAATGCACTGGGCACAGTCTATACTTAGATTGCTATGTGTTGAAAACAGGCAGCCGCCCGGCATGGGTCAGTGGCGCGAATCAACACCGCGTGAGTGGTTGCAGCTCAATTGCCCGCAAAGGAAAAGCCGCAACTCCCAATGCCGCCGATCGTTGCGCAGACCCGGTCCCCCGGCACCAGCGTGACCATGGGGCCCAGCGAACCCGTCAGTACGACGTCGCCTTCTGCCAGCCGATCGCCAGAAAGGGCGAGGGTCCGCGCAAGCCACAGGGCGGCATTCAACGGATGCCCTAGACATGCAGCCCCTGCCCCGATCGAGGCAATTTCGCCGTTCACTTGCATGACCATGCCGCAGCTCCAGAGATCGAGCCCGGCGAGCTCCCTGCGCTCCGAACCAAGGACGAAGAATGCGGAGGAGCCGTTGTCCGCGACCGTGTCGGCAAAGCTGATCTGCCAGTCTGCAATTCGACTGTCGACGATCTCGATTGCTGGCAGCACGTATGCAACTGCTGCCACCAAGTCCTCCAACGTCAAGCCGGGGTCATCAATGGTCCGGGCCAGAACCAGAGCAACCTCCGCTTCGGCCTTCGCCTGGAACACCTGCGATGGAGAAAGAGAACCTCCATCGACAATCAGCATGTCTTCGAACAGAACTCCGAAGTCCGGCTGATTGACGCCGAGCTGCGCCTGCACTGCCTTTGAGGTCAGGCCAATCTTGCGGCCCACGATCCGGCGACCGGAAGCCTCCCAGAAGCGCGTGTTGATGCGCTGAATTCGATAAGCGCCTTCTGCGTCGTCAGGCGAGAGGCCGTCCCGGAGCGGCTGGATCGGTCCGCTAAGATAGGCTCTCCTTATGCGCTCGGCGAGCAGATCCGGTGTCACCATGATTGACATGTCGCGAAGGGTCCGCTGCTCAAGTGAAGCTCGGTATGACCAGAGAGCATAGACCCGACCATCTTGGAAATCCACGACACGTCGGCTCCGGGGCAAGGTGTTCAGCGCGGCCAGGCAAGCGGGAAATCCGGGCCCGACAAGGGGTCGCCGTGGCCGAGCGTGATCGGCTGCTCGAAGGCAAGGGCGTGCGCACCCGCAACCCAGCGCACACCCGGGCCAGCGTAGCGGATGGTCAGCGCGCGGCGCGCACGATCGGGGCGGCGGTTTCCGCGGGCGCCGTGCAGCGTGCGGGCGTCGAAGAGCAAGACATCACCGGGCGCGAGGTCGAAGCTGATCCGTTGAGGTTCCGACACAGTCCATCCGTCGGGCGCCGGCGGTAGCTGCATGTTGGCGCGTGTACGGGTTTGGGGCGTGTCCGGTTGGGTCGGTCGATACCGCGCCGGCGACAGGTGGGAGCCTGCAAGGAAGTGAACCGCTCCGCTGTCTTCGTCGACATGGTCCAGGGCGATCCAGGCACTGCCAAGCGGTCCCCCGTCCACCGGCCAGAAGGTAATATCGTGGTGCCAGGGCGTGGGTGCGTCGGCGCCGGGCTCCTTGGTGAACGACTGGTCGTAGAGAAGCCGGAGTTTGGCGACGCCCATGATCTCGGCCACAGCCTGCGGCAGCGGACTTTCCAGGGCAACGGCCCGGATGTCCGGGTCGTGCCGCCAGCCATGCAGGTGCGACAGGAAGGCGCCCGAACCCCGTCGGGCGGGAAAGACCTGCGAAAGCGGCCCCGGCGCCGCATTCTGGCGTTCAAGGCCTGCGACTGCGCGGGCAACCCAGCCGGCGTCGAGGCAGGCGCGCAGGCAGATCACCCCGTCGCGTGCGTAGGCGGCCGCAGGATCATCGGGCATGGTCAGCTTCGTTGCGCCCGCAGAAGGTCCTTGCGGACCTTGCCGATCGCCGACAGGGGCAGGGTGTCACGGAACTCGAAGCTCTTGGGGCACTTATAGCCGGCGATCCGTTCGCGGCACCACGCCTGGAGCTCGTCTTCGGTTACGGCACCGCCGCCGGACAGGATGACGGCGTGGATGGATTCGCCCCAGACGGGATGCGGACGGGCGATCACTGCGGCGAGCGTCACGGCCGGGTGCCGCATCAGCACGGCCTCCACTTCCGACGAGGCGACATTCTCGCCGCCTGTCACGATCATGTCCTTCAGTCGGTCGGTCACATGGACAAAGCCGTCCTCGTCCATGAAGCCGGCGTCGCCGGTGTGCAGCCAGCCATCGCACAAGGCCGCAGCCGTCGCCTCGGGCTGATTCAGATATCCGTCGAACAGGCCGCCGCTGTGCCCGACGATCTCGCCGACCGTGCCTCTGGGAACCTCGCGCCCCTCGGTGTCGACGATGCGCACCCGGCACCCGGCATGCGGGCGACCGGCCGAGGCAAGCGCCGGGCTGTCGGCCACATGGTCCTCGGCGCGCAGGCAGGTGAAGCTGCCGCCGGCTTCGGTCTGTCCGTAGAACTGCACCAGGGACATCGCAGGAAACTGCGCACGCAGACGTTCGAGCAGCGGGCGTCCGATGGCCGCCGCCCCGTAGCCGATGTGGCGCAGCGCCGGCAGAGGGCGCGGCTGCCGCGCAAGCTCGTCAAGCATCATCGCGATCATTGACGGGACCAGAGCCGTTGCCGAACAGTCGTGCCGAGCAAGGTGGTCGATCAGGTCGGGCACGGTGAAGCGGGGAAGCCAGACATGGGTACCCAGCAGCGCTGTCGTCGCCCAGCAGGGACCGAGGTCGGCCAGATGGAACATCGGTGACACGTGGAGATAGCGGACGCCCCGCGGCCAGCCGATGTCGGCCAGGATGCAGGCCAGATCATGATCGAGCGCCCCATGGCTCAGCATCACCCCCTTAGGCCGGCCGGTGGTGCCGCCCGTGTAGAGGATGGCGGCGAGTTCGGCGGGCGGTCGCGGCGGCAGCTCCCGGGGCGTTCCGGCGCTGCGCAGCGCCGCCAGGGTAATTGGGGCAACAGCGCCATTGCAGCCGATCAGCCGGTCCAGAAGGGGGAGCTTTGTCAGGAGCTCGGCGCCAAGCGCCAGAAACGCGGGGTCCGCGACGAGGGCGTTCGCTTGGCAATCGGCAAGTTGCTCCTCGATTTCTGGAGGTGCGAGGCGCGTGTTGAGCGGCACCATCACGATCCCCGAAGCCAGCAGGGCATAGGAGAGTTCGAAATAATCGACACCGTTTGCGGCAAGGATGGCGACACGATCGCCCGGCCCCAGCCCGAACTGCCGGAGCCCGTCCGCCAGCGTAAGCGTGCGGCCCACCGTTTCGGCCCAGGTAAGCGGGGGCCCGTCGGCGATATGGGCCGGTGCGGGGCCGCATTGCTGCGCTGCCCGCAGCAGGCTGTTGACGATTGCCGTCATGCCGGTGGTCGCTGCGCCCACGCATCAACCGCAGTGCGGGCGTGAAGCCCCTCCATCGACAGGAAGGCATCGTGCGTCGCGCTGCGGCAGGTCAGCTCGACCTGTATGCCGTTCGGATCATAGGTGTAGATCGACTGGACGAAGCCGTGGTCGATCGGGCCTTCGACCGTCAGGCCGGCCTGTTCGAGGAGAGCCTTGCCTGCGGCTAGCCCGGCCGCGTCGGCGAGCTCCAGTGCGATATGGCGGTTGAAGCCGCTGCTGGGGCGGAAAAGCTCGGGCCGGGGATTGTCCGGCAGGTCGAAGAAGGCGATGAAGCGGCCGTCACCCATGCGGAAGAAGAGGTGCATGTAGCGGAGCGGGCCGCCGCCTGGACTTTCGTCGAACGCCAGTGCCGCGGCCAGCTCGAGTCCCAGCAGGTCCTCGTAGAAGTGGCGCGTCGCCTCGGCGTCCTGGCATCGGAACGCAACATGGTGCGCGCCCAGGATCGGCGGCGGCTGTGTATCCGGGGTGGGGGGCTGGGAGGTCATCGGCTGTCTCCGGAGAGGATACCTTCGAACAAGGTGTCGAGGATCATGTCGGCCAACTCTTCATGCCTGTCGTCAGCCAGATGGCTGCCATCGACGGCTTCGACCAGCGGCTGCAGGTTGAAGAGCATCGAGCACGCCGCATGGAGGAGGATGGTCAGCAAGAACGGCGGATGGGGCTTGACCTGGCCGGCCGCCTGCGCCGCCGAAACCAGGCCGGTATACACCTGATAGTTGGCCGCCAGGGCGTTCCGGACGAGCCAGTCGAGCCGCTCGCCACCTTCGGCTCCCTCGCGCATGATGATCCGCCCGAGTTCGGGGTGGCGGGCAGACAGGCGGACAAAACGGCGTAACGCGACGCGTAGGTGGGACAGCGGATCAAGATCCTTCATGTCGCTGGCAGTTGTGATCCCGGCCGCGCCGATCCGCGCAAAGAGGTGCAGCATCGCCTCCCGCCAGAGCTTCTGCTTGGAGCCGAAGTGATAGAGCACAACCGACTGGGAAATATCGGCTTCGGCCGCAATGCGCACAGTGGAGACGCCCTCGAAGCCATGGGCCGCGAAAAGCGCCACGGAGGCATCGAGAATGCGCTGGCGCGCCTGCTGTGCGGCGGGAACATGCGATGAGGCAATCTGTCTGGGGATCGTCTCTCCCGAAGCGGCTCCAGGGCGCCTGTCTGCGGCAGTCTTGGCCATCATGCCTCGCTGAACATCTGTCGCCAGAAGGATTACAGCCAGAATATAGATAGTTCAATCGAATATTCGATGTATCCGATAGAGACGGAGACGGCAGTGTTCGGAATAGCTGAAACGAACGGCCGGTTTACGAACTCGGAGTACTGCGTGGGAACGACCGATATGGGGCGCTTAGCTGAATGACGGCAAAGGGCCGTAAGCGGCCGGGCAGGTTGTGGTCCGGCGGTCGGGCAAAGTGGGCGATGGTGATGCAAAGCGGGCTCCGCCACCTCCCTGAGAAACCGGGCAGGCGCGCATCCGTGAAACTGGCTTGGTCCAACCTCGCATGGCAGGACCCCAGGCGATATTCGATCGCGCATTGGGGCGTCGCCGTCGCCCGCCGCCATTTTGAAGATGTATGTGACGCCGCAACGGACGTCCGCCAGCACCACATGCCGCAGGTACGGCGTCTTTTTCACCTTGGGGGAACAATGGCTGTCCCTTTGACGTTGTTGCTTGGAAATCCAGCCGGGAGAAACCTGTGAACAGCCATTCGAATGAACCCGGGCGCTTGGGTGCCGCAGGCCGCATCCTGGTGATCATGGCCGTGACTGCGTTGACGATCGTGACAATTGCGTGGGCCGTCGGGCTGTTCGATGTGGAGACCTACGGCAAGATCGAGGCTTCGAATGCCGCTGCGAACGGGGAGCAGGTGCCCGTTGTCCGGGTCAAGCCGGCAGATACAAGTGCGGGCGCCTGAACCGGGACGGTTGGAAGGCAGTCTGTCGGTGCAGCACCGGGCAAAGACGGTCACCCTGACAGGAAAAGGCCAGGCGCTCCGTTTGAAAAGCCCTGTCAAACCCATTCTGCCGTCCTGCACGTCAACTTCTGGCTGAACCTTCCACTTTCGGCGGAGTTGCGACGGGAGGCAAAACTGGCGGATCGACAGGTCCGTCCATGTAGCGTCTTAGGGCAGCTCGGCCGCGCGTGATCCGACTTTTCACGGTGCCGAGCGGGGTGCCCATCACATCGGCAATCTCGTCCCACTGCAAGCCGGATTCCATCAGCAGCAGCGCTTCGCGCTGTTCGGCGGGAAGCGTGGCGAGCCCCCGCAGCAGGTCTTGAAGCACAATTCCACCGCCCTGCTCCGGCGGACTCGTTTGCAGGTGGGCCATGTCTTCCGGTTCGTAAGGCACGAAGCGCTTGGCCACGACTGCCAGCGTATAGAAATGGTTTCGCAAGATGCGGAACATCCAGGCCCGGAAATTGGTGCCCGGCTTGAAGCTGTCCTGGGCTGCCAAAGCCTTGGTCAGCGTTTCCTGCGCAAGATCGTCTGCCAGTTCCCTGTTTCCACAAAGACCCCGGCCAAAGGCCCGCAGAGAGGGTATGATGGCGACGAGGTCGGCGCGGAAGCTGGCCTCGGCCTCCAAATCGGCGCTCTGGGTTTGTCGCTTCTGATCGGGGGCGGCAGTCAACCGCCCTGTTCCTTCCGGCGCGCTGCATCGATCCGGTCCAGAATGTCGAGGAACTCGTCCGGCACGGGCTCCTTCTCAACATTCTCCCAGAGTTTGCGCAGCCCTTCGGCAATCGGGTCGGGCTTGTTCACGCCTGGGTTCCGGCCTGCCGTGCGGATCCCGTCCTTCTCTTGGTCTGGAGTCGAACTCATCTTGTGCAATCTGTCCATATAACGCTGTCCCTGAACCGCCCCATGGCTGTTTTGTTCCATGTGCTCGGGAACAATGCCAGCCCTCCCATGTTTACCTGCCATAGCTATGCGGATGGAGTGCGGGGATGATTGATGCGAATTCCATGCGGGCCTCTCTTGGTCCGCATCTCCCGCACTTGAGACGCTATGCGCGGGCCCTTTCAGGATCGCAGAAAAGTGGGGACATGTATGTCCGGGCAGTGCTTGAATCGCTGGTTCTGGAACCCGGTACCCTTTCAGGCAGCAACTCCCCGAAACGCGACTTGTTCCGGCTGTTCCACGCCTTTTTCGACCCCTTGCGCGAATCCGTGACGGCAGCGACGGACCGTTCGCACGCAGGTCCCTCGACGACCGGGCAACAGGCATTGCTGTTGACGGCGGTGGAGGGGTTTACCTCGGGCGAGGCCGCCGAGATCCTCAGCCGGCCCGAGCCGGAGGTGGCCCTCGCCCTGACGGAGGCGCGCGCTGCCATTTCGGCCGCCATGCACTCCCGGGTCTTGATCATCGAAGATGAGCCAATCATTTCCATGCATCTCGAACAGATCGTCAGGGACATGGGCCACGACGTTGTCGGGACTGCCATGACACGAACCAGGGCTGTTGCAGAGGCCCGGCGGGCGGCACCCGACCTGGTGCTTGCCGACATCCAGCTTGCTGACGGTTCATCCGGGCAGGATGCCGCCCGCGACATCCAGGCGATGTTCGACGTCCCGGTGATCTTCATCACGGCTTATCCGGAACGCCTGCTGACAGGCGAGCGCCCTGAGCCGACGTTTCTTGTGACCAAGCCCTTTGCGCCCGACACAGTGATCGTGACCATCGGGCATGCGCTCCTGGCCCGGAACCCGGCATTTGCCCGGACGGATTGAGGCGGGAACAAACTGCGTCTGACTTGGTTTCGACAGGTGAAGCGCTTGTGGCCCAGACCCCAGGCGGGCTCGAACGAAATCGGAAGGGGACGCGCTGCATGACCCGGGATCGCCTGAATGAGACGGTTCAGCAGTTGCGCAACGGCAGCTCTGCCACTCTTGCCGAGCAGGAGAGCCCAAGCTCATGACTGGCCAGCACATCGATCCCAGGAGCGGCATTGATCACGATTCCCTATTGTCCGATCCGTCAGCCCACTATCCAGACCCCGAAGCCGTGCTTGCCGACGCGCACCTGCATCAGATTCAGAAGAAACGGCTTCTTGAAGAGTGGGCGCTGGATCTTTCGGACCATCAGGTGGCTGATGCCGAAGGCATGGGCGCTGGAACGCCGGGAGCAAGTGCCGACGAAGCCGAATTTCTGAAGCGCATCCACGCCTGCCGGGAGCGGCTGGGCGTGGATGCGGATACCGAACACCCAGGCCGCCTGCGACACGCAGTGCAGCCCGCGTAAACCCGCGACCCTTAACTGGCCGGCGAGCTTGCGCTCGCCGGCCATTTTCTGTGCTGGACCTAACCGGGGACAAGCGCATCGGGGCATCCGCTCGCCAGCGGATCGGAACGGTGAGCGGACCCGGACGGGGACTTGCCATCCGGATCCCGATTTCTGTTCACGTGCCGACCTGCCCGAGGGCGACGCGTAGTCGGAGCCGGCAGATGATTACCGGACCTGACCGCGTCGAAACAGATTGACGATCCCCAGCAATACGACTGCACCCAGGAAGGATACCAGCAACGACCGGGCATCGAAGGCGCCACTGGTAATGGGACTGCCGCCCAGCAGGGGTGTCAGAAAGAAGCCGGCCAGAAACGCGCCGACGATGCCGACAACGACGTTGATCACGATGCCCTGCTGCCCGTCTGTTCGCATCAGAAGGCTGGCCAGCCAGCCGAGGACACCGCCAACGATGAGGATGAGGATCAATGTCATGATGTGTGTCCGATCACTGTTGAGACTGCAGATAGAACAACGGACCGGCGCCAAGGTTCCGCAGACACTGAAAAGGGGCGACACCCTTGTCGGATGCCGCCCCCTCCCTCACAGCCGGCCAAAGGGGGGATGGGCCAGCCTGTTCAGATGATGTCAGATCCGGTTGCCCGCCAGATTCTGCGACGCCTTGGGTGCCACGGCGGGTTGCCCGCCGTTGCGCCCGTAATACTCGTCTGCCGCCGAACGCCATTCCTCCCGTTCAAGGGCATTGCGGTCGTAGCTCGGCGCATCCCGTAGGGATTCCCCCGTCATCGAAACGCGGTAGCCCTCCACCGCAGGGTCATAGTCGAGCTTGTTCCAGGGAAGCGGATGGTATTTTTCGCCAATGCCCAGAAAGCCGCCGAAACTCATAACGGCATATGCAACTTTGCCACCATGCTTCGACAGCATGACGCTGTCGATTGAGCCGATCTTCTTGCCCTCGGCATCGTAGACGTTGGTTCCCTTGACGCGATCTGCACTAATCAGCTCGCCGCTTTTCGCGTGGCTATTCATGTTGGGGGCGCTTTGCATCGGATGCTCCTTTTCCCAGTCGAAGCGGCGCAATGTCGCCAATGGCCTGGTTGATGGAACAACATGATCCGGCCCTGGAAGTTCCAGCAGGCCGACGAGCCGGCGTGCCGATGCGACGTATGGAGTTCTTGCTGTTTGTCCAGGCCGAGACCACGCAAAGCAACGGCGGCGGCTCGGTTGCCGCCACCCTTGTCCGAGCTGTTTCCACGACTATTCCTTGTCGCGGATTGCCTCGGCCTTTGCTTCGCCGCGGTCTTCGAGCTGGTCGGCCTTGGTCTCTGCAGTGTCGCGGACCAGATCGGCTTCTGCTTCCAGCTTGTTCGCCTTTGCGTCTGTCCGGGCCTCTTCCGCCTTCGCCATTGCATTGCCGCTGCTGTCCACGGCCTCTGCCTTGCTTTCCAAGGCATCCGCATTCCGTTCGGCATTTTCGCGAACGGCGTCAGCCTGCGCTGCGGAACTCTCCTCGACAGCATCGGCCTTCTGTTCGGTCTTGGACTGATTGCAGCCCACCAGGAAAAGCGTGAGACCTGCGGCCACGAGCGCGTTTCGCATACGGGTATCCTTTCCTTGCACCGCAAGCCCAGGCGCGGCGTCTGCATAACCAACCGGGCGCGAAGCAAATGGTTCCACCATGGCATCCGGTCGCCACTGTCCTCGGCCGGAACATGATGTTCCGTGGTCGGTTGGGACTCTCAAGCGAGGCGCTGGCGCTTGCCGTCGCCAGAGTTCAAGGCCTAGTGTCAGGTGTGACACGGGGCCGACGATCCGCTTGTCGATGCCATGGTTTGCACCGGACGTTCGCGCCGCAGCGGATTTGAACCGAGATGCAGGCAATTGAAGCGGATTGGAGATGCCGTGAAACGGAAGCCAGCCAGCAGGGCCCGCAAGGCGTCATCCGGTCCCGGGGCGGATGGCGAGGCGGCCGGCATGCCTGCCGGGGTTCCATGCCCGGTTGTCGGCATTGGTGCATCGGCAGGGGGAATCGAGGCACTGATCCGCCTGTTCGAGGCAATGCCGGCCGACAGCGGCTTGGCTTTCCTTGTCGTGATGCATCTGGACCCAACCCGTGAAAGCGGGCTCACGCATGTGCTTGCCCAGCACAGCTCGATGATAGTGGCCGAGGCCGCCGATGGAATGTCGATCGAGGCCGACCACATCTATGTCATCCCGCCGGATTCGTCGCTGACGGTCGATGACGGACATCTTCGCCTGTCCGAGCCGGCCCAGCGCCGCGGCGCCCGCTACCCGATCGATCGGCTTTTCGAATCGCTTGCAGCGCATCGGTGCGAGCGGGCCATCTGCATCGTGCTGTCGGGGTCCGGCAGCGACGGCACGGAGGGATTGAAGGAGGTGCGGGCAGCGGGCGGCTGCATTCTGGTCCAGGATCCTTCGACGGCCCGCTTCGATGCCATGCCGCGGAGCGTGATTGCCGCAAAGCTTGCCGACCAGGTGCTTGCGCCCGAAAGCATGCCGGACCTGCTGCTGCGCTACAGCCGGCACGCCTATGTCGGGCACGCCGGCCTCGTCGACGACACCCCATCCGGAGATTCTTCGATCGACCCCGTCCTTGCGCTGCTCAGAAGCCGCGCCGGCCATGACTTTCGCCTGTACAAGCGCAGCACGCTGACGCGGCGGATCCAGCGACGCATGGGGCTGGCCAACCTGCTTGAGATCGCCGACTATGTCGAACGCCTGCGCACCCGACCCGACGAGCTGGAAACGCTCGCCAAGGATCTCATGATCAACGTCACCAGTTTCTTTCGTGACGCCGAGGCGTGGACCGAGCTGGACGAGATGGTGATTTCCCCGCTGGTAAGCGAACGGGCCAGTGGTGAAGCCGTGCGCCTGTGGGTGCCGGCATGCGCCACCGGAGAGGAAGCCTACACGCTGGCGATGCTGCTCTGCGACCGGGCTGAAGCGGCGAACAAGCGGTTCGACATCAAGCTGTTTGCCACTGACGGGCGGGACGACAACCTGAATGTGGCACGGGCCGGCATCTACTCGGAAGGCGCCGTTGCCGCGATACCGGCACACCTTGTGCAGCGCCACTTCGACAGGCTCGACGGCACCTATCAGGTGCGCAAGGAGCTGCGCGACCTCGTGGTGTTTGCGTCGCACGATCTGCTGCGCGACCCGCCCTTTTCGCAGATCGACATCATCACGTGCCGGAACCTCCTGATCTACCTCGATCCGGCGGCGCAGGAGCGGGCCGTGGCGCTGATGCATTTCGCGCTGCGCGAAGGCGGGCACCTGTTGCTCGGCAATGCGGAAAGTGTCTCCAACCGCGACGATCTTTTCGAGACAGTTTCCAAGAAGTGGCGCATTTACCGTAGGCTGGGGCCGACCCGACACGACATTCTCGACTTTCCGCTTCTGCCCGGTCGGGCGCAGCCCACCCGTCCCGAAGTCGAAGCCGGATCCGACTTTGGCAGACGGCCGCTTCGGCTTGATGATCTTGCCCGGGGCGCACTGATCGAGCGCTTTGCCCCGGCCTCGGTGCTGATTGATCGCCAAGGGCGCGTCCTGTGGTTTCACGGGTCGACCGGTGATTTTCTCGAACAGCCTCCGGGTGAGCCCAGCCGCGAACTGCTGGCCATGGCCCGCCATGGCTTGCGTGCAAGGCTGCGACTTGCTTTGCGGCAGGCAGCTGAAGGGAAACAGTCGGTTGATTTCGATTGCGTGATCCGAAACGGACATGGGGACCAGGCTGTTGCAGTGACGGTTGCACCGCTCGCCGGATCCGACGGCAGGGACAATCTGCTTCTCGTCAGCTTCCGCACTGTCGGCCCCTCGGACACCACTTCTGCTCCGCTGGATACCGAGTCCGACAGCCGCGATGCACAGAATGCGTTCGAGGCAGAGTTGCGTACTGCTCGGGCCGAACTGCAGGATACGATCGCGCAATTCCAGCGAACGAACGAGGAGCTGAAGGCCGCGAATGAGGAAGTGACCTCGATGAACGAGGAGCTTCAATCCACCAACGAGGAACTGGAAACCTCAAAGGAGGAGCTGCAGTCGTTCAACGAGGAGCTGCAGACCGTCAACAGTCAGCTTCAATACAAGATTCAGGAACTGGCCGATACGACCGACACCCTGAACAACCTCTTGGCAAGCAATGAGATCGCGACCGTCTTTCTGGACAGGGACTTCTGCATCCGCTGGTTTTCCCCAAGCAGCAAGGAGATTCTCCAGCTGGTTTCGACCGACATTGGCCGGCCTTTAACCCACTTTGCCTGGCGAGTGGCGGACGATACGCTGCTGCGAGATGCCGAGACAGTCCTTCAGAAGCTGAATGGAATTGACGCAGAAGTCAAAAGCAGTTCAGGCCGATGGTATCTGAGGCGGGTGCTGCCCTATCGGACGCACGAGGACCGGATCGCCGGCGTCGTGATCAGCTTCATAGACATTACCGATCGCAAGCAGGCGCTCGACATGATCAACGAGGCGCGCCTCCAGGCGGAGGCCATCATCGAAACCGTCCGGCACCCGGTTGTGGTGCTTGATGGAGAGCTTCGGGTGCATTCGGTCAATCCGGCTTTCAGCGAAGCGTTCGACTGCCCGGCCAATGAATCGCGCGGCTTCCTGCTGCACGAGCTGGACCACGGTGCCTGGGACATACCTGAGCTTCGCCGGCTGCTTCGGCGCGTGCTGACCGACAATCGCGCGTTCGAGAATTTCGCGATCGAGCATGAGTTCGTCCGCCTGGGGCGCAAGCACATGCTGCTGAACGCGCGCGGCTTGCAAGGTAGGGGGGAGCAGCAGAACCTGATCCTGCTTGCGATCGAGGATGTGACAGCGCGTGTCGAGGCAGAAGTGCTTCGGGACACCTTGATGCATGAGCTGAGCCATCGGGTGAAGAACATGCTTGCCATGGTCCAGTCGATAGGGTCGCTCACGCTTCGCGAATGCAGGTCCGTGGAGGGGTTCAGAGTCGCCTTCGAAGGGCGGCTCCATTCTCTGGGCCTGATCCATGATCTGCTTGTGATGGACAATTGGAGCGGGGCCGACCTGAGCAAGATCGTTCGGAACACCCTGGCACCCTATGACATGGAAGGGCGTATCCGGATCCTCGGGCCGGACCTGATTTTGAAGCCACAGGTTGGCGTTGCAATGGCAATGGTGCTGAACGAACTGCTGACCAACTCTGTGAAATATGGGGCGCTTTCGAACGAGACCGGCCATCTCGAGGTGACCTGGTCGCTGGAGCACAGAGACGGTGGCCAGTGGGTTCATATCGAATGGACCGAGACCGGTGGCCCGCCGGTCTCGCGGCCGGACCATCGTGGTTTCGGATCAAGCCTGATCGAGCGCAGCATCACCCACCAGCTTGGCGGGACCGCAGAGCCGGACTTTCGCGCAGAGGGCCTGCACTACGACATGGCCTTTCCAGTGGCATAAGGCACGCTGCGTGTTCGATCCGCGGCTGTGCTCACACGGCCCTTTTCCCGATCCGTTGAACGGGGCAACGCCATTCGGCCTCGTGCGAATGAAGAAATGGCGTTGCCCCTCTGGCGGCCGTTCGGGGGGGATACGGCCACCAATCCTGTTGCCGGCGCGGATGAAAACTCGCTCTGCCGAAACGGTCGTTTCTCCAGCCTCCTCTTTCGTCGCAGCTTCTCCAAGGCGGTTGGCGCGCCAAACCGAAAAAGTGACCCAGCTCAAACCCCGAGCCACAGGGACGCAAGGAATTGGTCGTTAAGGGTAACTGCGCGTGCGCCTGACAGTTCCAGCGCTCGCGACCAAAACCTTCGCGCCCGTTGCTTTGCCAATACGCCTACGCCAGGGTACGCTTGGGCAACGGCTTCTGGCGTAGCTTGGTGTAGGACAGCCCCCGACGACGCACCGGTGCGGGCGAAGACATACGAACTCTCGACTTCAACATTGGCAAGGTTTGAACCCAATGTCTGCTTTCGGGAACCCGGAACAAGCGCGCCTATGTCTGTTTTGGGGGCGCAAGGGGGACTTCAATCAGGCATTCTGCGGAGACATCGTCCGACGAACAGAAGCATGTTCATGCTGAAGGATAAGCGTTTTTCATTGTCCCATTCGCCAGATGCTCCCAGCCATGCCCCCTCGGCTTCAATTCTCCGCGCCTTTAGGGCGTCGGCGAGGGCATCGGCCTATCGCTGGTAGAGCAGCTTCTTGAAGCCGACGAAGGTGTCGCGGATGGTCTTGACGCCGCCTAGCTAGGCAGCAGCATCTGAGGTGGAGTGGCATTTGAGCTCGAGCAGGGCCGCCAGCTTTCCGGTGTCGAGTTCATCTACCCCCTGGGCCACATACTGTTGCAGCAAGAAGTCCATGAAGGCCTGCAGCTTTACGTCATAGAGCGGCATGATCGCAGGCTTGCGCGCCTCCACACGCTCGGCGCGGGTGAGTGGTTGCAGGGCGAAGGCGATGTAGGCGAGGACGTCGTACACGTCGCTCTGGGCGGCGTCGATCACGTCGCGAATGGCGGCCCTGTTGGGAGTTGCTTCGAACCCGCAAGGGTTCGCAAGCGCGACTGCGCGCCGCGGCAATTGCCGCACCCCCGCGGAGGGCTACGCCCGTGAGCGCAGGAGACTGGCGGACAGGGTGAGATTCGAACTCACGGTGAGGTCACCCCCACGGCGGTTTTCAAGACCGCTGCCTTAAACCACTCGGCCACCTGTCCCTTCGCCCAAGCCCCTAGCGGCAGCAAATCGACTTGTCGCCACCTTCATTGCTCCAGCCGCAGGTTCCCGAGCTGCGTGCCGATCTCCCGGAAGGCAGAGCGCAGATCGCTCGCGGTCGGCGCATGGAAATAATATCCCGGGCCAGTGGCGCATTGCTGATACAGGCTGCGGGTCGAGGTGCTGGTGCCCAGCGTGATGGTGTAGATGCGGATCCCGCGCGCCTTGATGTTGGTGCACAGTGTCAGCATCCGATCGTCGATGCGGGTGCGCGCCGTGCCGCCGTTGGTGGTGCCCAGCCGACCCTCGCCCAATCGGCCATAGGCGGTGTAATCGTGGGCCGGCGGGCGACCATAGTCGAACCAGTTGTTGTCGCCGTCGGTCATCATCACGATCACCTTGGTCATGAAATCGCGGGGGCCGGGGTAATCCAGCGGCAGCCCGGGGGGCGTGACGGTCCCCCAGGGGCTTGTGCCCCACAGCCCACGCCAGCGGGGCGACAGCGTGAACCAGCCCGCCTGCAGGCCGACATTGCCCATGGTGCCGCCTCGGTTCGTGGGCTGCAGTGCGGCGATGATCGCCAGGATCTGGTCGCGATCGTTGCTCAGGCCGGCGACCGGCTGGCCGCATCCCACATTGGGGCCCTTGCGTGCATTGTTGTTCGTCCAGCTGTCGCGCGGGTCCAGGCTGTCGGTGTCGTCGGGGTCGGGCGCCTCGTTGCTGGTGATGGCGGGCGTGGTGCCCCAGTCGGCGTCCCCGAACACCGGCCCCACGAGCCCGCGGGTCGTTCGGGTGCCGAAGGCGTTCGCTGCCGTCTGCGCCCGCGTCGACGGGTAGAGAAATGGCTGGAACGGCATCACGGCGGGTGGCGTTTCGGTCTGGTCTTCGCCCCCGGTCCGCGCTTCGACGCACCCGCGCCAGCGGAAGGGAGCGAATCCGGTCGCCGCGCCCCCCACCAGCCAGTCCGTCCGGCCGGACCCAAGGTTCACCGTCGCCGTGTAGGGCACGACCGAGATGTACAGCGTGTCCAGGCTGGATTGCCCGCCATAGAGGATGTTGACGAGATCGGCCGCCGCCAGCCGCATCTGCGTCATGGACGTGCCCGCCATGGACCCCGTCACGTCGAGGACAAGGGCAAGCTCCATCCCGATGGTCGTGCGCCGGGCGGTCGCCGAGGCACTGAGCGGAAGGGTCGCCCAGCGCGGGCCGGCCAGCTGCAGGAAGCTCGTGTGGATGCGGCCTGCGGCAGACACCGACAGTGTGTCTCCTCCGGCGGAAGCACTGGCGGAAAAGGAGTCGAGGGCAAAGCCGCCGCCGGGCACGAAATTGGCATTGAAGTACATCCGCGCGTCCGCTCCCGCGTCGCGCGCGCCCAGCACACGCGCCCCGGCAAGCGCAGCCGCATCGACCGCCTGGCCCAGCCGATCCTGCGCAAGCCAGGCCCGGCCGAAATCGATCCCGATGCCCGCCAGCATGGCCATGGGCACCAGCAGAAGTGCTGCCCCCAGCGCAACATTGCCGCGCCGCAGATGACGAGGGCGCGCCATCATCGCGCCAGCGCCGGTCCGCCGAGGCGCGCGCGCCGCACCGAGACGCTGCGATACTCGAACGCATCCTGCAGCCCCAGGATCCGCCCAGACAGCAGCCAGGGGCGGTAGACCCCGGCCACCTCGGCAAACACGACACTGTCACCCGCCGTTACCGATACGCCGCGCGTGTCCTGGGCGCTGATCGAGGTGCGGATGTCGGCCCGCCCCCAGCGCCGCTGCCAGCCGATCTCCGTTCCGCTCCCCCCGTTCACCAGCACCGTCACGATGACGGCCCCGTCCGTCATCAGGTCGACAGGCCGCGCAACCTCGGAAGCGGCCCGGGCCAGCACCGCCAGCTCCTGCCCTGTCGTCACCAGCGCCGGATCCATCTCGGGCGTGAAATTCTCGGTCTGGGAGGCAAGGTCGGCAACCGCGCTCGCCGCCGCCGCAGCGAGCTGCGCGGCCACCAGGTAGCGGCCGAGATCGACCACCGCCAGCAGCAGGCCCAGCAGCAGCGGCGCCGCAACCGCAAACTCCAGCGCGCCGGCGCCGCGCCGCCTGCGCCGTCCGACCCGGTCGGACCGCCCGGACCGGAGTGCCATGTCAGAAGGGCTCATTGCGCACCACCACGCGGGATTCGAACACAAGGTCGCGATCCCGCCCCAGCCCGGGCGTGAGCCCGGTCAGCGGCCGGGTCACATAGCGCAGCGTGTAGACGGCGACCGCCGCGCTGCTGCCCGGGCTCGGCAATGCCTGGTCCGCATCCCAGCTGCCATTGCCGTTCACGTCGGTGAACGCCTCGCCCGTATCGTGCCGGCCATTGCCGTTGATGTCGGCCAGCGGCTCGGGCTGCCCGACCGCCTGAAACCCTTCATAGGCACTCAGGGCAAGGCACAGCCCCGCCGGTTTCAGCACCGTGCCGGCATTGCGGGCCAGCACCGCGCGGATGCGGTCCAGCCGCGGGCCGTCGCCGCCGTTGCCGTCGCACATTGCGACCAGCTGAACGCCCTCGGCAATCGGCTCCGCATCGGCCTCGCCCGTGATCCCGTAGCGCGAGGCCGAACGGGCAGCATGGCCCATCTGGTGCTGAACAAGCGCAAGCCAGGCATAATCGGCTGTCGCCGTCAGCAGCAGCACCAGGAAGGGCAGCGCTGCGGCGGTCTCCAGTGCGGCGGCGCCTCGCCTTCGGTTCATGGCGCTGCTCCCGGCCGGGCCGATGCCTGCTGCGCCCGGCTGAGCGCCAGATTGTGCCGCGCGGCCCTGTTCAGCGGATCGATCGCGAGCGCCCGGCCATAGGCCAGCTGCGCCGCCTCGGCCTCGCCAAGCAGATCATGCGCGATGCCCAGCCCCGTCCAGGCCGCCGGGTTGCGCGGGTTCGTCCCGGTCGCCGCACCGAAGGCCGCAAGCGCTGCCCGCGCATTTCCCTGCTGCAGCTGGGCGCGGCCCAGCAGCAGCGCCAGGCCCGGTCGCCCGGGCGAGAGTTCGGCCGCCCGTGCCAGCGCGGCAACTGCATCCGACCCGTCGCCCATGTGGGACAGGGCCTCGCCCAGCCCGGTCCAGGCCTCGGCATCCATGGGCTCGGCCTGGGTGCGGGCCCGCCACAGCCGGGCGGCCGATTCCCACTGGCCCGAGCGGGCAGCCGCCCGGGCAAGCACCGGGCCAAGCCCGGCCTGCACCCGCAGCGCCTCCGGCCGATCACGGGCGTCGGCAGCCGGGACCGGACACAGCAGCAGGGCAAGCAGGGCAACGACAAGGCGAACCAGCATGGCGTCAGATCTCCCGAAGGGCAGAGACGAGCTGCAGGAAGGCTGGGCCCGCCACCACAAGCGTGGTTGCCGGCAGGATGAAGACGATCATCGGAACCGTGATCAGCACCGGCAGCCGCGCTGCGCGCTCCTCCATCCGCGTCTGCCGCACCAGCCGGAAGTCGCTCGTCAACGTCCGCAGCGCCTTGCCCAGCGGCGTGCCGTAGCGCAGCGTCTGCGACAGGGTGGAGGCGATCGACTGCACGCTCTCCAGGTTCACCCGTTCGCCCATGTTGTGCAGGCCCTGCAGCCGGTCGGCCAGCAGCCGCATCTCCGACACCGTGATCGCAAGTTCGGCGGCAAGCTCGGGATGGACGGGCTTCATCTCGCGGGCCACCCGCTCCAGCCCCAGCTCGATCCCGATCCCGGCTTCGGCACAGACCACCAGCAGGTCCAGCGCGTCGGCGAGCCCGCGGTCGATCGCCTCGCGCCGGGCCGCAGCCCGGCGGCCCATCACGAAGTCCGGCCCGCGCAGGCCCACCACGGCCGCGCCCAGCAGCAGCGTCGCCGAGAACAGCGGCGAGGCCGGCCCGTCGCGCCAGTTCAGCAACACGAGCGCCGCCAGGATCAGCAGCACGGCAAAGCAGAGCTTGAAACCGATGAACTGGTCGACCGCATGCGGCCCCGTCAGGCCGGCCGCATACAGCGTCTGCCGCAGCTTGCCGACCTCGGTGCTGCCGACGATCGGGGTGCGCGCCAGCCAGTCGCCCAGCCGCCGCAGCGGGCTGTCGGCGACTGCCGATTCCGGCCGAGGCGGCGCCACCTGCTGCAAGCGCACATGGCGCTGCCCGCCTGTTCCCAGCCGCCGGCGCGCCAGCATGAGCGCCCCGACACCCTGGCCAGGCGCTGCTAGCGCGGTCGACACGAGGCTGCGCCCGTCCATCAGCTCAGCGCCCGCCGCGACAGCGCGCGGATGATCGCCAGGCCGACCATCTGCACCAGGATCGCGATCCCCAGCAGCTGCCGCCCGCCCGGCGTGGTGAACAGCTGCATCACATAGGGCGGGTTCACCACCATCAGGATTCCGCCCACCACCACGGGAAGCAGCGCGAGCACCCACACGGTGGCGCGGGTCTCGGATGTCAGCGACCGGGCCTTCAGCCGCACGGCCCGCCGCTTGCGGATCGTCTCCGACAGGTTCTCCAGGGTCTCGCTGAGGTTGCCGCCGGTCTGCCGCTGCAGCGCGACGGACACCGCGAAGAAGCGATAGTCGGTCAGCACGCAGCGGTCGGCCAGCGCCTGCAGCGCCGCGTCGAAGCCTTCGCCCAGCTGGATCTGGTCGACCGCGCGGCGGAACTCCGGCCCGGTCGGCCAGGGCAGCTCGGACGAGACAGCCCGCATGCCTTCCGTCACCGGAAGGCCCGCCCGCACGCAGCGGATGATCACGCCCAGCGCAAGTGCGAACTGCTCTTCCATCAGTTCGCGGATGGAATCCCGCGCACCCGTCACCTGCCCGCGCGCAACGAAGATCGCAGCCGCCGCCGACAGCGGCGCGGCAAAGGGCCCCGAAACCTCCAGCAGGAAGGTGAGGCACAGCCAGGCCGCGGCCACCGCGCCGGCGCCGGCAAGCAAGGGGCGCACGATGGACAGGCGCTCGTCCGTCGCCAGCGCTCGGTCGATCCCCAGCAGGGGATCGATCAACCCCTTCAGGCGCCGTCCGAACCGGTCGACAGCAGAGGGCCCCTTTGCGTCACGCCGGCCATCGCCGGCGCGCGGTGTCGCCGGCCGCAGCAGGGCCAGCCGCTCCATGCGGCGGCGACGCTCCCCAAGAGGCGGAAGGCGCAGCGCAACCGTCATGCGCCAAGCGCCGACACGCTGGTGTAGAGCTCGTCGAGCCCGAAGTAGCGCAGCCGCGGCAGGAAGCCCGGCCGCACGCCCGTCGGGCGGAACTCGCCCCTCAGCGTGCCGTCCCGGTTCTCGCCGTCATATTCGAAGGTGAACAGGTCCTGGAGAACGACGACCTCGCCCTCCTGCCCCACCACCTCGGTCACCTGCGTCACGCGCCGCTTGCCGTCGCGCATGCGCTGCACCTGCACGATCACGTCCAGCGCGCTCACGATCTGCTGGCGGATCGCTGCCGACGGCAGGCCCACCGCCCCCATCAGCACCATGTTCTCGATCCTGGCGAGCGCGTCGCGGCTGTTGTTGGCGTGGATCGTCGACATCGAGCCATCGTGGCCCGTGTTCATCGCCTGCAGCATGTCGAAGGCCTCGGCGCCGCGCACCTCGCCGATGATGATCCGGTCCGGCCGCATCCGCAGCGCATTGCGCACGAGATCGCGCTGGCTGATCGCGCCGGTCCCTTCCAGGTTCGGCGGCCGCGTCTCCAGCCGCACCACATGCGGCTGTTGCAGCTGCAGCTCGGCTGCATCCTCGATCGTGACAAGCCGCTCGCTGTTGTCGGCAAAGCGGCTGACGGCATTCAGCAGCGTGGTCTTCCCCGAGCCCGTCCCGCCCGAGATCACGATGTTCAGCCGGCAGCGCGCCATGATCTCCAGCGCGCGCGCCAGGTTCTCCGACATGGCGTTGAACTCGACCAGCTTGGCAAGGTCGATCCGCTTCTTCGCGAACTTCCGGATCGAAAGGCATGGCCCGTCCAGCGCCAGCGGCGGGATCACGATGTTCACCCGGCTACCGTCCTCAAGCCGCGCGTCGAGCAGGGGCGAGCTCTCGTCCACCCGCCGCCCGATGGCCGACGCGATGCGCTGCGAGATTCCCAGCAGATGCGCATTGTCGCGGAAGCGGATATCCGCCTTCTGCAGCCGGCCGCCCTTCTCGACAAAGGTGCAGTTCGGCCCATTGACCATGATGTCCGTCACGCTCTCGTCCGCCAGCAGCGGCTCCAGCGGCCCAAGGCCAAGCATGTCGTTCACCAGCTCGTCGGCAAGTGCGGCCTGCTCGCGGGCATTCAGCTGGACCCGCTCTTCGGTGGCAACCGCGGCCACCGCCTCCGAAATGGCGGCGCGCAGCGTCGGCCCGTCCAGCTCCGCGATCGTCACCGCGTCCAGCCGCGAAAGGGCAAGGCGGCGCACCAGCCCGAACTGCTCGGGCGTCGCACGCACGAGGACAGCCTCGGCCCGGCCGGGGGCCTGCGGCGCCTCGGACGCCAGTTCGCGGACCTGACGACGCCCGAAGCTCATGCGCCCAGCCCCAGCAGGCGTTTCCAGCCCGGCGCCTTGGGCGTTCGCACCTTCTGCCCCGACAGCTCGCGGGCCAGCAGCGCCACGGCAGCTTCCGCGCGCGGGTCGTCGCGCCACGCCGGGCGGCCAAGGTTGATGCCCCCGTTGAAGGCCCGTGGCAGGAACGGAATCGTGGCGTCAGGCGCCCTCGCCAGCGCGGTTGCAAGCTCGGCCGACGACAGGTCGCCCGGGCGTCCGGCCTTGTTGTGCAGCAGGATCTGCCGCTGCCCCAGCGCGCTGGCCGCCTCCACCCGCTGCAGCGTGTCCCGCGCCGAAACGAGCGTCGATTCCAGCACCAGGATCTGGATCTGCGTCGCAGCCAGCAGCGGTGCTGCCGCATCCCTCAGCCCCACGGGCACGTCCATCAGCACATAATGGTAGCTCCGCTGCAACCGGCTGATCAGCGCGTCGCCGCCCTCGAACTTCGGCATGGGCACCCGCTCGGGCGGCATCTCGCTCGCCAGCAGGTCCAGCCGGGGGCCCACCGACACCGTCGCCCGCTCGAGGAACAGGTCGTCGAGCCGGCCGGGCACCTCCAGCGCTTCAGCGAGGCCCGGGTTCGGCTTCGCGCCCAGCAACAGCGCCTGCGCGCCCGAGCGGACATCGAGGTCGACCAGCGCAACCCGGCGAGAGGCCTTTTCAGCCAGATAAGAGGCAAGGTTCGCAGCCACACTGCTGGCGCCGACACCTCCGCGCGCCCCGCACACCGCCACCAGCTTGCCCAGCCGCGCCTCGTTGCCCTGCGGCCCGCCGTTGGTGAGCCGCCAGATCACCTGCTCCACCAGCTCGGCGGTCAGCGGCTTGAACAGATAGTCGGCCACCCCCAGCCCCATCAGCCCGCGGTAGAGGCCCACATCATTGGCCTCGCCGATCACCACCAGCTGCAGCTGCGGCTCGCAGACATCCGACAGGTCCGACACCGCATCCAGGATCGTGTCGACCCCGGCCACGTCGACGAACAGCAATGCAGGCGATCGCTGCTGCTTGAGGTCGCGCGCGGCAGCCGCGATCCCGCCCCGCCGCACGTCGAACCCGGGAAGCGCCAGCTGGGTCGCCACCCGCCTCAGCACGGCCTCGCTCTCGGCATCCTGCAGATAGGCAAGAACGCCCTGCAGGCGCCCGGCGCCCGCCGCGCCGACCGGCGCGACCGCGTTCACTGCGGCCCCCCGCCGGCACCTTCCGTGCCCTCGCGCCGCAGGTCCTTCGCCTTGTCGGCGAACAGGCGCGCAATGGCCGCCGCCTCCAGTGCGCCGGGCGCCGGCGAAAGCGGCCGGCCGCCAACCAGATCCTCCTGTTTCGCCATCA
This sequence comes from Sphingomonadales bacterium, assembly GCA_027490095.1. Taxonomy (GTDB): domain Bacteria; phylum Pseudomonadota; class Alphaproteobacteria; order Sphingomonadales; family Sphingomonadaceae; genus Sandaracinobacteroides. The sequence goes on along the minus strand of JAIXYT010000033.1, from coordinate 19,723 downwards.
CTGCCAGGTTGGCGCCATTGGCGCACCCGAAGGCCGACGGCGTCGCCACACAGCGCTTCGACGACACGGGATCCACCACCGGCGCAGGCGCCGTCTGGGCCGGCAGGGGCACGGCAAGCGAAAGCAGCCCAAGGGCAAGAAGGTTACGCATCAGGCTCACTCCAGGATGAAACCGGTGGGGTCGGCGGCGTTGCGCTTCACCAGGCGGCCGCCCAGCAGGCGACCCACATCGGCCGCCGGCACCACCGCACCGTTCGGGATGGCAAGATCGGCGGGCGAAGCCGCTGGCTCCACCAGATAGGGTGTCACGATGATCACCAGCTCGGTTTCCTGCCGCTGGAACCGGGTCGATCGGAACAGGGCGCCCAGCACCGGAATGTCGCCAAGCAGCGGCACCGAGCGGACATTGTTCGAGGCATTGGCCCTCAGCAGCCCGGCAATCGCGAAGCTCTGGCCCGATGCTAGGTCGACCGTCGTCTCCGCCCGCCGCACCGACAGCCCGGGGACACGGATGTCCCGGATCTCGACACTGGCCGCGTCGTTGAGCTCAGACACCTCGGGCCGCACCTTCAGCGAGATCCGCCCGCCCTCCAGAACCGTCGGCGTGAAATCCAGTGCAACCCCGAAGCGCTTGAACTCGACCACCACATTGTTCAGATTCTGGTTCACCGGGATCGGAAACTCCCCGCCCGACAGGAAGCTCGCCGTCTCGCCCGACCGCGCCGTCAGGTTGGGCTCGACAAGGATCGACACCAGCCCCTCCTCTTCCAGCGCATCGATCACGGCGTTCATGTCCAGGCTGTCGGTGCGGCGGGTCAGGCCAAAGCTGGAACCGCTCCCTGGCGCGCGGATCAGGTCTCCGGTTGCGGAGACGATGTCGCGGCCCGTCGCGAGCCCCAGGTTGAAGCCGCCCACGGTTCCGAAGATGTCGAAGTTGAAGCCGATCTCGCGGGCCAGCGTCCGCGACACTTCGGCGACCCGTACCCGCAGGTTCACCTGCGACGACGCCGTCACGCGCAGCCGGTTGATCACGCCCTCGGGCTTGCCGCCTGCCGCTGCAAGCGCAAGCGCATGGGCCTGTGCGGCCGCAAGCGGGGTCCCCACATCGCCGTCCAGCACGATCGCGCTTCCGGCAAGGCTCACCGTCGCGCCCGGCACGGCTGCCAGATCCTCGCGCAGCCGGGCAACGTCGGGCAGCACCGCCACCTCATAGCTCGCCAGGATCCGCCCTCCCGTCCCCAGCGCCTGCACGGTCGAGCGGCCGGGCGCCTTCGCGAACAGGAGCAGCCGGCTCGGCGACGGCACCTGCACATCCGCCACCCTGGGATCGGCGACGACCGCGCTCGAGGCGGAGCCGGGAAGCGTCAGCGTCCGGACCTGCCCGACCATCAGGTCGAGCGGCTCGCCGCTCGCAGGGGCCTGCCAGGCCATCGCAACCGACGGGGCAACGAACAGCGGAAGGAAAGTGCGAGAGACACGCATGGTCAGGCTCCTGCCGAGCCGCGATAGACGCGGACGCCGGATTGGCGGGCGGCATCCCCCCGCTGTTGGGGCGCGGGAGATGCAGGGGCCGGCGCGGAGGGCGATGCGCTCAGCCCACCCGACACGCGCGGGCGGACGGTGCCGAGCGCCGGCGACACGGCCCCGGCCCAGGTGACCTTCCGTTCGGGGCCGGGCACGGGCGGCGCCACACCTTCGATCGGCTCGCCGGATGTCGCCGGCACCGGCTGCGCTGCACCCGCTTCCCCGGCGACACCGCGCAGCGTGAGGTGAAGCTGGCCCAGCGTTCCGCCGACCGTCACGCGCTCGGCCTGCTCGGGCGTCACCTCCACGGTCACGGTCGTCGGCACCCGGCGGGGTTCCACCTTGCCTTCCACCGTTCCGGCGGAATCGGCAGCCGAATCCAGCTTCTGGTCGGTCGAGAGGATGCGCACATTCTCGAGGATCGTCTCGCTCACCACCTGCTGCGCCAGCGGAACGCCGTCCTCGCGGATCTCCTGGGTCAGGATGATGTCGACCCGGTCCCCGGGCCAGATCAGGCCACCCGCCGAGGTCTCGGCCTCGACCGACAGGGCGATCGCGCGATGGCCGGGGCTCACGATCGCAGCCAGGAACCCGCGCTCGCCGGGGCTGATCACGCTGCCCTTCACCAGCAGCTCGCCGGCTGCGAACGACCGGCGGGTCACGGCCCCGGCAATCGCCTCGGCTTCGGGGCTTCCCGCCAGGATCGCCCCGGGCGGCGGCGCACCTTCGGGCCAGCGCACGGCCGACAGGTCATCCGGCCGCAGGATGTGGCCGGGCGGCAGCACCGCGCGCACCGTCAGCACCTTCGGCGCCTTCACCGCCACCTTTGCCGGCGACGCCTCGGCACGGCCGCTCCGGCTGGTGCCGACCAACAAGTGGACGGCAACCGCAATGCCGATCGCGGCAAGGGCAAGAAGCAGGAAGAATCGGGGGCGGGGCATGGCTCAGGCCTTCAGCAGGGCGGTTGCAAGGCCGGTCGCGATCGCGACGGCGTAGGGAATGGTCGGATAGCGGCGAAGCCGGGTCTGCTCGGCCCTCAGCCAGCGGGGCGCACCCGGCGGAAGCGCAAGGGCACCGCGCCGCACCGGCCCGCGCAGCGCGAGCAGCAGCAGGGCAAGGCCGCCGCCCGCCAGCGCGGTGCCCAGCAGAAGGGGCAGCAGACCCTCCGGCCCGACCACCAGCCCGGCGGCGCCGAGCAGCTTGGCATCGCCCCAGCCCCACAGGCCGGTGCGTGCGGCAAGCGCACCCAACCCCAGGCAGGCAAGGCCGCTCGCCATCGGAGCGATCAGCGTCGCGGGCTCACCCGCCAGCGACGCCGCCACCACGGCCGCCGCCAGCCCGACCGCCGCGATCCACGCGGACGCCCAGTCGGGAATCAGCCTGTGGCGGACATCCCACAGGCAGGCCGCGAAAAGGGGGGGAGCAAGCGCCATGACAAACACGACACCCATGTCACCGGCTCCCCCCGCAAGTCGGGCTCAGGTGCCGCTGAAGTCGGCTTCGGCCGCGGTCGTCACGTTGCCGCCAACGGTCTCGATGGCGCTCGTGAGCTCGGTGCCGAGCGTCGTCAGCGCGCCAAGCACGGCGACCGCGACGAAGGCGAGCACAAGCGCATATTCGAGCGCCGTGGCACCCCGTTGGGATCGACGCGACTTCGGCGCCTGCAGGCTGAGGATGGGCATGTTTCCTTGCTCCCGTTTCAGGGGGCGCGGACACCGGATCCGGCCCCGGACTGACTGCCGACTTCCGCAGGCCGTCCGGGCAGAGCCCCGGGGACCTCGCGAAAGCCGGTTCCGGCACACGGGACAACGCGCGCTGCGCAAGAAGCTTTAAGGGACTGCTGGTCATATCGACGTTAACGCGGATTGAGCCCGCAGCTTAAACCGGGCCCACCCGCACCCGTTGCACCCGCCCCGGCGGAAAGCGGGGCTTCCCGCCAGGGCGCAAGCGCCTATCCCTGTCGGGGGAAGGAGAAACGCATGCAGAACAGACCGGACTATTCGGGCCAGTCAGTGCTGGTCGTCGGCGGCAGCAGCGGAATCGGCAACGGAATCGCGCAGGCCTTCCGCGCGCAGGGCGCCGACGTCCATGTCTGGGGCACGCGCGCCTCGGCCGCCGACTATGCCGGCATCGAGGGCTCCGACCTCGCGGGGCTCGGATACACCCGGGTCGACGTCGCCGATTTCGAGGCCGTCGCCGCTGCCCCCGCCCCGTTCGAGAGGCTCGACGTCCTCGTCCTCTCGCAGGGCATGGTCCTCTACCGGCGGGCAGAGTTCCAGACGGCCGGCTTCCGCACGGTCGTCGACGTGAACCTCAACAGCCTGATGGCCTGTGCCGAGCGGTTCCAGCCGCAGCTCGCAGCCGCAAGGGGCAGCCTCCTCATCGTCAGCTCGACGGCTGCCTACCACGCCACCATGGGCAACCCGGCCTATGGCGCCTCCAAGACCGGCGCGATGGGCCTCACCCGCACCCTGGGGCAGGCCTGGGCCCCGCTCGGTATCCGGGTGAACGGCATCGCGCCCGGGATGGTCCCCACCAAGATGACGGAGGTGACAGTGAAGAATCCCGCCCGGGCGGACGCCACGCTGAAGCAGATCCCGCTCGGCCGCTTCGGATCGCCTCAGGACATGGCCGGCGTCGCCCTCTTCCTCGCCTCGCCCATGGCTGCCTATGTCGTCGGGCAGACCATCGTCGTCGACGGGGGGCTCACACTCTGAGCAGGCCCACCACCTGCCTCGGTGCCGAAACCCTCACGGCAAGGGGTCGCGGGCAGCCTAGGAATCCAGCCCGAGCGCCTCCTTCGCCTCTTCCTTGTCCCGGTCCCGGAAGGCGAGCGCGGCGATGAAGGCCGCGTCGGCCAGCAGCTCGAGCCCCAGCACGACGCCCAGGAAACCGGCAGACACGCTCGACCAGGCAAACAGCACGATCACGCCCATCAGCAGCGACAGCCCTCCGGCGCCCGCCAGGATGGGGAAATAGCGCGAGCGGCGCACCCCCATTGCCATCAGCAGCTTGGCGATCCCGCCCCCCACCAGAAGCAGCGCGAACAGGAAGGCGAGCCCGATCGGCCCCACCCGCGTCGGGTCACCGAACTTCAGCGACAGCCCGGAATAGACCAGCAGCACCCCCACCAGCCCCGGCAGCACCATCGACAGCGGCCTCAGCCGCGAACGCAGCAACAGCGCAAGGATGTAGATGCCCCCTGCCCCCACCAGCAGCCAGGGAATCACGCCCCCCACCAGTGTCGTCACCGTCACGGGATTGAACAGGATATAGAGCCCGATCGCCGCCAGTACGCCTGCCAGCACGGTCTGCACGGTCCAGTTCATGCGCATGTCCCCAATCCACCTCGTGTTCCGACCATGGTGCGGCGCTTGCCGCACGGCTGCAAGCCCTTCCGGCAATTGGAACCGTCATCAAGCGCCACTATAGGCTCGAAGGCACAGCCGCATGCCGCGGCGCATGGATGGGGAGACAGGATATGGGGCAACTGGTGGTACTCGGGTTCGACGGTCTGTCGGCCGCCGACGAAGTGCTGAACAAGGTGCGCAGCCTCAAGGCCGAGCATCTGGTCGACCTCGAGGACGCAGTCGTCGCCATCCGCGACGCCGACGGCAAGGTGCAGATCAAGCAGGCCGTGAACCTCACCGCGCTCGGCGCCACCTCGGGCGGCCTGTCCGGCGCCTTCTGGGGCACGCTCGTGGGGCTCCTCTTCCTCAACCCGCTCGCCGGCATGGCGATCGGTGCTGCCTCGGGCGCCGGCGCCGGCGCGCTTTCGGGGCGCCTCATGGACTACGGCGTGAACGACGACTTCGTGAAGAAGCTCTCCGAAACCATCCCCAACGGGTCCTCCGCCCTGTTCGTCCTCGTCCGCGACGTGACGATGGACAAGGTGGTCGAGGCGATCCAGCCCTGGAACCCGCGCGTGCTGAACACGTCGCTGTCCAAGGAACAGGAAGCAGCCCTGGTGGAGGCCCTCAAGGCCGCCTAGTCGGCGGCCTCGGGCCGGGATCGGACCGTCCTGTCGAGGAACGCCAGGATGGTCTTCCACATGTGCGTCTGCAGCTCGGGCGCGCGGATCGCGTGGGTCTGGCCGGGATAGACCATCGTCTCGAACGGCTTCCCTGCCTTCTGCAGCGCGGCCATCATCTTGGCCGAGTGGTCGAACACCACATTGTCGTCCGCCAACCCGTGGATGATCAGCAGCGGGCGGGCCAGCCGGTCCGCCTTCAGCGTCACGTCGGAAGCCGTGTAGGGCCCCCTGTCGATCGCCGGATTGCCCAGGTAGCGCTCGGTGTAGTGCGTGTCATAGAGCGTCCAGTCCGTCACCGGCGCGCCCGACACCCCGGCGGCAAAGGCCTGCGGATGCTCGGTCATCAGCCGCTGCACCATGTAGCCGCCATAGGACCAGCCGAAGACAGCAATACGTTCGGGATCGACGAAGGGCTGCGCCTTCAGCCAGGCAAGCCCGGCCATCTGGTCGTCCACCTCGGGGAAGCCCAGCTTCCGATGGATCGCGGATTCGAAGGCGGTGCCCCGGTTCGGCGTGCCGCGGTTGTCCAGCCGGAACACGGCCCAGCCCCGGTCCACCAGATACTGGTGCGTCAACGCCCCGAACTGTTTCGTCACCCGTTGCACGCCGGGCCCGGCATACACCTCGAAGAACACCGGCACCTGCTCGCCGGGCTTCAGGCCGGGCGGCAGCAGCAGGGCATAGTGCAGGTCCGTTTTCCCGTCGGCCGCCTTCAGCGTGCCGTAGCGCGGTGCCACATGGTCCTTCAGCATGGCGGCATAGGGCATGTCGCTTGCCGATATCCGCCGCCGCACCTTCAGCGCCCCGCCATCCATCGTTGCCAGCGTCACCGCCGGCGGGCTTGCCGGCGTCGACCGGGTCAGCAGCATCGCTGCCCCCCGCGCATCCGTCACCGCCTCGGTCCAGCCGCCCTCCGCGGTCAGCCGCTCGGGCTGCCCGCCCGACAGCCCGACCCGGTAGAGCGCCTTCTCCAGCGGGCTGTCCCGGAAGCCCGTGAACAGGATCGTGCCCCCCGCCTCGTCGATCGCCTTGATCTGGTCCACCGACCAGTCCCCCGAAGTCACGGGCACAAGCGCGGCCCCATCCCACAGCCAGATGTGCCGATGGCCCGTCCGCTCGGAGGCCCACAGGAAACGCCTGCCGTCAGCCAGCGGCCTCAGGCTGTCGTGCAGGTTCACCCAGCTGTCCGAGGTTTCGGAGAACAGGGTCCGCGACCGGCCGGTCGCCGCCTCCACCAGCAGCAGGTCCAGCCGCTTCTGGTCCCGCGTCTGCCGCTGCACGATCAGCTGCTCCGCGTTCAGCCAGTTCACCCGTGCCAGATAGACATCGCTGTCCCCGCCGAGATCCACCTGCACCGGCGCCCCGCCGGCCAGCGAATGAATCTCCAGCGTCACCCGGGCATTCGGTGTCCCGGCAAAGGGATAGCGCTGCTCAGACACCTTCGTTCCATCAGAGCCGATCGCCGCCCGCACTGCGATCGCCACGGCGCTCTCGTCCACGCGTGCAACCGCGATGCGCGCGTCGTCGGGCGCCCACCACTGGCCGGTCGTCCGGTCCATCTCCTCCTGCGCCACGAACTCGGCCACGCCATAGCTGACCAGGCCTCCGCCGGCCGTCGTCAGCGCGCGCTCCTTCCCCGTGGCGAGATCGACCACGAACATGTTCTGATCCCGAACGAAACTGGCGAAGCTGCCACGCGGTGACAGCCTTGCGTCGATCTCCGTCGCCTGGGTCGCGGTGATCTGCCGGGGCTTGCCCGACAGCGGCGCCAGCCAGATGTCGCCGTCCAGAGGCACGAGCAGGGTCCTGCCGTCGGGGGCCCATTGATACTCGACGATGCCCCGCACCGATGCCAGCCGCGCCCGCTCGCGCCGCATGAGCTCGGCTTCCGACAGGCTGGCGGGCGCAGCCGACAGCGCCAGGCTGTCCACCGCCATCCTTCGCTTGCCCGTCGCGATCTCCTCCACCCACAGGTCGAAGCGCAGCTGGTCGTCGGCGCGGGGCTGCAACCAGGCGATGTGCCGGCCGTCGGGCGCAAGGGTCAGCGCACGCGGCGGGGTGCCCAGCAGCGGCGGATTGGCAAACAGCCGGTCTAGCTCGAGCATTCGGGTCTTCTCTTCGACAGCCGCGGCCGGGGCGGAGAGGGCAAGTGCCGGGACGGTGGTCGTCAGCAGGGCTGCAAGCAGAAAGGTTCGCATGCTGTCCCGGTGGCGCGAGTGACGCCCAAGTGCAAGCCTGCAACCACAAATTGCGGTTACTGGCCGTGTTCTTGAAAGCCGATGCCGGCTTTAGTGGTTAACGCATGGCAGCTGCCAATTGACTTTGCGGGACGCTTCCTCACATTGGCGCCCAAGGGGTTCGGAACCATGGGCAATTTCTCGCTGCCGGAGCACATGATTGCGTGGAGCGAGGACCAGGTCGCTCTCGGCCGGGCTGCGAGCGTCGGCACCTATCTTGCGCAACTGATTATGGAAGACCGCAAGCGCCAGCAGGCGCTGGCGCGCAACCAGGCCGCCGTTCTCGAAGCCCGCGCCTCCGGCATCTCCATGGCCGATCCCGACTCGGTTCTGGCACGCTGGCTGTCAGACAAGGCTGCCCCGCAGCGCACCCAACTGCGTGAGGCGATCCGGGAGGCCCGGGCCAGCGGCACATCGCTCGCCTCGCTCGACGGGATCCTTGCCCGGGCACTTCTGCCGCGGGCGGCGGCCGCTGCATGAGCGTCCTCAGGCTCACCATCCGGGCCGAGAAGGACCTCGGCGAGATCTTCGCTGCCGTCGCGCACGAATTCCGCTTCTTCGGCGAAGAGGCTGCCCGCCGCTACTGCGAGGGGCTGAAGGACGAGCTGGAGCAGCTGTCCCGTTTTCCCATGAACGGCCGCGCCGAACCCGCGATCGACGACCGCACGCGCAGCCAGGCCTTCCGACGGCACATCATCTTCTACGAGCTCGATGGCGAAGGCATCATCGTACTCCGCGTCCTGCCCGACAGCTCGGCCTGAACGCCTCGCCATCAGCGCCCCCGCGCTGCCGAATTGCAAACTTCTGAAACCTCCGGGACTCCGAATTCCCAAGCTATTGCCATCTGTTAACCAGGCATGCTAGCACCCCATCATAAACAAAGGGACATCAAGTCCCGTGGGGGTCGCGTACGGCCATGGATTGGCGCCAGATACTTGTACTGCTACTGATCTTCGTCCCGCTGGAGCGGCTGTTCCCGGCCCGCAGCGAACAGAAGATGCTGCGTGCCCATGCCTTCACGGACACGGTCTACCTGCTGGTCAACAGCTGGGTCATCCGCCTCCTCGCGCTCGCGCTGATCCTGCCCTTCCTCGATTTCATCGACGCCCGCGCGCCCCGGGGCGTGCAGGATTTCGTCGGCGGGCTGCCCTTCGCGGTCCAGCTTCCCCTCGCCATCCTGGTGGCAGACCTCGGCTTCTACCTGCACCACAGGCTGTTCCACGCCGTGCCTGCGCTGTGGCGCCTCCACGCCGTGCACCACTCGATCGAAGAACTCGACTGGCTGGCGGCTCACCGCATCCATCCGCTCGACCAGCTGTTCAGCACCGGCATGTCGGCGCTTCCGCTCTATGCGCTGGGCTTCTCGGCCGAAGTGATGGCAGCGCATGCCCTGATCTTCTTCCTGCATTCGCATCTGGTGCACGCCAACACCCGCCTGGGCTTCGGACCGCTCGACTGGCTGATCGCCTCCCCGCGGTTCCACCACTGGCACCATGCCAATGCCGAAGACGCCCATGACCGGAACTTCGGCGGGCAGCTTCTGATCTGGGACCGCCTGTTCGGAACGCTGAACCTGCCGGCCGACCTCCCGAGCCACTACGGGATCGACGACCCCATGCCTTCCACCTATCCGCGCCAGCTGGCGTGGCCCTTCCTGTCGCAAACCAGAAAGCAGTCCGCATGACCCTCTCTCCCCGTTCCGAAGACATCCTCGGCAAGCTCCTCCTTCTGTTCGCATTCGGCATGGCGATGCTCAGCCAGATCGGCGCGCTGCGCGCCCTGGTGCAGGCGACCGAGCGCTCCGACACCTGGGGGCTCAAGCTCACCAGCCAGTTCCTCAGCCTCGTCTTCGTCGGCATGATCATCGCCCTGACCATCCGGCGCCTGCCCGCCCGCACCACAGCAACGGGCTGGGAACCGCGCGCGGCGGCGATCGGCGGAACCTTCCTGCTGATCATCCTGATGTGGCTTCCGATGGGTTCGGCAAGCGCACCGGTGCTGCTCACCGCCAACATCCTGATGGTGGTCGGCACCATCGGTTCGCTCTGGTGCCTGCATTTCCTGGGCCGCAGCTTTGCGGTGATGGCAAGCGCGCGGGAGCTGGTGACGGGCGGACCCTACGGGATCGTGCGGCATCCGCTCTACTTCGCCGAGGCGATCACTGTGGCCGGCGTGGTTCTGGCCCACTGGAGCCTGGCAGCCGTGCTCGTGGGCGCAGCGCAGTTCGCGCTGCAGTTCCGCCGGATGCAGCACGAGGAACGGGTGCTGCGCGCAGCCTTCCCCGACTATGCCGGCTATGCCCAGAAGGTGCCGATGATCTGGCCGCGCGGCGTCAACACCCTGGCGCCCCAGGCCTGACGTTCCTCCGGACCAGCAGATAACAGCAGCGATGCGGACCGGCAGATGTGCAATGACGCCACGGGATCAAGTCGGAGGTGACGCATGAGCGAGGGCGTGGGCGCAATCGAAGTCGTCACGGCGGATTTCACGGGGTTCCGGCGGGTCCTCGACACCGTGGGCACCAAGGAGCTGGAAAGCTTTCACAGCCTTTGCGCCCAATATGGGATGTTCGACGACGTCGATCCGCTCAAGCGCCGTCTGGAGCTTCTGTCGGCCCGGATCGGGGCCGATCTCGAGGCCCTGAACAGCGGCTCCGAAGACAATCTGATGTGGGCCGCTTCGCACAATGTCGAACTGCTGGACAATCTGCTCGAACAGCTGTCCCGCTATGTCACGGTCGCAGACCTGAGAGGCGCGTCACTGACCTCCGGGGATCTGCTGCAGAAGCTGCAGGGCTGGATCCGGACCCTCAGGGACTGGCTGGCCGGCGTGAAGAGGCAGCTGGCAGCGATCGCAAGCCAGCCCTGACGGTTCAGCCCGGCGTCGCGTCCGTCAGAACCAGCGTGCCGGCGGTGCCCTGCCCTTCGGCTGCCAGGTCCAGCGCAAAGCGGCTGCCTGTGGTCGTGACGCCCTCCACCCGGTTGCCGCTTCGGGTCGCCTTGTGGCCCTATTCCCGGAAGGCTGCGACACATGGCGTCCCGCAGAAGCGCAACGCCGCCTGCTGTCAGTCGCTGACCCTGTTGCGCTTCCCGCGGGACATCAGCCCGGCGGCAGCAAAGGCTGCAGACAGCAGCAACAGGATTTCCGGCGCCGGAAGTGCCATGCCATGCAAAAGGGCAACGGGGGGCGCTGCAAGCCCCGCCAGGACCAGCGCGATGATGGAGGAGATCCAGAAGCCCATGCGTGCGAACCTATGCGGGTTGGCCGGCGGAACAAGCTCAAAGATTGCAGGCATCTGGCTGGAAAATTGATGACGGTTTGTCAGCTTGGCGCCTGCCGCTGCTGCACTGGGGCGGCCCGCGCTCAAGCCGGCGAAGGCACTGCGCGCCGGTAGAGGTGCCAGGTGGCATGGCCGAGCACCGGAAGCACGACCAGCAGCCCCAGGAAGCCCGGCAGCATCGCGACAAGCAGCAGCAGGGCAACGATCGCAGCCCAGGCGAGCATCACCCGGCCGTTCGAACGCACGCAGCCGAGGCTGACGATGATCGCCGTCATGAAGTCGACCTTGCGGTCGACAAGCAGCGGCAGGCTGATCACCGTCAGGGAAAAGAGCGCGAGCGCGAAGAGCGCGCCGACGGCGCTGCCGAACAGCAGCATCGCAAGGCCCGGCCCCCGCACATAGAGATCGGCGCCGGTGGCGCCGATCGGCGCGTTGGACAGGAAGATCGCCGAAATGCCATGGGCGATGAACAGCCAGAGGCCGAAGGCCATGAACAGGATGAAGCCGATCATCATGATCTGGTCGTCACCCCGGGCCCGCACGGCGGTCAGGACCGGGCCCCAGGACACGGGCAGCCCGGCTTCCCGCCGGCGGCTGACCTCGTAGAGGCCGACCGCAGTGAAGGGGCCGACAAGGGGAAAGCCCGCGACAGCAAGCGCAAGCCATTGCGGCTGGCCCCGGGCGAACACGGCCCAGGCGAGCGCGAGGCCTGCCGCGACATAAACCGCTGCAAAGAAAAGGCCATAGACCGGAAAGCGGCGGAAATCCTGCCACCCGGCCGCGAGCGCTGCGCGCAGATCGGACAATCGGAGGTTGCCGGCGACGGAAACCGGCGCGAGCGGGACCTGCTGGGCAGCCTGCATCCTACGATCCTCCCCGGGGCTGAAAATGCCCCAGGGCGCAGCGATGCGCCAGCCCCCGCATTGGCGGGGCCAGGGGCAGTCGCCCTAGCCCCGCCGGGCGGGTCAGTTCTGGGCCAGTTCCGTCATGGTGCGCAGATCGGCGCGCAGGGCGTCCTGGTCGCGCTGGGCGACCTGTTGGACATGGGCGCGGACATCGGTCTGGCGGGCGGCGAGGTCGCGTTCGAGCTGGCGGCCGACGGTGGCGCAGGAACCGGCGCGGCTGCCCTCGATCAGCTTGTCGGCATCGAGCCGACGGCTGTATACAGCGCTGTTTTCACGGGCAATTTCGCGGATCACGCCGACCCGGGCTTCCCAGAGGCAGCGGGCGGTGCCGGGGCGGGCGCCGGCGGACATGCCGATCTGGCGGGTGGTGACCGCGACATCGGCCTTGTAGGTCGCGTTGAGCGGCGCGGACTGGTGCTCGACCGTCACGGTGTGTGCGATCGGCTGCGGGGCAATGGCCAGGGCCAGCGTGGTTGCAATGATGGTGATCATGGTCGCTCCTCATCCCAAGTGTCTGGATTCGAAGCCTGAAGCGCGGGCGGCCTTGCTGCCCTTGCGCCTGCAGGTTCGAAGCGGCCGACATCGCGCTCGTTGGCGCCAGAGGGGCCCGGTCCGCGCCGGCGATTTGGCGTCAATGTTTCAATCCTGCAACCCTTGAGGACCGAACATTTGCGTTTTTCATGGGCTTCTCTGCATCACATACATGACATGTCGCGTGCATTTGGCGCGCAAAATGGCGCGCTGGCGGTGCGCATTTTCGCGGATTAAGCTGGCTTTCATGTCGCGGCGCACGGTTTCGGGGGATTTGCGGGACTATCTGGGCGATGCCGAGAGCCGGCGCGGCTGGGCGCTGGCGGCGCAGGACGGGATCATCAGCACGGCGGGGATCCTGCTGGGGTTCGTGGCGGCGGGCGCGGACGAGGCGGTGCTGCTGGTGGCGGGCAAGGCCGCGATCGTGGCGGGGATGCTGACGGCGGGCGGGGCCAAGTGGAGCGAGACGGCAGCGGCGCGCGAGGCGGAGCAGCAGGCGATTGCGGACGAGCGGGCGGCGCACCGGACGGAGGGCGCCGCCGAGGCCGCGGCGGAGCGGGCGGCGCTGGTGGCGCATTATTGCGACAAGGGGCTGCCGGAGGAGCTGGCATGCGAGGTGGCGGACGAGCTGCTGGTGCGGTCGCGGCTGAAGGCGGCGCTGGAGCGGGAGCACGGGATCGTGCGGCTGACGTCGGCGGCCGAGGTGGTGATATCGGGGGTGGGGGCGGCGCTGGGCTATGGGCTGGGCGCGGCGGTGCCGCTGCTGATCGCCTGGTATGTGCCGCTGCGCATCGAGCTGATGCTGGTGCTGTTTTCGGTGCTGGTGTCGCTGATGCTGGTGTCGATGGTGGGGGCGCGGGCGGGGGGCATGAACGGGCCGCGGACGGTGCTCAGGACGCTGATCGTGGCGGGGGTGACGATCGGGGTGAGCTGGTGGGTGGGGGCGATCGGGGGGGAGATCTAGGGCGCCCTGCCCCTGGAGGGCCAAGACGGCGGGCTTGCGCCCGCCCTCTCTGGTTCAGGCCTTGCGGGTTTCGACCGGCTTCGCGGTGTGCGGCTGGGCCGGTGTGGCCGGTGCCGTTGCCGGTTGGGCAGGCTTTCCGGGCGTATTGTTCACGCCGGGCTGAGGTGCGCCGGCGTTGATCACGGGAGCAGTTCCTGAAGGCTCTGACTTGTTGAAGATGCCCATGGGTGTTCTCCCTTGCCATTTCTTACCGATTATTCGGTGAGTGACATATGGGGATTTAATCCCAAGGGACAATGATATTGCCGATTATTTGGCAGTAGGTGGCGAAGATTTGTGCGAAGCGCAAATTCTCGACTCACCGCATGCCCGGCCGGCTGAGTCGTGGCCCTCTGGCCACGGCCAGTCCGACGAGTCCGGCTTTGCCGGACCCTTTCTGCCTGCCCTTCCCTTCTTGCGCGGACTCGGCGGCGTTCACCTTCGGTGACGAGCACGGGCGTTCAGCCGGAGGCTGACCTTCGGTGCGCCCGCGCGTTGTGCGCCGCCGGCCGCTGGTGGCATCTCGTGCACCCGGATGCTCCCTCGAACGGGCAGAACGGCTCGGCTGCCGATGCGCCTTGATAGCAAACGCCAATGGAGTCATACTTTCCCTGGGGCAGTTGCAGGGCCGGATGGTCTTGCAACGATTTTTTCGGACTGGGGGCATGACCATGACCAGACTGTTTCGGACGAGCGCCATGCTGGGTGCATGCGGTGCGGCGTTGTTTTCGGCGGGGACTGCCGGGGCGGCCGTTTCCGTGTTCCAGAGTGATCTGGCCGGGTTCAACCTGGCCGCCGGCACGCCGACCGTCGCGATCGATTTCGAAAGCCTGAGCGATGACATTGCCGGCACAACGGTTTCCGGGGTGACCTTCAGCAGCCCGGACGGCAACACACTCGAGGTGGTGACAGGTGCTTCAACCAGCACGCCGGGGGGCTTCAGCGGCGCGCCCAATCCTGCGACCAATGTGCTGATCCCGACATCGGGCAGCAAGGTGCTTTCGCCGGGCGGTTCCTTGCTGGTGCCCGGCCCTGCCCTTGGCCAGAAGGACAGCCTGCGGCTGGACTTCACGACGCCGTTGAAGTCCTTCGGGCTGGATATCCTGCACCAGTCGTTCGATTGCTGCACCTTCGTGAGCTACACGATCTACAACGCCAATGGCGTTATCGCGAGCGGCGGCATCACCGGCGGCAGCGGGGGCGGCGGCGTTGCGGCCGGCACGAGCTTCTTCGGCGTTACCTCCACCGATGGCGACATCACCCGGATCGTGTTCACCGACAATGACGACAATGACGAGTTCCCGGACGCCAACATCGGTTTCGACACGTTGCGTTTCGGCGCGAAGCCGACAACGCCGGTTATTCCGGAACCGGCGACCTGGGCGATGATGATCGTGGGGTTCGGCCTGATCGGCGCTGCAGTGCGCCGAAAGGCGGCGACGGTTAGCGCGCAGCGCTAATCCGCGACACGCCGCAGGCCCGGCCGGCGTGCGGCGGAGCCGACACGTCCGACGCGCGGGCTATGCCCGCAACCTCTTCTGTTCTTGTCCTTTCTGCCCGGGCGGGCTCGGCGGCGTTCACCTGCGGTGACTGGCGCGGGCTTGGCCCGCGCGTCGTGCGCCGCCGGCCGCCGGCGGAATCATTGGCAGTTGTTGAAGCGGCGTTCGACGACCCAATTCGCCTGCTCGCGCGGGTCTGCCTGATTGTAGGTGGTGCCCATTATCTGGTCGCCGCTGCGGGTGATGCGGCCCTGGTAGACACCAACGGCCTTGTTCGGCCGCCATTTGATGGTGAACTCCACATTGCGGCCTTCGACGTCGCCCACCATCGAGCCGGTCTGCTGGGCGGTGCTGGCGGAGCCGACGAGCCCGCCATTCTCGCCCCGCCTGACATCCATTTCAACGACCGCATTGTTGCTCTGGCGGATCAGCCAGGCGCCGGTGACATCGCAGCCAGGCTTCGGCTGCGCGAGGGCCGGAGCGGACGCGCAGGCGAGCATCGTGGCGAGAAGATATGTTGTACGCATTGCTGCCTCCCCATGTTGAAGCAGCTGCACAATAGTTAACGCGGAAAGTGGAGTCCACACCTATACTTATGACGTAAAGGTGGACAATTGGCGTCACAGACAAGAAGGGGAATATCTTGCTGATTTGTCCAGGCGTGTGCCAAGTTGATTCGACAGAATGAATGTCATATTAAGCTTTTTGTATGGCGCCATGCCAAGTATTGAGACGTTTCCGGTTGCCATGATATCTTTGACGTAGGTGGTCTGGAGGTTGGCATGGTGGAATTGCGCCGCAGGAACGAGACGGTGACGGTGGAAGCCGAGGTCTTCGAGCTGGAGCTGTCGGATGAAGAGCAGGCTGCGTTCCGGGCGGATCCGCAAGGGTTCATGCGAGGGGTGTTGGAAGCGCACGGCTTCGAGCCGAAGAGCATCGGGACAGGCGAGCTGCTTTCGGACGGGTACGAGAGTCTCGCCAGGACGCGCTGGGAGCATCTGATCAGCCCGGGCTGGTTCTGCAATTGGGTCCCCAAAGAGGATCAGGAGTAGGCCGAAGGCGGCGACGGTTATGGCGCAGCCATAATCCGCGACACGCCGAAGGCCCGGCCGGCGGGTGGGGCGATGGCGTAGCCCTCCGCCTCAGCCCGTCCGACGCGCGGGCTTTGCCCGCAACCTTTCTTGTTTCTTCTTGGGGCTGGGGGCGGACTCGGCGGCTTTGCCGCCGGCCGCTGGTGGGAGGTAGCCAGTATTTCAGCCGTATACAGGCAGTTCCTTCAAGATCGATAGTCGGCATTCTATTCGATCAGCAAGTGGCTTTGCCGCATGATTTCTTCGGTGGTCTTGAAAAGCTATAGGCAGTCTACCACTTCGCGTCCGCCGGCATGCGGCTTGGTGGGGAATGGGCAATGAAGCGTTTTTCGACGATTGGCAGTGCTGTTTTGGCAAGTCTCGCGCCGTCAGGCGCAAGTGCGGGTGTTTGTCAGAAGGCTGCCCGTTGGGTGGCTGGAACCGGAGCCGCCGTGGCTTCAACCAGTTCTGTGGCGTCGGCAGCAGGCATTGCGGCCGTCCCGCACGCCAGCGGAGCGGCCATCCTCACTTCGGTTGGCGCGGGAGGGAGCGGCTACATCGCCGGAACGCTTGGAGGCATCGCCGCCACGAGCCTTGCAATCCTGAGTTCGCCCGTTGTGGTTGCCGGGGCAATTGGGGTTACTGCAGGAGCGATTGCAGTCGGCGGCACATGCTATGCCAGCCAAAAGGGTTGGATCGGGAAGCGAGCGATTTGAGTGAGTGGCGTTTGCCGGCCACAGCTGGGCAGAGCTAGTTTTGTATCATGCGGTGGCGTGACTCGGTTTGGGCGGCTGTTCGGCGGCGGGCGGCTGCTTCCGGGGGTGCGTTCACGCGGGGGGATTTGCTGGCCGGGGAGCTGGCGCAGATCGTGGCCGAGACGGGGTCTCGGGGGAAGTCGCCTGAGCAGACCTTGAGCCGGGAGTTGCAGGAGCTTCGGGATGCCGGGCTGCTGATTTTTTCGGGTGGGGGTGTCTATCGGCTGGCCGAGGCTGGTGGGGACCAGGCCGATGTGGAGGCGGCTATCCGGACGCAGGTGGAGCGGCGGGTGATGGCTCGGGTGGGGCAGTCGCCGTTTCGGAAGGCCTTGCTGGAGCGGTGGGAGGGCCGGTGCCCGCTGACGGGGATTTCGGAGCCGGGGTTGCTGCGGGCTTCGCACATCATCGCCTGGAGTGCGTGTGCGGACGAAAGGGAGCGGCTGGACCCTGAGAATGGGCTGTTGCTGTCTGCGCTGTGGGATGCGGCGTTTGACCGGGGGCTGGTGAGTTTCGACGCCGAGGGTGAGCCGGTGGCGTTTCCGGGGTTGGGGGCGGCGACGCGGGTGGCGCTCAACCTGGAGGGGGTGCCGAAGCTGGGGCGGTTGTCAGCGGGCAACCGGGCGCGGCTGGCGGTGCATCGGGGGTGGTGTGCAAGTGGGGATTGGCCGGAGGCGGCTTAGGCGTCAGGAAATAGGTATTGTGTCCCCGGATTTCCCCGCCGGATTTCCTCGGATTTACAAGAGCTACTTGGCCACTATGCTGTTAAAACGCCGCTGCAACCACTCCTCAACCTTTGACCGGCGCTTACCCTCAACAAAGTCCAGTAGCTGCGTGATGTGAAAGTCCGAAAGAGGCAAGATCACACCACGCCCATCTTTGGCGGTGTCACGACATCTCTCAAGAATTCTATCATCGTCGGCAGAAGATCGATAAAGCAGTATACCAAACCAACCACGCATCTCACCAAAGTATCCCGCAAGTTGATCGAGCTGCGGGTTCTTAGGATCTTCAGAGTAATTCTTACATTCGATTGGAACAACAACCGACTTAGTTTGCGGATAGGACATCATTCGATGAAAGAATCCAACATCTGCGATGTTGGAATACATGATATCTACACGCTTCCTACCAGCGTGGAGCTTATATTCACATTCTGGCATAGCCAAGCTTGGAAAGAACAATAGCTCACAAATTGCAAGCATTAGCTTATGATAAGAGTCCGCATTTGCCGTGCCTGGCGCAATGTTTGCCAGTTCCTCCTTTAACGCTTTTGCAAAGAGGTCCTCGCGGAACCCGTCGCTCAATTCCTCGTCGGACACAATCCCAGTAGCGCTTGGCAGCGATGCGTAGAATTCTTTATACTTCTCCAACACATGCGGATGCTGAAGAGAGAATCGCGCAAGAAACTCTTTTGAGAACGGATTTTTTTCCTTTATTTCTTTTTTGGTAGGCAGTCTTCTAGGAGCTCGCAAAAGTCGAGAGAGGCCAGAATCGGCCGCATATTCCTGACTTCTAATGAATTCAATCACATGCTTAGAATAATATTCTTGGCTATTTAGAAGCATTCGCCTTCTGACGATGTGCTTAGGTACAAGAATCTGAGGACTTCCACGAGCAATAGGCAATTGAGCATACTTTTCCGTCCATTTTTGTAATGCGGGATCCCACACAAATCCAGCAGCAACATTCGAAGTTGGAATGCTCAAGTTACTGCACTGCTGTTGGGTGAAGTCTATGAGGGGCCCTCTCAAGATACTTGTTGCTAAATCGGAGATTCCATCGACGCTTATGCCTTCCACGAAAAGGTCAGCTTCACCGAGATCAGTAAGCACACCAGTACGGATGGCGGAACTTCTCTTAAGAGCGCCTAGGAGCCGGTTCGCTTTTTCGCCAGTGACACCTCTGCCGGCGTTGCGCTTCTTGCCGTAGCCAAGACCAGTTTCGTTAGGTTCTCCGAAGTGGGCCAATAAGGCTCGTGCGTCAGCTTCATGCCCAGCGCGAATTGCTCCGATTGTAGCATCAAAGAATGAGACGATATGGTCAGTGCACAAGGATGACCACGGGTCGCTTCGCAGGCCCAACGCATATGGTTCAATGAAGACGGGAATATCCCGCTCAGTCATCGTGTCTACGAAGTCTAGGCCACCTTGGCCGACGCCGAGCTTGAATATCTTAGACAATCTCGGCATTTAGCAGCCCTACTCAGCAGCCCCAACCCCACCCAACAAATCCACCTCCGCCGGAAGATCATTAGCCGGCGCCGCGACCTTAGCAGCCTGCCGCCGGTCAAAGTTCTCCCAGACCTCGTTCCAGTTCCCCTTCGTCGCGGCCTTGGAATACTCCGTCGCCCGCGTTTCGAAGAAGTTCGCATGCTCGACGCCGTTCAGCAGCGGCTGGAGCCAGGGCAGGGGGTGCTCGTCGATCAGGTAGATCGGCTGGAGGCCGAGCTGCTTCAGGCGCCAGTCGGCGATGAAGCGGATGTACTTCTTGATCTCCTTGGCGTGCATGCCGGGGACCGGGCCCATTTCGAAGGCGAGGTCGATGAAGGCGTCTTCCAGGCGGACGGTCTTCTGGCAGACGTCGGTGATGTCGTCGCGGACGGCCTTGGTGAGGCAGCCGCGTTCGGCGCAGAAGGCGTGGAAGAGCTTGACGATGCCTTCGCAGTGGAGGCTTTCGTCGCGGACGGACCAGCTGACGATCTGGCCCATGCCCTTCATCTTGTTGAAGCGCGGGAAGTTCATGAGCATCGCGAAGCTGGCGAAGAGCTGCAGGCCTTCGGTGAAGCCGCCGAACATGGCGAGCGTGCGGGCGATGTCCTGGTCATTGTCGACGCCGAAGGTGGCGAGGTAATCGTGCTTGTCGCGCATTTCCTTGTAGTTGAGGAAG
>JAIXYT010000042.1 GCA_027490095.1 Sphingomonadales bacterium | reverse complement strand
CGCGACGGCGGTCTTGCCGGTCTGGCGGTCGCCGATGATCAGCTCGCGCTGGCCGCGGCCGACGGGCACGAGGGCGTCGAGCGCCTTGAGGCCGGTCTGCACGGGTTCATGGACCGACTGGCGCGGGATGATGCCGGGCGCCTTCACCTCGACGCGACGGCGTTCGGTCGCCACGATCGGGCCCTTGCCGTCGATCGGGTTGCCGAGGCCGTCGACTACGCGGCCCAGCAGGCCCTTGCCGACCGGCACGTCCACGATGGTGCCGGTGCGTTTGACGGTGTCGCCTTCCTTGATGCCCGTGTCCGAGCCGAAGATGACGACGCCGACATTGTCGGCTTCGAGGTTGAGGGCCATGCCCTTGATGCCGCCCGGGAATTCGACCATCTCGCCGGCCTGCACCTTGTCCAGGCCATGCACGCGGGCGATGCCGTCGCCGACCGAGAGGACCTGGCCGACTTCCGAAACCTCGGCTTCGGTGCCGAAGCCCGCGATCTGGTCGCGGATGACGCGGGAGATTTCCGCGGCGCGGATGTCCATGCTCAACCTTTCATTTGCTGACCCAGGCGCGAAAGCCGGGTCTTGATGCTGCTGTCGATCTGTTCGGAGCCGATGCGCACGACGAGGCCACCGAGGATGGAGGGGTCGACGGTGACGTCGACGTCCATGTTGCGGCCGGTGCGCGCCTTCAGTTTTGCTTCCAGCGCCTTCTTCTGCGCCGCGGTCAGCTTGTGTGCGGCCGTCACCTGCGCCGTGGTCGATCCCTTGTGGGCCGACAGCATCAGCTCATACTGGCGGATAACATCGGCGAGAATGCCGAGCCGGCCATTCTGGGCGAGCACGCCGAGGAAGCGGATCACGAGGTCGGAAAGACCCATGGCCTGGCCGACGGCGGCGACCGCCTTGCCGGCGTCTGCACGGCTGATGCCGGGGCTGGAAACGAGCGCACGGAAGTCGGCCGATTCGTCCAGCGCTGCCTTCAGGGCCGCAAGATCGGCAGCTGTCGGGTCAAGCGCCTTGGCGCCGAGCGCCAGGTCGAAAAGGGCCGCGGCATAGCGCCCGGAAAGACCGGCCGCCGCCACAGACACGCGCATGTTCGTCAAGTCCACCAATGCGTCCCAGTCTCTGTCCGTCTAGTCTCTGCCGGCCTGTGCCTGCCGAGCAGGTTGGCCGACGATCAGGCACCGGCCCATGGCGGCTGGCGCCCGGGTAGGGGGCCTTGGCCTGGAAGCGCCGAGAAACAGGCAAGCGGGCCGGGTGGCACGAAGCTCCCCGCCGCTTGGGAGCGCGCCCTAGCATGGGGTTACAGCCTTGCCAAGCAGCAGCCGGGGCAGAGCCCCAATCGGTGGCCGGTATCAGCCATGCACCCCCATTGGGGCTGGCGCAATCAGCCCCGCTTGCGCTTCAGGATCAGATAGGCCGCACCGCTTCCGCCATGGCGCGGATGGGCCCGCCGCACGGCCGCGATGCGGGCCGACAGGCCCTCCTCGCCCAGCCAGCGCGGCAGATCGGCGCGGATGGCGCCGCGTGTCGGGCGGCCCTCCATCAGATCCGCGGGCGCCGGCCCCGGCTCGTTTCCCTTGCCGGTGATCACGAGGATGACCCGCACCCCTCGCTCGGCCGCCGAGACGACCCGTTCATAGAGCAAGCGGCGCGCAGCCTCGCGCCTCAGCCCATGCAGGTCGATCACCATGTCGGGCGCGATCCGACCCGAGGAGATCTGCCGGTCCCAGCTGGAATCGAGCGTTTCGCTCCCCTGGCGGGTTCCGGCAGCCCTGGCAGCCGAGGCTGGGTCTGCGGCCGTGCGTCTGGGTCCGACGCCGTCGCGGGGGACTGCCGGGGCGCGGTCAGCGGATGTCGGGGTCGGTTCGGGTTCCTTCGGCTCAGCCGCAATCTGAGCGGCCCGCGCCGGATCAATTGGCGTGACCGTCGCCATTACCCGCGCCCAAAGGGCCCGCTCGTCGTTTGTCAGGCGGCGTCTTGCCGGCCCGCCCCCGTCCGTTGACATCAGGCCTCAGCCGGTCCCCGCCGCCACGCTACCTTCCGGCATGCGGCGCCATGGCTGCCGGGTGCCGTAGGCGAGGCTCTTCCACAGCCATTCCGCCGGACCGGTGGTGTGGGTGCGAAGCCAGAGGTTTGCGGCCACGACCTGGGCCCCAATGATGAGGAAGGCGATGCCCTGCTGGGCAGCAAAGCCGTGTTTGCCCCATTGGCCCAGGGCGAATGCCGGGAAAATCACCCACATGCACAGGATGCTTGCGGAGAAATAGGTGCTGAGCGGCAGCTTGCCGTTGGCCGCGAAGGGGCGCACGAGCCTGGCTGTGCCAGCCGCGCGGAGCAGCAGCACGACGAGCGCGATATGGCCGACGGCAAGCGGCAGCCGGGCAAGCTCGTTCAGCGTAGCCATCAGCGACCTGAAGGGGTCTCCCATGGTCGGAATGAAGTCCATGACCTGGTCGAGCCGCAGGGCGCGCGCCAGACCGCCGATGCCGTAGCACGCCAGCATCAGGCGCAGGTAGAAGCGGCTCGATCGTTCGCCCTGTATGATGCCCCATCCAAACAGCGCTGCGCCGATCAGCATGGCAGCGAAGGATTCGATGACGTTGAGTGTGATCCAGCCGCTCTCTATTTCGATCTCGTGCCACAGGTCGGTGTGGAAGGTCCACCAGCTGGCCAGATCGCCCTGGCGGGCTTTCGCTTCCTCCTGCATTGCCTTGGCTTTGTCGCCGGTTGGCGGCAGAGCAAACATGTTCACGCGCGCGTCCCAGGCTTCCTTCGCTTGGCTCTGTTCCGCTGTGAGCGGCTTTCCGGCAGCGGCGCTGGCGCGCGCCTCCGTCAGCAGGGCCGCCTTGCGCGAATTCTCCACATACGAGGGAAGCACGTCTGAAACGGTCAGGGCGAGTGTGATTGCTGCACCGATTGCGAACAGCGTGCGCGGGCGCAGCTTCCGGAACGGCGGCAAGAGCAGGGCGGCGAAACCATAGGGTATCAGGATGTCGCCCGGCCACATGAAGACCAGCACATGGACGGCGCCGAACGCAATCAGCAGCAGGTTGCGCCGCATGTAGCTGTCGAGCGGCCCGACGGGGCCGTTCGGCTGCATGGTGTGGCGGAGTGCGATCATCATGCCGGCGCCGAACAGCAGCTGCAGCATGCCGCGCATCGTGCCTTCGATCATCCAGTTTGCACCAAAGGCCAGCTGGTCCAGAGCCGTCCAGCCCCTCAGCCGCGGATCCAGGAAATCCAGCGTGGCATAATCTGCCACGTAGGGAATGTTCATGAAGAGGATGCAGGTGATGGCGATACCGCGCAGCACGTCGAGAAGTTCGATGCGCGCGATGCCGTTCGCCGATCCAGCGGCATCCAGACCCCCGGGTTTCACGCGCCTTCCCCCTGCTTGACCGCACGTGGCATCCTACCCGCATCCGCCGAGTCCGGAAAGCCGATATGCCGGGGTGTGTGGAGTCAGGGTCGGGGGGCCTCAACGGCAGGGACTGACAGACGGCGGGCGGCAGCGGAAGGAAGCAGCAGCGTTGCCGAGAGGGGCGCCGCAAGCGGACCGGCCTTCGCGCCCGCCGCCTCGCCGGCGCCGAAGAAGATGTCGAAGCGGTTCGCCCCCCTGATCGCGCCCCCCGTGTCGGATGCCACCAGCAGCCGGGCGAACGGCGCGCCTGCCACCTCGGTCTCGATCCAGACCGGTGTGCCCAGGGGCAGGGTGGATGCGTCCGCCGCGGCGTTCGCTTCCGCGATCAGCGGCACACCCAACGCGCCGATTGGGCCATCGATCGTCTCGGGCAGCTTGCGGAAGAAGATGTAGCTCGGGTTCTCCCGCATCAGGGCTGCGCCCTCGGCCGGGTTGGCCCGCAGCCAGGCCTTGATCTCGGCCATGCCCGGTCTGGGCAGGATTCCGCGGTCCTTCAGAAGCTTGCCGATCGCGACATAGCTGTGGCCGTTCTGGCCGTCATAGCCGATCCTGAGGGTGCTTCCGTCCGGCATCCGCAGCCTGCCCGAGCCCTGGATCTGCAGGAAGAACAGGTCGACCGGGTCGGCCGCCCAGCCGAGCTCCAGCCCGCGCCCGGCAAAGGCGCCGGCCTCGATCGCGGCCCGGTCGGGTGCGCGAACCACGCGATTGCCCTTCACCACGCCGCGGATGGTGCCACCCTCGATCGTCCAGTCCTTCAGGGACAGCTCGACCAGTTCCGGCGGCCGGGCCAGCACCGGGGCGGCTCCGGGGGCTGCAGCCTTGAGCCCGGCAATCTCGGGCTCGAAATAGCCGGTTGCGAGCCCGCGTCCGTCGCCGAGCCGCACGGGTGTGAAGTGGCGTGCAAAGAAGCCTTCCGGGTCTGCATCAGGATCGGTGCAGGCCGCCTGCCAGTCTGCTGCCGTGGTCAGACCGGACGCGTCATCGCGCTTCAGCAGGCGGGGGCAGGCGCGGCGGAAGGCCCGGAGCGCTTCTGCCGAGGCGGTGAAGCCGACCGGCCAGTCGGCCTGAACCGCACGCGGCGGCTGCGGTGCGACGGCAACAGGCCGGGACGGAGCGGCGGGGAGGCCGGCCGGGGGCGTTTTCGGGGCAGGCGTGGAGCAGGCGGCAAGAAGGCCCGCAGCGCCGAGCAGGGCGAGCCTGCCGGGGCCCGGCGTCACGCCTCTTCGTCGGTGGCGACCAGCAGCCAGGCCGGATCGTCGGACGCGGTGTGACGGCTGAAGGTCCACAGATCGTGCGTCTCGACCGATTTGTTCGGGTCCCCGGCGATCACCCGGCCCTCGGCATCGCGGGTCACGGTCAGGATCTCCGCGTCGAACTTCACCGTGATCTCGGCCATGGTACCCGTCATGTGCGCGCCCACGATCTGGGCGCGATCGACCTGCAGAAGGCGGTTCTCGATCCGCTCACCCGAAGCCTTGCGGGATTCGACCGCGGCGCGGAAGTTCGCCAGCATCTCGTCCGAGACCAGGTCGGCCAGCTGGTCGAGGTCGCCCTTCCAGAAGGCTTCCAGCACCATGGCATAGGCGCCTTGTGCGCCGGCCAGGAAGCGGTCGGCGGCAAATCCGCGGTCGGCGCGCGCCACCTGCTCGAGGCCCGGGCGCACGTCGGGCGCGACATCGGGCGGAAGGTCGATCGCGATCGGGGTGTCGGGCTCCTGCCGCATGCGGCCGGCGGGCCGGAGCGCGTCGGGCTTGGCCGGGCGGAAGGGGTCGGCAACCGGCTTTTCATGGCCCGTGCGGCGGCCGAGCACATGGTAGAGCCTGAGGCCGATGAAGCCCGCCAGCATCGCCAGAAAGAAGATCTCCACCCAACCGCTCTGCATGTCCCGTGCCTCGATCTGCCGGCCCTCCCCGTGGACCGCCGGAAGGGCAGTCCCCAGTCGGGGCGGTCCAGCCAATACTGCCCCGACACTCGTTTACGGTCGCTTCGGGGCAAGATGCAACCGCCAATGCTGAAATAGGCGCTTGCAGCGCAGGGACAAGGCAGGATGGCGCCATGCCACAGGGCGGGACGTCGCACCCCTGCACCGTCGCGGCGCAAACCGGGCCAGCATATGTCGGCCGAGGGGATCACCGTTCGCTGCGGCTTGCGGGGCAGACCCTGCGCTGCTAGCCCGCGCCACGTTCCTGCAGCTATGGGGTGCCCAAGCGGCAACCCCGGTTTCACGAGAGCCCTATCATGACCGAGATCACCCCCGAAGCCGCCGAAGCCCTCGCAAACGGCGCCGACCTTGCCCCCCAGGCCGGCATTCTTGCGCAATATGTGAAGGACCTGTCGTTCGAGAATCCGAACGCGCCGGCCTCGCTGCAGATGCAGGGGCAGCCCAAGATCGAGATCAACGTGAACGTGAACGCCCGCGCCGGCGGGCAGGACATGTACGAGGTCGAACTCAAGATCGATGCGGCAGCGCGCGCGCCGGACAACAGCCTCGCCTTCCAGGTCGAGCTGCTCTACGCGGGTCTCTTCCGCCTGACAGGCGCCCCGCAGGAGGCGGTCGAGCCCTTCCTCGTGGTCGAGGCCCCGCGCATCCTCTTCCCGTTCGCCCGTCGGGTCATCGCGGATGCCGTCCGCGACGGCGGCTTCCCGCCCCTGATGCTGGAGCCCATCGATTTCGGCGGCCTCTATCTCCAGCAACTGGAAGCCCGCGGGCAAGGCCAGCAACCGGTCGGCAACGCCTGATCCCGGGCAACCCCGACCCATGTCGCTGATCCGCGCCGCCACCCCGGTGGGCGGCTTCACGCTGATCTCGCGGTTCGCCGGGTTCGCGCGCGATCTGCTGATGGCGCGCTTCCTGGGTGCGGGGTTCGCGGCGGACGCCTTCCTGGTCGCCTTCCGCCTGCCCAACCTGTTCCGCAGCCTGTTCGCGGAAGGCGCCTTCTCGGCGGCCTTCGTGCCGATGGTGTCGGCAAAGCTGGGCCGCAAGGACGGCGGCGTGGCCGACCCCCGCGCCGGAATGGACTTCACCGAACAGGCGCTTGCACTGCTGACGCCCATCCTGCTGATCTTCTCGACCCTGTTCATGCTGGCAGCCGGCCCTATCGTCTGGGTGATGACGGGCGGCTTTCAGGACGGCGATCCCGAAAAGCTCGCCTTCACGACCGAACTGACCCGGCTCACCTTTCCCTATCTGCTGCTGATCTCGATCACCGCCCTTCTGGGCGGCGTGCTCAACGCCGTAGGACGCTTCTGGGTCAACGCGGCAGCCCCCATCCTGCTCAACGTCGCGATGGTCGGCGCCCTTCTGCTGTTCCGGGGCGACAGCGCGGTCGAGACGGCGCGGGCGCTTGCCGTGTCGGTCAGCGTCGCCGGCATGCTGCAGCTTGTGTGGCTGGCCTGGGGCTGCCACCGGGCCGGCCTGCTGCCGCGCCTGCGCTGGCCGCGCATGACGGGCGAGACCCGCACACTGTTGCGCCGGATCGGGCCGGCAGCGCTGGGCGCCGGTGCCACGCAGGTGAACCTGCTGGTCTCGACGATGATCGCCGCCCGGCTGTTGCCGCAGGGCTCGGTTTCCTACCTCTATTACGCCGACCGCCTGAACCAGCTGCCGCTGGGCATGATCGGCATCGGCATGGGGGTGGCCCTGCTTCCCACCATGTCGCGCCTGCTGGGTGCCGGAAACCCGGAGGCCGCAATCCACCAGCAGAACCGCGCCATCGAGTTCGTTCTGCTGCTGAGCCTGCCGGCCGCCTTCGCCTTCATCGCGGCTGCCGAACCCATCATTTCGGCGCTGTTCCAGCAGGGCGAATTCGGCAGGGATGATACCGTCGCCGCCTATCGCGCACTGCAGGCCTTTGCGCTGGGGCTGCCGGCCTATGTGCTGATCAAGGTGCTGACCCCAGGGTTTCATTCGCGCGGCGACACCCGCACGCCGATGCGCATCGCGCTCGTCGCGATCGGCGCGAACCTGCTCGGCAATCTCACCCTCATCTGGTGGTTCCAGCATGTGGGAATCGCGCTTGCGACGGCGCTGTCGGCCTGGCTGAACGTGGGGCTGCTCTGGTGGTTCCTCCACAAGCGGCAGGATTACCACGCCGACGCGGGGGTTCGCCGCACCGTCCCCCGCATGGTCGCAGCGGGTGTCCTGATGGCGGTCGCACTCGGCTTCGTCTCAGGCTTCGTCATGCCCTACACGCAAGGGCCCGGCCTCCAGCGCCTCCTTGCGCTCGGCCTGCTGGTGGGCGGGGGCGTGGTCGTCTATTTCGGGGCGGGCCTGGCGCTGGGCGCCTACGACCCGCGCCAGCTGATAACCGCCTTCCGCAGAGGAACCGCATGATCATCGTTTCGGGTATCCAGCCGACGGGCAGCCTTCATCTCGGCAACTATCTGGGCGCCATCCGCAACTGGGTGCTGATGCAGGACGCGCTGAAGCCCGGCGACCGCGCCTGGTTCTT
The DNA here is from genome assembly GCA_027490095.1 of Sphingomonadales bacterium. Taxonomy (GTDB): domain Bacteria; phylum Pseudomonadota; class Alphaproteobacteria; order Sphingomonadales; family Sphingomonadaceae; genus Sandaracinobacteroides. Next base: position 42,334 of record JAIXYT010000042.1, on the reverse strand, counting down.
CATCGCCGACATGCACGCGATCACCCTGTTCCAGGATCCGGCCGAGCTGACGCAATCCACGCGCGAGATCGCCGCCGCGCTGATGGCGGCGGGCATCGACCCCGCAAAGTCGGTGCTGTGGAACCAGTCCCAGGTGATGGAGCATGCCGAGCTCGCCTGGGTGCTGTCCTGCACCGCACGGATCGGCTGGCTCAACCGCATGACGCAGTTCAAGGAAAAGTCCGGCAAGGACCGCGAGGGAGCCTCTGTCGGCCTCTACACCTATCCGGTGCTGCAGGCGGCCGACGTGTTGCTCTACAAGGCGACCCATGTGCCGGTTGGCGACGACCAGAAGCAGCATCTGGAGCTGGCGCGCGACATTGCGCAGAAGTTCAACACCGATTTCGGCCGCGAGCTGTTCCCGCTGCCCGAACCCACCATCCCGCCGTCGAGCCCGCGGGTGCGCTCGCTTCGCGACGGAAGCGCCAAGATGTCGAAATCCGACCCATCGGATCAGAGCCGGATCAACCTCACCGACAGCGAGGACGAGATCCGCAACAAGCTGAAGCGCGCGAAGACGGACCCCGAGCCGCTGCCGACCGCGGTCGAGGGCCTGGAGAACCGGCCCGAAGCGCGCAACCTCGTCGAGATCTACGCGACGCTCGCCGGGACCGGGCTTGCCGAGGTGCTGGGCGAATTCGGCGGGCAGGGCTTCGGCGCCTTCAAGCCGGCGCTCGCCGACCTGGTGGTGGCCAAGCTCGCCCCGATGAACGCGCGCTACCGCGAGCTGCTGGCGAACCCCGCCGCGATCGACGCGGCCCTTGCGGAAGGCGCCGAGCAGGCGCGCGCCGTCGCGCGGGAGACGATGCGCGAAGTCCGCGACGCCGTGGGTTTCCTCGGGCGTTGAGAGGGGGCGGCTGATGCTGCCGGGCCTGAAGGTCGGCCACGCACACTGTCCGTCCACGCGGACGGGCGTTACCCTGCTGTTGCCCGATGCGCCGGTCGTGATGGCCTGCGACGTACGCGGCGGCGGCCCGGGCACGCGCGAGACCGATGCGCTGGAACCCTCGACGCTGGTCGAGCGCGTGCACGGCCTGGTTCTCGCCGGCGGCAGCGTGTTCGGCCTCGAGGCGGCAAGTGAACTCGCCATGATCCTCGCCCGGGCCGGCATCGGGCTGCCCGTGACGGACGAGGTCTTCGTGCCCGTCCTTCCGTCCGCCATCCTGTTCGATCTCGCCAACGGCGGCGACAAGGGCTGGGCCCGCCCCGGCGGCGGCGAGCCCCCGTACCGCCGGCTGGCGCAGGAGGCCTATGCCAGCCTGTCCGCCGATCCCGCCGAAGGCCCGGTCGGCGCGGCCCATGGTGCGCGCGCCGGCAGCCGCGCAGGCGGCATCGGAATCGCGCGTGCCACGCTCGACCGGGGCGGCTCGGTCGCCGCGCTGGTCGCAGTCAACTGCTTCGGCGAGGTTGAGGCCGGCGAGCCGCCCCGCCACGGACCAGTGCCCATGCCCAAGCTGGGCGGCCGCACCCAGGTCTATGGCGAAGGCAACACCACCATAGGCGCCATCGTCACCGACCTGCCGCTCACCCGGCCGGCTGCGAAGCGCCTGGCGATGATGGCGCACGACGGCCTTGCCCGGGTGATCCGGCCAATCCACACCCCGTTCGACGGGGATTCGCTGTTCGCGATGAGCCTGTCGGCCGAAAGCCCCGCGCGGGTGGAACCGCTGCTGCTGGCCGAACTCGGCACGCGCGCGGCCGATTGCGTGGCCCGCGCCGTCCGCCGGGCCGTCGGGCTTCCCGAATGATCTACGACGCAGCCCAATGGCATTATGAGGGCGACTTTCCGCCCGGGCTCCCGCGGTCGGCGGGCGCGACCCACATGGGCATGTTCCTCGCCTGGATGCTGCTGAACGGGCAGGGCGCCGATCGCCACGCAGCAGAACTTGCCCCCCTTGCCGCGCGAACCACAACCCCCGGGGCCTGGTTCCTCAGCCATTGCGACGCGCAGCTGACGGATGCCGACCTGTCGAACGAGGGCAACCGCTTCGCGCAAGCCTATTACCTGTTCGACGAGGACCGCCTGGACGAGGGCGAGCCCTCCTACTTTCCGGATTATGCCAGGATTTTTCCGGATGCCGACTTCGCCTACAGCGTGCCCGACGACTGGGCGACCTATGACCGGATCGCCCCGATCCTCGCCCACCGCTTCGCGCTCTGGCGCGGCATGACGACAGGAGCAGACCATGGCCTATGAGACACTGATCGTCGAGCAGAAGGGCGCCGTGACACGGGTCACGCTCAACCGCCCGCAGGCGCTGAACGCGCTCAACAACCAGGTGCTGACCGAGCTGCTGCAGGCTTTCGCTGCCTACGATGCCGACCGCACCCAGCGCTGTGCGGTGCTGACCGGCAGCGAGAAGGCCTTCGCCGCCGGCGCCGACATCAAGGAAATGCAGCCGCAGGGCGTCGGCGACATGTTCGGCGACAATTATTTCGCCGGCTACGAGCTGCTCACCCGCACCCGCAAGCCCATCATCGCCGCGGTTTCGGGCTATGCGCTGGGCGGCGGCTGCGAGCTCGCCATGATGTGCGACATGATCATCGCGGCCGACAGCGCGAAGTTCGGCCAGCCAGAGATCAAGCTGGGCGTGACGCCGGGCATGGGCGGCAGCCAGCGCATGGCGCGCGCCATCGGCAAGGCGAAGACGATGGACATGTGCCTGACCGGGCGGATGATGGATGCTAGGGAAGCCGAGGCTTCGGGCCTTGTCGCCCGCGTCGTGCCGGCGGCCGAGCTTCAGGCCGAGGCGCTGAAAGCAGCCGAAGCGATCGCGGCCATGCCGCCGCTTGCCGCGCTGGCGGTGAAGGAGCAGGTGAACGCCGCCTTCGAGACCACGCTTGCGCAAGGCGTGCTGTTCGAGCGGCGCCTGTTCCACGGCCTGTTCGGCACCCAGGACCAGAAGGAGGGCATGACGGCCTTCATCGAGAAGCGACCGGGCAACTGGGTGGGCAAATAGGTCAACGCTGCTTCCCCATCCGTTGACGCTGTTCCTGGGCAGGCGTAACCCGCGGCCGCAGACCTGAGGAGATGGCGTCATGGCAGCGGAAGGCATCGAGCAACGGCTTCGCACCCTGCACCGGGCTGCCGAGCCCGAGGTCTCCCTTCCGCTGATCGAGGCGGCCCGGCTGGGCCCCGAGCGCGATGCCGTCCTCGCCCGGGCGTCGGGCCTGCTGGGCGAGCTGCGCGCCGCCGAGATGGACGGCTGGGTGAACCGCTTCCTCCAGCAATATCGGCTGAACACCGCGGAAGGGAAGGCTTTGCTCAGCCTGGCCGAAGCCTTCCTGCGCGTGCCCGACAGCGAGACAGCCGACCTCCTCATCCGCGACAAGCTGGGCGAAGCCGAGTGGCAGCGCTTTGCCGGCCAGTCCGAAAGCGCGCTTGTGAACAGCGCGACCTGGGGCCTCGTCATCACTCGCGCGCTGGTGAAAGAGGAAGGCGGCACGCTGAAGCGGCTGATCGCGCGCGCCGGCGAACCCTTCGTGCGCACCGCGGTTGGCGCTGCCATGAAGCTGATGGCCCAGATCTTCGTGATGGGCCGCACCATCGACGAAGCGCTGAAGCGCGCCGACGAGAAGGATTACAGGGACTTCACGGCAAGCTTCGACATGCTGGGCGAAGCCGCCCGCACCCGCGCCGACGCCGATCGCTACGCCGAGGCTTACCGCCACGCGCTGGAAGCCGTCGGCAGGCAGGGCAATCGCCGGGCGCACAGTATCTCGGTGAAGCTCTCCGCGCTCCATCCCCGCTACGAAACCGCCCATGCCGACCAGTCGCTGCCGCATCTGAAGGGCGTGATCGCCGATCTCGCCCGTCGGGCAGCGGCGCTGAATGTCGGCCTGACGATCGACGCCGAAGAGCAGGACCGGCTGCTCCTCTCGCTCGACATCATCGACAGCGTCGCGCGCCTGCCCGATCTCAAGGGCTGGGACGGACTCGGCATGGCCGTCCAGGCCTATGGCAAGCGCGCACGTCCGCTGGTCGACTGGGTGGAGGAGCTCGGCGCCGCGACCGGGCGCCGCCTGCAGGTGCGCCTGGTCAAGGGCGCCTATTGGGACAGCGAGATCAAGCGGGCTCAGGAACTCGGGCTGTCGGGCTATCCGCTCTTCACCCGCAAACCCGCGACCGATGTCTCCTATCTTGCCTGCGCGAAGGCGATGCTGGCATCCCCCCACATCTACCCGGCATTCGCCAGCCACAATGCGCTGACGGTTGCCACCATTGCCGAATGGGCCGGCGCCCGGCGGGACTTCGAGTTCCAGCGCCTGCACGGCATGGGCGCCGGCCTCTACGAGCGGATGGTCCGCGAGGACGGCTACAGCTGCAGGCTCTATGCGCCGGTCGGCGGCCACCGCGACCTGCTCGCCTATCTGGTGCGCCGCCTGCTGGAAAACGGCGCCAACTCCAGTTTCGTCCACCAGCTTGCGGACAGCAGCGTGACCGAGGCCGAGCTGCTGGCCGACCCGGCCGAAAAGCTCGGCGCCGTCGGCGCAACCCAGCATCCGGCGATCCCGTCGCCGGCCGACATCTTCCCCGGCCGTCGCAATTCGGCCGGGCACGACCTTGCCGACGAGGCGACTCTGTCGTCGCTTGAGCAGGCGATCGCGACGGCACTGGCGCAGCCGCACCATGCGGCCCCGATCATTGCCGGCCGCAGCTGCGAAGGCACATCGCGTCCGGTGCTGAACCCGGCGACGGGCGCGACGGTCGGCCATGTGATCGAGGCCACCGCCGATCATGTGCAGGAGGCTCTGTCGGCTGCCGATGCCGCAGCTCCTCGCTGGGCCGCCGAACCGGTCGAGGCCCGCGCCGCGGCGCTCGAACGGCTGGCCGACCTGCTGGAGAGCGACACCCCGGCCCTTCTGGCCCTGCTGCAGGCGGAAGCCGGCAAGACCCTGGGCGACGCGGTCGCCGACCTGCGCGAGGCGGTCGATTTCTGCCGCTACTATGCCGTCGAGGCGCGCCGCCAGTTCCAGACCATCCAGCTGCCCGGGCCCACGGGCGAGGCAAACAGCCTAGAGCTGAAGGGCAGGGGCGTGTTCCTCACCATTGCACCCTGGAACTTCCCGCTTGCCATCTTCCTGGGCCAGACGGTCGCCGCGCTGGTTGCCGGCAATGCGGTGGCTGCCAAGCCTGCGCCGCAGACGCCCCTTGTGGCGGCTCGCGCCGTCCGCCTTGCCCACCAGGCCGGGATCCCGGCCGATGTGCTTCACCTGCTGCCGGGCGCCGGCGACATCGGCGCCCAGCTGGTCGGCGACCGCCGCGTGGCCGGTGTCGCCTTCACCGGCTCCACCCGCACCGCCCGCAGCATCGCGCGCCACCTGCTCGATGACGACAGCCGCCCGATCGTGCCGCTGATCGCCGAGACCGGCGGCCTCAACGCGATGATCGTCGATTCAACGGCGCTGCCCGAACAGGTGGTGCAGGACGTCATCACATCGGCCTTCCGCTCGGCCGGGCAGCGCTGCTCGGCGCTGCGGCTGCTGCTGGTGCAGCAGGAGGTCGCAGGGCCGATTCTCGAGATGCTCAAGGGCGCGATGGACACGCTGGTGGTGGGCGATCCGGCAGACCGCCGCACAGACATCGGCCCGGTCATCGACGCCGCTGCGCGCGAACGGCTGACGACCTACCTTGGTCGCCAGGCCGGCCGCATCCTCCACCAGCTCGATGTTCCGTCGGCGGGCCATTTCGTGCCGCCAAGCATCGTCCGCCTCGATTCGGTCGAGGAACTGACCGAGGAGTGGTTCGGGCCGGTCCTGCACGTCGTCACCTGGGGCTCTGGCGATCTGGAGCGGGTCGTCGAGCAGGTGAACGCCTCGGGCTATGGCCTGACGATGGGGCTGCACAGCCGGATCCAGGGCGTCGCCGCCGGAGTCGCGCGCCTGGCGCGCGTCGGCAATCTCTATGTGAACCGCGCGATGATCGGTGCCGTCGTGGGCGCCCAGCCCTTCGGCGGCGAGGGCCTGTCGGGCACCGGCCCCAAGGCCGGCGGGCCGCATTATCTGCCGCGCTTCGCCGTGGAGCGCGCCATCAGCATCGACACCACCAGCAGCGGCGGAAACGCCAGCCTGCTCTCTATCGAGGACTGAGCGCCGCTACTGCTGCTTGTTCACCGGGCAGGTCACGGTTAATGGGCGGGCCTCTTCAACTGCGTTGCGAGGGCCTCACTTGGCATCCCACATGATTTCGCCGGTCCTGCTGTGCGGCGGCTCCGGCACCCGGCTCTGGCCCCTTTCCCGCGCAGACATGCCCAAGCAGCTTCAGGCCCTGGCCCATGAGGAGACCATGCTGCAGGCGACTGCCCTGCGCGTCGCCTGCAGCACGGCCGGCATCGCCTTCCGCCCTCCGATGGTCGTTGCCGGCGAAGCGCATCGCTTTCTGGTGACCGAGCAGCTCCTGCATGTGCGGGTCCAGCCGGAAGTGGTCCTCCTCGAGCCGCAAGGCCGGAACACCGCGCCTGCCGTTGCATTGGCCGCGCACTGGCATGTGCAGCAGGGCGATCCCGATGCGCTGCTGCTGGTGATGCCGTCGGACCATCTGATCGGCAACGAGGCCGCCTTCCGCGACGCCATTGCCGTCGCGGCGCCGCACGCCGCTGCGGGACGGCTCGTCACCTTTGGAATCACGCCCAGCGAGGCAGCCACCGGCTACGGCTACATCGAGGCCGAGCCTGGTCCCGCGCTCGGCGCAGCTCGCCCGGTTCGTCGCTTCGTCGAGAAGCCCGACGCCGACACGGCCGCCCTCTACGTCGAAAACGGCCTGTTCTGGAACGCCGGCATCTTCCTCCTGAAGGCGTCGGCCTTCCTCGAGGCGCTGGAGGCTCATGCGGCAGACGTTGCCCGGACCGTTTCGGCCGCTGCGGCGTCGATGACGTCCGAGGGCCTCTTCATGCGACCCGGCGCCGAGGCCTTTGCGGCAATCCCGTCGATCAGCATCGATTATGCCGTGATGGAGCGCGCCGGCAACGTGTCGGTGGTGCCAGTCGACATGGGCTGGTCGGATGTCGGGTCGTGGGACGCCCTGTGGCGGGTGACCGCGCCGGATGCCGACGGGAATGTGCTGCGCGGCTCGGGCGCGCTTGTGCATTGCCGCGACAGCCTGGTGCGCAACGATGGCGGTCCCTTCGTCGCTGCACTCGGCCTCGAGAACATGGTCGTCGTCGCGACCGCGGATGCCGTGCTGATCGCGCCGCGCAACCGCGCCGAGGACATCCGCAAGGTGGTGGACCGCATCGAGGCCGAGGGCCTCGACCTCACCCGAACCAGCCACGAGGTGCGCCGCCCCTGGGGCAGCTACCGCAGCCTCGGCCGCGGCGACGGCTGGCAGGTGAAGCGGATCGCGGTGCGCCCGGGGGCCAAGCTCAGCCTGCAGAAGCATGCGCAGCGTGCGGAAACCTGGGTGGTGGCAAGTGGCGAGGCCCTGGTGCATGTGGCCGGCGTGGACCAGCGTCTGGGCCCGGGCCAATCTGTCGCAATCCCGATCGGCGCGGTTCATCGCCTGGAAAATCCGGGGCCCGAACCGCTTGAACTGGTCGAGATCCAGCAGGGCAGCTATCTGGGCGAAGACGATATCGTCCGGCTGGCCGACATCTACGGGCGGGCCAGCTAGGGCTGAGCAGCCTTCCCGTCCCGCGGGCGGGCGAAATAGCCGATCGTCAACGCCAGCAGGCCCGCAACGCCGCCCAGGATCAGCCCCAGGCCAAGGGTCGCCACGACTTGCGGCGCAACCGGTCGGCGCGTGGCGACAGCGCCTTCCATCGGAACCGCCGCAAATGGGCCCGTCGCGGTGGCCATCATGATTGCCCGTTGCTGCTCCAGCAGCGCTTCGGAAAGCGTGCGCCTGTGCTCGGCAATGTCCGTTGTCGCAAGCTTTTCGGCGAGATGGGCCGAATACTCCTGCGCCCGCTTCAGCGACTGCCCTCGAACGTCGCGGTCCGCCTGGGCGTGCATCATCTCCAGCAGGCGCCTGGCGAATTCCGGATCCGGGTGGCGGACCGAAAGCGTGGTGATCGGCGGATCCTTCGGAGCAGGTGGGGTCACGCGGACGGCTTTCGCCAGATATTCCTGAAGGCGCGCCGGGCCGGGCGGTTCCCAGGCTTGGGCAGGCTGCCCGGCCAGCCCGTACACAAGGTTGCGCAGCGGCCGCAGCAGGCCCGGCCGATCCCGGAAGCGACCGGTCTGGGGGTCCCACTCCGTTTCGAAGATCGTCCGCATGATCTTCTCGTCGCGACTGAGTGCAGCAGCCAGTTGGCGCGACCGGAGCCTGTCGAGGTAGATCTCGAACGGTGCAGCACCGTCGCTGCCCTGACGCACCTGGACGCCGGCAATGGCGGCCAGATTGCCGATCCGGCCCAGCGCACCCGCCATGCCACCAGAGGTTGAACTTGCCGGCGTGATTCGAAGGCTGGCCTCGAATCGAGGGGTAACAACGTTCAGGTACAGGACGGCGATCAGGAATCCGGCTGCCGAGGCAAGCACGACCACCCATTTCCAGCGCCAGATGAAGCTGCCCAGGGCAACGAGGTCGATAAGGCTGTCGTCCGGCACGGCGGCCGGCGCGGTGTCATCCGCGTCCATCGAAATCGACCGTCCGATAAACCTCCGCCAGCCCCTCCTGCAGGCTGACCCGCGGTTTCCAACCCAGAGCCGTCAGGCGGCTTGAATCCATCATCTTGCGGGGCGTGCCATCGGGCTTGCTGGTGTCGAACAGGATGTCCCCCTCGAACCCCACAATTCCGGCGATCAGCCGCGCCAGTTCGGCGATGGTGATGTCGTTGCCCACACCGACATTGACATGGTCGTCGCCGGAATAGTGCTGGAGGAGGAAGACGACGGCATCGGCAAGATCGTCGACATGCATGAATTCGCGCCGTGGGGTGCCGGTGCCCCAGACGGTGATGCCGGAGTCGCCGCGTTGCCGCGCTTCATGGGCCTTGCGAAGCAGGGCAGGGATTACATGGCTGCTTTCGGGGTCGTAATTGTCGCCGGGGCCATAGAGGTTGGTCGGCATCACCGAAATGAAGTCTGCGCCGTGCTGGCGGCGGTAGGCCTGTGCCAGCTTCACCCCTGCGATCTTTGCAATCGCATACCATTCGTTTGTTGGCTCGAGCGGGCCTGTCAGCAGCGCGGATTCCACGATCGGCTGAGCCGCCATCTTGGGATATATGCACGACGAACCGAGAAAGACGAGCTTGCGGGTTCCGACCATGTGGGCGGCCTCCATCAGGTTGGTCTCGATTCGCAGGTTCTGCAGAAGGAAGTCGACCGGATAGCGATCGTTGGCCAGGATCCCGCCGACCTTTGCGGCTGCCAGCAGCACCACGTCCGGGCGGTTGTCGGCCATCCAGGCATCGACCTCTGCCTGCCGCGTGAGATCGAGCTCCGCGCGCGTCGCCGTCAGGATTTCCGCGACCGGCTCCTGTTGCAGGCGGCGCACCAGCGCCGATCCGACCATCCCGCGATGGCCGGCCACGAAGACACGCGCACCTTCGAGTGGAAACGGCATGTCAGATGGCATGGGCATGCATCGGGTCGAGGCTCAGGCCGGGTGGCGCAGCCGGGCTTCGGCAAGGTCGGCTGCAACCATTTCGCGGACAAGATCCTGCAGCGTGGACGTGTGCTTCCAGCCCAGTTCGCGATGCGCCTTCCCCGGATCGCCGAGCAGCAGGTCGACTTCCGTCGGCCTGAAATAGGCCGGGTCAACGGCAACGAGCAGCTGTCCGGAGCGGGTGTCGTGGCCCTTTTCCTCGACGCCGGCGCCGCTCCAGGCGATCTCGCGGCCCACTTCGGCGAAGGCAGCGCTCACGAAGTCACGCACGCTTGTCGTCTCGCCGGTCGCAAGCACCCAGTCGTCCGCCCGGTCGTGCTGGAGGATGCGCCACATGCCCTCGACATAGTCGCGGGCGTGGCCCCAGTCGCGCTTGGCGTCCAGGTTGCCGAGGTACAGCGTCTTTTGGGCGCCGACTTCGATGGCCGCGACCGCCCGGGTGATCTTGCGGGTCACGAAGGTCTCGCCCCGCAGCGGGGATTCGTGATTGAACAGGATTCCGTTGGCCGCGAACATGCCATAGGCCTCGCGGTAGTTGACCGCGATCCAGTAGGCGTACAGCTTGGCAACCGCATAGGGCGAACGCGGATAGAAGGGTGTCGTCTCGCGCTGGGGGACTTCCTGCACCTTCCCGTACAGCTCTGATGTCGATGCCTGATAGAAGCGGGTCTTCTGCTCCATCTTCAGGATCCGCATCGCCTCGAGGATGCGCAGGGTGCCGACCGCATCCGCATTGGCGGTGTATTCGGGTGTTTCGAAGCTGACCGCCACATGGCTCTGGGCTGCCAGATTGTAGATCTCGTCCGGCTGCGTTTCCTGCACGAGGCGAATGAGGTTCGTGGAATCCGTGAGGTCGCCATAGTGCATGTGGAAGCGGGTCTCTCCCTCATGCCGATCCGTGTACAGATGATCGACGCGACCCGTGTTGAACGACGACGAGCGCCGCTTCACACCATGAACCTCGTAGCCCTTGCCCAGCAGCAGTTCCGCCAGATAGGCACCATCCTGTCCCGTGATGCCCGTTATCAACGCCGTTTTCGACATGCATTGCCTTCGTCAAGTTCGTCAGCATGGGGCTCTAGGAGGAACGGTCAGCCATGTCGAGATGGGGTTCCGGGCGGTTCGGTTGACCCGATCCTGAAAGTGGAACAGGGCAGGGCCATGGACCCATGGTTCACACGAGGCCCGGGCGGAGACCCCTGGTGACGGCAGCGCCCGACGCGGCCGGGGCGCATCTGCCCGGCCCCCTCCTCGCGCTGCGGATTCCCCGGTCCGACACGGGGCTTCTGCCGTTCCTGCTTCTTTTGCCGTTCCTGTTCGTGCCCAAGCTGCTGGACGGCGACACTCAGCCCTGGGTGCTGCTGGGCGCAGTGTTTGCCCTGTTCACCTATCGGCCCCGCCAGTTCCTGGCGCGCCGCGACCTGCCCGCGCTTCTGCTCGCGGTGCTGGCGCTTGCGGCCTACACGGCGCGCGTGGGCCTTGTGCTGGAAACGGTCCGGGCCGCCTACATCTACCTCATGTTCGCAGTGTTCTGGGTGCTCGGCAACCGCGGTGGGCATGGCTATTTCCGCGTCGCCGTCTGTTATGTGCTCGGCCTGTGGTTCCTGGTCGGGCTGGCCCAGTATCTGGCCGTGCAGCTGGGCTATGACATCGCCGTTTCCGGCCGATACGTGGCCGGCCGAAGCGGAGTGCCCAGCCTTGCTGCCGAGCCGTCCTACTTCGGCAGCCTTTCGGTCGTCATGGCCATGTATCTGCTGAACGGACTGAAGCCGCACGAGCGGCCGTTCATCGCCCTGGCGATCCTGAACGTGCTCATGAGCGGCTCGATCCTCGCCGTGCTGCTGCTCGGTTTTCCCCTGCTCTATCTGCGGCCCCGCCATCTGGTGCTGGCGGTGGGCGCAGTCGTGCTGCTGCTGCTGCTGGACGCCTCCGTGAACCAGGCGGGGCTGTCGGCTCGACTGGCGGGGTTCCAGACGGCAGGGCAGGGCCTGATATCGATCCTGCTCGACCCCAGCCTCAACCTGCGCTGGGGCCATATCGAGTTCACGATGCTGGCCAACTTCTGGCAGTCGGTCTTCTTCCTCAGCCCCGTCTCGTTCGAGGCACAGTATAATGCCTATGCCGCCTCGACCGGCTATCTCATTGCGACAGGCAGCAATTTCATCCTGCCGATTGCGGGCGAGCTGGTCTATGGAGGGGGCCTGTTCGGTCTCCTCATCATCCTTCTGCTCATGTGGCGCGGAACGATCGCAGGCCCGACCCCCTGGCTCCGCTTCGTCCGGGGCAGCTTCGTGCTTGCCTGCCTGCTGAACCCGGTCTCGATCGCCAATCCGATGTTCGTATACTTTGTGCTGCAGGAAAGCAGGCGCCGGGCCCCGATCGTCAGGCCGCCTCGGAGCGGCCGAACCGGGCCTGGAGCATCGTTGCTGCAAAACGGGCCTGGTTGAGCAGTATCGCCGCCAGCGAGGGCCTGTCCCGGTCGATCACGGCCTGTGCCATCAACGCTGCACTGTGGACATTCCCGACCTGCGGTCGGTGATGATCGGAAACAATGATCCTGTCCATCCTGAGCCGCGGCTCCCAGCGCTCCCAGGCGCCTTGCAAGGAAGCAAGGGGTGGGCGAGGGGGGGCGCTGATATTGTTCGCGCGGGCAAACCGGCTTGCCCATTCCGAAAGGGCGTCAGGCGCAAGCGCCGCTGCCCGCAGGATGATCGCCAGCTGGTCGTGCGGATCGAGCGCGGGCAGTGTCGGCTCCAGCTCCCGCACTTGCTGGTAGGATTCGAACACCAACGCCTGGATAGATGGCGGAGGTCCTCCAGTCGCAGACGCCGGGACGGTCGGATGCAGAGGCATATTGTCTTCAGCCGCGAACAGTTTCGCAGGCTTTGCCTTGTCGTGCGCCTGGGTGCGCGCGAAAACCGAAATCCCGGTGCTCATGCCCGAGATTCCGTTCAGCGCGTAGGGGCGCGTCGTATAGGCGAACGGTTCGCCAAGCGCAGCAAGGCGGACTGCCGAATAGACATCCGGGATCTGTGATCGGAAGAAGCGCCCGTCCGGGCCCCGCCCCGCGTCGATCAGGTCGCGGTGGACGAAGCCCCCCGAATACAGGGTTGGAAGCCGGGTGTAATGGACCTCGCCTGCGGCAAGCCGGGCGAGCGCTGCCCGGCCGTCGACAACATCGGTGCGGTGACGCGCCGGCACGACGAGCCGGCCGTCCGCCCCTCCGGCAAGGGGGGGCCACAGGTAGTCGCAGGGGCGGCAGCGGACGAGCCGGGTCGACGTTGAGCTGGCGATCCGAAGCATGTCCTCGACCCCGCCGGGAAGCAGGCCATCGTCATCGCCGAGGAATCCGACCCATTCTCCGGTCGCGTGGGACAGCGCGAACTCCCAGTTCGCGCTCATCGAAAGCCGGCGGCCGGTGTTGAGATAGCGGATGCGCGGGTCGGCGTTGGCCGCTGCAATCGCTGCCGTCCCGTCCGTGCTGGCATTGTCCGACACGATGATCTCGAGCGACCGGTGGCGTTGATCCGTCACGGTGCGAAGGCAGTGCTCGAACGTGGCGGCACGCTCTCGGGTCGGGATGATGACCGTGACGTCCGGACGGCGCATCAGACCGCTTCCAGCACCAGATCGGGCCTGACCAGCCGGACCTGCTGGTCGATTTCCGCAAGATAGTTGGGGTTCATCACCAGGATGGTCGCGCCCGGCGCAAGGCTTTCGATCCAGCTGGGCGGGTGGATCTCGACACCGCTGCCCGGGGCGAAGCATCCCTGCTTGCGACGATTGCTGTCGATGCCGCCCAGAAACAGGGTGGGGTCCATGAGCGTGGTCAGAAGCACGCCCTTCGTCGCCATGCCCCAGACGGTTATCCCTCCGGCGCTGGCGGCCCGGGCCGCCAGCGCGGCCAACCTTGTGCCTTCCCGTTCGGCATAGTCCCGTACCGCCTGCAAAGTGGCTGCCGTGGAGGCGGCTTCACGGTCGTCGGCCGGTTCTGCGCGGCCGGCAAGCGGACGGGCGATCGCCCATTGGTACTGGCCGCCAAAGCTGAGCGCCTGTTCGTCGACGCGAAGGCCTGCGCGTGCCAGCGTGCCGGCCAGTGTCGCGGGCGTGAAATAGTTGCAGTGTTCGTAGCAGAAATCCCAGAAGGCGTCGTTTTCGAGGATCCAGTCGAAGTTGGGGACTTCCACGAAGACCGGCACATCCGGCACCGCAGCGGCGAGTTCGGCCATGAAGGCGCGTGGCCCATCGATATGTTCCAGCACATGGCGACAGATGACGAGGCGTGCATCCGCCTCGAAAAGCGAGGCTTCGAATGGCGCCCGGATCAGCCGGAAATTGCCCTCGTCCACCGGCGTGCAGCTCGGATCCATGCCGACGCCGCGAATTCCCGGTGCAAGGCTGCAAAGGATGCGAAGGAATTCGCCCTTTCCGCAGCCGACGTCGTAGACCGTGCCCGAATCCAGCCCGAAGCGGGCAATCATCATCTGCGCCAGGCTGCGGTAATAATCCTCGAATGCCGACGAGGCGACATGGTTGTCGTAGCTTGGGTCGTAGGTCATCAGCCCGGCATTGAAGAGGGCGTTGTAACTGAAGCCGCATGCGCGGCAGGTGCCCAGCCGGAATGGCGCACGAACGGCCGCAAGGGCCGCCTCGCGCGTGCGGTGCACCACGTTCTGGAAAATCGGTATGGCATCCCGCGTGATGCTGAGGTGCGGGTTCAACGCCCCGCAGACCGGGCACGCACGAGGCGCCTCCTGCGCCGGTTGCACCGCCGATCCGATCAGGGCTTGCGCCACAGCCAGCCGACCGGGTGGTGCGAGCAATCCGGCGTGCCCAGCGTCTCGTCGAACGGACGCTTCTGCTGGCGCAGTTCGAATTCGGGGTGCCGCGCGAGGAAGGCCTTCACGGCCGTGATCGGGTTGTTGTCGGTCCAGTCATCGCCCGTGCGCGGCATGCCGGCCACCAGCTGCATCACGCCATCCTGCGACAGGATGCAGGACCCGGGCGTCACCAGGTCGGCATAGGCCTCCAGCTCGGCCGCGACATGGTCGCGCGCGTGGTTGCTGTCGAGGATCAGCATGACCTTGGCCTCGGGGCCGACCATCGCGCGCACGGCTTCCACCGTTTCCGGCGCGGTCGAGCTGCCTTCGACAAGCGTGATCCGCTTCATCATCGGATGCGCCTCGATGGCCGTGCGGTTGTGCGGCCTGATCTCGATGTCGATCCCGATCACCTGTCCCTTCCCGATCATCTCCATGATGCTGGCATAGAAGATCAGCGACCCGCCATGCGCGACACCGGTTTCGATGATGATGTCCGGCTGGATATGGAAGATCGCCTCCTGGATCCGGATCATATCATCCGGTAGCTGGATGATCGGGCGCCCAAGCCAGGTGAATCCGTAAGAGTATTTCTGCACCCAGCCCAGCTTCACCCACTGGTCGGCAACGGCTGCAAAGGCTTCGCGGGAGAAGATGTCGTGCGTCGCGGCTGTCCCGTCGGCTTCGATCACGCAGGTCCGAGCGTCGGTGTCGAGGGTGATGCGCATGCGGTTGGACGCTCCTGAATCCATGTCTGGGGAAAGTCGGCTGGCCCTAGCCTCTGCCGGTTCCTTGCGCAACGCCAAGCGACGCAAGGCGGCGGGAAACCGTGTCTGCAAGGCCGGTTTCGAGGTCGAACTGCGGCCGGAAGCCAAGCTGGCGCAGGCGGGCCACGTCGGCTGCCATGATGTGCGGCTCCCCCGGCTGGGTCGGCCTGGCACCCAGGTCCACCAGATCCGGCCGGCCGGCCAGCCGGGCCGCCAACCCGATCACATCCCGCACCGCCACCAGCTGCCCGCTGGCGATGTTGACGGGGCCTTCGAAGCTGCTGTCCGCAAGCAGGGCAAAGGCCGCGGCCACATCCTCGACATGCAGGAAATCCCGCTGCTGAAGCCCGGCGCTGCAGGGCACCCGGCGGCCAGCCGCAATCCCGTCGATCAGACCGCTCAACAGCCGGCCCGGGGCTTCCTGCGGCCCATAGGGAAAGAAGATGCGCCCCCAGGCAAGCGACAGGCCCAGCACCGGGGCCGCGGCGCTGAGTGTCTGGAACAGGGCGGCCTTGGCCGTGCCATAGAGCGTGTGCGGCCTCAGCGGTGTGCGCACTTCGTGGAGGCAGTGGAAGTGCCAGTCATATTCGGCGCAGGTGCCGGCGACGACCAGCCGGCGCCCGCCGCCCGCCGCAAACGCCCGCGCCAGGCGAAGCGATGCCGCCATCCAGTCGAGGTTTTCCGGCGCCTGCCAGAACAGGCCAGGGGTCGCGATCCAGGCCAGGTGCACAAGCGCCTCGGGGCGAAGGTCGGCGAACAGGGGGGCCGGATCGTCCCGGAGAAGATCCAGATCATGTGCGACCGTGCCAGCCGCGGCGGTGCCGGAACGGCCCAACAGGTGGACTTCATGGCCAGCCGCCACCAGCACCGGCACCAGTTCGCGTCCGATGAAGCCGCTGCCGCCCGTCAGCGCGACCCTCATGCGCCGAAACCCGCAAAGTCCGGATAGGCGGCGTCGCGGGCGGAGATCATGGCCGGCGGATGCGGCCAGGGAATGGCAAAGGCCGGATCATCGAACCGGATGCCCATGCCGACGCCAGGCACGAACGCGCTGCCCATGTAGTAGACGAGATCCGTCTCCGGCTCGAGGGTCAGGAACCCATGGGCACAGCCGGGCGGAATATAGAACAGCCTGTCCGCCGCTGCCGTCAGCTCCACCGTTGCAACTGCGCCCCTGGTCGGAGACTCCGGCCTGAGGTCCACGGCCACGTCGAACAGGGCGCCGCGAATGCACTGGACAAGCTTCGGCTCCTCGTGCGGAGGGAGCTGCGTGTGCAGGCCGCGCAGGGTGTGCCGGGCAGCGTTGCGCGACAGGTTGACCTGCGCGACCTCGAAGGAAATCCCTGCGGCCCTGAATTCCTCGCCGCAGAAGACGCGCCCGAAGGCGCCGCGTTCGTCGGCATGCATGTCAAGGTCGACAAGGAATGCGCCGTCGATCGCTGTCGGGCGAAAGCGCATCAGCGGATCTGCAGGTCCGGCACTGCCACCACGAAGCGTCCACCCCAGGTCCGGATCTCCGCCATCTGCAGCTCCACTTCGGGCAGGATGTTCCAGGGCAGAACCAGGACATAGTCGGGCCGGGCCGCAAGCAGTTCGTCCGGAGTCCGGACCGGGATCCGGCTCCCGGGGCACAACCGGCCCTGTTTTGCCGGGTTGCGGTCCACGATGAAGGGCAGAAGATCGGGGCCGACACCGGCATAGTTCAGCAGGGTGTTCCCCTTGGCAGCTGCACCATAGCCGACCACGGTCAAACCGTCCGCCTTTGCCTGCCGCAGGAAGGCCAGAAGGGCATCCCGCACCGCCTGAACGCGCGCCTCGAAACCGGCATAGCCTTCCGGGCGGTCGAGCCCGGCCGCGATCTCGGATGCCCGGACGGCCGCGACTCGCGGTTCCAGCGCATGCCCTGCGTCGCGCAGGCAGGCGAACACCCGAAGCGATCCGCCATGCGTCGGCAGCTGTTCGACGTCGAAGATGCGCAGGCCATGGCGATCCATGATGCGCTCCAGCGCGAGCAGCGACAGATAGGTGAAATGCTCGTGGTAGATGGTGTCGAACTGCACGCCTTCGCTGGTGGTCAGGAGGTGCGGGAACTCGACCGTAAACACGCCTTCCGGCTTCAGGGCAATTGCAACGCCGGCCACGAAGTCATTGATGTCGGGCACATGTGCCAGGACATTCTTTGCGGCAAGCAGGTCGGCCTGCTCGCCGCGCCCGGCCAGTGCCATGGCCGTCTCCCGGCCGAAGAAGCGCACCTCGGTGCGAACGCCTTTCCGTTCAGCGGCGGCTGCCGTGTTCGCGCTCGGCTCGATGCCCAGCACGGGCACGCCGCGCTCCACGAAATACTGAAGCATGTAGCCGTCGTTGCTGGCGATCTCGATCACCTTGCTGGCACCGCCCAGCCCGAAGCGGGCTGTCATCGTGGCGACATAGGACCGGCAATGGGCAAGCCAGCTTTCGGAAAAGGACGAGAAATACGCGTAGTCGTCGTTGAAGATCTCTTCCCGCGGGACGACCGAATCGACCTGGACAAGCAGGCAGGCGTTGCAGACCCGGGCATGCAGCGGATAAAGCCGATCGGGCACCTGCGCACGCTCGGGCGGAACGAAGCTGTTGGAAAGGGGCGACAGGCCGAGGTCGACCCATGTGCGGGTCAGCAGGGCGCCGCAGCCCTGGCAGGTCGGTTCGGGCATCGTTCAGAGATCCTGGTAGCGGGAGAGTTGTTCGAGACTGACGGCGCGCATGTCGCCCCCGCCGTCATGGCGTCTATACCATTCGGCTGTCCAGCCGAGCGCAGTCCCTGCGTCCAGCCGGGGGGCCCAGCCGAGTGCGTTGGCAGCCTGCCGCGCATCCAGTGCGAGGGCCGGCATTTCCGGTGGATGAGGCCCCTTGGCCATCACCCAGCCGCCATCTGCCCCCATGCCCTGCGCCAGCCCGTCCACAACCTGCGCGACCGTCATGGTCCCGGAGCCGTCAAGCGGGCCGAAGTTGAGCGACTCGGGGACGTCGGCAGGCTCCGCTGCCAGGCGCTCGAGGTAGAGAAAGTAGCCGAGGAGCGGATCAAGGACATGCTGCCACGGCCGGGTGGCATCGGGATAGCGCAGCTCCAGCCGCCTTTGCGCGTGGTGCGCCCGCCAGATGTCGGGCACCAGCCGGTCCGCAGACCAGTCACCACCGCCGATCACATTGCCCGCGCGCGCGGTGGCCACGGCCACGCCCCGCGGTTTCAGGAAGCTGTGATGGAAGGATTGCACCACAAGTTCGGCCGCGGCCTTGGATGCCGAATAGGGATCATGGCCACCGAGCCGGTCGTCTTCCGCGAAAGGCCGGCCGCTGCCGTCGTTCGCGTACACCTTGTCCGTCGTGACGACGAGAACGGCCTTCAGGCCCTCGACGTCCTGCAGCGCCTGCATCAGGTGGACGGTGCCCATCACGTTCGTGGCCATCGTTCCAACCGGGTCGGCATAGGATTTCCGCACAAGCGGCTGGGCCGCCATGTGCAGCACGAGCGTCGGGCGGAAGGCGCTGATGGTGGCGCGGAGTGCCTCGCGGTCGGCCAGGTCGGCGATGGTGGACTGCTGGCCCCGGAAGGGCGCAAGCATCGAGAACAGGTCGGGCCTGTGGTCCGGTGCCAGCGCGAAGCCTGCAACCTCTGCGCCCAGATGTTCGAGCCAGAGCGAAGCCCAGCTCCCCTTGAAACCGGTATGTCCGGTCAGCAGCACGCGCTGGCGCGGCCAGAACCGGGGGTCTGGAAGGGCCACCGGCATTGTCAGGGCCAGACCTTCCAGGGCGCCTTGCCGGACGACCAGAGCTCTTCGAGGTGGGTCTTGTCCCGCAGGGTGTCCATCGGCTGCCAGAAGCCGCGGTGCTCGAAGGCCTGCAGCTCGCCCATCGCCGCAATGCGGGCGATCGGTTCGGATTCCCAGCTTGTTGCGTCCCCGTCGATCATCTCGATGCAGCGCGGCGAGAGCACGAAGAACCCGCCGTTCACATATCCGCCATCGCCCAACGGCTTTTCGACAAAACCGTCGACGCGGCCGTTGTCGATCTGGAGCGCGCCATAGCGGCCCGGCGGCTGGACCGCGGTCACGGTCGCCCAGCGTCCATGCGCCTTGTGAAACGCGATCTGCGCAGTGATGTCGATGTCGGAGACGCCGTCGCCATAGGTGAAGCAAAAAGCCTCTTCGCCCTGCAGATGATCGGCAACCCGCTTCAGGCGACCGCCGGTCATCGTCTGTTCGCCGGTATCGACCAGCGTGACCCGCCAGGGCTCTGCCTTGCGCTGGTGCACTTCCATCGAGTTGCGTGTCATGTCGAACGTCACATCCGACATGTGGAGGAAGTAATTCTGGAAATACTCCTTGATGACATAGCCTCGATAACCGCAGCAGATCACAAAGTCATTGATTCCATGATGGCTGTATATCTTCATGATATGCCAAAGAATCGGCCTGCCACCCACTTCGATCATGGGCTTCGGTTTCAGGTGCGTTTCTTCGGAAATTCGGGTGCCAAGGCCTCCCGCCAGCAAGACAGCTTTCATTTCGACCTATATCATTTCTAGATGGCAGATGGCTTGCCGATCGGCACCGGAACGGCGTCGGCTGATAGCAGCAACGTCCGGCAGGCGGAAGGGGCCGCCGACCCGGTGTCGGCGCGTCTTCGGCGAGGTATCGGCCCGGTGTCGGTCAGTCGTCGCCCGGTTGATCATGTCGGCATCCGGCCTGAGCGTTTCGGGCCGTAGCGCGCGCGGATCTGCCCCGATACTGCGGACAGGGCCACCAGCATCACGGCCCACGATGTCCCGAGCGACAGCAAGAGCAAGGGGCGCGGGATGTCGAGCATCGGACGCAGCTCGGCCAGCAGCAGGCCGGCGCCCGTTGCGGCCGCCAGGGGCAGGGCAAGATCGCGCAGGTACCAGGCGCCCATTTCGCCGGGCAGGATGCGGCGATGCATCAGCGGAATCTGGATCAGGATGTAACCGGCATTCAGGCCCATCCAGATGAGTGCGGCGGCCTCGGAGCCCGCCCGGGGCACGGCGAGAAGGATCGCCGGCAGCAGCACCAGCACGGCGACCAGATTGCTCAGCATCGCAAGGCGGGTCCAGCCATGGGCGACCATGGCGAAATAGGGCTGCATCATCATCGCATTCAGCAGCATGCCTGCGGCAAGCAGGCTGAGCAGGCGGGCGGCTTGCGCCGCGAGCGCCGGATCCCCCGACCAGAGCATCAGCACATCCTCAGGCCAGAGGATGAGGGTCAGTCCTGCCGGGATCACCATGGCCCCCACCAGCTGGCTCGCAAGATGGTGGTTCCGGGCAAGCCCCGGCGCGTCGCCCCGGCTGATATGTTCCACCATCACCGGCAGGAAGGCCTGGGTGATCGCTGCCGCCATGACCCCCAGCACGGAAGCGGCCGAGAATGCCAGCATGTAGGTCCCGAACTCGGCCAGCGGCAGAAGCCGGGCCAGAAGCAGCTTGTCCACCTGCGTGAGGAGGATGGTGAGCAGATTGATCCCCAGCATTCCCAGGGCAAAGCGGTAGATGGGCTTCAGCGCCTCGACGGAAAAGCGGCCGGGCCGGGCCCCGCCCTGCAACGCCCGGTTCAGACGCCAGCGGAACACCAGTGCGATGACGACCGAGGTGAGCAGGTACCAGGCGAAGAATGCGATGATGTCCGGTGCCACAAAGGCGACGACAAGGGCCGCGCCACCGTGCCGGATCGTGTTCAGCAGGGCATTGGCCGAATTGAACCAGACCTGCAGCTGCAGGCCCAGGATGGCGCCGCGATAGATCGCCTCGATGAAGCGCACCGACAGCACCATTCCCATCAGGACGAGGGCCGTGCGGACCGTGGCAGGGTCCAGCGTGGCGATGTTGAGCCAGGAGACGCTGGCCGGCCCCGCGAAGGCAGCCGCAAGCAGGCTGAGCACGACGGCAAGGCCGATGGCGAGCGTCTCGACCGACCTCAGAAGGTCGCGCGCGTCTTCCGGTCCGATTGCGCCCGACGTGAACCGTGCCATCTCGCGGTTGAGCGTCGGGCTCATGCCCGCGTCGAAGATGGTCATCACGACCTGCAGGGTCATGAACAGACCGATGAGCCCGTAGGACTCCATGCCGAGGTGCCGGATGAAGACGGGCACGAACGCGACCATCAGCAGTGTCACCCAGGCCTGTCCGCCGATGTTCGCGACCATGTTCCACGAAACGCTGGGCTTTGCGGCCGGCGTTGCCTGCGGGCCAGGGGTCATCCGGGGCGGCCGCCTGTGCCGCGAGGTCTCATAAGGGCGTTTCTTCGACCAGGCGCTGCACCAGCGCCGGCCCCGACAGACTGGCCGACCAGCCAAGCTCCGTCCGCGCCGCCGACGGATCGGCCCGGCTCTCGCGGATCTCGTTGGGCCGGAACAGGGCCGGGTCGATGCGCAGATGGTCGCCCAGATCCAGCCCGCAAGCCTCGAAGGCCGCTTCGGCGAAGCGCCTGAGGCTGATCGACGTGCCCGAGGCAATGACGGCATCGCGCGGGCGCTCCGTCTGCATCAGGCGCCACATCGCATCCACATAGTCGGCTGCGTGACCCCAGTCGCGGATGATGTCGATGTTGCCCAGCACCAGCTTCTCGTCGGATCCGGCGGCGATGCGCTTGGCCGTGCGGATGATTTTCGACGTCACGAAGCGGGGCGGGCGAAACCGGCTTTCATGGTTGAACAGCAGGCCCGTGACGGCGTGGATGCCATAGGCATCGCGGTACGAGGCAACCTGCCAGAAGGCGCAGGCCTTCGCGACGGCATAGGGCGAGATGGGCCTGAAAGCCGTGGTTTCGGTCGCGGGCAGCGCTCCGGTCTCGCCAAAGCACTCGGACGAGCCGGCGGAATAGAAGCGCGCGCGCGAGCGGGTCGTGCGAAGCGATTCCAGGATGTTCTGTGTGCCGATCACGATGCTGGACAGGGTTTCCGCCGGCTGGTCGAAACTCAGCCCGACCGACGACTGGCCGCCCAGATTGTAGATCTCGTCGGGGTTCACATCGGCAAGCACATTCAGGATCGACGAGAGCTCGAGGGCGTTCATCGAGCGAAGCCGAACCCGCCCGGCAATCCCCAGGGTCTCCAGATTGGCGAAGGTTCGGCCTTCCACGTCCCGCGAAGTGCCCCACACGGTGTAGCCCTTGCGCAGCAGAAGCTGGGCGAGAAGCCCCCCGTCCTGCCCGGATATGCCAATGATCAGTGCTGTCGGCATCGATGTGCGCTGGGTCCTCGAGGGCGGTCCCGTCCGTCGGACTCGCCGATGGCACGGCCCGTTGGCACGCCACCTTCGGCGCGTCAACGCAGCGTGCCGGATTGGCGCGCTGCACTTGCCCAATCGCCGGAAGTTATCGTAGAGCAGCGGCCGCGCGGCCTCCGGCCTGGTCCCCTTGAAAAATTCCGCATTCTCTCCAGAAGGATAGCCATTTGAGTGCCCGGTTCATCGTGATGGAGCCCAGCAAGATCGGACCACAGCACATCACGCTGCTGGAGGGTTATCTGCTTGCACTCCTGAAACTGGACCTGCCGCAGCGCGGGCTGAAACTGGTCTACCGGGCCGACCCCAGCAGCCATGCCGCACTGTCCGACGACGTGCGCGCCCGGGTCCCGCTCGAGCCGATCGCCGTCATCGACCCGGAAGAGCGCCGCTGGGTCGCCAAGGGCTTCCAGGAGCTCGGCGCCATCCGTGCGGCACTTGCCACGATGGGACCGGACGACATCCTGCTCATCACCTGCCTGACTGCGCCCGCACTCTTCCTTCTTGAACTCGGGCAGGCCCTCATTGCAGACCGGCGCGTGGTCGTGGTCCTGCATTCCGAGCTTGAGGCGCTGTTCGATCCGGGCCTTCGCTCTCCCAAGACCTGGGGCTTCTGGGCCTATCGCTGGTTCAGGGCGCGCCGCCCGTCCAGCCGGCTCGGGATCGCGGTCATCGCGCCGTTCGTGCGCAAGGAGCTCGAGACCTCGTTTCCCGCCACCTTTCCGCCGGGCAATGTCAGGCTGCTGAACTTCCCCGTCTCTCCGACCATGGCGGACGCGCCAGCGCCCGAGGGACCACCCCGGGTTTCGTTCATCGGCTACAAGACCCGGTTCAAGGGGTTCGAAGTGTTCGCACGGGCGGCCGCGGCGCTTGCGGACGAACCGCTCGCCTTCGAATGCGTCGGCGGCGGACAGATCGAGTCCGTGCCCGACGGCACCACGCGGCCCTTTGCGCCCGGCCTGGGTTTCCTGGAAGAAGTCGCGGCGTCCGCGCTGGCGGTCTTTCCCTACCAGCAGGGCTATGTCGTCACCATGTCCGCAGCCGCGCTCGATGCCGTCGCCACGGGCGTTCATGTTCTGGCGACGCGGCGGCCCTGCTTTCAGGCCCTGGCCGAAGAGTTCGGGCCTGACAGCGTGACCCTGTTCGACACGGAAGCCGAGCTTCAGGCCATCCTGCGCGACCGGGCCTTTGTCGCACGCGTGCGGGCAGGCGCGGCCGGCCGTCGCGGGCAGCTCGCAAACTCCAGCTTCGGCCCGGCTGCGACCGTTCGTGCATTCGATGCGATGCTGGCCGAGTTTGCAGGACCGGTGAACGGCGCAGTGGAAAACGGCGCCATGGGAGAGGCGGCATGATCCGCGTGATGGTCCGCGAGCTGCTGGGGCGCAATCCGGCGCTTGACGCGATGTTCCGCCGCCATGTCTGGTCCCGCATCCACTTTCCCGAAGCCGAGCTGAAGGCGCTGGATGCCCTGCCGGCGGGCGCGATCGATTGTGCGATCGACGTCGGCGCAGCGCTCGGCGGCTATGCCTGGGTGCTCGGGCGCAAGGCGCGACAGGTGCTCTGCTACGAGCCCGGGCAGGTGCATGGCGACTATCTGGAGAGCGCGATCAAGGGTGGGGCGATCAGCCTGGTGCGCGCAGCTGTCGGCTCTCAGCCGGGCGAACTCGACATGTTCACGCCGGGCTCCGACACCGACGCCCGCCACATGGCGACGCTCAGCCCCGACAATCCGGTCATCGCCACGCCCGGAACGTCGGTCACGCGCGTCCCCGTCGTCACGCTCGACGCCGACGTGCCCGCGCGCATCGGGACCGACGCGCGGGTTGACGTGCTGAAGGTGGATGTCGAGGGGTTCGAGAATGCCGTGTTCGAGGGCGCGCGCGAAACGCTCGGGCGGCATCGCCCGCTGGTGATCGCCGAGATCGAGGCCCGCCACAACCCGCGTCATGGCGAGGTGTTTGGCCTTCTGGAGGGATTGGGTTATCGCACCCACTTCTGGCGTGACGGGCGCTACCACCAGCTGACCGATCACGATATCGCCGCCCTCCAGACGGCCGAGGACCTGGCCGAGCGGCTGCGCCCCGGCCACGACCCGGCCCGGAACCGCTATATCAACAACTTCGTTTTCCAGCACAGCGAGACAAGGATCAAACTGGCGTGAGCAAGGCTTCCCGCATTTTCGTGACCGGCGCGGCCGGCATGATCGGCTCCAGCGTCGCGGCGGCGCTTCTGGCCGACGGCCACATGGTGGTCGGCATCGACAACCTGTGGCGCGGCACCAGCCGCAACCTCGATGCGCTGAAGGCGAACCCGAACTTCGAATACCGCCACGCCGACATCGCGGCAGACCGCAACTGGTCGTTCGACGTGGGCGCCGACGACACCATCGTCCACACCGCCGACATCGTGGCCGGCATCGGATTCGTGTTCGCCAATGAATGGACGATCTTCCAGAAGAACCTGCTGATCAACACCGAGATCGCCCGGATCGTGCACTTCCAGCAGCCCCGGCAGCTCATCTACCTCGGCACGGCCTGCAGCTATCCGCAGGGCCTCCAGCGCTCGACCGAAGGCTCCGTCCTGTCGGAAGAGGTGAAGTTCCCGGCCGATCCCGAATCCGGCTACGGCTGGTCCAAGCTGATGGGCGACATCGAATTCCGCCTGGCGGTCAAGGGCAAGCGCACCCGGCTGACCGTGCTCGATCTGCACAATGTCTATGGCTGGCCCTGCGTCTATCGCGACAACACGGCCCAAGTGATCCCCGCGCTCATCATGAAGGCGATCACCAGCCAGGACCGCAGCCTGTCGGTGTGGGGCGACGGCAAGCAGGGCAGGGCCTTCCTGCACGTGAACGACGTGGTGGCCGCCGTCCGCGCGGCGCTGGGCTATGCCGGCGCGCACGACAATTTCATGATCGGCCCCGATCGCTGCACCACGATCGCCGAAGTTGCAGACCTCATCCGCCAGCACCCGCGGATCGGCATCGACCGGGTCGTCTTCGATCCCACCAAGCCCACCGGCGACATCGGCCGCTACGCCGATGCATCCCGCGCGAAAGCCGAGCTCGGCTGGGAGCCCCGGGTCGAGTTCCGGCAGGGCCTGCACGAGCTGATCGACCATGTGATCGACGACTGGCAGGCCAATCGCTGAGCGCGCATAGCGTTCAAGCTTGCTGTGCAGCGGCCCCGGACCGCAATGAAAAAGGCATTGAATGACCGCTGACAAGCCACTCGTCGACTTCCTGATCCCGCAGTTCCAGGATCCGCGGATCATCCGGGCCATCCGGTCGATCACCCACCACCCCGAGGCGGATCGCTTCCGCGTCATCCTGCTCGACGGAGGGCGCGACACGAACCTCCAGGCGGCGGTTGCGGCGGAACTGCGCGGCCAAGACGTGCACCGGATTGCGCCCGACAAGGGCATCTACGACGCCCTGAACACGGGGCTCGATCTCGCGACCGCGCCCTGGATCGGCTGGATCGGCTCGGACGATCTTCTCGCGTCCACCTTTTCGGCCCACCACCTGGCCGAAGCGCCCGGGTCCACCGCGTTCGTTGCCTTCACGACCCTGTTCTTCAACGATGCCGACGGGGCGGTGCTGCGCGTGTATCGACCGTCGGAGTCGCGTCTGCTGCGCACCAACGGCTTCCATTTGCCCCACTTCTCCACCTTCATCCGGACCGAGGTTGCACGCACGATCCGGTTCGACATCCATCAGCGCAACTTCGCGGACCAGCTCTACATGCACGAGCTTGAGGCGGCGCATGACGGCCATGTCGTCGATGCCGTTTCGACCCTGATGTGCGCCGGCGGGATTTCCAACAGCTCGTCCTCGACGATCCTGCGCACGAACCGTGAAGTCGAACGCGCCATTGCAACCCGGATCGGCTCCATCCGGTCGAAGTTCTATGTAGGCCTTAAGCTTCTGTACAAGGTTGGCCAGACGGTTCCTGCAAAGCTGAAACCGGCGACGATCGCCGCCTATCGGGCGCATGTGCGCGAAGACGAGCCGGTATCTTGAGACAAGGGAAACCGGATGGCGCGTCGCTGTCCGGCATCTGCCCATCATTTTGAGGCCTTTACCCATGCGGATCAATGTCATCGGAGGCAGCGGTTTCATCGGAACGCGCCTGGTCGCGCGGTTGCTCGCCAACGGGTTCACCGATGTCTCCATCATCGACAAGGCCATGAGCCAGCGCTTCCCCGATCGCACCCGCATTGCCGACGTGCGGGACGAGGCCTCCCTTGAGGCAGCGGTCGATGAAGGTGCCGTCCTCATCAATCTTGCCGCCGAGCACCGGGATGATGTGACTCCGATCAGCCTGTATGAAGAGGTGAATGTGAACGGCGCCCGCCACATCTGTGCCGTTGCCGCCCGAAAAGGCTGCGACCGCATCATCTTCACCAGTACGGTCGCCGTCTATGGGGCAGCCGAGCTGGGAACGGGCGAGGATGGCAGGATTGCCCCTTTCAACGAATATGGGCGGACGAAGTTTGCGGCCGAAGCGGCCTTCAGGGACTGGCAGGCAGCCTCACCGCAGCGATCGCTGACGATCGTGCGGCCGACCGTCGTGTTCGGCGAACAGAATCGCGGCAATGTCTACAACCTGCTGCGCCAGATCGCTTCGGGGCGGTTCCTGATGATAGGCTCGGGCCGGAACAGGAAGTCGCTGGCTTATGTCGAGAACGTCGCCGCCTTTCTCGAATGTCGGCTGGAGTCTCCGCAGGGAGTCGGCGTTTTCAACTATATCGACAAGCCGGACTTCGACATGAACAGCCTGGTGGCCAATGTCTATGGGCTGCTTGGACGCCCGTATCGCGGCTGGCTGCGGCTGCCCTATCCTGTCGGTTACGCAATTGGCTTGGGCTTCGACCTTGTTGCGAAGCTTACCGGGCGCAAGCTTCCGATCAGCGCCATCCGGGTGCGGAAATTCTGCCTGAATTCGGTCTACAGCACGCGGATCGAAGGCACCGGCTTCAAGCCTCCTGTTCCGCTTGAGGAAGCCATCCGACGGACGGTGACCTACGAATTCATCGAATCGCACGACGGCGAGCAGCTGTTCTTCACCGAGTGAGGCGGGACGAGGCCGGAACCCATAGCATGAGGGCGCTGGCCCGCAGTTTGGTCGAAGCGGATGCGCAATGGCCCTGAAGGGAGCACAACCTGATCCGCGGGTCGGCGGCGTCATCACGCACGCCTCACGCGGGGGCCGCCTGGGTGCAGCCTACCCGGCCATGAACTTCCGGTAGCAGGGCGTCGTCAGGAAGTCGGGCAGTTCGCGCGCCATCACCAGGTCGCTCAGGATGGTGGCGGCCTCCTTGTACTTCCCGGCCTCGAAGAAATTGTCGCCGACAGCCTCCTTCCAGACGCCCAGCTGGGTCTTGATCTCGCCGTTGATCAGCGCGCCCGTCACCTTGGTGCCATCGTCCAGGCTGACACCATGGGTGCGCCACTGCCACAGCTGGGCGCGGCTGATCTCGGCGGTGGCGGCATCTTCCATCATGTTGTGCAGCGGCACCGCGCCCTGGCCGCGCAGCCAGGCCGCGATATAGCCGATCGCCACATTCACGTTCATGGCAAGGCCGGCAGCCGTCTTCGGCCCCTCGCTGGGCGTGGTCAGGTCTTCGGCTGTCGCCGTGCCCTCGGGCATCTTCCCCAGCTGGTTCGCGCCCGGCATCAGCCGGTCGAACACCTCCATCGCCACGCTCACAAGTCCCGGGTGCGCCACCCAGGTCCCGTCGTGGCCCAGCGTCGCCTCGCGCTCCTTGTCGGCCTTCACCGCGGCATAGGCTGCCTGGTTCCTTGCCTCGTCGTCCTTCACCGGGATGAAGGCCGACATGCCACCCATCGCATGCGCCCCGCGCCGGTGGCAGGTTCGAACCACATGGGCGGCGTACTTCGCCATGAAGGGCACCGTCATGTTCACCGCGGCGCGGTCCGGCAGCACCTTCGAAGGGTCATGAGACAGGCTCTTGATATAGCTGAAGATATAGTCCCAGCGTCCGCAGTTCAGCGCGACGATGTGGTCGCGCAGCTCATAGAGGATCTCGTCGGCCATGAAGGCGCCCGGCAGCGTCTCGATCAGCACGGTCGACTTGATGGTGCCAAGCGGCAGCCCCAGGATCGACTGCGCGGTCACGAACACATTGTTCCACAGCCGCGCCTCCAGATAATGCTCCATCTTCGGCAGGTAGAAATAGGGGCCCGAGCCCTTGGCCTTCAGCGTGCGGGCATTGTGGAAGAAATAGAGCCCGAAGTCGAAGATGGCACCGGCCACTTCCTCGCCATCCACGAACAGGTGCGATTCCGGCAGGTGCCAGCCGCGCGGCCGGCAGATCAGCACGGCGGTCCTGTCGTTCAGCCGATAGGACTTGCCCTTGTCCTCAAGGGTGATCGTGCCGGCCACCGCATCCTTCAGGTTGATCTGCCCGTCCACCACATTGTGCCAGGTCGGCGAGGTTGCATCCTCAAGGCAAGCCATGAAGCATTTCGCGCCCGAATTCAGCGCGTTGATCACCATCTTTCGGTCGCAGGGCCCGGTGATCTCCACACGCCGGTCCTGCAGGTCCGCCGGCGTGCCGGCGATCTTCCAGTCGCCGTCGCGCACCGAACTGGTCTCCGGCGCGAAGTCGATCGCGTTGCCCTCGGCCCACCACCGGCGGCGGTCGTCGCGCGCGCGCAGCAGCGACTTGCGGGTCGGCTCGTACATCCGGTGCAGATGCGCAATGAAGGCCAGCGCTGGCTCGGTCAGCACGGCCTCGTAACCCGGCTTCATCTCGCCCCTGATCTCGATGCCGCTCATCATTGCGCTGTTGCTCCCTCGTTGTCCGGCGCCGAACCGGGGCGCCGGGGTGCCTTGACCAAAGCCTGCACCGAAGGTCAAGGCGAGAGCCGGGGGAGGGGCACCCCCGCATGTGACCCAAGGTCCCATGCTTTCCCATTTTTTTCGGAGGCTTAACGGCTCGTCTTGCCCATGCAACCGTCCGTCCCTAGACATGTGGCCATGTTCAACTTCGTCCTTGCGCCCGATCATGCGGCCCTCGCCCGCGTCTGGATCGTCGGCTGCGGCGCCATGGGCGGCGCGTTGCTGGCGCGGTGGATCGAGTCCGGTCTGCCCGCCGCGCAGGTCACCGTCGTCGATCCGGATCCGCGCGGCCTGCCCGCGGGCTTCACAGGCACGGTCGTGCCGGATGCGATCAGCGCCTGGGGCCATGCGCCGGAACCGACGCTCGTGGTGCTGGGCATCAAGCCGCAGCTTCTGCCGCGCCTCGCCCCCGGGCTCTCGCGGCTGCTCCAGCCGGCCCCGCTGCTGTTGTCCATGCTGGCCGGCGTCCGCACCGACACGCTCGCGGCGCTGTTCCCCGGCGCCCCCATCGTGCGCCTGATGCCCAACACGCCGGCCCGCATCGGCCGCGGCGTCACCGCGATGTTCGCGCGCGCCGTGTCGGATGCCGACAGGGCGGCCGCCGGCTGGCTGCTGGAACAGGCGGGATCCATCCTGTGGCTCGACCATGAGGACGGGTTCGACGCCGTCACCGCCGTGTCGGGATCCGGCCCGGCCTATGTCTACCGCTTCATCGAGGCGCTTGCCGCGGCGGCCGAGGCGCAGGGCCTGCCGGCCGACGTGGCGCTCCGGCTGGCGGTTGAAACCTGTGCGGGTGCCGCCGAACTCGCCCGCCAGTCCGGCCTTCATCCGTCGGTTCTGCGCGAACAGGTGACGAGCCCCAACGGAACAACGGCGGCCGGCCTCGACCGGCTCGATGGCGATGGCCTGCTGTCCAGCCTGATCCGGACAACGGTGAAGGCCGCAACCGACCGCTCGCGCGAACTGGCAGCCGCCGCTGCCGCCGATATCGGCCCGCTCTCCGCCCAGCCGGCCGCCGGCGCCCCGCTGTCCGCGCCGCAGGGCACCGTCCGCCGGGTGCCGGGCAAGCGCCCGGTCCGGCTCGTCTGAACCCATGCCGGATCTCACCTCCCGAGCCCTCTCCGGCTGGCTTGCCGCCATCGGGGAAACGGGCTGGCGCCGCGCCGGATTTGCAGATGCCGCCCGGATCTCCGGCCTGCCGGCCGACGATATCCGTGCGGCCGTGGGCGACCGCATCGATGCGCTTGCGGCCCTGCAGGACCGCGTGGCCACCGAGGCCGCAACCGGCGCTGCAGAGGCGCAAGGGTCCGTCCGGGATCGGCTGTTCGACGGGCTGATGCGCGGCTTCGATGCGGCCCAGGCCGATCGCGCGGCCGTCCTTGCGATCTGGGCCAGCCGGGATCCCGGGGTGCTGCTCCTGCTGGGTGGCCGCGGCGGGCTTCACCTGCGCAGGCTCGCGCAGGCAGCCGGAATCGATATCGCTGGCCCCCGCGGTCAGCTGCGGCTCGCCGCCCTCGGCGCGCTGGTCGCCCAGGCCTTCGCGGCCTGGCGGCGCGATGAAAGCCCGGACATGTCGGCCACGATGGCAGACCTCGATCGCCTGCTTGAACGCGCCGAGCGGGCGGAAACCGAAGGCGTCAGCCCCGATCTCCTCGGGCTGCCGGGCCTTTCGTCGCTGTTCAGCCGCCTGCGAACGTGGCGCGGGAGCGGCGATCCAGCTCCTCCACCATCGGGCGATCCTGCGGCGGAATAAGGCCCACCAGCACGGCCCAGAAACCGCCGACCGCCTGCTGCCCGGCCTGCGCATAGGCCGATGCCATGCGCTCGCGCACGGCATCGAACAGCAGCCCTTCCAGCTCGGCACCGGCCTCGGTCAGGCTCAGCAGGCGCTGCCGCCGGTCGTGCGTCCCCACCTGCTGCGCCACCAGCCCGCGTGACATCAGGTCCGCCAGCACGCGTGACAGAGACTGCTTGGTGATCGCCAGCAGGCGCAACAGGTCCGACACGGCAAGGCCCGGCTGCCGGGCGATGAAGTAGAGCGCCCGGTGATGCGCCCGCCCGAGCCCGCGGGACTCGAGGATTGCATCCGCACCCCGGATCATGTTGGTGTAACCGAAGTAGAGCAATTCGATCCCGCGCCGGATCTCCGGTTCCCTGAGGAACAGGGGCGAAGCGCGAGATGTGCCGAGGGCCGGTGCGGATGCGTCAACCATATTGACCTATTCTGCCTTGCAGCCTAAGCCCGCGCAAGCGCGAACAAGGGAGATCCGGGGATGGCACAGCAGCCTTTCGACGACCGCGACGGCACCATCTGGTACGATGGCAAGCTCGTGCCGTGGCGCGACGCGAATGTCCACCTGCTGACGCATGCCATGCATTATGCCAGCGCCGTGTTCGAAGGCCAGCGCGCCTACAACGGGCAGATCTTCGCCCTGTCCGAACACAGCGAACGCCTGATGCGCTCGGCCGAAATCCTCGGCTTCACCATTCCCTGGACCCGTGACCAGATCGACCAGGCCTGTCGCGACACGCTGGCAGCCAGTGGCCTCACCGATGCCTACATGCGCCCGATCGCCTGGCGCGGTTCAGAGCAGATGGGCGTTGCAGCGCAGGGTTCGCAGATCCACCTCGCAGTCTCCTGCTGGGAGTGGGGCGCCTATTTCGGCGCGGAAGCCCTCGCCAAGGGCCTGCGCCTCGAAATCGCCCCCTGGCGCCGGCCGGCGCCCTACACGGCACCCACGGCCTCCAAGGCCGCAGGCCTCTACATGATCTGCACCCTTTCAAAGCACCACGCGACCGATCATGGCTATGACGACGCCCTGATGCTCGACTGGCGCGGACAGGTGGCCGAAGGAACGGGTGCCAATGTGTTCTTCGTGAAGGGCGGCGAGATCCACACCCCGACTCCGGATTGCTTCCTTGACGGGATCACCCGGCGCACCGTCATGCAGCTCGCCCGAAAGCGCGGGATCAACGTCATCGAGCGCGCCATCTGGCCCGAGGAGCTCGAGAGCTTCGAGCAGTGTTTCCTCACCGGCAGCGCGGCCGAGGTCACGCCCGTGGGCTCGGTCGGCCCCTGGACATTCGAGGTCGGAGACCTCACCCGCCAGCTGATGGCCGACTATGCGGCACTCGTCCGGGGCGCTGTTTCCAACAGTTGACCGCAGAACCCCGTCCTGCAGACGAATTCATGTTGCAGTGCGGGAGGTGCTTGGTTAACCGCGCCAAGAGCTTGGAACATGGTTGGAATCATGTGCCGGGCTCGGCTCCGTCGGCGCGGAGGGCCGGTCAGTTTCCCGGCCGCCCATCACCCCGACCGGGCGCAATCGGGTCCCTTGTGGCCGGGCTGGGCTCGGCGGCAGACGGGGCCGGCGAGTTGGAACTTGGTTGGTTCGACGCGGCAGGGCCCATGGGGCGAGCCTGCATCGACGACCGGAAACAGATCGGGGATCGACAGGGTGAAGAACGAGCTGACGCAGGTGGGTCCCCATCCGCAAGCTGCGCCTGGTCGGATCGCGGGCCGCATGGCTGCCCTGTCGGCGAGGGCGCTGGTGGTGGCCCTGTTCGCGCTTGCCTTCTTCCTGGCGCCGACACTCCAGGGCATCAGCCTTGAGGCTGACCAGTCCACCGGCATCAGCAGCGCATCCCGCGCTGCAGACGAGGCCGCTGCGCGCGAGGCCAATCGCCTGGTGCAAGGCTGATTTCCGGGCCTCGTCCGGCTCTGGGGCAATGCCTGGCGCCGACGTCCCGCGGCAGCCCTCTCCCGCTTGCGACCGCGTCGGTTGACCGAAGGCCGGCAGATTCCTAAACGGGCCATGGTCTTCAGGAGCTTCCGGATCGTGCAGTCTATCTCCCGGGCCGGGATTTTCGCGATCCTGGCCGTCATCACGGCCAATACGGCATTCGCCCAGGCAATCGATCCGCGCGTTCTCGAATCTCTCCAGTCGCAGCTGGGCTCCGGGCAGGACAACAGCGCCGCGCCGCAGGCGATCGCGCCGCGAGGCCAGCTGCCGGCCACCCCTGTCGGGCGCGTCGACACACCGGAGGAACAGGAACTCCGCCGCGAGGAAGCGCGCCGCCAGCTGCGCCAGCTGTACAACCCGTCCCAGATCGAGCGGGACTATCGCCGGCGCCTCGACGATGCGCAGCTGCGCCAGTTCGGATATGATTTCTTCCAGTCCGCCCCGCCGCCGACCGGAGTGCGCACGGGGGCCGTCGGGTCCGATTATGTGCTCGGCATCGGCGACCAGGTGCAGGTGAGCTTTCGCGGTGCCACCAACCGCAACCTGACGACAACCGTCGACCGGGACGGGCGGATCATCATCGGTGATCTCCGCCCCATCCCGGCGGCCGGCCGAAAACTGGGCGCCGTCCAGGCCGACATAGCGGCCGAAACGCGACGCACCCTGCTTGCCACGGACGTCTACGTCAGTGTCGGCGAGGTGCGCGCCATCAGCGTCTTCGTCGGCGGTGAGGTGGAGCGCCCCGGCCAGTTCAGTCTCACCTCGGGCACCGATGTCGGCACCGCGCTTGCGCAGGCCGGCGGCGTCCGCCGGTCGGGCTCGCTCCGCCAGGTCCGCGTGGTCCGAGCAGGGGGCGGCAGCACGACGGTCGATCTCTACGGCCTTCTGGGGATCGGGGCCCCGCCCTCCGTCCAGCTGCGCGACGGTGACCGGATCATCGTGCCGGTCATCGGCCCGACCGTTGCGGTCGCCGGCGCGGTCGCCCGTCCCGGCATATACGAGCTGCGCGGCTCCCAGTCGGTCGGCGCGGTCGTCGCCTTTGCCGGCGGTGCGATTCGCCAGCGCGGTGGCCAGGTCGTGATCAGCCGCATCGCGGCCGACGGAACGGAAAGCTTCGTCCGCGCGCCGACCCAGTCCGCGTCCGTGCTGGGCGGCGATATCGTGCAGCTGCTCGGCGGCTCCGCCGGCGGAGCGACGGGGCGTGTCCAGCTGTCCGGCAATGTCGACAATGCCGGGCCGCGGCCCATCGTGGCAGCGGGCACCGTGGCTGAGCTTGTCGGCGCTCCGGAGGACCTGCGGGCAGACACCTACCAGCTTGCAGCCGTGCTGCGGCGCCGCGATCCGTCGACAGGGGCCCGTGTCTACGATGTGCTGAACCTGGCGCGCGAACTGCGCGAGAGGCCTTCGACATCGTTGCAGGGCGAAGACACGCTGTTCGTCTTCTCCCGATCCGACATCGAGTTCATGAACAGCTCGGCGGTGCGGCAGATCGTGCTCGGTCGCACGGCCGCCGCCTCGCAATGCCGGTCGCTCCTGCGCCTCGAACGACTGGTGAAGGACACCGAGGCAAGCCGCTTCAGCGCCGTCACCCGCGGGTCCTTCGTCGTGCTGTCGGAACAAGGCGCGCAGCTCGGCGCGGTCGGGGCAAGCCTTGGCCAGAACAGCCGTCGCACGACCGACCTCGCCGTCACCGGGCGCACGGCCGAACGCAGCACCGAAACCGCCGAGCTCGAAGCCAGTGGCGACATGCCTTCGGATGCGGACATTCTGGACGATCCGCGCCGTTCGCCCTGTCCGCGTGTGTTCGAACAGGATCCCGAACTCTTGTCGGTCCTGATCGAGCACAGCGTGAGCGTCGGCGGATCGGTCCGTCGCCCCGGGGCCTATCCTGTGGGTGGCATGGCAAGCGCCCGCGACCTGTCGCTGGTCGCCGACGGGCTGATCGCCGGCTCGCGGGACCTGACGCTCGACATCAACCGCGCCACGGCGGAGCCGGCCGAGCGGATCCAGGCCGAACCCGGCAGTTCCATGCTGTCACTCACCCGCGTTGGCCCGGGCGACGACATCCGATTCAACGCCGAACAGGCCCGGTTCGAGGGCTCGGCCGTCCTTCTGGCCGGCGAAGTTGCCCGCCCCGGCCTCTACTCGATCCGCAAGGGGGAGACCTTGTCCGAGCTGCTGGCCCGGGCAGGTGGTCTCACCGAATACAGCTACGCCTATGGCACGGTCTTCACCCGCCGCAGCGTGAAGGAGGCGCAGGAGGAAGGCTTCCGGCGGACTGCGCGCGAACTGAACAACAGCCTGCTTGCGATCGCTGCCCGCTCGACCCAGGGCAGTGGCAGCAATCTGGAAGGGGCGGCCTCGCTGATCCAGCTGCTTGGAACCGCGGAGGCGCCCGGCCGCATGGTGGTGGAGGCGGATCCGCGCGTCCTAGAGCTTCGCCCCGATCTCGATACCAAGCTCGAAGCGGGCGACTCCATCTTCGTGCCCAAGCGGCCGAACTTCGTGATCGCGCTCGGCGACGTGAATAATCCGGGCGCGCTCCAGCATATCCCGGGCAAGAATGCCGGCACCTACCTGCGCGAGGCCGGCGGCACCCTGTCGACGGCCGACAACAAGCGGGCGTTCATGGTCCTGCCCAATGGAACCGCCCAGCCCATATCCGCCAGCGGCCGCGGCGGTGGAACGCCGCCGCCGGGAACCACGATCATCGTGCCCAAGAACATCGATCCGCTCTACAGGCTGTCGGTCTTCCGCGACGTCACGACGATCATCGCCCAGCTTGCGACTTCGGTTGCAACCGTTGCCGTGCTGGCAACCAATTGATGGCGATGGCGATCTTCACGGCGCTTCTGGGGGCCCTGATCGCCCTGCTGGTCGGGCTCAACGCCATGGCGGTGGGCAAGCGTCTGCAGCTCCTCGACTTCCCGGATCCGGAAGGCGGCCGGAAGCTGCACGCCAGGGTCACTCCGCTCGTCGGAGGCCTCGCGGTTGTCGCCTCCGCAGTCGTGGCGGCCTGCATTCTTCTGGTCCGCCTCGAGGAGGGCCCGCGCGACGCGCTTCTCTGGTTCCTGGTGACAGTCGTCGGGCTGTTCCTGGTGGGCGCAATGGACGACCGGTTCGGCCTCAGTGCCCGCGCCAGGCTTCTGCTTGCCTCGGCCTTTCTTCTGGCCGCCATTGCCCAGGTGCCCGATTTCTCGGTCGCCTTCCTGCTCTTTTCCGGCCAGCAGGACCTGACGCTGTTTCCGCCGATGATCGGGATCGGCTTCACCCTGCTGTGCTTCGTGGGCCTTCTCAATGCGGTGAACATGGCGGACGGCAAGAACGGGATCGTGATCGGGCAGGCGCTGATCTGGTCGGCGGTGCTGATGCTCCGCCTTCCGTCGGCCATGCTTCCGCTGATCAGTGCGATTGCCGGGGCGCTCGCCGTGCTGTTCGTGTTCAACATGAAGGGCAAGCTGTTCCTGGGGGACAGCGGCAGCTACGGCCTGTCGGCGATGTTCGGCCTGCTGGCGATCTATGCCTGGAACCAGGGCTTTGCCGACATGCGGGCCGATGATGTCGCGCTGATCTTCGCGATCCCGGTGTTCGACACCCTGCGCCTCATCGTCTGGCGGTCGATGCAGGGGAAAAGCCCGTTCACGCCGGGCCGGGATCACCTCCATCACTATCTCTATGCCCGCTGGGGCTGGCCGCGCCCCTTGCCCTGGCTGCTTGCACTGGTGGCCGTGCCGAACCTCGCGGCCGTGGCCTTTCCCGGCACGGCCCTTGTCTGGCTGGTGCTGACCTTCTTCGCCTATTTCGCGCTGCTGTGGTTCGCCACGGTGGAGCCCAAGCGCCGCCCGGCCTGACCGGTCCCCGATACCGAATTCGGGGCTTGATGCCTCCAAGCCTTCAAGCTATCAGCGCGCCTCCGGACGCGAGGCACCTGGTCGCCAGCGCCGGAATCAGCCGGCATTGGGGTGTCGCCAAGCGGTAAGGCAGCGGTTTTTGGTACCGCCATTCCCAGGTTCGAATCCTGGCACCCCAGCCACCGGCCGGCTGTCGACCGGGCCCCAACCCGGGCGTTGACCGGTGACCGGCCGCCGACCACAGTTGCCGGCATGACGACAGCCCCCACCATCTCCGACATCCACACCGCCCAGCGACGGCTCGAATCCCATCTCCACCGAACGCCGATCCTGTCGTCGCGGGAAATCGATTCGATTGCCGGTGCCAGGCTGTTGTTCAAATGCGAGAATTTCCAGCGGACAGGGTCGTTCAAGGCGCGCGGCGCCTTCAATGCCGTGCTGTCGCTGCCCGCGGCAGACGCCGAACGGGGCGTGGTGACGCACAGCAGCGGCAACCATGCAGCGGCGCTGGCGCTGGCGGCGAAGGAGCGGGGGATTGCAGCCCATATCGTGATGCCCCACACCGCGCCGGCCCCGAAGAAGGCAGCTGTTGCCGCCTATGGTGGGCGGATTGTCGAATGCGAACCGACACTTGCGGCCCGGCTTGCGGCGGCTGGCGCCATCATGGCCGAAACGGGGGCCGTGATGATCCCGCCGTTCGACAGCCGCGACGTGGCGGCAGGGCAGGGCAGCTGCGCGATGGAACTGATGGCCGATGCGACCGAGCCGCTGGATGCGATCACCTGCCCGGTGGGGGGTGGCGGGCTGCTGGCGGGAACGCTGGTTGCCGTGAAGGAGACCAGCCCGGAAATCCTTGTGATTGCAGCGGAACCTGCTGCCGCCGACGATGCTGCCCGCGGCTTCCGGACAGGTGCGCTGCAGCCCCAGGTGCTGCCGGTGGCGACCATCGCCGACGGGCTGACGACGGCCATGAGCGAGATGACCTTCGGGGTGATGCGCCGGCTGGCGGATCAGGTGGTCACCGCCTCGGAAGGCGCGATCATCGAGGCGATGCGGCTGATCTGGAGCCGGATGAAGATCATCGTGGAACCAAGCTGCGCCGTGCCGCTGGCGGCGATCCTGGAGGGCAGCTGGGATGCGAAAGGGCGGACCGTCGGGGTGATCCTGACCGGCGGGAATGTGGACCTCGACCGGCTGCCCTGGACCCGCTGATGGGGATTTTTCTGCATCACATACATGACATGTCGCCTGTATTCGGCGCCGTTTTCGGGCCGGTTTTCGCTTGAAAAAGGGGCTCAACCGGCAGGAAGTCGCCTGGTCGCTGACGGAAGCGGCCAATGAACCCTATTTCAACCTGGTCCAGCGCTACGTCTTTGCGCCCTATTTCGCCGGCACGCTGGCCGCGACCCCGGCCGAAGGCGCGAGCCTGTGGGGCTATGCGCTGGGTGCTGCCGGGTTCGGGATCGCGGTGCTGGCGCCGACGCTGGGGTCGATCGCGGATTCGGGCGCCCGGCTGAAACCCTGGCTTGCCGGCGCCGGCCTTGTCACCTTTCTCGCCTCGGCCGGACTTTGGTTCGCGGCGCCGGGCTCGCCGCTGCTGTTTGCGGCCCTGCTGGTGTTCCTGGCCGGGATTTCGGTCGAGCTGATGAACCAGTTCTCCAACGCCTTCCTGCCGGTCTCCAGCCGCCCGGAGAAGATGGGGTTGCTTTCCGGCCTGTCCTTCGCGTTCAGCCAGGTGGCCGGGCTCGCCGTGCTGCTGCTGGTGCTGGCGGCGTCCGAGGCGCCGCCGGCCTTTCTGGCGGACGTGCCGAACGGGGTCGACCGGCTCGCCGGCCCGATCGCGGCGGGGGCGATCATCCTGTTCCTGGTGCCCTTCCTGCTCGTCGGCAACGACCGGACGGCGGGGCAGGGCGCCTCTGTCTCGCAGGGCCTTTCCGACCTGAAGGCGACGCTGGCCGAGGCCTGGGCCGACCGGAACATGCGGCTGTTCCTGATCGCGCGGATGATCTCGGCCGACGGCATGGCCGTGGTGTTCGGATTCGGCGCCGTGCTGGGGGCGGCCGCCTTCGGCTGGGAGGCCGGCACGCTGGCGCGCTTCGGCCTCGTCATCACCGTCTTCGGCGTGCTCGGCGGGCTTTCGGGCGGCTTCCTCGACACGCGCTACGGTGCGCGGCGCGTCTCCTTGCTGGGCCTGCTGCTGATGGCGCTGGGCACGGCCTCGGTTCTGCTGACGGACGCCACCCGCCTGTTCGGCATCCCGACCGGCGTTGCGCTCTCCACCCCGCTGTCGACACCGCAGGAATGGGGCTATCTCGCCTCGGGCGCCGTCATCGCCGTGGGCGCGGCCTTCACGATTGCCGCCATGCGCACCATGATGGCGCAGCTCGCCCCGCCCACCAAGATCGCCGCCTATTTCGGGCTCTACTCCTTCGTGGGCAAGGCAACCGCCTTCGTCGGCCCGACCCTGGTCGGCCTGATTGCCTCCGCCACCGGCTCCGTCCGCCCGGGCATCGGCGTGGCCCTGCTGTTCCTCCTTGGTGGTGCCGCAGCCCTGTGGGGCGTGCGCGCCCCCCCAATTCGCCAAGTGGCCTGATCCCGCCCCCCGCGCGAAGGTGCAGGGGAGGGAGAGACACGATGGACTTCGCACTGCCCGCCGACCTGCTGGCCTATCTGGACGAGCTCGACGCCTTCATCGCCGCCGAGATCAAGCCGCTGGAAGAGACGCAAGACAATATCCGCTTCTTCGACCACCGCCGCGAATGGGCACGCACCGATT
The DNA here is from genome assembly GCA_027490095.1 of Sphingomonadales bacterium. GTDB lineage: Bacteria > Pseudomonadota > Alphaproteobacteria > Sphingomonadales > Sphingomonadaceae > Sandaracinobacteroides. Next base: position 2,655 of record JAIXYT010000042.1, on the reverse strand, counting down.
TCGAGAACGGCGGCCTGCCGCGGCACGAATGGGAAGCCCTGCTGCGCGAAGCCACGATCCGCGCCGACACGGCCGGCCACTGGCGCTTCTCCGCGCCGAAAAAATACGGCGGCAAGGACGGCTCCAACCTGTGGATGGCCGTGATCCGCGACCGCTTCGCCGCCAAGGGCCTGGGCCTCCACAACGACCTGCAGAACGAACATTCGATCGTCGGCAACTTCCCCTTCGTCGCCATGTTCGACACCTTCGGTACCGAGGCCCAGAAAGAAGAATTCATCCTGGGCGGCTTTGCACGGAAACGGATCGTGGCCTTCGGCCTGACCGAACCCGAGCACGGATCGGACGCGACCCACATGGAAACGCGCGCCGTCCGTGAAACCCGCGACGGCGTTCCCGGCTGGCTGATCAACGGCGAGAAGATGTGGACCACCGGCATGCACGTCGCGACCCATGTCGCCACCTTCTGCCGCACCTCCGGCACCGACGGCTCGGCGCGCGGAATCTCCTGCCTGCTCGTCCCTGCCGACAGCCCCGGCGTGAAGATCGAAGAGTATCTGTGGACCTTCAACATGCCGACCGATCACCCGCGCGTCAGCTTCACCAACGTCTGGGTGCCAGACAGCGCGCTGCTGGGCCCACCCGAAGGCGGCCTCGCGCTGGCCCAATCCTTCGTCCACCAGAACCGGATCCGCCAGGCCGCCTCGTCCCTGGGGGCCGCCACCTTCTGCATCGAGGAAAGCGTCCGCTACGCCCGCACCCGCAAACCCTTCGGCAAACCCCTGTCCGACAACCAGGCAATCCAGTTCCCGCTCGTGGAACTGGCCACCCAATGCGAAATGCTGCGCCTGCTGATCTACAAGACCGCCTGGGACATGGACCACATGCCCCACGAGCGAATCGAACGTGACCTCTCGGACAAGATCTCCATGTGCAACTATTGGGCAAACCGCCTGGTCTGCGAAGCCGCCGACCGCGCCATGCAAGTCCACGGCGGCATCGGATACTCCCGCCACAAACCCTTCGAACATATCTACCGACACCACCGCCGATACCGCATCACCGAAGGCTCCGAAGAAATCCAGATGCGCAAAGTCGCCGCCTACCTCTTCGGCTACCTCGGCCCGCGCAAGGCGCTGTTCCAGCCGGCGTAGGGCCCCTCGGCGCGGGGTGGGAACGCAGGGGCGCTGCCCCTGCACCCCGCAAGGGGACTGTAGTCCCCTTGACCCCCATAGTTTGCAGAAAGGGGGCCCCGGCAGGCCTTGGTCCATGAACCGAGCTCGCCAGGGCCCCCTTTCTGCAAACTAATGAGGTGCAGGAGGCCAAATGCCTCCTGCTGGGGGTCCAGGGGGCAAAGCCCCCTGGGTGCCTCACCCTGCGTCGGGGTCTTTCGTCGGGCGGAAGAGGCTTGTGACGTCGCGGGCGAAGCGGCGGAAGGCGAGGAGGATGGCGATTGTGCCGGCCAGCAGGAGGGTTGTGAGGGCGAGGGCTATCCAGGGGTTGGCCAGCGCGATGAGGAGGGTGGAGGTGGTGGCGATGTCTTCGGCGGAGGACATGACGACGTTGGAGACGGGTTCGGGGCTGGCGTTGACGGCGGCGCGGGTGGTGGCTTTGGCGCCGTGGGTGAGGAGGGCGGAGCCGCCGCCGAGCAGGAGGGTGATGACTTGCCAGTGGGTGTCGGCGGGGTCGAGGATGGCGAGTGCGAGGAGGGCGCCGCCGAGTGGGCGGACGAGGGTGTGGACGGTGTCCCAGGCGCTGTCGACCCAGGCGATCTTGTCGGCGAGGAATTCGGCCATGGCGCCGAGGGCGGCGGCGGCCAGCACCCAGGGGTTGCCGAGGACGGAGAGGCTGGCGAGATGTTCGGGCAGCGGGATGATGTCGAAGCGCATGGCGACGCCGGCGACGAGGACGGCGGCGTAGAGGCGCCAGCCGGCGAGCAGGCTGAAGCTTGCGGCGAGAGCGATGAGTTCGGTTGCGCCCATGATTGCCCCTTCTGAGGACCAACGTGCCTGTGAGCAGCGCGTGTGACAAGTCGGCGCCGATTGAGGTGCGGGCCTGATGCGCCTATCTGGGGCCGGTGAACGTTCCAGATCCCCGTCCTTCGCCCTCTTTGCCTGCTGCGCCGGAGGTGTCTTCTGCTGCCGAGGCTGCGGTGGCGCCGTCGCGCAGGCTTTCGAGCCTTTCGCTGCTGTGGGGCTATGCGAAGGCGTATCCGGCGCAGCTGGCGGCGGCCTTGCTGGCGCTGATGGTGGCGGCGGGATCGACGCTGGCGATTCCGCGCGGGTTGGGCCTGGTGGTGGACAAGGGGTTCGGTGCCGGCGCCGGGGCGGACATTGCGCCGTATTTCCTGGGGCTGCTGGCGATCGTGCTGGTGATGGGGATCGCGACGGCGTTCCGCTTTTACTATGTGAGCTGGATCGGCGAGCGGGTGGTGGCGGATCTGCGGCGGGATGTGCAGGCGCACATGCTGCGGCTGGACCCGGGCTTTTTCGAGCTGAACCGGCCGTCGGAGATTGCGAGCCGGCTGACGGCGGACACGACGATCATCGACCAGGTGGTGGCGACGTCGGCGTCGGTGGCTTTGCGGAACCTGTTCATGGGGGTGGGCGGGGTTGTGTACCTGTTCACCCTGTCGCCCAAGCTGACGGGGCTGATGCT
>JAIXYT010000015.1 GCA_027490095.1 Sphingomonadales bacterium | reverse complement strand
GGGGCGACGGCGCAAGACCCGTATCAGATCATTCCCGCTGGCACGCCCGTTGCGGTGCCCGACGGCGGCCTGCTGCTGGTGTTCTTCGCCAACGACGACGATCCGGTGCTGTTCGATCCGGGCGACCCCGATTGGCAAGTCGTGACCTACATGCGCGAGAACAACGCGGTGGACCAGGGCGAGCTGCGCGTGCTGGCCTATTCCAACCGCACCGGGGCGACGGTGAACAAATCGCTGGTGGTCGCCAACGGCTTTGCGCAGCACTGGAACGCGGTTCGCTACCTGTTCGCGCCAACCGCTGCGGGGCTGGTGGTCGACTTCCTGACGGCACCGCCGACCTTCGGCGCGACCGGCGTGCAGGACCCGCCCGCGCTGGACCTGGACGCGAACCGCGAGTTCACGGCGATCGCCGCGATGATCTGCGGCAACCAGCGGGGCATCACGGTGACGCCGACCGGCTTCGGCAACCTGCTGGGGCAGGCCGGGCATGCCGCCAGCAGCGCGGCGGTGTCGCTGTGGACCGCGCGGCAGCAGCTGACGAACAACACCATCAACCCGTCGAATTTCAGCACCGGGTCGGACAGCACGACCTGGGCCGCTGCGACGGTGGCGGTGTTCCAGAGGCCGGCTTGATGGCGGCTGCTGACGAGATCGTCACGAAGGCCGAGTTTGCGAAGCTGGTGCAGCGAGATCCCGCCTTTGTTTCGCGGGCGATCGCGAGTGGGCGGATCCACGGGCCTGCCCTGGTGGGCGAGGGCCGGGCGGCGCGGATCCGCGTGGCCGAGGCCTTTGCGCAGCTGGGCCGCAGCCTGGACCTGAGCCAGCAGCTGGCGCAGGACAAGCCGATCCTGACGCCGGTGGGCGGCGGGATGCTGCTGGACGACGGCGACAGCGCCGAGCGGGCCGGGGTGCACGGGCTTCGCGAGGAATCGCTGGAGCTGAAGAACAAGAAAACGCGCCTCGAACTCGAACGGATGGAGCGCGAGCAGCTGCGGCAGGCCGGCGAGCTGGTGCTTGCCGCCGACGTGGCGGCCGCGCTGCGCCGGCAGCTGCAGCCGCTGGTTTCGACGTTCGACGAGCTGCCTGCCGCGATCGCCAAGCCGCTGAGCGAGCAGTTCGGCGTGCCCTATGCCGAGGTGCTGATCGCGGTGAAGGGGTGCATCCGGCAGCAGCGCAGCAGCTGGGCGGCCCGGGCGCGGGCCCTGGCCGAGGCGCAAGGCATTGAAGCGTGACGGTGCACTACGGCCGGGACCATTTCGCCAGCGCGGGCGAGATCGTGAGCGGCGTGATCGCCCAGGCGCTGGAACCGGCGCCTCCGGTGAACCTGGTGGGGTGGACCGAGCAGAGCATCATCTTCGGGCCGAACGATCCGTTCCCGGGGCCGTACAGTTTCGAGCGATTCCCGTTTTTCCGGGAAATCCTGACCGAGCTGGGGCCGGAAAGCCCGGCGCGGGTGGTGACGTTGCGGAAAAGCGCGCAGATCGGCGGGACCATCCTGGGCGACGCCTTCCTGCTGGGGTGGCTGGACCTGGTACCGACGCAGCTGATGTGCGTGCACCCCACGCTGACCCAGGCGCGGGCCTGGGTGAACAACAAGATCAAGCCCGCGGTGCGGAACAGCCGGCGGCTTCAGGCGATCCTGAACTTCGACGGATCGAACCGCGACGTGAAGGCGACCGAGCTGCTGTTCGAGCGGGTGGACGCCCGGGGCGGCGTGATCGTGAACGGGGCGAACAGCGCGGCGAGCCTGAGCCAGCACAGCGTGAAGGCGCAGCTGCAGGACGACCTGGCGAAGTGGGAGGATAACGACGCGGGCGACCCGGAGGCGCAGGCCGACAGCCGAAGCCAGGCGTTCGAGGATGCCAAGATCTTCAAGGTTTCGACCCCGATGGTCGAAGGCGAGTGCCGGATCGACCGGAACTTCCTGAACGGCGACCAGCGGTTCTATCACGTGCCGTGCCCGCACTGCGGCCACCTGCACCCGCTGGACTGGGCGAACATGCAGGCGAACATCGATGCCGCCGGCGGGATCGAGGGCGCGTTTTTCAACTGCCCCGAGTGCGGGGGCGTGATCGAGGAGCGGCACCGCAGCTGGCTGGTGGACCCGGCGAACGGCGCGAAGTGGGTGAAGCACAACCCCGCCGGGCGGCAGCCAAGCTTTCACCTGTGGGCGGCCTATGCCCCGCTGATGAGCTGGCTGCGGATCGCCGAGGCGTATCTGAAGGCGAAGGGCGACAGCCCGAAGGAGCAGACCTTTTCGAACGACGTCGCCGGGCTGCCGTTTCGGCGGGCGGGCGAAGCGCCGGAGTGGGAGAAGCTGAAGGAGCGCGCCGACGCGGCCGAGAACCCGTTCGAGCGCGGCACGATCGGGCAGGGGTATTATTTCCTGTTCGCCGGCGCCGACTGCCAGGACGACCGGGTGGAGGTGGGCATCTGGGCCTTCGGGCCGGAATTCCGCCGGCAGCCGGTGGATCACCTGATCGTGGAAGGGCCGATTTCGGACGAGGAGACGAAGCGGCGGCTTGACGAAGTGCTGCTGCGGATGACCTGGCCCGACAGCTATGGCAACCGTCGGCGGATCGAGCACCTGTTCATCGACGCGGGCTACAAGCGGGAGCAGGTGGTCGACTGGGTGAGCCGGCACCCGACGAACCTGGTGACGCCGATCGTGGGGGCGACGAGCGACAATGCCCCGGTGTTCGGCGCGGCGCAGGGCCGGGAGCGGACGCTGCGCGGCAAGCCGATGAAGGACAAGCGCCTGGTGTTCCCGGTGGGGGGCGGCGCGGTGAAGAGCTACATCTATGACGACCTGCGCAAGGGCGACCCGGACCAGCGCGGCTTCGTGGCGCTGAGCCGCGGGTTCGACAGCAACTGGTTCGAGCAGCTGGCGAGCGAGCGGCGGGCCAAGAGCAAGAACCGGCGCGGGTTCTGGCAGTACACCTGGACCCTGATGGCCGGGCGCCGGAACGAAGTGCTGGACTGCGCGGTCTATGCCTATGCCGCCGCGGTGAAGTGCGGGTGGAAGAAGCTGCAGGACTGGGAGTGGACCCAGATTGCCGCGCAGCGCGACCACCCGCCCGCCGACAGCGATTTGTTCACGCCGGATCTGAGCCGGCAGGTTCCCGCCCGGGGTGCCGCACAGCAGCCCGGGCCGAGGGCGCCGGCCCCTGCCCCCCGCGCTGACCCTGCGGGTGCGGGCGGGGGCTGGCTGCCCGACACCGACAACTTCCTCGAGAGGTAAGCGATGCCCTACCAGTTCAGCACGCGAGCGCGAAACGCCGCGGTGGATGCCATCGAAGGCGTGATCGGCACGTCCGGCATTCTTCAGATTCGCACCGGCGCTGTCCCGGCCAACTGCGCCGCGGCCGACACCGGCACGGCGCTGGTGACCATCAACCTTCCGGCCAACCCGCTGAGCGACGCGGTGGCGGGTGCGAAGGCGCTGCTGGGCAGCTGGGTGGATGCCTCGGCCGATGCCAGCGGCGACCTGACGTCGAATGGGCACTTCCGCTTCTACGGCGCTGGCGGGATCTGCGACTGGCAGGGCACCTGTGGCGGCCCTGGCAGCGGGCGCGACATGATTCTGGACAGCGCGGTGATCACCGCGGGGCAGCAGGTGACGATCCTGAGCGCCGACCTGATCGCGGGCGGGGCCTGAGCTGTGACCGTTTCCAACGGCGACCAGCTGATCGACGCACTGGCGAACGGCCCGAGCCGGATCGTGATCGACAAGGCCTCGATCGCGAACCAGGCGGTGGGCGGCTTCACCAGCCTGTGGCGCGCGACCGGGCAGCCGGCACAGGGCGCGATTCCGGGCACCACGCCCGCGATCCCGACCCACGCGACCACCGGGGCCATCGGCTTCGCCCAGCAGACGGCGCCGGCCACCAGCTACATCGGGTGGATGGCTGCCAGCTGTTCGAACGCCACGATGACGCTGGAAGTGCACGACCGGGTGGCGCACCACGGCGGCCTTTCGCTGAACGTGGCGACGCCGCAGACGATCACCGGCCTGGACCTGGCGCCGGGCGGGCTGAACCTGGAGGCGGCCCGGCGCGGCGACGCGAACTATTCCGACATCCAGTGGTGGCTGGAGGTTTACGCCGACGGCGGCGCGACGGCCTCGAACGCCACCATCAACGTGACCTACCACGACAACAGCACCGGCAACCTGAACGCGATCGCGGTGGGCGGCACGATCCGGGCGAGCCGGATGTTCCCGCTGACCCCGCTGATCCCGGTGGCTGACCAGGGCAAGTTCATCCGGGCGATCAACTCCGTCACGCTGTCGCCGGCGACGGGCACGCCCGGCAACTTCGGCTTCACCGCCACCCGGCCGCGCACCGTGCTGCCGCTGCTGCAGGCGAACTTTGCCTATGTCGCGGATTTCAACCTGCTGAACCTGCCCGAGGTGCCGAACAACAGCTGCCTGATGCTGATCCTGCTGTCGGGCGCGACCACCAGCGGCACGCTGCGCGGGGGCGGCAAGATCATTCATGGCTAGCGCGCGGAAGCTGTTCTTCCGGGACCAGCGGTTCACGCAGAACCTGCTGTTCGACCGTGGCCCGGCCGGCACGGTGCTGCGCCGCGAATTCTTCGGCCTGCCCGGGATCTTCGGCACGGCCAGCGGATCGATCGGCTTCACCGGTTCGGCAACGGGCACGGTGGGCGCGGCCGGCGTTTCGGGTGTGGCTTCGGGCTCGATCGGCTTCACCGGCGCTGCCAGCGGCCGGGTTCGGCTTGCCGGCGCGGGCAGTGGTTCGATCGCCTTCACCGGCACGGCCCAGGCCCGGGTTCGGGTGGCCGGCGCCGTGGGCGGCACGCTGCCGCTGGGCGGTGCCGCCGCCGGGCTGGTGCGGATTTCGGGCGCTGCCGGTGGCACGCTGGCCCTGCTGGGGCAGGCGGGCGGCGCGGTGCGGGTGCGCGGTGCAGCGGGCGGCCAGATCGGCTTTGGCGGGCAGGCGGCGGGCTTCGTGGCCGTGGCGGGCGCGTCGGCCGGCACGATCGACTTTTCGGGTGGCCTGCTGGGTTCGGTGACATCGCCGTTTGCCGGTCAGGCGATCCGGGTGAGCTTTTCGGCCTTTCCGCGCCGCCTGGCCTTTCCGGCCGAGGCGCGGCGGCTTTCGTTTCGTGCCGCCCCGCGGCGCCTGGCCTTCCCGGGCGTGGCGCGGCGGATCCTGTTCCCTGGCGCCCCGCGCCGCCTGCGCTTCGAAAGGTAGCAAATGGCAGACGTGCGCAGCCGCGAGGCAATGGACCCGGCCGACGTGGAGCAGTTCGCGTTCGAGTTCGGCAAGCTGCTGAACCCGGGTGAGACGGTCGCCAGCGTGGTGTCGGTGGCGCTGAACGCCGAGGCGCTGGCCGCCGGGGTGGAGCTGGGCAGCGGCCCCCGCGCCCCGGCTGCCAGCGGCACCGACGTGCTGCTGTGGCTGCAGGTGGCGGCCGGGCAGCAGGGCGCGGCGGTGTTCGCAACCGGAATCGAGGCGCGGGTGACCGTGACCTTCACGACGAACGCAGCCCCGGCGCGCACGCTGCAGCGCACCGGCATCATCCTGATCAGGCAAAGGTAAGCTGATGGCCTTCACGCAAGCCGACGTCGACGCCCTGAAGGCGGCGATCGCGAGCGGAGCCCGGCGCGTGCGCTACGCCGACGGGTCCGAGATCGAGTACCGCAGCCAGGCCGAGCTGGAAGCGGCGCTGGCCCGGGTGCAGGGCGAGGTGAGCCCGCCCGCCACCGGCAGCAGCCCGCGCACCAGCCTGGTGAGCTTCTGATGGGCTGGCTGGACCAGATCGCGCCGCAGTGGGCGCTGCGCCGGGCGCTGGCGCAGCAGGCGCTGAAGCAGGTGCGCAACTATGACGCGGCGCAGCGGCCCCGGAAGTGGGCGAGCTGGCGCCGGCCGCAGATCGGCCCGGCCGATTCCGCGCAGCTGGGCGCCGAAACACTGCGCGCCAGCGTGCGCGACCTGCTGCGGAACAACGGCTATGCCCAGCGCGCCCACCGCACGCTGGTGCGGGCAACGGTGGGCCACGGCATTTTGGGCAGCCCGATGACGCCCGCCGGCAAGGCCGCGCCGACGACGACGCGCGACGCCTGGGCCCGCTGGGTCGACGAGTGCGATTTCGACGGCCACCACGATCTGTACGGCCTGCAGATGCTGACCGCGCGCACGGCCTATGAAAGCGGCGAGGCGCTGGTGCGGTTCCGGCGGCAGAGCTTTGGCGCCAACACCGCGCTGACCCCGCTGAGCCTGCAGGTTCTGGAACCGGACTACATCGACACCGGCAAGATGGCGACGCCGGTGAGCGCTTCGGCCAACTGGATCGACCGCGGGATCGAGTACACCGCCGAGGGCCGCAAGGTGGCGCTGTGGCTGCACCAGGTGCACCCGCTGGACCTGAGCCGGTACCTGAAAAACCGGTTCGAAAGCGTGCGCGTGCCGATCGGCGAGGTGCAGCAGGTGTACGACATGCTGCGCCCCGGGCAGGACCGCGGCGTTTCGATCTTTGCCGGCGCGGTCGCCCCGCTGCGCGACCTGGGCGACTATTTCGAGGCCGAGCTGATGCGCAAGCGGATCGAGGCCTGCCTGAGCGTGTTCGTGACGGCGCCCGAGGGCGACGGCGGGCTTGCGCTGGGCCTGGCCGACGGCACCGACGAAGCCAGCGGCGCGGCGATCCGCAAGCTGGCGCCGGGGATGGTGCACCGGCTGAACCCGGGCGAAAGCGTCACGTCGGTCACGCCCACCAGCAGCCCGGAGATCAAGCAGTTCGCAGATCAGATCCTGCTGCTGGCGGCTGCCGCCGGCGGGGTGATGTTCGAGCACATGACCGGCAATTTCGAGAAGGTGAACTACTCGAGCTACCGGGTGGGCAGCCACGATTTCGCCGGGTGGGTGGAACAGCAGCAGTGGCACGTGTTCGTGCAGCGGATGTGCCGCCCGGTGGGCACCCGCTGGGCCGAGGCGGCGCAGGCTGCCGGGCTGATCCAGCGCGTGCCGGTGATGCGATGGACCCCGCCGCCGGCCGTGACGTCGCCGGATCCGGTGAAGGACGCGCAGGCGCACCAGGCGAACCTGCGGATGGGCGGCATGGCCCCCAGCGAACTGGCCGAGAAGATGGGCTGGACCTACGCCGAGCTGCTGGACCGGATCGAGGCCGACCTGAAGCTGGCCGACGAAAAGGGCATCGCCTTCGACGGCGACCCGCGCAAGAACCTGAAAGGACAATCGAATGACGCAGGCAACGACGCTGGCGCCGCCGGCGCCTGAATCGCGCGAGCTGGGCATCGTCAGCCGCGAGCTGGCGATCCGCCCCGGCAGCTTCGACGAGGAGCGCCGCACGGTCGACGTGGTGTTCACCACCGGCGCGCGGCGCACGATGGTGCACTGGCGCGGGTGGGACCCGGAATATGTCGACGAGGAACTGGCCACCGACCGCGCGGCGGTTCGGCTTGACCGGATCAACCGCGGCGGGCCGGTGCTGAACAGCCATTCCAGCTTCGACCTTTCGCGCCAGATCGGCGTGGTGGTGGAAGGGTCGGCCCGGATGGAAGGCGGCGAGGGCGTCGCCACGCTGCGGCTTTCGAACCGCGAGGATGTGGCCGGCATCGTGCAGGACATCCGCGACGGCATCATCCGCAACATTTCGGTCGGCTACATCGTGCACCGGTACGACGTGAGCGAGCCCGAAACCCGGAACGACCGGCCGCTGTGGCGCGCGGTCGACTGGGAACCCGTTGAAATCAGCTTCGTTCCGATCCCCGCCGATGCCGGCGCGGGCACCCGGAGCGCAGACCCAACGCAGGGGGGGTTCCCCTGCCTCATCAGCCGCGCAGCCAATCTGCCGGCCCATCAGGAGGTTCGCATGACGAATCCGAATGAACTGCCTGCCGGCCAGGATGCGCCGGCAGTGACGACCGAGGTGGCGACCCGCGCGGCGCCCGCCCCGGCCCCCGCACCGGCGCCCGCCGGTGTGACCGCCACGCTGATCCGCACGCTGGCCGGCAACGCCATGCTGCCCGCCACCGAAGTGCTGGACCTGATGGCCCGCCACGACGAGAAGCCGTTCACCCACGACGAGCTGGTCGCCGAGATCGGCAAGCGCTGGGCTGCCAAGGATGAAGCCCCGCAGGCCCAGTTCGGTTCGCCCGCCCGCGTGACGGTGGACGAGCGCGACAAGGTTCGCGGCGCTGCGATCGAGGCGATCGTGCACCGCGGCACCGTTTCGCGCGAGCCGCTGAAGGAAGGCGGCGAGCTGTTCCGCGGCCGTTCGCTGGTGGAAATCGGCGCCGAGCTGGCCGGCCTGAACACCCGGGGCAAGACCCGGATCGAGCTGGTCGACGAAGTGCTGGCGCGTTCCACCCACGTCACCAGCGACTTCCCGCTGGTGCTGGCGGCGGTTTCGAACAAGTTCCTTCGGAACACCTACGAAGCCGCGCCGCGCACCTTCCTGCCCTTCACCCGGGTGCGCACCGTCGCCGACTTCAAGAACATCAACGTGATCGCGCTGGGCGACGCGCCCCGGTTCCTGCCGGTGCCCGAAGGCGGCGAGATCAAGTTCGGCACGATGGGCGAAGACAGCGCGGTCTATGCCGTGGCCAGCTTCGGCCGCGCGCTGACCGTTTCGCGCCGGATGCTGGTGAACGACGACATGGACGCGTTCAGCCGCCTGCCGCAGGCCTTTGGCCGCGCGGCTGCCGACCTGGAAGGCGACACCGTCTATCCGATCCTCACCGGCAACTTCGCGATGCGCACCGGCGGCAACCTGTTCCAGACCGGCGCTGTTCGCGGCGCCAACCTGGCGGCAACCGGCACGGCCATCACGGTCGACACGGTGGGCGTGGGTGAGGCCGTGATGATGAACCAGCGCGGCATCGGGCCGGACGGCACGGCCACCGGCGGTTCGCCGCTGAACATCCGGCCGGCCTTCATCATCACCGGCACGGCCCGGTCGGTGCAGGCGCGCCAGCTGGTTGCCTCGACCATCGTGCCGAACCAGACGGCTTCGGTGAACCCGTTCGCGGGCCAGCTGCAGCCGATCGTGGACAGCCGGGTGCCGAACAACATGTGGTTCCTGGCGGCCGACTACAACGCGGTCGACACGCTGGAAATCGCCTACCTGGAAGGCGCTGTCGGCCCGACGGTCAGCCAGTTCCCGGAAGTGACGCGCGACGGCATCGTGATGCGCGCGCTGCACGATTTCGGGGCCTCGGCCATCGACTACCGCGGCCTGTACCGCAACCCCGGCGCCTAAGCGCCACCCACCGAACTGGCAGAGAGGGCGGCTTCGGCCGCCCTTTCTGTTTCCGGGCATCCTGAGAGGACCTGAAAGCCATGAAGAACTTCCTCGGAAGCGTCGCGACGATCGATTTCGTCGCCGGCGCGAACCTCGCCGGCGGCACTGGCCTGCTGGTGGGTGCCACCTTCGGGGTGGTGGTGTCGGACGTGCTGAACGGCGGCACCGGCAGCCTGTTCGTCGGCCCCGGCGTGGTGACGCTGCCCAAGGCGGCGACCATCACCCCGGCGAACGGCGCGCTGCTGTACTGGGACAACACCAACGGCAACGTGACCACCACCGCATCGGGCAACACCCTGATCGGCCACGCGGTTCTGCCGGTGGCCGGCGCCGCCGACCCGACCATTTCGGTGCGCCTGCGCGGCTGATGGCAATGGATCGCCTGATCGGCCTTCGTTCGGCGCTGTTCCGCAGCGACCGGGCGGAGGCCGTTTCCTACGCCCAGCCCCCCGCCGGGCCGGTGGAGGTGATGGCGATCCGCTATGAAGACCCGGCCGAGGCCGGCCTTGCCCCCAGCAACCGCGCCCGGCGACTGGTGCGGTTCGAGATCCGCCAGGCGGACCTGGGCGGCAAGCCGACCTCGGCAGACAGCCTGACAGACGGGGGCGGGACCGTCTGGCGGGTGAAGGGCGACGTGGAAGCCGACGTCACCGTCGGCGTCTGGCGGTTCGTCGCGGAGCGCGCCCCCGATGCCTGACACCATTCGCCGACAGATCCAGCTGGCCGTGGTGGCCGCGCTGCAGCCTATCCCCGGCCTTTCCAGCGTGGAACTGGGCCGCGACACCGAGCCCGACACGACGCCAGCGCTTTCCGTGCTGGACCAGGGCGACACCGCGATCGCCGAGGACGTGTACCACGCCCGGCGGCGGATGCAGCTGCTGGTGGCGGCCGATGTGGAGGGCGACGCCGGCGACGGCGCAGCCGCCGCGATGGACGCGCTGCTGGCCGAAATGATCACGCGGCTGATGGCCGACCCCCAGTGGGGCGGCCTGGCCAGCAACACCGACCTGGGCGACCTGATCGTCGACCCACCTTCCGGGGCCGAGGTTCGCGCCCTGACCTTCGGGGTGCAGCTGCTGGTGGAATACGCCCACCTGCGGAACGACCCCTTCAGTCTTTGATCGGTCGCGAATTCCAGGCGCGACGCCTTTGAGGGAGTCACCCATGAAAGTCATCCTGCACACCCGCGCGCCCATCTTCGACGACAAGGGCGCGTTCCAGATCCACGACGCCGGCGAAGAGCTCGAGCTTGCACCCGAGCTGGCCGAGCAGCTGATCGCCAAGGGGGCCGCTGCCGCGGTGCCTGCGCCGGCGAAGCCCGCCAAGCCCGCCGCCTGAGCGGCCTCAACCCCGAACGATAGACGAAAGGACCAGCCATGAGCGACGGGCCCATCATCCGCCCCATCTTCTCGGCCCTGCTGTTCAAGGCCGAAACCACCGAAGGCGTCGATTCGCTGCCGGTGGCCGCCGACGCCATCGCGATCGAGAACGAAAGCTTCACCTGGAGCGACCCGTTCACCACGGAAACCTCCAGCGAATCCCGCGGCGACCTGGTGCGCGGCGCGCCGCTGGTGATCGGGCAGCCCGTCACCATCAGCTTCCGCAGCCGGATCCGCGGCGCGAACCAGACCTACACCGCGCTGGTGCGCCCGCCGCAGCACGCGCTGTTGCAGGCCTGCGGACGCCGGGGCGTGTTCACTGCGGCCGTTGCCGCCACGGCCGTCGCCACCGCCGGTGCCGCGCCCACGCTGGCCTCGCCCTACGTGGCCACCGCGCAGGCCTATGTCGGCATGCCGCTGGTCGCATCCTCGGGCCCGAACAACGGCTTCACCGGCTTCATCCGGGACTACACCGCCGGCCGGGTTGCCGCGCTCGCCTCTGCCGCGCCCGCTGCCTACACGGTGGGCGACCTGGTGGCGATCCCCGCGAACTGGACCTACGCGGGCACTTCGCCGCGCAGCGTGGCCGACCGCGCAACGGATCACCCCAGCGCGACCGCCTACTGGTACGAAGACGGCAAGCTGTACCGGTTCGCCGGCCTGCGCGGCCAGGTGAACGTGTCGGGCCAGTCGGCCCGGGAAGGCTTCTTCGAATGGACCTTCACCGGCGTGTTCCTGGGCGACAGCGACGCCGACCTGCCCGCGGGCCTGGCCCCGCTGCTGCAGACCGGCCCGCTGCTGCTGCAGGGCGCCGGCATCACGCCCGCCTTCACGGTGAATTCGGGCCGCCTGCCGATCAGCAGCTTCACGCTGGCGAACGGCGGCGCGCTGGAAAGCCCCGAAGATCCGAACAGCGCGGCGGGCTTTGACCCGGCCGTGATCGGCGCGCGGGAACCCAGCCTGACCTGCGATCCGAAGGCGACGACGAAGGCCGCGCGCGACAGCTTGGGGCGCCTCCAGGCGGGCACCCAGTTCCCCGCCTCGGTCGTGTTTTCCGGCGGCGTCGGCAATCGGTTCGCCATCACGCTGCCGACTGTCCAGCAGACGCAATCGTCGCCTGGCACCGCCGGCACGCTGCGCACCGAACAGGCCGCGTTCCGGGCGATCAGCGGTGGGCGCGACAGCAACGGCCGCGACATCGACAGCGTGTGGGCCTTCTGGTGATCCCGCTTTCCACCAGCCAGATGCTGCCGCTGTTCCTGCCCTGGGAAGAGGGGAAGGACGGGCAGCCGCTGGGCGGCGCGACCCGGTTCGAGGCGAAAGTCGCCAGCGTGATCGAGCGCCAGCTGTTCGAGTCCGAGGTGGCAAGCCCGCCCTACAACGCGCGCGAGGTTTTCCCCTGGGAATGGGCCGACGTGGCGGCGCGCGCGGTGGAAACCGTGATCGCCGACGCCGACGGGCGGGAGCGGGTGCGCCAGGTGATCACGCTGCACCGCACCGGCCAGCTGAAGGCCGAGGCCGACGTGCAGCTGTGGGGCGCGCTTTGCGAACTGCTGGGTGACACCTGGCCCGAATGGCAGGCGCTGGTGCGCCGCAAGGTGACGCGCGACCAGATCGTGCCCACGCTGGCCTGCCAGTGGTTCCTGCGCCGGCGCAACGGCGAAGCGCTGCCGCTGGGGCAGGACCGCAAGCTGACCGAGGATGCCCTGCGCGAGCTTGACCCGCTGACCGTGCAGGCGCTGGGCGCCCGGATCTACCGCAGCCTGTACGGGTGGGACGCGGCAAAAAACTCCGATGGGCCGTCGCCATCCGGCGCCGGCCCGACGACTTCGCCGAAGCCGGCCGCTTCGGCTTCGAAGGCAAGGGCTGGGCGGCCTTCGACGAGGAAATCGCCGAGCACCCGGCGCTGACCCTGCCGGCCGACGTGGTGGCCGCAGTGGATCTGTGGCTGTTGTGCGAAAGCCAGCGCGGCACCTATGCCCCGGCCCCGCTGCCCTGCCCCGGCAGCCCCGGGGAACAGCCCGCCGCCCTGATGGACGCCTGGGTGATCATCGGCAACGCCGACCGCACGCTGAAGGGTGAGGGCTGATGCCGACGTTCAGCTTCACGGCCGACACGAACCGGTTCCGCAGCAAGACGGAACAGCTGGTCGATCGCGCGTTCCAGGCCGGGCGCCTGGCCGTTGCCGACACGGTGCGGCAGGCCGAGCGCGACCTGGAAGGCATGATGGCCGGCGCGGGGCTGGGCAGGCTGGCCAAGGCCTGGACCAGCACGGTCGACGGCCCGGCGCGCACCTTCACGCCCGCCGGCCGGGTGCGCCCGAACGGCAAGGAGCGCACCGTCGGCGCGCTGCGATCCGCGCTGTACGGCGCCACGATCACCGGCAACCGCGGCCAGCTGCTGGCCGTGCCGCTGGACGGCGTGGGCCGCCGGATCGGCCGGGGCGACACGCGGCGGGCGAACAGCCCGGCCGAAATGGAACGGATGCTGGGGCGCAAGCTTCGGTGGATCCCGCTGTCGGGCGGCCGCTTCCTGGTGGTCGCGCCCGACACGGTGCGCGCTGCGCGGGGCCGGGTGCGGGCCGCCACCCGCCGCCGGGTGCAGAAATACGGGGAAGGCCGGGACATTCCGGTGTTCCTGATGCTCCCGCAGGTGACGCTGCGGGCGCGGGTCAGCCTGGCAGCCGTGCACGCGCGCGGCGGGGCCTTTCAGGAAACGCGCCTGCGCGGCCTGCTGGTGCAGGCAATCAGGCAGTACAGCGGGGGTTCGCGATGAACCGGAACGACGCCGACATCATCACGCGCGCCCGGGCCGACATGACCGACTTCGTGCGCCCGATCGAGAACGCGCTGACCGTGAGCGAACGCGGCTTCCAGCGGTTCGGCAAGACGGTGGACGCCAGCATGGTGGAGGTTTCCACCAGCACCAGCAAGGCCGCGAAGGACGTGCAGCGCGAGCTGGCCGGAATCGCGACGGCGCAGACCACGGTGGCCCGCAACATCGGCCAGAACCGCGCCGCGTTCCAGCAGCTGGGCTTCCAGCTGTCCGACGTGGCGGCGCAGGCCGCGAACGGCACCAGCGCGCTGACCATCTTTGCCCAGCAGGGCGGGCAGGCGGCCTTTGCCCTTTCGCAGTTCGGCGGCACGCTTGGCCGGGTGGGCACCTTCCTGGCCGGCCCGTGGGGCGCCGGCCTTACCGCCGCCGCGCTGGCGGTGGGCGCGCTGACCGCTGCCGCAAACGAAAGCGGCGGCGCGGGGGAGGCGCTGGCCGACAAGTACGGCGCAGCCGGCCTGCGGATCCGCGACACCTTCATCGAACCAATCGGCGAGGCGGCCCGCAGCGTGCGCGCGCTGGTGGCCGAAGAGCTTTCGAACCTGGCCGACAACACCGTGCGCGAGCTGGACTTTGCCGCGCAGAAGGTGGACGAATTCGCCGATTTCGTGCAGCGCACGAACGGCCTGATCCCGCGCCTGCTGAACGGCGGCCCGGCCCTGCTGGAAAGCCGCCTCGAGGCGGTGCGGCAGGCGCAGGCCCGCGAGCTGGCGGGCCGCCGGGCAGACCAGCGGCTTGCCGGTTCCGCCGCGAACCGCGCCTTCGGCTTCGATCGCACCACCGGCGAGTTCGAGCTGGCCGGTGGTTCCCCCGCCCGCACCCGCGCCGCGATCAAGAGTGCGCAGGACGCCCAGGCCGAGGCCCAGCGCCAGCTGCGCGCGGCGGAACAGGCGCGCGAGGATGCGCTGCAGAAGGAACTGGAGCTGGTGGAGCGGCAGGGCGCAAAGGTGCGCGACCTGGCCGAGATCACCGCCCGGCTTGAAGGCGGCTTTTCCGACCGCTTCGATTCCGGCATCGCCCGCCTGCGGGATCGGTTCAACCCGGGAACGTCGGTGTTCGATGCCGGTGGGCCGGAGGAACTGAAACAGATTGTTGACAAGGAGCTGAAGCGCGCTGGTCTGGGTGTGGCCGAGAATTTCGAGGAGCGCGGCCTGGTTGCGGTGCAGGCGATCGCGCAAGCCTTCGGCGGCGGGGTGGGCAGCCAGATTGCGCGGATCGTGGGCGTGCTGCGCGGTCTGCAGACGGGCGACTTCACCAGTGTGGGCGGCCGCGCCGGCGGCATCCTGACCCTGCTGAACCAGACGGGGCAGGGCCAGAACCTGCTGCAATCGATCCTTGGCCCGCAGGCGGCCTCCGGCATCTCCAGCTTTGCGCAGGCCGCCGGGCCCTACGCCGCCGCCTACCTGGCGGGGCAGGAAATCAACAAGGCGCTGGGGCAGGACAACTTCCTGGGCAAGATCGGCGGCGTCGCCGGCGGCACACTGGGCCGGATCATCGGCCTGAACGATGCCCGGAAGAGCAGCGTGAGCCTGACGGGCGCTGGCGGCGGAATCTCCGTCGGAGGGCCGGTGGGCAACAGCCGCACCACCCAGCGCAACGCGGCAATCGGGCTGGGCGGCACGCTGGAGGAGCAGTTCCGCTCGATCGTGAGCGAGCTGGGCGGCTCCACCGGCAGCTTCGCCGTTTCCATCGGCGCCCGCGACGGCAAGTTCGCGGTGGATCCCACCGGGCGCGGCAACACCGGCACGAAGTACGGGGCCCGCCAGTTCGACACCGAGGCGGAGGCGATCGCCTTTGCCCTGCAGGACATTCTCCGCGACGGCGGGCTGCAGGGCGTGAGCCAGACGATCCAGAACGCGCTGCGGAACGCGAGCTCGCTGGATCGCGGCCTGCAGGATGCGCTGACCATCAAGGGCATTTCCGACCGGGTGAAGGCGCTGGATGATCCGCTGGGTGCCACGCTGGCGAACGTAAACCGCGAGTTCGACCGCCTGCGCGAAACCCTGGTGGCGGCCGGCGCGTCCAGCAGCGAGCTGGCCGACCTGGAGAGGCTGCGCGCTGTCGAGACCAAGGCGGTGACCGAGCAGTCTGTCGCCACGCTGCGCGCATTCCAATCCAGCCTTCAGATCGGCGGGAACAGCCCGCTGAGCCTGACCGACCAGCGCCGGAACGCCGAGCTGGCGTTCAGCAAGTTCGAAACCGACATCCGCGCCGGCCGCGCGATCGACCAGTCGGCCTTCGTGAGCGCGGGGCAGAACCTGCTGGACGTGGAACGGCAGATTTCGGGCGGCACGGCGGGCTTCTTCGACACGTTCAACCGGGTGCAGGGCGCCACCACCGCCGCGATCGGCGGGGTGCAGAACGCCACCGCGATCCGCGAGGCCGAGCTGGCCGCCGCCGCGAAAAGCACGGCCGACAGCAGCGCTGCGCTGGTGAACATCGGGCTGGAACAGAACCAGCTGCTTGCCAACCTTAGCCAGCAACTGGCGCAGGCCGGCTTCGGCGGCTTCGTTGGCGCTGAAGCCGCCGCGCGCGGCTTCGTGAGGGCTGCCTGATGCCCGCGCTGGCCGCCGACATCCAGGCCGCGACGCGGCCGAACGGGGTGACGCTGGACACCCAGCAGGATGCGGCGGTGCTGACCGCCTACCCCAACGCGATCGACGGCGCGGCCTTCCCGGCGGGCGGGCTGTGCGACGACATCGCCGACACCGCCACGCTGAACGCTGCGCGCTTTGCCCTGCTGAAGCTGCCGCGCCGCCGGTTCCGGTGCGAGGCCGACCGCGACCTGCCCGCGCTGCGCACCGGCAACGTGACGCCCACCGTGACTGCGGTGGACAGCGAGGTGCGCGCGAACGGGCCCCACCTGGTGGCCCGGGCCGCGTTCAACCTGGACGACGAGCGGACGGAGATCGAGATTTATGGCTAACGGTTTCCTGCTTAGGTCGCACGGGTTCACGTCCGCCGCCTTTTCCACCCCGGCCGCCGGCACCTCTGCCGCGTTCGTGGCGAACGATTTCATGGGGATGGTGCTGCGGGCGAATTCGAACACCGCGCCGGCGGCCGCGCTGCTGGATTTCGGCTTCGTGCGCCCTGTCGACACGGTGGCCGTGCTGGAGGCGGTGTGCCGCACCAGTGCGGCGCTGGGCATCAGCGTGGCGGTGGGCAACGACCCCACCTTCGCCAGCTTCATCGAACAGATCGACCTGACCCCGGCCGCGACCGAGACGCCCACCCTTTCCGGCAGGGGCGTGGGCGTGGGCTTCTTTTCCACCACCCATTTCTGCCGCTACGCGCTGGTGCAGGTGCGCAGCGACAACACGTTCGCGCCCGAATTCGCCCGCGCCGTGATCGGCACCCGGCTGCAGCCGGGCCGGAACTTCAGCTTCGGCGTTGGCCGGGGCGTGAACGATCTGGGCACGGTGGAATTCGCGCCCCGCGGGGCCTTCCTGCGGCGCAACGCGGCCAGGCGGCGCACGCTGGGCCTGAGCTGGCAGTACCTGACCGAGATCGAAGCGGAACAGCAGGCCCTGCCCCTGCTGGAAGCGGTGGGCACGACCGAAGCGCTGTTCGCCTGCCTGGACCCGGATCCCGACCCGTCGCGGATCCGCCGCTGCTATTTCGGGCCGCTGCAGGGCAACCCGGCGCTGAGCTGGCGCGGCCGTGACCGGTGGGAAAAGCGGCTGCAGATCGTGAGTTTGATTTGATGGCCCGCCCGAAACGGCCGAAGGCCGCAAGCGCGACCGCGCGCCCGCAGCGCAGCGGAGGAAGCCAAGCGGGCGGATGCCCGCGCCCGGCGTCTGAGGGGCTGGAATAGATGCCCGCCACCCTGCTGGAGGTTTCCCCCTACGATCCTGTCACCTCGGCGGTGGTGACCCTGCGCGCCTGCACCGACGACGACAGCCGGGTCTGCGCGCTGAACGCCGTGCCCTGGTTCCCGGTGCTGATGAAGGCCGGCAGCTTCGGGCTGGACCTGTTCGACGCGGGCTTCCCCGGCTTTGCCAGCACCCCCACCGCCCGGGTGGAGCTGGACCTTTCCGCCTTTCCCGATGCCGCGCGCTACAGCTGGGGTGACCGGCCGGTGAAGATCTGGGCCGGCGAGCCCGGCACGGCCTGGCCCTGGGCGCAGCTGTTCGAGGGGCTGGTGCAGGCCGCCACGGTGCGCGACGGACGGCTGACCCTGACCCTGCGGGTGAACGACGCCTGGCTGGATCGCCCCGTGCTGGGCAGCTATGCCGGCACCGGCACGGCCGAGGGGCCTGCCGCGCTGAAGGGCGCGCCGAAGCCGCTGGCGCTGGGCGCGCCGAAGTACATCGCGCCCCAGCTGATCGATGCCGTCAACAACGTGTGGCAGTTCCACGGCGCCGGCAGCGCCCGCGACGTGGTGGCCGCGCTGGACCGCCTGGTGCGCTATCCCGCCAGCACCGGCAACTTCCCGAACTTCGCCGCCCTGGTGGGGGCCAGCATTCCGCCCGGCAGCTTTGCCACCTGCCTGGCCGCGGGGCTGGTGCGCTTCGGCGCGCCGCCTGCCGGGCCGCTGACCCTGATCGTGGAGGGCGACAACGG
Organism: Sphingomonadales bacterium; assembly: GCA_027490095.1. Taxonomy (GTDB): domain Bacteria; phylum Pseudomonadota; class Alphaproteobacteria; order Sphingomonadales; family Sphingomonadaceae; genus Sandaracinobacteroides. The sequence goes on along the minus strand of JAIXYT010000015.1, from coordinate 13,588 downwards.
CAGCGCGGATGGCTGGGTGCGCCGCCCCGGCGCGCTGATCAAGCGGATCGCCCTGCTGGCCGGGGCAAGCGCGGGCCAGCTGGACCTGACGAACCTGGCCGCGCTGGACACGGCCGCGCCCTACAACCTGAGCCTGTACGTGACGGCGCAGGCGACCGCGCGCGAACTGATCGCCCGCGTGGCGGCCAGCGTGAACGGGCTGGCGATGGTGAACCTGCTGGGCCGGCTGCAGGTGATCCTGCCGCAGATCGGCACCCCGGCGCTGACCCTGGCCGCCGACGGCACCGCCGAACCGCAGGTGACCAGCCTGGAGCTGCTGGAAACCGGCGCGCCCTGGTGGCGCACCCAGATGGCCGGCGACACCTGCTGGCGGGTGCACGCCGACGGCGAATTCTATGACGCGGGCGCGGCCGAGTGGGACAAGATCAGCGGCGCGGGCAAGCCCGACGACAATGCCGACGTGACCGCCGTGGCCGTGCCCAGCCTGAGCGTGCCGGCAGCGACCACGGTGAACGCCGATTTCGCCGGCACCGTGCTGGCGGGCCAGCTGCCCCGATCGCTGCAGGCAACCCGCAAGCGCGGCGACACCGACGTTTCGGCCACCACCAGCTGGTCGATCGCCACCCAAGGCTGCACCGCCACGATCAGCAGCGCGGGGCTGGTGCAGATCACCGCCTGCGCCAACACCGGGTGGATCGACGTGACGTCGGATCGCGACGGCGTGACGCTGAGCCAGCGGATCACCGTGACGAAGCAGCTGGGCAGCCCGCCGTCTGCGGGCGGCGGGGGCGCCACCACGGCCAGCGACAGCAGCTTCGCGCTGATCGATTCGGCCAGCTATGGCACGGTGCACGGCGGCCCGATGACCGTGCGGGCCGGATCGGCGGGGCAGGTGGCGCTGACCGCGCCGCTGGGCTTTGCGGCAGACCCGGACGCGGTGGGCAGCTATGGCCTGCGCGGGAAGTGGCAGTGGCGGCCGGTGGGCGGCACCTGGGCCGATGTCGCCAGCGAAATCAGCGAGCTGCTGGCCGACGTGGTGTTCGACCCGGAAAACGGCGACCCGATCTATTCGCTGAACAGCGGCTACATCGAGGTGACGCAGACGAAAACGGGCCTGACCAACGGCACCGACTATGAATTCCGGCTGCTGCTGCGCAACCCCAGCGGCACGACGGTGCGGTCCATCACCAGCGGCACGGCAACGGCGGTGGCGACATGATCACGATCCGGCACAGGCAGACGGGCGAGGCGCAGGTGGTTTCCGCGCTGGACGGCATCGACCCGGCAGACTGGGAAGAGCTGACCGTGGCAGACCCGCCGGCCGCCGGCGGCGTGCTGGTGGCCGGGGCGTGGCAGGCCGTGCCGCGCCGGCTGAGCGGCCTGCAGATCATCGGCCTGTACACCGCCGCGCAGCACGCCCGGGCGCGGCGGATGCTGGACGCGCGCTTTCCTGTTGGGCACCCGCAGGCCGGCGAGCTGGTGGATCCCAACGCGCTGGTGCAGCGCCTGGTCGACGCCACGCTGGCCCTGCGCGACCCCATCGCCGTGACCGACCCGTTCCACGTGAACGGCACCACCTTCCTGCGCGCCGTGGGCGTGATCGAAAGCGACGCCGAAGCCGCGCGGATCCTCGCCGGCACCCCACCCACCAGCAGCTTCTGAGGCACCGCGATGGCCAGAGCCCCCGTGACCAGCATGACCGAAGTGGCAGCCGCGATCGCGCGCCTGGAGGAACAGGTGGTGACGCTGCAGCGCGAACGGAAAGAGGACAAGGCCGAAATGCGCGACGAGGTGAAGCGCCTGGAAGAGGTGTTCACCAGCGGGATGACAGGCCTGAAGCAGGACCTGACGGCCCAGCTGGCGCCGATCAAGACCGAGCTTGCCCCGCTGACCCGCCTGCGCTGGCAGGGCGGCGCCCTGCTGGTCGCGCTGGCGGTGATCTTCGGCTTCCTGGGCCACAAGATCGGCGACCCGCTGTCAAAGTTGCTGGGTACGAACTGAAGGGGGCTTTCATGGCTGCGAAGAACGAAGGGCGGCCGGCCCGGGTGGGGCTGGACGTGCCGGAAGGCGTGCGCCATTTCGCCACGAACCGCGACCGGGAAATCCTGGCCGCGATCGACGAAACCGGCAATGCCGTGGCCGCCGCCCAAAAGCTGGGGATGGCGCACCAGAATGTGTACCGCGCGCTGGCCAACCTGCGCACCCGGGCCGAACGCGCCGGGTGGCGCGAGGAAGGCGAGCTGCCGGTGCGCCCCGGCGAAAAGCGGGCCGAGGGCGGGCGGGTGGTGCCGCTGAGCGAAGACGAGCGCAAGTTCCACGAAGACTGGGGGCCGGCCGAGTGCATCGCCGAGCTGCGCCGGATCGCCGAGATCGACCCCGACAAGGTGATCAGCCGCAATTACTTCCGGGTGCACTCCGACATTTCGGAAAGCACCTGGAACCGGTATTTCGGCACCTTCCACGAATTCAAGCGACAGGCCGGGATCGTGCTGTCGCGGCACGCGCACCGGCTTGAACGGTCGATCGCGAAGCACGCCAGTGTCGATATCCTGAAGGGCTTCAACGATCAGAAGCGGCAGTATGCCGGGCGCTACCTGAAGGCCGCGGGCAAGCACCAGACCATCCTGGCCGCCAGCGACATCCACGACGAGGAATGCGACCCCTTCTTCCGCCGGCTGTTCCTGGAGGCGGCGCGGCGGGCCCAGCCCGACAGGATCGTGCTGGGCGGCGACATCTATGACCTGCCCGAATTCGGCAAGTACGGCGTGGACCCGCGCGAATGGAACCCGGTGCGCCGGATCCGCTGGGTGCTGGCCTTCATCGCCGACCTGCGGGCCGCCGCGCCGAACGCGCAGATCGACCTGGTGGAGGGCAACCACGAATATCGCCTGCTGCGCCACCTTTCCGAGGCGACGCCGGCGCTGAAGGTGGTGCTGTCGGACCTGCACGGCATGACGATCCCCGGCCTGCTGGGGCTGGACGCCTATGAAGTGAACTACATTGCCCCGGCCGACCTGCGCGCCTTTTCCGAGCGCGACATCCAGCGCGAGGTGAGCCAGAACTTCCTGCTGATCGAGGATGCCCTGCTGTGCCACCACTTCCCGAAAGGGCGGGAAATGGGCGTGCCGGGCTGGAACGGCCACCACCACCGCCACCTGGTGTGGACCCAGTACAGCCCCACCTTCGGCGCGTTCGAATGGCACCAGCTGGGCTGCGGCCACGTGCGGCGCGCCAGCTACACCGACGGCCGCTTCTGGACGAACGGTTTCCTGATCGCCCACCTGAACACGGCCACGAAGCGCAGCACCTTCGAATATGTCGAGATCGGCGACCACGCCGTGCTGGGCGGCGAATTTTACGAACGCCGGCCAGACGAATGGCCCGGGCCAGAGGCCCATGTGCACCGGAAGGAGCAGCCAGATGCGTGACCCCCTGCTGTGGCGCGTGCTGCGCGCCTGGGTGGCAGACGCCGCCGACGTGATCGCGCTGCAGCTGGGCCGCCGCGTCGACCGCCTGCGCCTGAAACTGGCCCGCCTGAGCGCGAGGCTGCGCGGGTGACCGACCCCGCCGGGGCCGACTGCACCCACCCTGCCACCTTCTTCTGGCCGCTGACCGTGTCTGCGGCCGGGGCCTACGGCTGCGACGCCTGCCTGGTGTGCGGTGCGGGCCAGCCACCCTTCACCAAAGGCGCCCGCCTGCCCGTTCCCGGCAGCTGGCGCGCTGTTGCGCGGGAGAACATCGTGCGGCCCAAGATCATCCTTCTCGGCCACGCCCGCCACGGCAAGGACACCGTGGCAGACCTGCTGCGCGACCGGCACGGCTTCAACCCGATGGGCAGCAGCCTGTTCGCCTGCGAACGGGTGGTGATGCCCTGGTTCCGCACCAGCGGGTGGCCCTACCCCAGCCTTCAGGCCTGTTATGCCGACCGGGGCATCCACCGCGCCACCTGGTTCGATCTGATCTGCGCCTACAACGCCGAGGATCCCGCCCGCCTGGCGCGCGAGCTTTTTGCGGCCGGCCACGACATCTACGTGGGCATGCGATCGGCCCGCGAATTCGCGGCCGCGCGCGAACTGGCCGACGTGGTGGTGTGGGTCGACGCGCTGGAACGCCTGCCTGCCGAACCCGCCGACAGCTTCGATATCGACCCGGCGGCCGTGTGCGACTGGCGGATCAGCAACAACGGCACCCCGGCCGAGCTGGAAGAGCGGGTGGACGATTTCGTGCGCTGGCTGCAGGCCGGCCGCCCCTTCGATTACGCCCGGCGCGACCTGTGAGGGCCGCGCTTCTCGCGCTGGCGATGCTGAGCGCCTCCGGCTTCGTCATCGGCTTCGGCGCCGTGCTGGGCGCCCGCCTCGCCCGCCGGATCTGCGACCGCTTCCACCTCTGAGGAGAGACTGATGCGAAGGATCGAATGGATCGTGGTGCACTGCACCGCGACGCCGGAAGGCCGCGCCGTGAGCGTCGCCGACATCACCCGCTGGCACCGCGAACGGGGCTGGCGCACGATCGGCTATCACCACGTGATCGGCCTGAACGGCGAGCACTGGAGCCCGCTGCCGGAGACGCAGGTGGGCAACCACGCCCGCGGGGCGAACGCGAACGGGATCGGCGTGGTGTACGTCGGCGGCCTGGACCGGCTTGCCAAGGTGGCGAAGGACACCCGCACCGCGCCGCAGAAGGTGACGCTGCGTCGGCTGCTGGCCGAACTGAAGGCGCGCTACCCGAATGCGCAGATCATCGGCCACCGCGACGTGCCCGGCACCCGCAAGGCGTGCCCCAGCTTCGACGCGCGCGCAGAGTACGCCGGGCTATGACGCCCCCCTCGGCCGAATGGCGCCGCTGGCTGTACGCGCTCGCCTGGCTGGGCGGGGGCGTTGCGATGACGGTGCTGGCGATCTGGCTGATCCAGCGCCTGCAGGATCCGGCGTGGGGGCTGGTGACCGCGCCGCAGCGGATCGACATCCTGGGCCGCGCCCTGATGCTGTCGCTGGGCGGTGCGCTGCTGGTGCAGCTGGGGCTGGGTCTGCGCAACGCGATCCGGAACATCAAGGGCGAGGCCGGCGGCGCCAGCTTCGAGGTGAGCGGCCACGAACCGGAAAAGGACGAAACACGATGAAGGCTGCCGACTGGGGCCGCGTGGCGGCCGTCGCCGTGCTGGGCATCGGGCTGATGGCCCTGCTGTGGTTCGTCTTCCTGCGGCCCGCCCAGCTGAAGCAGCAGGCCGCCGGCGGCACCGCCGCGGCCGCCCAGGCCAGCGCGCAGGTGAAGGCCGCCGGCGACGCCGCGGTGATCACCCACCGCTACACCGAAACGATTCGGGAGGTTGAACGTGTTCGAGACGAAGGAAACGCCGCGATCGCCGCGGCCGAGGGCGCAGACCAGCCCCTGGCGCCTGACGTGTATGCTGCCTTTGTTGGCGCTTTGTGCCTGCGGGAATCGCGTGCAGGTGATCCGGCCTGCCAGCGGGTGCAGCCAGCTGGTGGGGCCGACCCTGCGCCTGCCGAACCCGCCCGCGCCGATTCCGCCGAATAGCCAGGGCGCGGTCGCCCAGTTCGGCAACAGCGCCGACGCGGGGCAAGAGGCAGAAGGCAAGCGCGCCGCCGCGATCATCGACGTGGTGGAACGCTGCGAGGCCCGCGACGCGGAGTGGATCCGGCAGATCGAAAAGCGCCGCGGCCTGTTCCGCTGACCGGCAAGGCGGCCCGCGCTGCCGCTTGAAAGCCGCCCGCGCAGGCGGCACCTTCCCCCGAAACTGTTCTAGGAGGCGTGCGTGCTGGAATTCGTGATGCTGCTGGCGCTGTGGCTGGTGTGCGCCGTGGTGGGCGCCAGCGTGACGCGATCGAAGGGCCGGGGCAGCGCGCCCGGCGCCCTGCTGGGGCTGTTCCTGGGGCCGGTGGGGCTGCTGATCACGGTGATCCTGCCAAAGAACGAGGGCGGCCTCGAGGCCGAGCAGCTGGAAGCCGGCGACCGCCGCCGCTGCCCCCAGTGCGCCGAGCTGGTGCGGCGCGAGGCGCTGAAATGCCGGTTCTGCGCAGCCGAGCTGACCCCGCTGCCGGCAGCCGAATCACAGCCGGCACCCGCCCCCAGCCCCCGCCGCCTGCTGGCCGCAGCGCTGGTGATGGCCGCCACGATCCTGTTGGTCAGCTACGTCTTCAGCGGCGCCCGCGCCCCGGCCGACCCCTACGGAATCGAGGCCCAGCCTTAGCCACCCCCGCGCAACCCATTGAACAACAATGGACAGAACAGCGCAGGAACATGGCCAAACCCCATTGAAATCATTGAACTTCCGCCATCCACGGCGAAAACACGGGTTCGAGTCCCGTAGGGGTCACCACGGACGTGTCCGTCGCAGACAGCGGATGTATTCTAAACTCGCTGAAAACACGATAGAAAATCTCACGGCGAGTCCGGAGATGTTCGCTCCCAGACGGGGCCGTTTTTGGGGGCCCCAACACGCCCCTCACCGATTCCGTCGTCCGCGGTAAACAGACGACGTTCCCCCTCGGGCCCTGTCCGAAAATCGGATTCAAAGGGGTGCACCTCAAAGCCGGAGACGCTCGGGGACAGGGTATCGATGGCGTGCACGCCAGCGAACACCCGCAGATCCGAAGGCAACGGCATTGCATCACGTCCGTATCGCCCCCGTTCGCGGACGTTGTTCTCGTTGCGAGTGGCGCAATTTCTTGCCGACATCGCCGGCAGAAGGCAGTGCCGGTCGACACCTGCACGCCTTGGTCAGCCGGCACAATGTTCGCCGCCCCGCAGTGCGGACAGGGGCACATCCGGGTCAAGCAAGCTCCGCAAGATCCAGCCGGGAGGGCGGAAGCCCGGTCTCGCAAAGGTCGCACAGGACTTCCATGACCGCGCGGATTCGCGGGTCCACTAGCCTGTAGCGAACGGTCGTTCCCTCCCGTTGTGGCGCCACCACGCCCGATTCCCGGAGCAGAGCCAGATGCTGCGACACGCGGGACTGGGAGAGGCCGGTGATTTCGACCATCTCTCCGACCGTGGGCCTGAGGCCGTCGTCCAGATCGCTCATCCCCATACGGCACAGCATCTTCAGCCTGTCTGGGTTCGCCAGGATCTTCAGAACGCGCGCCATCATCTCGGCGTCGCGACCCAGCGGCATCATCTGGCCTGCCGGGGCCGGTTGGTGGGTCATGCAGTCTCAGCTCCTGTCTGGGGTGTCGGCGCAGGCGCGGCCACCTCGTCATCGCGCAAGATGATGTAGATTGCGGGAATCACAAGCACGGTCAGCAAGGTGGACGAGGCAAGCCCGAACAGCAGGCTGATGGCGAGGCCCTGGAAGATCGGATCCATCAATATGGTGGCGGCGCCGATCATCGCCGCAAGCGCCGTCAGCAGGATGGGCTTGAAGCGGATACGGCCGGCTTCCAGCAGCACCTCGCGCATCGGCTTGCCGGGGGCGCGGGCGTGGTTGATGAAATCGACGAGCAGGATCGAGTTGCGCACGATGATGCCGGCAAGCGCGATGAAACCGATCATCGAGGTGGCGGTGAAGGGCGCGCGGAACAGCATATGGCCGATCACGATCCCTACCAGGGTGAGCGGGATGGGCGTCAGGATGACGAGCGGCACCTTGAAGCTGCGGAACTGCGCCACCACCAGCACATAGATGCCGAGCAGCGCGACGAGGAAAGCGCCGCCCATGTCGCGGAAGGTGACCCAGGTGATCTCCCATTCGCCGTCCCACAGCAGCGTGGGGGTGCTTTCGTCGTCGGGCTGGCCGTTCAGGCGGATGACTGGCTTCACGAGGCCGGCCGCAGCCCAGTCGAAGCGGTCGATCGCATCGTGCACGGCGAGCATGCCATAGATGGGGGCTTCCTGGCTGCCGGCGAGCTCGGCCATCACCATGTCGGTGGCGCGGCCGTTGCGGCGGAAGAGCATGGTTTGGCCTTCCCCGCGGCTCGCCGCCACCAGCTCGCCCAGCTCGACAAGGCGCGGGCCCGCGGGCGTGCCCGCGACGGCAACCGGCGTCGCCTTCAGCGCGCCGTCCCATACGCGACCCTGCTGGTCCAAGGCGACCTCGATCGGGAGTGGGCTTTGGCCGCCGCCGCGCGGGGCGTAGCCGACGACCTGGCGGCCCATCACGGCGCCGATGCTGTCGAGCAGCTGCCGCTCGGAGAGGCCGAGATGGTCGAGCGCAGGGCGGTCGGGCACAAGGCGAAGTTCAGGCGCGGGGGTGCGGAAGCTGTTCTGCACGTCGACGATGAAGTCGATGTCGCGGAACAGCTTCTCGACCTGCGTGGCTGTGGCGCGCCTGCTCTCCTCGTCGGGGCCGTAGATCTCGGCCAGCAGGGTTGCCATCACCGGCGGCCCCGGCGGCGTCTCCACCACCCCCAGCGTCGCGCCCTCGGGGAGCAGCACGGCTTTCAGCGCTGTACGCAGGGCAAGCGCAATCTCGTGGCTGGAGCGATCGCGGTCGTCGCGGTGCTTCAGCGTCACCATCACATCGCCCTGGTTCGGATCGCGGCGGAGGAAATAGTGGCGCACGAGTCCGTTGAAGTTGAAGGGCGCGGCGGTTCCGGCGTTCAGGTCCATCGCGGTCACTTCCGGCGCGCGCGCCGCGACGTCGGCAAGCCCGATGAGCGTGCGTTGCGTCGTCTCCAGGCTGGTGCCGGGCGGCATGTCGAGGACGAGCTGCAGCTCCGACTTGTTGTCGAACGGCAGCAGCTTCACGGTCACCGCCTTGAAGTAGAACATCGAGCCGGCAACCAGCGTTGCGAGACCGACCGCGATCAGGAAGGTGCGAGCTGTGCCGGGCGTTGCAATGACGCGAAGGGCGACCGCTTCGTAGGCACGGCCCAGCTTGCCGCCATGGGCGTCGTCGGCGTGGGTGGCGTGGCCGAAGATCGCCATGCGCGCGAAGCGGACCATCAGCCAGGGGGCGATGATGACGGCGACGAAGAAGGAGAAGATCATCGCCGCAGACGCGTTCACCGGGATGGGTGCCATGTAGGGCCCCATCAGGCCGGAAACGAAGAGCATGGGGAGCAGCGCGGCAACAACGGTAAGGGTTGCAACGATCGTGGGGTTGCCCACTTCGGCGACCCCGTCGATCGCGGCGTCGACCTTTGAGCGATCGTCGTCCATCGCCCAGTGGCGGGCGATGTTCTCGATGATGACGATGGCATCGTCGACGAGGATCCCGATCGAGAAGATCAGCGCGAACAGGCTGACGCGGTTGATGGTGTAGCCCATCAGGTTCGAGGCGAACATGGTGAGGAGGATGGTTGTCGGAATGACGACTGCGGTCACGGCGGCCTCGCGCCAGCCGACGGCAAACCCCACCAGAAGCACGATCGAAACTGTCGCAAGCGCGAGGTGGAAGATCAGCTCGTTTGCCTTCTCGTTCGCGGTCTCGCCATAGTTCCGGGTAACTTCGGCACGCAGCCCATCGGGGATCAGGGTACCCCTCAGGCTCTCCAGCCGCGCAACGGCGGCTTCGGACACGGTGACGGCGTTCGCGCCCGAGCGCTTGGCGATGGCGATGGAAACGGCCGGTGCGAGGGAGAAGCCCCCATCGGCCTCACGGGTCATGCGCCAGCTGCGCGCCTGGCCGTCGGCCGGGCCCTGCTCGACGCGTGCGACGTCGGACAGCAGCACCGGGGCGCCGCTCACCGAGCGCAACTCGAGCCGCTCTAGATCCGCGGCTGCCACGATGCGGCCTCCCGCGACGACCATCTCGGCGGCACCGGCACCGCGCACGCTTCCGGCGGGAAACTGCCGGGCTGCCTGGCCAACTCCTTCCATCAGCGCCGAGAGTGGCACGCCATGCGCGGCAAGCGCCGCCGGATCGGGCACGATCCGGATCGCCTCGCTGCGGCCGCCGACCAGGAAGGTAAGGCCGACGTCGGGCACCTTCAGCATCTCCGAGCGCAGCCGCTCGGCAAGCGCGCGCAACTCCCGGTCGCTCCAGCGCTCGGCGACAGCCGGGTCCGGCGAAAGGGTGAGCACGAGGATCGGCACATCGTCGATCCCGCGCACCGTCACCTTGGGCCAGGGCACGCCCGGCGGGGCGCGGTCGGCATTGGCTTCCAGCCGCTCGGCGACGCGGATCGCGGCGTCCTCGGGGCGGGAGCCGACCTCGAAGCGGGCGGTGACCAGGACGCCGTGATCGCGGGCGTTCACATAGACATGCTCGACACCCGGCGTGGCGAGGAGGATTTCCTCGAGCGGCTTCGCCACATGCTCGACCGCGTCGGTTGCGGTCATCCCGGGCACGCTCAGCTCGAGATCGACCATCGGAACCGAGATCTGCGGCTCTTCCTCGCGCGGGATGGTGAGGATGGCGAGCAGACCCACAAGGATGCTCGCGAGCAGCAGCAGCGGCGTGAGCGGCGACTGGATCGTGGCGCGCGTCAGCCGCCCGGCGATCCCCAAGGGAACGACAGGGCGGGTTGTCACGCTGCGGTCTTCCGGGCCGGGGCAACGAGGATGTCACCCGCCTTCAGTCCCGACAGGATCTCGATCTGGCCGTCGGGCAGGGGGCGCACTTCCACCGGCACATCTGCTGCGCGCTTCCCGTCGGCTGACAGGAGACGGACGAAATGGAGCCCGAAGCGGAGTTCGACGAAGCGCGCCGGAACGGCAAGCCCGGTGCGGACGCCGGCATCGACGCTGGCGGTAACGCGCTGGCCGACGAGGGTGGGCGCAAGGCCGGGCACCTCGACATCGGCGCGCATGCGGCCCGCGGTTACGCCGGGATAAAGCTTGGCGACGCGGCCGACCGCCGTCTCGCTGCCGGGCTGGCCGGCGAGGCCTTGCACGCGGACTTCCGCGCCCACCTCGAGGCGGGCGGCAAGCCCTTCGGGCACATCGAGGCGGACGATGGGCGGGCCGGCGGTCAGGGTGGCGATCACCATGCCGGGGCCGACCGCAGAGCCCTCGGGAAGATCGGCCACCAGGACGCGGCCGGCAGCCGGCGCGCGGGCGACGCCCTGGCCCTCCACTGCGCGCACGGCGCCCTGCTGTGCCCGGGCTGCGGTGACCATCGCGTCGGCCGCTCGCGCGCTGGCGACCGCTTCGTCCAGCTTTGCCTGGGCATAGACACCTTCACGATGGAGATAGCGGATACGCTCCAGATCGGCACGGGCGCGAGCCGCCTGTGCTTCCGCTGCGGCCGCGCTGGCACCATAGGCGGCGGCCTCCTGCCCGAGGCGGCTGTCGCTGATGGTGGCCACGGGTTGGCCGGCGGTCACCCGGTCGCCGGCGCGGACATGGAGCCGGCTGATGACGCCGGGGATGCGGGCGCGGACCTCGACGATGTCGCGCGTGGTCACGCTGGCAGGAACCTCGGCGACATCGGCAAGGCGGGCCTCCCGCACTGTCAGCCGCTCGCCGGACGGCGCTTCAGCTGCAACCGGAGCTGCTTCCGGCTCGCTGCCGCAGGCTGTGAGCGTCAGGGCCAGTGCCAGCGGCACAGTCGCGAGGAGGCCGTGGCGCATGATCAGGCCCCGCGAGCAATCGGGAGGCCGGACGCTGCCCAGGCCCCGATGCCGCTGGCCAGATGCCCGTCTACCGCGGCCCGAGCGGCATCGCAGGCGGCAAGCGCCCGGGCCGACCGGCCACCTGATGCACAACTCAGCACCAGGCGGCGGCCGGCCGGGGCCGGCAGTGCAGAAGGGTCGAAGCGCGACAAGGGGAGATTGAGCGCGCCCGGAATATGTGCGGCCTCATATTCATGCGGTTCGCGCACGTCGACGACGATCGCTTCGCCGGCATCCAGCATCGCCTTCAGCCGCTCGGGGCTGATGTCGCGGGGGTCTGGCTTTCGGCTGAAACCGAACATGGGCACGTCTCCTGATTACGTACTTGCTAATATCGTATCAAGCTAATATATAGTCAAGACCGGCTTCGGCCGATCTGGGGATGGAGACGAACAATGGCTTTGCCAAAGATCGTGGTGCTCGGAGCAGGGCTTGGTGGCACGATTGCCGCCTATGAAATCCAGGGCGCCGTGAAAGGCCGCGCCGAAGTGGCAGTCGTCGCCAGCAGCGAGGACTATTGGTTCGTGCCGTCCAACCCATGGGTTGCCGTCCGCTGGCGCGAGCCTGAGGCAATTCGCGTGCACCTGCCCCCCGTGATGAAGCAGAAGGGGATCGCCTTCACCGCCGTTGGCGCAAAGCGCGTCCATCCCGCCGAGAATCGGCTGGAGCTGAACGACGGCACCAGCATGGCCTATGACTGGCTGGTCATCGCGACAGGGCCTGATCTCGCCTTCGACGAGATCCCCGGCTTCGGCCCCGGCGCCAACACCGTCTCCATCTGCCAGACCGATCATGCCCACGCGGCTGCCGACGTCTTCGACCGGATCGCCGCCGATCCGAAGCCCGTGATCGTCGGCGCGGCGCAAGGCGCCTCCTGCTTCGGCCCGGCCTACGAGTTCGCAATGCTGCTCGACACCGAGCTCAAGCGCCGCAAGGTGCGCGACCGGGTGCCGATGACCTTCGTGACGCCCGAGCCCTATGTCGGGCACCTCGGTCTCGACGGGGTGGGTGACACCAAGGGGCTGCTCGAGAGCGAGATGCGCGAGCGCCACATCAAGTGGGTGACCTCGGCGCGCGTCACCTCGATCGACCCCGACATGATGCACATCGAGGAAGTGGGCGAAGGCGGCCAGGTGGTGAAGACGCACGACCTCCCGTTTGGGATGGCGATGCTGATGCCCCCTTTCCGCGGCGTGCCGGCCGTGTTCGGGATCGAGGGCCTTTCCAACCCGCGCGGCTTCATCCTGATCGACAAGCACCAGCGCAACCCGACCTTCCGCAACATCTTTGCGCTCGGGGTCTGCGTCGCGATCCCGCCCACCGGCCCCACGCCCGTCCCCGTCGGCGTGCCGAAAACCGGCTTCATGATCGAAAGCATGGTGACGGCGATTGCCCATAATCTCTCGGATCTGCTCGACGGCACCGAGCCAAGCTTCGAGGCGAGCTGGAACGCCATCTGCCTCGCAGACTTCGGCGACGGCGGCGTCGCCTTTGTGGCCCAGCCGCAGATCCCGCCACGCAACACCAACTGGTCGTCCAGCGGCAAGTGGGTGCATGTCGCGAAGATCGCCTTCGAGAAATATTTCCTCCGGAAGGTCCGCAAGGGGGAATCCGAACCCTTCTACGAAAAGCTCGCCCTCGAGGTGATGGGCGTGAAGAAGCTCCGCTCCCGCGAGAAAGGATCTCCCAATGAACATTGATCGTGCCGTGCTGGCCTTTGCCGGCGTCGTTGTCCTCGCCGGGCTGGCGCTGGGGCATTTCGTGAACCCGCTTTGGCTGTGGCTGTCGGCCTTTGCCGGCGCCAACATGATCCAGGCTGCTGTCACCGGCTTCTGCCCGGCCGCCTTTGTCTTCCGCAAGCTGGGCCTGCCCGCGGGCAACGCCTTCCGCTGAGGTCCGGCATGCGTCGCGCCCTTGCCTTGCTTTCCTTCGCGCTTGTCGCGACCGTTCCGGCGAAAGCCGCCACGCTGGACGAGGCGATGGCCGCAGCCCTTGCCGGAAACCCGGCCATTGCCCAAGCGGACGCCGGCGTGGCAGCCGCCAGGGCCCGGGTTTCCCTTGCAGGCGCCGTCGGT
>JAIXYT010000002.1 GCA_027490095.1 Sphingomonadales bacterium | reverse complement strand
CAGATGCTGGTCACAGAAAGCCCGCGCACTGTCGCGCACCATCCGCTCCTCCGCGCTCAGCTCAGCCTCGATCAGCAGCGGATCCTCCCAGCTGAACATCGGCCAGGCCTTCGCGGGGGATTTTTCCGCGGCCACCACGGGCCCTGTCGGCGCGTTCATCGCTCCATCCTCTTCCCAATCCAGCGGGGTGTTCCGTTACTCCGGCCGGTCGCAGGTGCCAAGGGTATCCGCCCGTGCTAGGCGCGGCCGATGCACGCGCCGGCCTCCCGCCCCACCCTCGGCTTCATCCTGCTTGCCGGCGCGCTGACCGCATTCGGCGCCGTCTCGATCGACTTCTACCTGCCGGCGCTTCCGGCAATCGCGACCGAATATGACGCGTCAACCGCCGCGGCCCAGCTGACAATGTCGGCCTTCCTCGCCGGCATGGCGATCGGCCAGCTCGGGTTCGGCCCACTGTCAGACCGCGTCGGGCGGCGTCCGCCCCTGCTTGCCGGGATCCTCGCCTACACGCTGGTGTCGCTGGCGCTGGCCTTTGCCCCCTCGATCCAGGCGCTGGCCCTCGGCCGCTTCGCCCAGGGCCTTGCCGCCTGTTCCGGGGTGGTGATCGCACGCGCCATCATCCGCGACCGCTTCGACACGACCGAAAGCGCACGGCTGTTCAGCCTGACCTTCCTTGTTCTCGCAATCGCACCAATGCTTGCGCCGACAGTCGGCGCCTGGCTGATGGCCCTGTTCGGCTGGCATTCCATCTTCCTCGTGCTGGCCCTGTTCGGGCTGCTCGTGGGGCTTGCCGTCTTCTTCCGCCTGCCCGAAAGCCGGACGAAGGCAACGGCGGCGCAGGCCGCGCTGGAAAGCCCGCTCGGAAGCTATCGCGCAGCTCTGGCAGACCGCCGCGTGCTGGGGTTCGTGGGGGCAGGTGCGCTCAACGGCGCATCGCTCTTCACCTATGTCGCAGGCTCGCCGGCCCTGTTCATCAGCCATTTCGGCCAGCCCCCCTCCGCCTTCGGCTGGATCTTCGCGCTGAACGCGCTGGGCCTCATCATTGCCTCGCAGCTGAACCGGCACCTGCTCAAGCGCCTCGCGCCGGACCGCATCGCACGCCGCGGCGCCCTGTTCGCCACGGGCTTCTCCGCGCTGCTGCTGGCACTGGCAGTCGCAGGCCTCGCAGACCTGCAGGTCACGATGGCGCTCCTGTTCCTCGGGCTCGGCAGCTACGGCTTCGTTTCCTCGAACAGCTCGGCGCTGGCGCTGGGCGCAATGCCGCAGCGGGCAGGCGCAATCTCGGCGCTGATCGGCTCGGGCTCCTTCGCCTTCGGGGCGACGGCAAGCGCGCTGACGGCACCGTTCGCAGCCGACGGGCCGCTTGCGATCGCGACCGGCATGGCGGTGGGCTTCGCCGGCTCGGCCCTGTGCCTGCATCTGGTCGCCGGGCAGCAGGCGACCATCCGGTGACGGGCTGGCTCGAGGTCGCGCCCGGCCTTGCAATCCACGAGGACGAGCTCGCCTTCCGCTTCGTGCGCGCGTCGGGGCCCGGCGGGCAGAATGTGAACAAGGTGTCGACCGCCGTCGAGCTGCGCTTCGACCTGGTGGCAAGCCCGTCCCTGCCGCCGGCCGTGAAGGCGCGGGCCGCCCGGCTGGCGGGTGCGCGCTTCACCGACGCGGGCGAGATCCTGCTGTTCGCCGAACGGTTCCGCACCCAGGCCGCAAACCGGCGCGATGCCGTCGAGCGGCTGCTGGACCTGCTGGCAAAGGCGGCGGTGGCGCCCAAGCCGCGGCGGCCGACAAGGCCGGGTGCAGGTGCAAAGGCGCGGCGGCTGGATGGGAAGAAACGCCGCTCGGATGTGAAGGCGGGCCGCGGAAAACCCGCAGCCGACTGAGCGCAGTTTTTTGCGCTTACGGGCGTGGCCCTCCGCGGGGACGCGGCACTTGCCGCGGCGCCCGGTCGGGCTGGCGAACCCTGCGGGTTCGAGCTGCCCGCCGTCAATTTTCTGACGCGCCCCCACCCGAAGCGTCAAATCCCTGACGCGCTGCAGGCGCCATCGCCCGATCCTGCCGAGTGCGGGCCGGTTGGCATGGACCTTGCTCCTCCCTGTCACGGCCGGTCACCGGAAAGCTTGCCTGCCCTCGCAAGCCATCGGCCACGTGCCCGCCGGAGCCCTGCGACTCTCCGGCGGGCACCACCCGGTGAAACACCCGCCCGAACGGGCAACAGGACGGGGAACAAGAGCATGACGAACAGGCCGAACGATCAAGAGCAGGACGACCAGCAGCAGCACTTCGGCGCCGGGCCTCTCGCCGCGACACTGCGGCGATTGCAGGCGGCCGCGTGCCGGGAAGTGGGCGCGGACGCGCCGGTCGCGGAAGACCCGTCCAGCCGGGCCCTGTTCGACCTCGCGCGCCGGGCGGCCACATCCGATGCGACGATCCTGGTGACCGGACCGTCGGGCGCGGGCAAGGAGGTGATGGCGCGCTTCCTGCACAGCTCCAGCAACCGACGCCAAGCGCCATTCCTCGCGGTCAATTGCGCCGCCCTGCCCGAAACCATGCTGGAGGCGCTGCTGTTCGGCCATGCCCGGGGCGCCTTCACCGGCGCCCTGGCGGCAGCCCCCGGCCTGTTCCGGGCGGCAGGCGCGGGCACCCTGTTCCTCGACGAGATCGGCGAGCTGCCGCTGGCGCTGCAGGCCAAGCTCCTGCGCGCCGTGGAAACGCGCGAGGTCCTCCCTGTCGGCGAGACGGCACCGGTTGCCGTTGCGGCGCGACTGCTCGCGGCAACCAACCGGGACCTCGCGGCGGCCGTGGAGGCCGGCGAATTCCGCGCCGACCTCTGGTGGCGGCTTTCGGTCTTTCCCCTCGAGCTGAAGCCGCTGTCGGCCCGGCGCGGCGACATCCTTCCGCTCGTCGCGCGGCTGCTGGGCCCCCGGGACTGGCACCTGTCGGACGACACCCTCGCGAGGCTGGTGGCGCATGACTGGCCGGGCAACGTGCGCGAGCTTTCCAACCTGCTGGCGCGCGCCGCGATCCTTGCCGGCGACGGCCCGATCCTCGACGCGCATGTCCAGCTGCCCGTGCGGGCCGCGCGGCCGCCGGCGCTCCCGGACCAGCTGCGCCGACAGGAGGCCGAAGTGCTGGGCCGCGCCCTTGCCGAAAGCGGCGGACGGCGGGGCGAGGCCGCCCGGCGGCTCGGCATTTCCGAACGCACCCTTCGCTACAAGCTGGCGGCACAGGCCGGGCGGCCCAGACCCACGGCGCGCACCGCAGGCGGGGGCCTTCTGCAATGAGCAGCGTGGGGGGACCCTCGGGCGCGTCCGCAATGGGGCTGGGCGGCGTGCTGCAGCTGCGCGCCGAGATCCTGGCAAAGAGCCAGGCTCTTGCCCCCACCGCCGCGCCGAAGGCGGCCACCGAAGCCCAGGGCGCCGGCTTCGGCGCCGCGATGAAGGACGCGCTCGACACAGTCCACCGGATGCAGAGCGAGAGCAGCGCCCAGTCGGCCGCGTGGGAGCGGGGCGAGACGCAGGACATCGCGAGCGTGATGCTCAGCCGGCAGAAGGCCTCGATCGCCTTCGAGGCGACGTTGCAGGCCCGCAACCGCCTGCTCAGCGCCTACCGCGACGTCATGAACATGCCGGTGTAGCATGGCGGACCCGACCACGCTTCCCGCCACCGGCCCGGCGCCGGGCCTGCAGCTGCCGGCCGCACTGTCGGCGCCCGTCGCCATGCTGCGCGCGAACCCGCTGCTGGCACGCGCGGCCTGGCCGATTGCCGGCGTGACGGTCGCGACGCTCGGCCTGCTGGGCTGGCTGCTGCTGTCGCCCCCCCAGCGCGCACCGCTGTTCGCCGCCCTCCCCGAAGCCGACAAGGCAGCCGTGGTGACCGCGCTCGAAGAGGCCGGGCTGGCGGTCGCGCTCGATCCGCGCAGCGGCGCCGTGCTGCTGCCGCAGCAGGACCACGCCCGCGCCCGCATGCTGCTGGCAGCGCAAGGGCTGCCCAAGGCCGCCCCCGGCGGGGCCGAACTGATGGCCGACATGCCGCTGGGCACCAGCCGGGCCATCGAGAGCGCCCGCCTGAAGGCCGCGCAGGAACGCGAACTCGCAAGCGCCATCGAGAGCCTCGAGGGCGTGCAGGCGGCCCGCGTGCTCATTGCCCGGCCCGAACCCTCCCCCTTCGTGCGCGACCGGGCACCGGTGACCGCCTCCGTCACCGTGACGCTTGCCGCAGGACGGGTGCTGTCAGACGCGCAGTCCCGCGCCATCATCCATCTCGTCGCCGGCGCGGTGCCTGGGCTGTCCCCCGACCATGTCGCCATTGCCGATCAGATGGGCCGCCTCCTGGCAGGCGAGCCGGGGGCGGGGCGGATGCAGGGCGACGACCGCCGCCTCAAGGTCCAGGCCGATATGGAGGCCCGCGCCCGGCAGGCGATCCTCGATCTGCTCGGCCCGGTGGTGGGCCGCGAGAATGTGACCGCGCAGGTGTCGGTCGACCTCGACTTCGCCCGCCGCGAAGCCGCCAACGAGCGCTACCAGCCGGAAGGCGCGCTGCGCTCCGAACAGGTCAGCCGGTCGAACGCCACCGAACCGCGCGCGATCGGGATCCCCGGGGCGCTCACCAACACCGTGCCCGCCGCTGCGACGGTCACTGCGACACCGCCGCCGGCCGCGACCGGCCCCACCGAACAGACGACAGGCAGCGAAAGCGCAACCCGCAACTACGAGCTCGGCCGCTCCGTGGAGGTCACCAGCCTCACCGGCGGGCAGATCCGCCGCCTGACGGCAGCCGTGGCGATCCGCGCCGAGGCCCTGGGCCCGCCCGCCGGCCGCGCCCGCCGCCTCGCCGACATCCGGGCGCTCGTCGAAGGGGCCGTCGGCTATGACCAGGCGCGCGGCGACCGCATTGCCGTCAGCGCCAACGCCTTCGCCCCGGCGGAAGAGACCCAGCTCCCCATCTGGCGCGAGCCGGTGGTGGTGGAAAGCAGCAAGTGGCTTGCAGCAGCGCTGGTGGCGATCGCCCTTCTGGCGCTGGTGATCAGGCCGCTCGTCAGGCGCTTCACCGCCGAACTGGAAGAGGCACGCGCCCAGCAGGCCAGGGCAATCGACATCGCGCCATCGCCGCCGCTGCCCCTGCCGGACTACAGCCAGAAGCTCGCCGAAGCCCGCCTGCTGGCCGCAACCGACGCAGCGCGCGCAACGGCAGTCGCGCGACGGCTTCTGGCGGAGCCCCGGGCATGAGCCTGACCGGGCCCGAAAAGACAGCCCTGCTGCTGCTCTTGCTCGAAGAGCCCGAGGCGGCCGCGCTGCTGGCCCGGCTGGAGCCCGCGGAGGTGGAGCAGGTCGGCCGCGCGATGCTGTCGGTCGCCGAAGCAAGCCCGCAGACCATCGATTCCGTGCTCGACGAGGTGCTGGGAATTGCCCGCCAGACGGTCAGCGTCAGCGAAGGGCCGCCGGCGGTCCGCGACCTCCTGGGCCGGGCCTTGGGCGACGAGCGGGCGGGCGGCATCCTGGAGCGTATCGGCGACGAGGCGAAGGCGCCGCTGTTCGAACAGCTGCAGTGGCAGGAACCCTGGGCGCTCGCGAGCCTTCTGGATGGCGAGCATCCGCAGGTGCAGGCCTTCCTTCTGTCGCAGCTGCCGCCGGACCGGGCCGCGCGCGTGCTGGCCCGGGTGCCGGCGGATCGCCAGCCGGACCTTGTGCGACGGATCGCGACGCTCGGGCCCGTCATGCCGCACGCGGCCGAGGCGCTGGACTTCGCGCTTGGCGAGCGGATCGCCCAGGCCCGGCCGCGCCAGCCGCTCACCAACCTCGGCGGGATGCAGCGCGCGGCCGACCTCATCAATCTCGCCGGGCTCAGCGAGGAGGCCGCACTGGAGGCGTTGTCGAGCGTGGACCGGGGCGCGGCCGACCTGCTCAGCGAGACGCTCTTCACCTTCGCCGACCTCGCCCGGCTGGATGTGCGGGCGCTGCAGGGGCTCATGCGCAGCCTCGAGGCCGAGCTGCTGATCCCGGCGCTCAGGGCCGCCGAGCCGCCGCTTCGCGAAAAGCTGCTGGATGCCATGCCGCAGCGGGCCGCCGAGGCCCTTCGGGACGAGATCGCCAACCGGGGCCCGGTCAAGATGGACGAGGCGCAGGGCGCGCAGAAGGCGATCGCGGCAGCTGCGCGGCGGCTCGCGGCGGAAGGCCAGCTCAGCCTGCCGGGGAAGGGCCCCGCCTATGTCTGACGTCGCGACGGCCATTCCCTTCGCGCGGCTGTTCGGCGCGCCGGCACAGCCCGAAGGGCCGACCGAAGCAGAGCGCCAGCAGGCCCGCGAGGCCGAGGCCCTTGCCGCGGGCCGGGCGGCAGCAGAGGCCCGTCTCGGCCCCCGAATGGCCGAACTGGAACAGGAACTGGCTGCCCTGCGGGCCGCGCAGGCAGAGTCGCTCGACGCCATCAGGCAGCAGTCGGCGGCCGCAATGGCAGCGCTGGAGTCCGCCTTTGCAGGCGCCGTCGCGGAACTGGGGCTTGCAGCGGCACAAGCCGTGCTGGCGGCCGAACCCGGCATCGGCGCCGACACCCTGGCCGGGCTTGTCGCCGAGGCGCTGAACGGCCTGCCGGAGGGCACAGCCGGGACCTTGTGGATGAACCCTGCGGATGCGGCCGGGGCGCCGGTGCTCCCGGCCGGGTGGACGCTCGCCAACAACCCAGCCCTCCCCCGCGGGGAGGTGGTCGCCGAACGCGGGTCGAGCCTGTCCGCGGCAGGCCTTTCGCGACGGCTGGACCAGTTGCTGGACCGGCTGGAGGCAAGGGCATGAGCGCGTCTCCGGCAACCGCCCTCGCCGATGCGCGACGCGGGCTCGAAGCCATGGCGTTCCGGGCAACGCCGGGCGGCCGGGTCCGGGCAGCGGAAGGCCTGCTTCTCTCGGCCGAGGGGCTGGAGGCACCCGTCGGCGCGCTGGTGACGGTCGAAGCCGGCGGATCGGCCTCGGCCATTCCCGCCGAGGTGATCGGCTTCCGGGACGGCACACTCCTGCTGATGGCGCTGTCGGCAGGGGCGGCAAGGCCGGGCGCAGCCGTCTGGCTGCAAGGCGTCGCCGCCGACAGTCCTGCCGGTCCCGCGCTCCTGGGGCGGGTGACCGGGGCCCTCGGAGAGCCTCTCGACGGGCTCGGCCCGGTGCGCGGGGCGGGGCGCTGGCCGCTTGCCGGCAGACCGCTGCCGCCCCTCGATCGGGGGGATGTCCGTCAGGCGATGCCGACCGGTGTTCGCGCCATCGACGCCCTGCTGACACTGGGGCGCGGGCAAAGGGTCGGGCTGATCGCGGGCAGCGGCGTCGGCAAGTCCGTCCTCATGCAGCAGCTCGTGCGGGGCGCCGCCGCCGACTGCGTCGTCGTGGCCCTGGTGGGCGAGCGCGGGCGCGAGATCAGCGGGTTCCTCGCCGGAATGGACAGCGCCGCGCGGGCGCGCACCCATGTCGTCGCCGTGCCGGCGGACATGGCGGCGCCGGCCCGGGTGCGGGGCTGCCTTGCCGCCCTGTCCTCGGCCGAGGCGCTCCGCAGCCGGGGCCTCCACGTGCTGCTGCTGGTGGACAGCCTCACCCGGGTCGCGCAGGCCCAGCGCGAGATCGGCCTTGCGGCCGGGGAACCGGCAGGCGTCCGCGGCTATCCGCCTTCGGCGCTGGCCCTCATCCCGCGGCTTGTCGAACGCGCCGGGAACGACGCCCGGTCCGGCGGCGCGATCACGGCCGTGATGACCGTGCTTGCCGATGGGGACGACACCATCGCCGACCCGGTCGTCGACACGGCGCGCGGCGTGCTCGACGGCCATGTGATCCTCGATCGCGCGATTGCCGCGCGCGGCCGCTACCCGGCGATCGACCTTGCGCATTCGCTCAGCCGGACGATGCCGCACTGCGTGCCTGCGGCGCATGTGGCGGCAGCAACGGCGTTCCGGCGGGAGCTGGCGCTTGCCGAGGCCAACCAGGACCTGGTTGCCATGGGTGCCCATGTGCGCGGCGCGGACCCGGCGGTCGACCGCGCGCTCGACCGCCGGGCAGACCTGGAGGCGTTCCTCCAGCAGGGGCGCGACGAAGCGGAGGCCTTCGCCGATTCGGCCGCGGCCCTCCTGTCGGGCTGGGGTGCTGCATGAACGGCACGGGCATCCGGATCCGCAGGCTGTCCCGCCTTGCGGCACGCGCGCGCGCCGAGGTGATCGCCGCCGAGCGGCATCTTGCGCAGGCCGCCCGCGAAGCCGCGGCGGCTGCCGAACGGGCCGCCGCGCTTGCAACCATCATCGCCGAAACCCGGCCGGCGCCGGGATCGGGCGGCACGGATGCCCTGCTGGCGGGCGCCCATCTGCGCCAGTTGCTGGGGCCCGCAGTCGCGGCGGCGGCCGCCTCCCAAAGGGCAAGTGCGGGCGGGCAGGTCGCAGCCGGACAACGCCTCATGGAGGCCAGTGCGCGCGCCGACGGGCTGGAAGATCGGCTGGCGGCCCTGCGCAGCCGCATCGGCACGGCAACCGAACGCAGGATTGCCGATCTCACACCTGACGCAAGGAGACGGAAATGATCGCCGTTCAGACGACAGGCACGGCCCCGGAACCGGCAGACCGTCTTGCCCTCGCTGCCCCGCGGCCGCCACGGGGGGGCCATCGGGGTGCCACGCGATTCCAGGCCCAGCTGGCTGACGCAGCCGCCGGGCAGGACAAGCCCGATGCGGACGCCCCGGCGCGGGTGCGCCGGCCCAAGACGGCCGCTGCCGACCCAGGCAGTGCCGAACCAGGCGCAGCGCCGGCACCCGACGGATGGACGGCAGCACCCCGGATCCCCGATCCGGCCCGGGCTGCCGATCAACCGGGCCCGACCTCGGCGCCGCCGCTGCCGGAGGCGGCAACGCCCCCGGTGGAAACGGCGGCGGCAGGCACAGCCGATCCCGAGGCGACGGCCGCCGTGCACCGCCGTTCGCTAGGCGCAGACCGGCCGGTTCCGGGCACGGGCCGCCAGGCCGACACCGCAGCCGCAACAGGGCCGGCGCCGGACACGCCCGGACACGCGGCGCCTGACGAACGGTCGGCGCCGGCCGAAGCCTCGGCCCCGACATCCGTGACAGCGCCTGCCCAGGCGCACCCGGCGCATGCGCTGCGCGCAGCCCAGCCGGGCGCTGCTCCGGCTCTCGACGGAAGCAGTGCAGACCTGCCGGCGACCGTGCAGCGCGCCGCGGCGCCCCCGGCTGCGCGCACCACCCGGCGCGAGGGCCCGGCCTTGCCGCCGCCTGCCGCCCAGCCGAGCGTTCGGCTGGAACCGGAACGGACATCGCCGGGCGGCGCTGCAGCAGCCGGGCCGGGCCCGACGTCGCAGCCCGCGGCCGATCCCCGGCAACCGGCCGACGTGCTGGTGTCGTCAAGCGAGCTGCCGACGGCCGGGCTGGACGTGACGATCGCAGCTGCGACCCCCGACCTCAGGGATCGTTTCCGGGCCGCCATCGACGAGCTGCACGCCGAGCTGACAGGGATCGGCACCGAAGTGGATGCGATCCGTGTGGAGCTCCGGGCCGATTTCGCGGATGGCGGTGCTGGGGGACGCGCCGACGACGGATCGGCGCACGACACCAGGACAGAGCTGACGGAAGCCGCGCTGGCGGAAGCAATGTGGGGAGAGCCCTATGCGGCAGTGCGACCGGACCTTGCCGAACCTGATGCGGACGCGACCGGCCCCGACCGGACGGGTGAACACGACCGGACGGGTGAAGAGGCGTCTGCGGCCATGGACGGCGAGGCGGACGGCAGCAGCGAGGCAGACGGCAGCGGCGAACGGGCTTCGTCCGACCGGCGGGATCAACCGGATCCCCAGTCGCCCGCCAGTCGCGAACGGCTGCGCCTGCTGCTGGCGCCGACAGGCGCGCAGGGAGCGGCAGAGGCCAGTCCGATCAGCCCGGGCCGGCTGGACACGGACCAGCCGCGCAGGATCGACCGTTATGCCTGAGCCGGCGCGCCACGAGACCAGGAAGGAGACGCAGGATGGCCGAGGCTGCTGAAGCGCCGGCGGATGTGCCGCCGAAGAAG
This sequence comes from Sphingomonadales bacterium, assembly GCA_027490095.1. Lineage (GTDB taxonomy): Bacteria > Pseudomonadota > Alphaproteobacteria > Sphingomonadales > Sphingomonadaceae > Sandaracinobacteroides. The sequence continues at coordinate 1,763 of JAIXYT010000002.1, read as the reverse complement.
GGGCTGCTGGGGCGGATTGCGGTTCCGCTAATCCTGCTGGTCGGCGGGGCGGCCGCCGGTGCCGCAGGGGCCATCTTCATGCCGACCCTCATGCCGATGCCGGCGGCCGAAAAGCCCCCCGAGCCCGAAGTGGCGCCGCTGCAATATGTGGAGATCCCGACTCCGTTCACCGCCAACCTGAAGGACACCGGCAGGTTCGTCCAGGTGAAGATCGCCATCTCCACCCAGGGCGGCCAGCCGGTCGTGGACGCGGTGGAACGCCACCGGGTTGCCATCGTCGCCGAAGTGCTCGGCGTGCTCACCGACACGTCGGAGGAACAGCTGGCGACGGCCGCGGGCCGCGAAGCGCTGACCCGCCGGATGCGGCTGGGGATCAACGATGTCCTCCAGCGCAAGAGCGGCATTGCCGGCGTGGATGACGTGTTCCTCACCAGCTTCATCCTGCAATAGGGGGGCCTCGCGGATGGCCCGTTCCATCGTCTGGCCCCAGGTGGCGCCACCAGCCGAGGCCGAGCCGCCTTCTCCGGGGCCGTTGCTCGACCTCGGCGGACTGGGGGCGATCTTCGGGCCGGAACTCGCCCGGCGCATGGGCCTGCGGGTGACCGCCGTGCCGGATCCGGCCGCAGACCATGCCGACGGCACGGAGCTCCTGCTGGGCAGCGTCCCCGTGGCGCCCGGATCGGATGGGCTGTCGGTGGTGCACATCGGCTGCGCCCCCGGCTCCGGCGCAATGCTTTTGGAGCGCCTGTTCGGCGCGCGCGCAGCAGACGCTGCCGAGGCCTCGGGCCCCGATCTGATGCGCCTCCCCCCGGGCAGCGCCTCCTGGATTGCCCTGTGTCGCACGGTGACGGGGTCATTTTCCACCGCATTGGCGGCCTTCGGGCGGCCGATCGGCGGCAGCCCGGACCTGCCGACACGCGCGCTCCCCCTGCCGTCGGGCGCTCGCCTCGACCTGCTGCTCGATGTCGACGGCATGGCCTGCCGCCTGGCGCTGATTGTCGAAAGCGAACGCCCGCCGCAGGCCGAAAGCCCCAGGCCGGATGCAACCGCGTTCCGCAGCGCCGCACGGGCGCGGGCGTTCGATCTCGAACTGCCGGTCGCGCTCAGGCTCGCCGAGCAGCGGATATCCCTTTCGCGGGCCCTCGCCCTGTCCGTGGGCGATGTCCTTCCCATCGAACCGCTGCCGATGCCCGACGTCCTGGCAGGCGGGCGACGGATCGCGCGGCTGCCGGCCGCAAGCCTTTCGCGGCCGGCAGGCAGGGCGGCCCCCGACACAGCGGAGGACAAGCCATGAATGCGGTTCCGCCAAAGGGGCAGATGCCCGCCAGAAAGTCGCCCGGCGAAGATGACCATGTGCATCTGACGATCGGCTTCGAAGACGAGGATCCGGCAGAAGACGCCGGGCAGCCGGCCACCGCCGAACCACCGGCCCCGCGGGAGCATGATGCGGCTGCCGAAGGCACCCCTCAGGCCCGGCAGTCGCCGGAGCCGGCGGCGGACCGCCCGAAAGCCGGCGGCGACAGGCGCGCGCGGGACCGGGCAGGCCCTCCCCCCATCCTGCCGCAGTTTGCCGACATCGAACTGTCCCTCACCGTCGAGGTCGGCAGCCTCGCCATCGCGCTCAGGGACCTGCTGTCGGTCGAACCCGGCCAGTTGCTGGCGCTGGACCGGATGACCAGCGAGCCCGTCTCCGTGCTGGTGAACGGCAAGCCGTTTGCGCGGGGCGAGATCGTCGCGGTCGGCGATCGCTACGGCGTGCGGCT
>JAIXYT010000021.1 GCA_027490095.1 Sphingomonadales bacterium | reverse complement strand
GCCGGGCGCGGTGATCGCGGTCGCGAGGCTTGCGAGGCCCTCCTTGGACCCCATGGTGACGACCACTTCGGTTTCGGGGTCGACGTCCACCCCGAAACGGCGGCCATAATAGTTGGCCTGCGCACGGCGAAGCCCCGGGATGCCCTTGGAGGCAGAGTAGCCATGCGCGTCGGGCTTGGCAGCCACTTCACAGAGCTTCTCGATCACGTGCGGCGGCGGCGGGAGATCGGGGTTGCCCATGCCGAGGTCGATGATGTCTTCGCCCTTGGCCCGGGCGGCAGCCCGCATCGCGTTCACTTCCGCGATCACATAGGGCGGAAGGCGCTTCATGCGGTAGAATTCATCGTCCATCGGAGGTTCCATCGACTGGGGCCGCATCTGCAATGGCCCGAAATGCGCAAAAAGGCGAGCCCGGTTTCCCCGGAGCCCGCCTTCATCTGCCGATGTTGGTGCGAACCCGGGGCAAGCCGCCCCGGGTGGAGCGGCTCAGCCGGCCTTGGCTGCTGCCTTCTGGGCCTTGATGTCGGACTTCTGGATGCAGCGGTCCTTCACCTTGGCGCTGCAGTAGGGCAGGCCGGTGGCTTCGTTGGTCGGAGGCGGCGTCTGGGCGCCTGCCGAGGCTGCGAATGCGAGAGCGGCACCGGCGGCTGCCCCCATGGCGAACTTGATGAACATGACCAAGCCTTTCATTCTTGCGCCGAATCCCCTGACCGGCAGCGCCAGCCTAACCTGCCGGCAGCACATTTGCCAAGATGGTAAGCGACAGCCCGGACGCACCGCTTGCACCAAGGCACGGCTGCGGCCAATCTGGCGCCCGGAGGCGAGGGACATGGGCGAAGGAAAAGACGGCATGGTGCCTGCGGCTGATGCCGTGGAGCAGTTCGAGCGGATGACCGAGGTCGTCGGCAAGGCGCAGCAGATGATGCTGGAATACTGGACAGGCGACGCAGCGAAGTCGGCAATGCAGCCGCCCGAGCCGGACGCTCCGCTGAAGATGGCCGCGCTGTGGCAGGACTGGGCGAAGGCCTGGGCAGCAGCGGACACGCAGACCCTGGTGCGCATGACCGGCGACTACTGGACGGATGCGATGCAGCTGTGGGCCGGCATGTTCACCGGCCGCACCGACGCACTGCCCGAGGCTGCCAGGCGCGAGGACAAGCGCTTCAAGGGCGAGGCGTGGGAAACGGCGCCCATCTATGACCTCGTGCGGCGGAGCTATCTGCTGGCCAGCCACTACATTGCGCAAGGCGTGAACGCCTTTCCGGGGCTGGACGAAGAGGCGAAGAAGTCCCTTGCCTTCCAGGCCAGGCAGTTCGTCGACGCCATGAGCCCCGCCAACTTCGCGGCGCTCAACCCCGAGGTGATCGCCGAGGCCCAGGCAACCAACGGAGAGAGCCTGCTGAACGGCGTGTCGAACATGCTCGAGGATCTCAAGCGCGGCAAGCTGACGATGACCGACGAGAGCGCCTTCGAAGTGGGCGTCAACGTCGCCGCGACTCCGGGCAAGGTGGTGTGGGAGGGCCGACTGTTCCAGCTGATCCAGTACACCCCAACCACGAAAGAGGTGTTCGAGATCCCGCTGCTGATCATGCCGCCCTGGATCAACAAGTTCTACATTCTCGACCTGACACCGGAAAAGAGCTTCATCCGCTGGGCTGTCGAACAGGGCTTCACCGTGTTCGTGATTTCCTGGGCGCAAGGGTCCGAGGCGCTGAAGGACATTGGCTTCGAGGACTATGCCGTAGAAGGCGAGTTGGCTGCCATCGACCTCGTTTTGCAGGCGACTGGGGCGCCCGCCGCCCATGTGATCGGCTATTGCGTGGCCGGGACAGTGCTGTCGGCGACCCTCGCCTACATGGCGGCCACAGGCCAGGCCGAGAAGGTGCGCAGCGCGACCTTCTTTACCGCACAGGTCGATTTCACCGACGCGGGCGACCTGCTGAACTTCGTGAATCAGCCGATGCTCGACTCGATCGACAAGCTGACCGAGGAAAAGGGCTATCTGGACGGGCGCTGGCTTGCGACCACCTTCAACCTGTTGCGGCCGACCGACCTGATGTGGAACTATGTTGTCAACAACTATCTGAAGGGAAAGGACTATGTTCCCTTCGATCTGCTCTATTGGAACTCCGACCCGACGAACGTGCCCGGCCGCTTCATGCGGGAGTATGTGGGCGGGCTTTATCGCGACAACCGGCTGATCGAGGCGGGTGGCATCACGGTGAAGGGGGTACCCATCGACCTGAAGGCGGTGAAGACGCCAGCCTATATCCAGGCCGGCAAGGACGACCATATCGCGCCGCGGCAGAGCTGCTTCCGGCTGACGACCGCCTTCTCGGGCGAGCATCGCTTCATGCTGGCGGGGTCGGGGCACATCGCGGGCGTTGTGAACCCGCCGAGTTCGGGCAAATACCAGCACTGGACGCTGCCTGACGGCATGAAGACGCCCGCCACGCTCGAGGAATTCCAGAAGACGGCCGGCGAGACCAAGGGCAGCTGGTGGCCCGACTGGCTCAAATGGCTCCAGCCACGCTCGGGCGGAAAGGTGAAGGCGCGGGTGCCGGGCAAGGCCAAGGGCTTCAAGGCCATCGAGGACGCACCCGGCCGCTATGTGAAGCAGCGGATCGCCTGAAGCGTGCGCTCCGCGGCGCAGGTTCCGCTCTTGCGCTGACGCGCGGGGCAGCTATCGGCTGCCGGGGATGATGCCCGGCCCGATCCTGTTTCTCGACTCCGGTGTCGGCGGGCTTTCGGTCCTGCGGGCGGTGGCGGCGCGATTGCCGGACGCCCCGCTGGTCTACTGCGCGGACTCCGCAGGCTACCCTTATGGCACGAAGGGGGAGGCCGAGGTTTCGGCCCGGGTGGCAGGGCTGCTCGGACGGCTGGCAGAGCGCATCCAGCCTTCGCTGATCGTGATCGCCTGCAACACCGCCTCCACCATCGCGCTCGGCTATGTCCGGCCAGTGCTGAGTGTCGGCGTGGTGGGGACGGTGCCCGCGATCAAACCCGCAGCAGAGCAGTCGCTGACGCGGGTCATCGGCGTGCTTGGAACGGAGGCGACGGTGCGCCAGCCCTATGTGGCGGACCTCTCGGCCCGGTTCGCCGCCGACTGCAGGGTCCTGAAGCACGGCTCTGCACCGCTGGTCGCGGCGGCCGAGGCAAAGCTCAGGGGAGAGGCCGTCGACCCGGCTGTGTATGCAGAGGCGCTTCAGGGCCTGCTGGCACAGCCGGGCGGACAGCAAATGGACATTGTGGTGCTGGCCTGCACCCATTTCCCGCTACTGGCCGAAGAGCTGGCAGCTGCAGCCCCCCGCCCCTTGACGTTCGTCGATGGCGCATCGGGAATTGCCAGGCGATGTGCGCACCTTCTCGACGGCGTGCAGTGGCCGGGCCCGAAGCCAGAGGGCCGGGCGATCTTCACTGGCGGAACGGAGGGGCTTGCGCCGCTGACGCCTGCGTTGCACGGCTTCGGCCTGACGCGGGTGGAGGGGCTTTGATGGCGGTCGACGACGCCGAGCTGCTGGAGCGGATGAGAGCTAAGAAAGCGCCGACGACGGCACTGCTGGGGCTGTACCTGGAAGCGGTCGACAGTTCAGCCGGCACCACGCGCTACAGAATGGATGTAACCCCCGCGTTCTGCAATCCGATGGGAAGCCTGCAGGGCGGGATCGCAACGACCGCGCTGGACGATGCAGCAGCGACTGCGGTCATCGCGAAGAGCCAACGGCGGGTGGGCGTGCCGACGATCGAGTTCAAGGTCAGCTTCTTCGGGCCGGCCAGGGTCGGCACGACCGTGTGGTTCGACGGGCGCGTGCTGAAGTTCGGCCGCTCGATCGTGTTCGCCGAAGCCGATATGGTCGATGCGGCGGGCAAGCTGCTGGCACGCATGTCGACGAGTGTGATGGTTGTGGATCTGGAAGGGCCCGGGCTCTTTGCGGACGGGGCGGGCAAGGTGACGAGACAATGACCGAGACGACGGACGAGATCCTGTTCAGCCGCGAGGGCCGCATCGGCCTCGTCACGCTGAACCGCCCGCAGGCGCTGAACGCGCTGAACCGCACAATGTGCGTGGCGTTGCACCGGCAGCTGCAGGACTGGGCCATCGACGACGGCGTCGAGGCCGTGGTGGTGGAAGGCACCGGCGATCGCGCCTTCTGTGCCGGTGGCGACGTGGTCGGCCTCCACCGCGACGGCCGCGCAGGGAGCCCGGGGTGGGAAAATTTCTTCCACGACGAGTATCGGATGAACCAGGCGATCGCCCATTATCCCAAGCCCTATGTGGCACTGGTGGACGGCATCAGCATGGGCGGCGGCGTCGGGATTTCGGTGCACGCACCCTATCGCGTGGCGACCGAACGCACCCTGTTCGCCATGCCCGAGACGGGCATCGGCCTGATCCCGGATGTCGGCGGCACGCATGCGCTGTCGCGCTTTCCGGGCGAATTCGGCACCTGGGCCGGCCTGACGGGCGCGCGGGTCAAGGCAGGCGACTGCGTCGCCATCGGCTACTGCACCCATTTCGTCCCGTCGGCCGAGATCCCGGCCCTGCGGGAACGGCTGGCGCACAGCCACGAGAGCGTGGCCGAGGTGCTGGCAACCTTCGACAGCGATCCCGGTGAGCTGACGCTTCCCGCCCTGCGCGACGGGATCGACTATCTCTTCGCGGAGAACCAGGTGGAGGACATCCTCGACAAGTTGGACGACGGCGACGACTGGGCGCGCGAGCAGGCGGCGATCATCCGCCGGATGAGCCCGACCAGCTGCAAGCTGACACTGCATGGCCTGCGCGCAGGCGAAGGCGCAAGCATCGAGGCCTGCCTGAAGCTGGAATACCGCATGGTCAGCGGGATCAAGTCGGGCCACGACTTCTACGAGGGCGTCCGCGCCCAGTTGATCGACAAGGACCGGTCCCCGAAATGGTCGCCGGCTGCACTCGCCGACGTCGACATCGCGCCCTACCTGGTGGAGCCCGCCTGGGGAGACCTGACCTTCGACTGAGGTTGCAGTCCGCAGCAGGCAGGGCATTCAGGCAGCGAACGACTGTGCGCAGAAAGGCCTAAACACCCATGCAGATGCTTTCTCCCGAAGCCGCGAAGGCGCTGATCGGCACGGACCTTGGCGCGTCCGACTGGTATCTGATCGACCAGGAGATGGTGAACCGCTTTGCCGACCTGACGAACGACCACCAGTTCATCCATGTGAACCCGGAAATGGCGAAGATGACGCCCTTCGGCGGCACCATCGTCCACGGCTTCTTCACCCTGTCGATGCTGGCGGGCCTGCAGCCCGAAGGCGCGATCGTGCTCGAAGGCATCAAGATGGGTGTGAACTACGGCTGCGACCGCATCCGCTTCCTCGAGCCCGTGCCGGTCGGCAGCCGCATCCGCGCCCGCCACAAGCTGAAGGCGGTGGAAGACAAGGGCGGCGGCCGCTGGCTGCTGACCAGCGAGGTCACCATCGAGATTGAAGGCAAGGACAAGCCCGCCCTCGTCGCCGACTGGCTCGGCATGCAGTTCGTCTGATCCCCTCAGGCAGCGCGCGTGGTCCGTGCCGCCTGGATCCGCTCCGCCGTCAGCGGCAGCGTCCGAACCCGCGCGCCCGTGGCGTCGTACACCGCGTTCACCACGGCCGGTATGATCGGCGGCAACGCAGGTTCGCCAAGCCCGGTCGGAGGGTGGTCGGTCAGATGGAAATGCACGTCCACCTCGGGCGCAGCCGAATGGCGGAGCATGGGGACAGCGTCGAAGTTGGTCTGCACCGCGCGGCCCTTCTCAAAGCGGATTTCCTGGCGGAGCTGGCTGATGCCATCGAGCACGGCGCCCTGCACCTGCGCGTTGGCGCCGCTGGGATTGAGGATGATCGACCCGCAGTCGCCCACCACCCACACCTTCTCCACGCGCCAGGCACCGTCGGCCGCGACCTTCACCTGCGCCACCTCCGCGAAATAGCCGAGATGGCTGAAATAGGTCGCGATCCCCATGCCGGTGCCGGCAGGCCGTTTCGCCGCACCCCATCCCGAGCGCTTGCCGACAAGCTCAAGCACAGCCGCCATGCGGCGAACATCGAAGGGGGCACCCTCCGGGCCCGGCTTGGACACAGGGCTGTCGAAGCGCGCTTTCATGTGCTCCAGCCGGAAGGCCAGCGGATCCTTGCCAGCCGCGGCTGCCAGCTCGTCCCAGAAGCATTCGTGCACGAAACTCAGCGTGTTGGAGATGGGCGCCCGCACCCAGCCGGTGGGCACGATTGTCTCGATCAGCGACTTTTCCAGCCGGTAGTTGGGCACCAGGAAGGGCGGCTGGGCGTTCAGGAACAGTTCGCCACCGTCGACCAGCTTGCCGCCGCGCGAATAGCTGACACCATGCACATCATAGGCAATCACCTTGCCGTCCGCATCGATGCCCGCCCGCAGGCGATGGGTGTTGCCGGGCCGGAAATAGTCGAACGCAACATCGTCCTCGCGCGACCAGAGCAGCTTCACCGGGCCCTTCACGTGGCGCGCGATCGCCGCCGCCTCGACCATATAGTCGTTCATGATCCGACGCCCGAACCCGCCGCCGCAGCGGCGCATGTGCACGGTAACCTGGTCGGGCTTCAGGCCCAGCGTCTGCGCGACGACCGCCTGGCCGTCCTGCGGAAACTGGGTCGGTGCCCAGATCTCGAGGCCCTTGGCGGTCGGCCGCGCCGTGCAATTCTGCGGCTCCAGGGTCAGGTGGGGTATGAACGGGGCATCGTAGACGGCAACCACGGTCCGGGCCGCCTGGCCCAGGGCCGCGTCCACATTGCCGATGCGCTCGTGCGGCTTTCCGCGACCCTTCAGCAGTTCCGCCGCCCGCGCCGCGTAAATCCCCGTGTCGTGCTGCGCGCCGAAGCCATCAGCCCACTTTGCGTTCAGGGCCTCCCGGGCCCTGTTCACCTGCCACCAGTTGCGCCCAACGATGGCAACACCCGGCGCCAGACCAGGGGCAAGGCCGATCTGCCCGTCCTTCGGCGGAGCGACACCCTCGAGGGCGAACACCTCCTCCACGCCCGGCATCGCCTTTGCAGCAGCAAGGTCCGCAGACACCAGTGGCGCACCATAGACAGGCGCCTTCACATAAACAGCATAGCGCAGGCCCTCCACCTCCGTGTCGATCCCGAACAGCGGGTCGCCGTGGACAATTGCATCGGTATCAACGCCGGCCTTCGGCTTGCCGAGAATGCGATAGGCGGACTTCGGCTTCAGGGTCAGGGACTTGACGTCGGGCGGCGGCAGCTTGGCGGCTTCGGCAACCAGCTCGCCATAAGGGATCTTCTTCCCCGAGGCATCGATCACATGCCCAGCCTCGGTCCTCAAGGTCGAGGGCTCCACCTTCAACCGGCCGGCCGCCGCCGAGACCAGCAGCGCCCGGGCGGCTGCACCCACCTGCCGCATCGGCTCCCAGTTCATCGGCGTCATCATGCTGCCGCCGGCGAACTGGGGCCCGAAGCGCTTCGCGTCGACTGCTGCGAACTCGACGAAGACCGCGTCCCAGGCGACGTCCAGCTCTTCGGCAATCAGCATGGGCAGAAGGGTCTTGGAGCCCTGGCCGATCTCGGGATTTTTCGCGAACAACCGCACCGATCCATCCCGCCCGATGGCAACGAAGTCGCCCAGCGGCGTGCCGGCTGGTGGCGCCTTGCGACGCACCGGAGCCGCCGGCTTCCCGTCGTTGAGCAGATTGCATCCAACAAGAAGCGCGCCGGCCGCGGACAGGCCGACAGTGAAGAGCATCTGCCTGCGGGTCTGCATCGTTCAGCCCTCCCTGCCGTCGCTGTCCAGCCCGGCCGCCAGGCGGATCGCGGCGCGGATGCGCGGATAGGTAGCGCACCGGCACAGGTTTCCGTCCATGGCCGCCAGGATCTCGGCATCGGAGGGCTTCGGCGTCGCCGCCAGCAGTCCGGCAGCCGACATCATCTGCCCCGCCTGGCAATAGCCGCACTGCGCGACGTCAAGTTTCGCCCAGGCCTCCTGGATGGCAGAACCCGGCTCCAGCGCGGACAGCCCTTCGATCGTCACGACCGGCTTGTCACCGACCGAACTGACCGGCGTGCTGCAAGACCTGACGGGCTGCCCGCCGACATGTACGGTGCAGGCGCCACATTGCGCGATGCCGCAGCCGAACTTGGTGCCCTTGAGGCCGATCTCGTCGCGCAGCACCCAAAGCAGGGGCATCTCGCCGGGCACGTCCACCTCCCGCAGCGTTCCGTTGACCAGCAGCTTCACCATCGTTCCTCGGCCCTCGGAGATCGGCGCTTCACCCGGCGTCTTCCATCGCAAGCGGCATCTTGCCTTGCAAGGGGACCCGTCAGGTCACGGCAGCGCGGACATGATAGTCCGGTCGATCCCAGGCCCGTGTCTCGCAGATGGTGGCCAGCCTGTCGACCGCCTCAACGACGTCGATGTGGCGCAGCGTCAAAGGCGTCAGGCCGAAACGCAATATGTCCGGTGCGCGGAAATCGCCGACCACGCCAGCTGCCTTCAGGGCCTGCATGATCGGGTAACCCATGGGGTGTGCGAACGAGACATGGCTGCCGCGGCGCGTCGAATCGCGCGGGCTGGCAAGCGCGAAACCATAGGCGTCGCACAGAGGCCCCATGGCCTCGATCAGCAGATCGGCAAGCTGCAGGCTCTTGTCTCGGACAGCCGCCATGTCCGCCTCCAGCATCAGCCCCACGCCAACCTCGAGGGCCGAGAGGCCAAGGACCGGAGGCGTGCCGCACTGAAAGCGGTCGATGCCGTCTGCCGGCCGGTATGCGTCGTCGAAGTCGAACGGGCGCGCATGGCCGAACCAGCCCGACAGCACGGGGACCGCGGCATGGTGGCGCCGCGCCGCGAACAGCCAGGCCGGCGCTCCGGGGCCGCCGTTCAGATATTTGTAACCGCAACCGACCGCAAAGTCCGCCTGCGCTTCGTTCAGGGCCAGCGGCACAGCTCCGGCGCTGTGGCTGAGATCCCAGACCGTCAGGGCACCGGCAGCATGGGCGCGGGCGGTCACCTCGGCCATGTCGTGCAGGGCACCTGTCTTGTAGTGGACATGGGTGAGAAGGAGGACGGCGACATCGTCGCCCAGTCGTTCGAGCACCGCGTCCGGCGCGACGGCCTCGGCGCGGATCCGCCCCCCGCTCATGGCCGCGATGCCCTGCATCATGTAGAGGTCGGTCGGAAAATTCCCGGTCTCCGAAAGGATAACGGCGCGGTCGGGGCGCAACGACAGGGCCGCCGTCAGCACCTTGAAGATGTTGACGGAAGTGGAATCGGCCACGATCACCTCCCCGGGCTCGGCGCCGACAAGCCGCGCCACGGCATTGCCGATCCGGGCGGGTGCCTCCATCCACCCGGCCCCCACCCACGACCCGATCAGCCCTTCGCCCCATTCGCGCGCCAGCACCTCTGCCATGCGAGGCCCGGTCGCCCGGGGCAGGGCGCCCAGCGAATTGCCGTCGAGGTAGATCAGTCCGTCGGGAAGGACGAAACGCCTGC